>NZ_BAYD01000097.1 GCF_000685075.1 Paraburkholderia oxyphila NBRC 105797
GTGCGAGAAGACGGATGCTCCGGAGCCGCTCCGAATTACAGGGCAGTGGGGGACGGCGTAACACTAGCGGTGTGAGCCGCTTTCTTTTGCCTACTTTTCTTTGCGGCTGCAAAGAAAAGTAGGTGCCGCCCCGCACAGGGGCAACGCTTGCGGCCCGCCGCGAATACAAGTTAAGGCCAACGCAATGCCAATCCAGATCAAAACCGATGCTGCAGCCCAACCATCACACCGAGCTGGTCCATACCAGCCCCAACGGTGCCTCCGGCAGCAACCGGATTAGCAGCCATCGCGCTATTAAACATATAGCCTACCGACGTATAAACAGTCACCCGTTTGGACAGAAGATAATTCGCACGCGCAACGAGCAACGTAGAACTCGCATCATTCTTCCCCGCCGGCCCGCGTTGCAGATAACGCACCCCCTGCGCATCGAACGAGAGGTTGGGCGTCACGAAGTACGTAGCACCTGAAAAGAAAATATCTGTCTGCAGGTGAGTTGCGGCCGCAACATTGTTCCTGATCCACCCAGCTCCAATCTTGGTGGGCCCCAAAACCACATATCCGTCAACGACATTATGCGTATCCGTATAGGCACTGTTGTTGAGCGGCGCCGAAGCACCGGCGCCACCGCGCATCACATCATATGACGCGGCCACACCGAAGCTCGCCGAATCGTAGGCAAGCAGCGCAGTATATTGCCGGCACGCGATGAAGTTGCCCGGCACCTGCCCCCCGCAGTTGGTTGCCGCCGGCCCAGCCGGGCCCGCTGCGTCACGGCCGAAGCTGTAAGTCGCGCCAAGCGTGACGCCATGGAATTTACCCATGTACCCAACGGCATTGTCGCTGCGAGCGTTCGGCAGGTACGAATCGAAGTTGTTCAACGAATGAATCGACGGTCCAATGACGTCGGCGTTCGATATCGCATACATCGTCATGTTCATCTGCCGGCCGAGCGTGAGCGAGCCATAGTCGCTGCTGACACCCACATTCGCCTGACGACCGAACAGTCGCCCGCCGTAATTGAGCGCGCCGGTGCCCGGCTGAAAGCCGCTCTCCAGCACGAAGAACGCCTTGTACCCGCCGCCAAGATCCTCGGTGCCCTTCAAGCCCCAGCGAGAAGGCGTTTCGCCAGTCAGCGTGGGCATGCCGACCACCGAGCCGCCACTGGCTGTCGCGTGGTCGTAATACGATATGCCGCTGTCGATAATGCCGTACAGCGTGACGCTGCTTTGTGCGCTGGCGAGCCCAGACACCGCGCCGAGCAATAGCGCGCCCCATTTCATTTTCATGACGATCCTGTCTCCAATAGTCACATTGATTCGTTTTACTAATTAAAAGCTGCGTATGGCCGATCCGGGAATGAGCGGCGAGCGGTGTACTGAGGCGCTTCGAGCAGGCTAGGACGTCGAAAGCACAACGCTCGGCGGCTCGGGATTGCGTCGGCGATAGACACTCAATCCGAAGACACAGATCGCGGCGATCGCAACCGGCACCGAAACCACGCCAAACATGACGGCGGTCGGCCAATGGGCGGACAACATCAGGCCACCGATCATCGAGCCGACAATCGAGCCTACGCGGCCCATGCCTAGCGTCCACGCCACGCCGGTGGCGCGTGCCACCGTGGGATAGAACCCCGCGGACAATATGCTGGTGCCCGTCATCGCGCCCCCCGTTCCGACTCCGGTCACAAATAGCGCGGCGAGTGCCAGCACCGGCATTCCCGTGATATGGCCAAGCGAGGCCAGACTCATGGCTGCACACAGAAATGCGCCCGCCACCACATAGTGCGGATTCGCGCGATCCATCAGAAAGCCGAGCAGGACGGCGCCGAGGGCGTTGCCCGTCAGGTAGAGGGCCGTCATCAACGATGCGTGGCCGAAGGGGACGCCGGTTTCCTGAATGAGCAGCGTCAGCCAGTTCCCCAAAAAGTAGACCACGAGCAAGGCCATGAACCCCGTGGCCCACAGGAACAGCGTGCCGCCGCGTAGCCCCGCCTGCAACAGATGCGCCACCGGCGAACCCTGCGCCGGCGCTTCGTCCGGCGTGAGGTGCGTTTCGGTGGGCGAGATGTCCGGCGCAATGCGGGACATGATCGCCAGCGCCTCGTGCTGGCGATTGTGCGTGACGAGGTAGCTCATCGACTCCGGCAGCCAGACAGCCAGGACGACCGCCAGCACCAGCGGCAATGCGCCCCCCAGGATCAGCATGGATTGCCAGCCGAACATGCCGATCAAATGCGAGGCAACGAGGCCGCCAAAAACGCCGCCCGCGGAGATGCCGCAGCCAAGCGGAGCGACGAGCGTCGAGCGGAGACGGTCGGGGCTATATTCGACCGCGAGCGTATAGGCATTCGGCATCGCGCCGCCCAGGCCGAGCCCGGTCAGGAAGCGCAGGGCAACCAGCATTTCAATTGACGTCGACCACGCGGAGCCAATGCTCAGTACACCAAAAATTAAAACGGCGCCGATCAGCGTGAGCTTTCTGCCGAAGCGATCTGCCAGCGGGCCAAAGACGAAGGAGCCAACGGCCAGGCCGAAGAATCCGGCGCCAAACACCGGCGCCAGTTGTGCCGCGCTGGCAGCGAAGTGAGACTTGAGCGCCGGTGCGATAAAGCCGAGAACGACGGTGTCGTAACCGTCTATCACCAGGATCAGAAAGCAGAGCAGAAAGGTCCGGATCTGAAACCCGGACATGCCTCGCTCGTTAATAAACGACCGGACCGTTACTGATTGCCGTACCACCATGCTGATGCTCCTGTTGTGTAACGTGTAACGCATTCGATTGGATCGGGCGCTGCGGGATTCACACTGTGTCGCCGAGGTTTCGCCATACGGAGAGGAATTTATTGCAATCGATTGCAAGTGGAAACCAGGGTTTACTGGGAGGCCGATGTTTCAATCCCCCGGAGATCTGCCCTGTAGTACGGGGCCTAGAGGGATGCACCGCGAGACCGTCGGGTTGTCAAACCTTTGACAACACGGCTTCCATCGATCAATAATGCAATCGATTGTATTGGTTTGGGTGGCCAGCCGGTATCCCGCCAGGCGTTGCCTCAGGCTGCGCGGCAAGGGGCCCGGGGACTGACATCGGCAACCTGCCCCAATGCATCGTCAGAAGCCGGTGTGGGCAGAGGGGGCGCGCCTGATCCGTGCTCCGGAAGCACATGGCTAGCATGTGAAGTGTTTTTTATTGAACTGATCAATGAGGCAAACATGGAAAAGCAGCAATCCTCAAAGCAGGTCCGCCAGTACATCAAGCGGGATGCGGCACAAGCGCGGGCGTTTTCTCCCGCAGTGATTACGCAGGGCGGCAGGATCGTGTGGTTGGCCGGACAGACCGTGGTCGAAGATGCCAACGGCAAATCGCTCGCGGGCGACTTTGTTGGGCAGGCGAATGAGGTCTTCGCGCGGATCGGCAAGACGCTCGAACAAGCCGGCGGGACGCTGGCCGACATCGTGACGATGACGGTTTCGATCACGGATGCGAGATTCGGCGATCAGTTCACGAAGGTCCGCAAGGAGATTTTCGGCGACAACTTTCCTGCGAGCGCGCTGATTACCGTGGCAGGTCTGGCCAAGCCGGAAATGCTCGTCGAAGTGCAGGCAATCGCAGTCGTCGACTGATCGGCAGAACCTGCGTTGCGCGGGAAGGAGCAGGTGGATTGATGTTCAACTCCACCTGCCGCCGCTTCGGGCTTTTAGCAGGGCGCCCATGCCGAGGACGCGCGCGCTTCGTCGAGATACTGCCGGTCGACGCAGGGGGCCCGTGGCCGAGTGAGCGGTGTTCTCGCGTGGGCATCCCGTATGCGCGATACCAGCGCGAGCCCGGCGTCTTCGATTTCCATATCCAGGATCAAGCCGTGTGCGGGGTGCACGAGTCCGTCGAGCACGGCGTGCGCGTCGGCATCGGAGAGATCGGGAAACTGGGCGCGCAGGAGTTCGCAACAAGCCGGGGCGTTGCGCGGATCGAAGATCCACGTCAATGCCTCGCGGTACGCAAGAATGAAGCTGATCAACGGCTCCCGGTTCGCGCTCGCCCATGACTCGAGCACAGCGCCAACGGTGCCGAGATAGCCTGGAAAGAGCGCCGCGGCCGAGGCCAGCGTTTTGAATCCCTGCCGCTCGGCGAGCTTTTCGAACGGTGTGCGAACCAGGGTGGCGTCGTGCTTGCCCGCCACCAGCGCGCGATATCGGTTGCCCGTGCCTCCCGCCGCGTCGAACTTCACTTCATCGGAGCGAATGTCGTTGAGCTGGAGGATCTCGCGCAAGACGAACGCGAAGCCGGTCGTCAGGGCGTCGACAGCGAGCGTCTTGCCCCTCAACTCGCGAACCGACGCCACGTCCGGCCGTGCGACGAGCGAAAGAAAGCCGTGATCCCCGCCCATGAACGCGACGAGATCGGGGGCGCTGCCATCCGCGGTTTCGCCCTGACCATCCGTGTAGGCAATCACATTGTCCACACTGGTCAAGGCGATATGAGCCTCGCCAGCGTTCATCCGGTTGATCATGTCGACCGAGCCTTTCACGTATTCGAAGCGCGTGCTCAGGCCATATTTCTCGAACAGGTGCTGGTGCTCGCCCACCCAAAGCGGCAGGTTGAATGCCCCCTCGAAGCCGAGAATCTTTAGCGTAGTCAGACGGGAGTGCAAGTGTATCTCCTTGTGCGTTGCAATCGATTGCATGTTACGATGTGCCTGGCTCCCACGTCAAGATTTCCGCGTGCTGGCTATTTGCCCCCGAATTACAACACAGAAGAGGGTGAAATACGCGGAGCGGGGCATCGATGTGAATTTTCAAAATCGCTTTGACATGTGGGATTTTGGGTTTTATGATGCAATCGATTGCAGAGGAGATAGGGTATGGCCGGGCTAGAGCAGCGCAGCAGCATCGTGACGGATGCGGAGTCGACAACAGGGATCGTCCTTGCGGCGATGGCGAACACAGAGAATCCGCGGTTGAAGGAAATTCTGAATGCGTTGGTCAAGCACGCCCACGCGTTTCTGCATGAAGTGAAGCTGACCGACGACGAGTTCGAGCAAGGGCTGGATTTCATCAGGCAAGTCGGGCTGACCTGTACGGACAGCCATAACGAGGTCGTGCTGCTCGCGGATGTGCTCGGGCTTTCGACGCTGGTGAAGGTGCTGAACAACTCCGCTCACGAGGAGCGCACCGGGGGTGCACTGCTTGGCCCGTTCTACCGGGCGGGCTCGCCGCATTACGAGAATGGCGACTGCATTGTGCAGAGCACGACGTCGGGATCGCCGCTGTTCGTGAGTGGCCACGTGCTCGACACGAACCGGGAGCCCATCCCCAATGCCCGCGTCGATGTGTGGCAAGCGTCGCCGGTCGGCCTCTACGAGAACCAGGATCCGCAACAGTCCGAAATGAATTTGCGCGGGCACTTCTTTACCGATGCGCAAGGGGCTTTCGATTTCAGGAGCGTGCGTCCAGCCGGCTATCCGGTCCCCACGCATGGTCCCGTTGGCGATCTCCTGCGCATCCAGAAGCGGCACCCCTATCGCCCGGCCCATCTTCACTTCGTTGTCGTTGCCGAGGGCTATTCCACGCTCATTTCGCAGATTTTTGCCGACGACGCGGAGTATCTGGAGTCGGACGTCGTATTTGGCGTGACGCGCGATCTGGTCGGCAAGTTCGAACGCCATGAGGCGGACAGCGGGCCGCATCCCGCGGCGCAGGAGCCGTATTACACGCTGGAATGCTCTTTTGTTCTTGGGGAAGGCGTCTCGACGTATCCGACGCCCCCCATCAAATGACCGAGGTAGATGAGATGGTGAACAACATGCTTGAAGGTAAGGTTGCCGTGGTAATCGGCGGCGCAGGCGGTATCGGAAAGGCGGCGGCGCACCGGCTCGCCGCGTCGGGCGCACGCGTCGTCGTGGTGGGAATGGACGATCTCAAGCCCGTCCAGGAGATCGCAGCGGGCTTGCCGGGCGCGGGGCACATGGCGGCGCTCGCGTCGATTACCGATAGCGCGACGCTGACCGCGCTCGCGCAAGATGTCCAGGGCCGCTATGGAAAGGCCGATATCCTGGTCAATGCGGCAGGCTTTACCAAGCCGGTCAGCCACGCGGACCTCGACGCGCTTTCCGACGAGTTGATCGATGAAATGTTCAAGGTCAACTGGCGCGGGCAATTCGCGGCGATCCGCGCGTTCCGGGCGCTTCTGGTCGCATCCGGCGATGGCCTCGTTGTCAACGTGTCGTCCATTTCGGCAACTACAGGCGTGGGCAGCAATGTCGCGTACTGCGCGGTGAAGGCCGGCCTCGACATCATGGCGGTATCGCTCGGCCGTGCGCTGGCGCCGCACATTCGCGTTGTGAACGTCGCTCCGGGCGTGGTCGACACGACCTTCGTGCCCGGCCGCGGCGTTGATTTCAACGAGAAAGTGGCCGGCACCACGCCGCTCGGCCGGATCGGCACGCCGGACGATATCGCGGCCGCAATCGATGCTTGTGCCACCCACCTGACCTTCACCACCGGCACGACCCTCGTGGTCGACGGCGGCAGAAGGCTGAACTAGCCGGACCGGTACCGAGGTAATCCTATGCATGCACGTAAAACCATCATCACCTGCGCGGTGACAGGGAACCTGACGAAGCCGGAGCAGCATCCGGGGCTGCCCGTTACGCCGGAGCAGATCGCGACAGCGTCGCTCGACGCCGCGCGCGCGGGCGCCGCTGTCGTCCATATTCACGTCAGGGACCCCAAGACCGGCCGTCCCTCGATGGATATCGCCCTCTACGAAGAGGTGATCAACCGCATCCGCGCCGAGAACACGGATCTCATCATCAACCTGACGACGGGGCCCGGCGGCCGCTTCATTCCCAGCGACGACAATCCTCGTGAAGCGGCTCCCGGCACGACCTTGATGCGGCCGGAAGAGCGCGTCGAGCACATTCTCCAGCTGCGCCCCGACATCTGCAGCCTCGACCTCAACACGATGAACTCCGGCGGCGACGTCGTCATCAACACGCCGAAAAACGTCAAGCGCATGGCTGCGGTGATACGGGAAGCAGGCGTCAAGCCAGAGCTAGAGATCTTCGATTCCGGCGATATGCACCTCGCGCGCGATTTGATCGATGAAGGGGTGCTGGATGGCCCAGGGCTTTGGACCTTTGTCATGGGTGTCAAATACGGATTCTCGGCCTCGCCCGAGACCTTGCTCTATGCGCGCAATCTGCTGCCCGCTGGGGCCACCTGGGCGGCGTTCGGTGTCGGCCGCTTTGAGTTTCCGATGCTCGCCCAGTCGTGGCTGGCGGGCGGACACGTTCGCGTCGGGCTCGAAGACAACATCTACATCTCGAGAGGCGTGCTCGCGCCGAGCAATGCCGCGCTGGTCGAGCGTGCCCGGGACATTGTGTTGTCGCTCGGCGGCGAACTGGCTACGGCCAAAGAAGCGCGTGAATTTTTGGGGCTGAATCGATGAGGAATACGAATAGTTCTACGCCCATTGAACCCGTTGTCGACCCGCACGCCTTTGTTGCGAGCGGTACCCGGCTGATAGGCGAGGTGACAGTCGGGGCGCAAAGCTCCATCTGGTTCAACTGCGTGTTGCGCGCGGACGTGCAGAAGATCGTGATAGGCGAGCGCACCAATATTCAGGACGGCACGGTTATCCACGGTACGACAGGCGGGTTGCCCGTTCTGGTCGGCAATGACGTGACCGTGGGGCACGGCGCCATTCTGCACGCTTGCACGATCGAGGATGGGGGCTTTGTCGGCTTCGGCGCCCGGGTGTTGGACGGGGCCGTTGTGAGATCGGGCGGGATGCTTGCCGCCGGCGCGCTGTTGTCGCCAGGCAAGGTGGTCGGCTCCGGCGAGCTTTGGGCCGGGCATCCCGCGCGTCTCGTGCGCCCGCTGACCGACAAGGAGCGTGACGACATGGTCGCCACGACGGCGCGCTACGTCACGCTCGCCAGCCGATACAAAAGTACGAATCTAGTTATCTTCAGCTACCAGGAAAATCAACGATGAACGCAGTTTATGTTAACGCCCCGAGCGCCAGTGTGGACGCGCTTGAACTTGAATTCGTCGATCAGGGCGCACTCGACGTTGCGGCAGGAGAATGTCTGATCGAGGTACATAGCGCCGGTGTCAATCCGAGCGACGTCAAGGCCGTGCTGGGTGCGATGCCGCATGCGATCTGGCCGCGCACCCCGGGACGCGACTATGCCGGCGTGGTAATCGAGGGAGCGGAGGCGCTGCTCGGCAAGCAGGTGTGGGGCAGCGGCGGCGAGCTCGGAATTCGTCGCAACGGTTCGCATGGGCGCTTTCTGGTCGTTCCGGCGGAAGGCGTGCGCGAAAAGCCGTCGAACCTGAGCATGGACGAGGCTGGCGCGATTGGCGTGCCATTCGTCACCGCCACCGAGGGCTTGCGCCGCGCAGGGGGCGTCAAGAAAGGCGACGTCGTTCTCGTGCTGGGCGCCAACGGTAAAGTGGGCCAGGCCGCCATCCAGCTCGCCACCATGGCAGGCGCAAAGGTGTTCGGGGTCGAGCGCACCGCCGAGCCCTATGTGGGCCACGCGAGCGGCGATGTGACCATGATCGACGCATCGTCTCAGTCCATCGACGAGGTCGTGCGCGAGGAAACGGGCGGACATGGCGCCGACATCGTCTACAACACGGTCGGCAGCCCGTATTTCGAGCAGGCCAACAAGGCGCTTGCGAAGCGCGGCACCCAGATCTTCATCTCGACACTCGATCGGGCCGTGCCCTTCGATATCTTTGCGTTCTATCGCGGTCAGCATACGTATGTCGGCATCGACACGCTGGCGATCGACAGCATCGAAGGCGCGCTGATTCTGGATCAGTTGTTGCCCTCGTTCGAGAGCGGCGCATTGAAGCCGTTTCCAATCAACCAGGATTTTGTCTTTTCGATTGAACACGCGGCGCTCGCGTATCAGGCCGTGCTGCGGGGCTCCACGAACCGGGTGCTGCTCAAGCCATGAACGTTACCCGTTACGACCAGGCTCCGCAGTATTTCCCGGAGAACCATTTCGACATGCGCTGCGTGAGGCTGCAGGGGCATGAAGCCGGTCCTGCACAGTCGCTGTGGCTAGGTGTTTCGACCATCGAGCCTGGCGGGCATACGACGATGTCCGCCTCGGCGCTCGAGAAGCACTACGTCGTGCTTGCGGGCGAGCTTACGGTGCAGACGGAAGAGGGGGAGGTGGTGCTGCGCGCCAACGACTCGTGCAGATTGGCCCCGAATGAGCGGCGGGCGCTGAAGAATCGCTCTTCCGCTCCTGTTTCGGTATTGCTCGCGATGCCCTTTGCGTAGGCGCTGCAGCGAGCCCGCGTGAGCGTTCACGCGGGCTCGCAGATCGAGCAGCCATTAACCCTTTTTGGCGTAAGCGCTGCACCAGCCCGCCGCGGAGACAATCTTGCCGCCGAAGATCGGGCATGCGCCGGAGCTCGAGTTGGCCTGACCTTGATAGAGGGCGCAGTTGGCGCAGCTTTGGCCAGCGACGTACGCCGGATATTTCGTCTTGTCGACGTGCGTGGCGTCGGCGCGATAACCCAGGGATTGTGCGGTTGGGTCGGTTTCCTGAACCTGATTGTCCGCGGCGAGCGCGGAAGGAATCTTTGCGAGCAAGGCGGCCGCAGCGATTGCGGTGACGTTGATCAGCAGAAAATTGCGTCGACATACGTTTGTGGCATTCATTTTGGATTCCTGTTCAATATTGGGGGAGAGTTGCAACTGGAACTCAAAGACGGGCTTGCGGCTATTGTGAACGTGCAGGCTACCGAAGGCTTACCGGATAGTCCGTCAACGTGCGCTGAATTTGCCTCGAAGCGGCTTGCAATTGCTGTGCCAATGCGAGAACACGCGCGGCGTCCATGCGGGAGTCGACCGCGGCGACGCTAATGGCCGCCACAGGAGAACCGAATGTGTCGTTGATGTGAACGCCGACCGCCGATGTCCCGAGCGTGACCCGATTGCGGACGAGCGCGTAGCCGTCGCGATGGTAGCGATCGATGGCGTCGTCAAGGCCAGCAGCGGTCAATCTGCTTTGCGAAAGGATTGACGGCGTGATGCTTCTGATCGCTTCCTCGCGCTCGTCGCGAGGCAGCGCGGCCAGAATGGCGAGCCCACCCGCGCCGAGTCCGAGTGGACGCCGGCTGCCGGCCTCGAGCGTCAGCACGCGCAGCGGCGACGGCCCGTCCGCGCGCTCGATGCATACCGCCTCGCTTGCGCTGCGCACGACGAGATAGACGGTATCGCCAACCTCGTTGGCGAAGGATCGGATCAGTGACCGCGCGAATTGCCAGACGTCGAACTGTGCGGCGGCCGCGATTCCCAGCTCGAATGCAAGCGGTCCGAGCGCATAGCGCCGGCTTTCCAGTTGCAGCGCCAGCCGCTCTGCAATGAGGCGCTGGAGCAGTCTGTGGACGGTCGCATGCGATAGCGCCGCTGAGGACGCCAAATCGGTCAATGCGGCGCCGCGCCGGCCCGCGGTGGCCAGCAGCCGGACGAGATGAACCGCGCGCTCAACGGATCGGGAGGATGCAACCATATTCAGGCTGGTGAATTTCGGTTCGGAGGAAGTCTAGTACCGGCTCGCGAGATTGAGAAGCGTTGAAGACGCCCTTCCGGAACAACGGGACGATTTGGATATTCGTGGAACATTCCGGTAAGCGCGCCCTGTCGTCTGTTCCTACGATGAACGCCGACTTGCCGTTGCGGACACTGCCGTAACGCCGGTCTTCAATCGACTTCGAAGTTAGAGATAAGGAAATCAGAATGTTTCAGTACTTTCCAGGCAATTACATGTGGTCGCTCGCGGTAATGCGCTGCCTTGCGAGCGGTGGTCACTTCGGCGAAATTCACTGGGCCCTTCAAGATCTCCAGGACGCTGCCAAGGTTGAACCGCAGGGAGACAACGAGGCGTGGCACACCGCCTGGAAGCGGCTCGCCGTTCAGGTGGAGGGCATCGGCCGGGAAGCGCTTCAGAAGGGCAAGAACGAGACTGCCGCTTCGGCGCTGATGCGTGCCGCACATTATTGGCAATGGGCGGAGGCTTTTGTCGATCCGGACGACGATCGCGCGACAAGCTCATACGAGCACCATCTCGCCTGCTTCCGGGATGCGGGCCGCTTGCAGCCGAACAAGATCGAGGTCATTCAAGTGCCGTTCGGTAACACGAGCCTTTTTGCCTACTTCGTCAAAGCAGAAGGCACGTCCGGCCCGGCGCCTGCCGTCATCCTCTCGGATGGCCTCGATGGCACCAAAGAGGAGATGGTGCTCATGGCGCAGGCGCTCGCTGCACGTGGCATCTCGTGCCTCGCGGTCGATAACCCCGGCCAAGGCGCAAGCCTGCGCCTGAACGGCCTGAAGGCCCGTCACGATTCTGAAGTGGCGGCGGGCGCGGCGTACGACTACCTGAAGAGCCGTGCGGACATTGTCGATCCGGATCGGGTTGGCCTGATCGCAGCGAGCATGGGGGGCTACTATGCGCCGCGTGCAGTCGCATTCGAGAAGCGCATCAAGGCTTGCGTGGCCTGGGGCGCAATCTACGACTACCACGCGGTGTGGGTGCGGCGTCTCAATCTCAAGCCGGGCGCGAGCGCCACGGTCGACTATCGGGCAGCGCTCGGGACGACGGGCAAGCATCTGCTCAACATCGTGGGGGCAACGGACTTCGATGAGGCCTTGCGCAAGTTCGAGCCGTTCACGCTCGAGGGCATTGCACACCAGATCTCGTGCGACATCCTCCTGGTTCACGGCGAGGACGACAAGCAGACGCCGTTGTCGGATGCGGAAAAGCTCTACCGCGAAATTGGCTCGTCGCACAAGCAACTGCGTGTATTTACGCGCGCGGAAGGCGGCGCGGCGCACGTGCAGCTGGATCGCCAGGAGCCGGCGGTGAGCTTGATCGCCGACTGGATGGTCGACCACCTTTAATCACCCGCGCAGGAAGACTCAGCCAGGGTTATGCCGCTTTGCGGAACTGCCGCAAACGCGCGTAATCCTGGTGTAGTGCATAGATTGAGGGGATCATCTTTGAGCCATCATTTGGAATCAGCTTCCGCTGCGAGACAATTCGAAGTCCTGAATGTAACGAGTTTGATCGAGGAAGGTGCTCTGGGCCGCTTTCAGATCAGGGTCTATGGTCTTTGCGCACTGGTTGCGCTGGTCGACGGATTCGATAGTCAGCTGCTCGGACCGGCAGCCGCCTCGATCGCGCATGCGCTGCGTGTCAGTGTGGCCGGATTCGGGCCCGTATTTAGCGCATCGCAGGCGGGTTTCTTTGCCGGGGCGCTGGTGCTCGGTCCGGCCGCCGATTGGCTGGGCAGACGCTGGGTGCTCGTTGGCGCCACATCCGTCTTCGCAGTTTTTACCCTGCTTACGGCGCTGGCGCACTCGACCACGGAGCTTTTGCTTTATCGCTTCGTTGTTGGATTCGCGCTGGGCGGCGCGTCGCCCTGTTTCATCGGGCTGGCGGCCGAGTATTTGCCTTTGAGGCTGCGCACGCGTCTCGTGACGATGTTATGGGCAGCGGTTCCGCTGGGAGGCATGTTGGGTGCGGCTGTCAGCACGGCTTTGATCCATACGGCCGGCTGGCAGGCTTCGTTCCTCGCAGGCGGATGCATTTCCCTCGGCGTGGCCGTGCTGCTGGGCTTGGCCCTGCCGGAGTCCGCGGGATTCCTCGTGAAGCGCGGCGCACCGGGACGAAAGATCGGCCGGCTCGTGGCAAAGATCACGGGGGGCGACGTGGCGCACAACGTTCGCTTCGTGATCAACGAGCAGAAGACCCATGGCGTGCCGTTGCGAAAGCTATTCCAGTCGGGCCGCGCACTCTGCACGATTTATTTGTGGGCGTTGTGCTTCATGGCGTGGATGGCGCTGATCGTCGTGTCGTTCTGGACGCCAACGCTGATTCAGCGTGTCGGATTCTCGGTCTCCGCAGCCGCGGCGAGTTTGCTGGTCAATAACATCGGCGCGGTTGCGGGAACCGTTCTCATTGGCTCGGCGATGCAGCGGTATGGAGACTTCAGAGTCCTGGCATGGAGTTTTCTCGGGGCGGCATTGTCGGTTGGCGGATTTGGGATGTTCACTTCCTCGCTAAGCCACGTGTTGATGAGTTCAGCCCTTTCCGGGTTCTTCCTTTCCGCAAGTTGTGCGGGGCTGATAGCGGTTGCGGCCGAGTCGTATCCGACGTCGGTCAGGTCGACCGGAATCGGCTGGGCAATTGGCGTTGGCCGGATCGGTTCGATTGTCGGACCCATGTTCGCCGGGCAACTGCTGATGCTGCAGTGGAGCGTTCGCAACATCTACCTGATCCTGGGCATACCTTGCCTATGCGCGGTTGGCCTGATCGTGCTGCTGCGGCGTCATACATCGAGAACGGGCGCGTCTCAGGCGGACGAGTCGATCGCGATCTGACGATTCTGCTACAGAAGGATGAAATCAAAGGCCGAAATTCCATTAATACGGTGGACTAAACAGAAACTTCCAGGACTATCCGGTCAACGCCGATGCTTTCGCCAGCATACCTTGGTCAGGTGGCGGCAGAAGCGGGGCTAGCTGCCACAAGTAGATGCCTCTACACCAATCATGAAAGCAATTCGAAGATCACGACGGGAGAAGGAGATGAAGAAGTACTTGCTGGCATCCGTTGTCTTGTGTCCGATGTTTGGAACCGCGAATGCGCAGTCGAGCGTCACGCTTGCGGGAATCATCGACGGAGGGATTGGATTCAGGACGGGCGCGAGCGCGAACAACAGTACGCAGTGGGCTTTCCAGTCGGGCGCCATACAAACTAGCCAGATTGTCTTCACGGGGACCGAAGATCTGGGCGGCGGCTACTCGACGTACTTCTATCTGGCGTCAGGCTTCCTCGCGGGCAACGGTGCGCTCACGAACGCACGCCTGCCCGCCACCTCGGGCACGTATTTGTTCGACCGGGGCGCATGGGTGGGCTTGAAAGGGGACTTTGGCTCCGTTCAGCTGGGACGCAGCTTCACTCCGTTCGCGGATGTGCTCTATCGATCCGACGCGAGCGGCTATGCGAATTTCGCTTCGCTATCCAACACGATCTATCAGAACCTGACGGGCATCACCGGCGCGCAGTACACGTGGAGCAACAACGCCATCAAGTATATGTCTCCAACCTTCCACGGGCTCAGCGCCGAGTACATGCAGAGCTTCGGCGGGGTAGCAGGCGATTTTGGGGCTGGCCGCGTGCGGTCGGTAGCGCTGTTCTATACGTATGGTCCGATTGCGGTCAACGCCGCCTATCTCGACGCAAATAATCCGGGTGGCGCGGCGGGCGACGATACGGTCGCGCGCTCTTTCACGGTGGCGGCGATGTATAGCAGCAGTCTTTTCCGGGTCGGCCTCGACGTGGCGAACTTCAAGAACCCGGCGATCGGCACGAATCAGACGTTCTACTCCGTCGAGGGAACCTATCACGCGGCGCCTTACCTCGATTTCGTCGCGGACTATACGTTCCTCGCCGACAAGGTTGCCGATCGTGACGGGTGCTATTTCAAGCTCGGTGCGCATTACTACCTCTCGAAAGCCACCGATCTGTACATCGAGGGGGGCATGGCCCGCAATCATTCCGACGGCACCGTGGGCGTCGCGAGCGTCTTTCCGGCCAGCCCGGGCATCAACCAGATTGGCGTCATGACTGGCGTGCGGCACTACTTCTAACCTCCGATGTTTATGCACGAGCGGAAAAGCCGATGAAAGTGACCATCAACGACAAGCCGTACGACGTGGACGTCGAACCGGAAATGCCGCTGCTCTGGGTCATTAGAGACGAGATTGGGCTGACCGGAACGAAGTTCGGCTGCGGAATGGGCATCTGCGGTGCCTGCTCAATTCATCTCGATGGCGAGGTGGTCCGCTCGTGCGTTTTGCCGGCGTCGGCGGCACAGAACCGGAAGATCACGACGATCGAGGGGCTCAAGGGCAAAGGGCCGCTATTGCAGGCGCAATGGATAGCGAGTCAGGTACCGCAGTGCGGGTACTGCCAAAGCGGCATGTTGATGGCCGCAGCCGATTTGCTGGCGCGCAATCCGCACCCGGACGACGCGGCGATCGATGCCGCGATGACCAATATTTGCCGCTGTGGCACCTATGCGCGCGTGAAGGCGGCCATCCGCAGGGTCGCCAGCGGGAACGGGACAAAAGCCGATGCGCAAGTGCATGCGTCTGGAAACGGCGAAAGGAGCGGCGTGTGACGGCTCACTCCAATTCAACGAGTTCGTCGCGGCGGCGTTTCCTCAAAGCTTCGGCAGTGGGCGCCACGGGGCTCGTACTGGGTTTTCATCTTCCGGCGGCCATCGCCGGGCGTGCGAACGCGAGTGCGCTCAGCAACGACGAGACCGAGATCAACGCATGGATACGCATCTCCGCGCAAGGCGATATCACGCTTGAAGTCGCGCGCGTGGAGATGGGACAGGGCATCGCGACTGCCCTGCCGATGCTGATTGCTGAAGAACTCGAATGCGACTGGATGGACGTAAGGATGGTCTTTGCCTCGCCGTCCGAGAATCTTGCGCGCAAGCGTGTCTTCGTGACCATGATCACGGGGGATAGCCGGAGCGTTCGCGATTCCCAGCACTACCTTCGCCTCGCGGGCGCTAGTGCGTGCCTCATGCTGAAGCAGGCGGCGGCGCAGCGCTGGGGCGTCGACGTAGCGGAGTGCGCGGCGTCCGCAAGCCGGGTCACGCACCTGAAGAGCGGGCACTATCTGGGTTATGGCGAACTGGCGACGGCCGCAGCCAGGCTGCCGGTCCCGAAAGACGTCGCACTCAAGGATCCTTCGGCATGGAAACTCCTGGGCAAAGCGCACGAGCGCCTCGATCTTCACGAAAAGGTCAACGGCGCCGCGCAATACGGCATGGATGTCCGTGTGCCAGGCATGCTCTACGCGGCCGTGGCGCAGTGCCCGGTGTTCGGGGGCAAGCCGGTATCGGTCGACTCCAGTGCGGTCGATCGCCGGCGTGGAATCGTAAAGGTGCTCGTGATAGAGAACTTCGTGGCGGTCATTGGCGATAGATGGTGGCGTGCGAAGGAAGCGCTCAAGCTGCTGAAGATTACGTGGGACTTCGGCAGGCACGAGAAGACGGATGACGCGAGTATCCGCGCATATCTCGAAGCAGGGTTTCAAGGCGATTTGAAAGCGGTGCGGCTGGAGGGCAATGCAACCGCCGTGCTCGACGGCGAGAGGCAGGTGTACGAGAGCACGTACTTCACGCCGTTCGTCGCCCACACGACGATGGAACCGCAGAACTGCACCGCGCGTATCGCCGATGGCAAGGTGGACCTTTGGGCGCCTTCGCAGGGGCCGGACATATCGCTCGATATTGCGGCGGGCATTGCGGGCGTGCCCTCCGAGAACGTCACGGTGCATCGGCTCTATCTGGGTGGCGGATTTGGCCGGCGCGGCATCAGTCAGGACTACGTTCGAATGGCCATGCTGATTGCAAAGGCAATGCAAGGCCCCGCGATCAAGATGGTCTGGACGCGCGAGGAAGACGTGCAACACGACTTTTACCGACCGGCCTCGGTCGTTCGTCAGCGTATGGCGCTTGACGACGCCGGGCAGATCTCCGCCTGGCGCGTGGACGTTGCATCTCCTTCGGTACTTGGGGTATTGCGTCCGGCGGCGCTAAAGAACGGCATCGATGTGATGCCAACCGATGGATTCCGCGACATGCCGTACGCGATACCGAACCTCGATATTCGTTACGCAATGCGCAATACCGCAGTGCCAGCGGGATTCTGGCGCAGTGTTTACCACTCGCAGAATCCATTCGCACGCGAGTGCTTTATCGATGAAGTCTGTGCGCTGATCAAGCAAGACCCCGTTGCCTTTCGACTCAAGATGCTCGCCGCGCGTCCGCGGACCGCCACGTTGCTGAAAGCGGTGGTGGCAGCGCGGCGGCAAGGCGAAGCGACCACGGCGGGCTTTGGCGTCGCAGTCAACGAGATGGATGACACCGCTGTCGCGGGCGCAGTCGAGGTCTCGGTATCCGCGAACAAGGCCGTGAAGGTGGAGCGCGTCATCGTGGCAATCGACTGCGGGTACATCGTCAATCCCGACACCGTGGCCGCGCAAATCGAATCTTGCGCGGTATTCGGGATCAGTGGGGCGTTCTTTGGCGAGATCAACATCAAGGAGGGGCGGGTGGTACAGAGCAATTTCTCGGACTGCCCGGTCATGTTGATGAAGCAGATGCCGAAGGTCGAGTCGCTGTTGTTGCCGTCGGGCGGATTTTGGGGCGGCGTCGGTGAGCCGCCGATCTCCGTAGTGATTCCGGCGCTCGTGAATGCAATTGCGGCCGCCACGGGCGAGCGAATTCGCGAACTGCCCCTCGTGCGCCACGGGTATACGTTGGTTTGACGGCATATACGGTAAGGAATGCAGATTTAGATATTTTTATCACATGCGTGTTACGAACCGCCTGCTTGCATCGGCTTAAAAAAACGGACTTTATGGCAAGGACGGAACGCGCCCAAGTTTCACGATACAGGTATCGAATGAGTTGTTATGAACGATCTGGAGGCAAGGCAATGAACAACAGCAGTCACGGCGATTCGAGCGCAGCGCTCACACGCCCGGTCATCTCTTATGCGCAGGCAAGCAAGGCAATCAATGCGGCGATGGTCTTCGCGAAGGAGCGAGGCCTTCAATTGAGCATCGTGGTGCTCGATGCCGGCGGGCACGTCGTCGCCTCCGCACGGATGGACGGCGCAGGGTTTGTGACGATCGAGGTGGCGCGTGGCAAGGCGTTCGCGGTCGCCGCAACGGGCGGCACGCCCGGGGATGCGCTCGCCCGACGGTACGCGGAGAACCCGATGGTTTGGGGCAATGTGGCATCGCTTGGCTACGGCGCGCCGTTACTGCCGGCCCGTGGCAGCTTGCCGATTTACAAGGATGGCGCGCTCATCGGCGCCATCGCGGCGAGTGGGGCGCCTTCGGAACAGGACGAGCTCGCGATTCTCGCCGGCATAGCCGCAATCGATGCGACGGACACGCCGCAATGAGCGCGATCGATCAAGGCCACGCCGAAGGGGCACCGTCACTGAGCCGCCGGAACGCCATCAAACTGGGTGGCTCGCTCGGGCTGCTCGGGGTGGCGCTGCCATTGGCCGGCCGGGCGCTGGCGGCACCAACGGCCAGCGATACCCCGCACGGACGCCAGCATGTGGTCGAGTCCAACGCGCAGACGGTGCGGGTGGGCGTCGTCGACCCTAAGGCCGCAGCGATTGTGACTATCGAGTCGGGCGACGTGGTTCGATACGTCAACACATGGATCAACTGGGGCAATGAAGCGAAGTATGGGATGAGTTTTGCCGAGCGCGAGCCGATCCGCCGCAAGTATCCGCAAGGACCGTACTCGCTGGTCGGTCCGGTTGCGGTAAAGGACGCCGAGCCAGGCGACCTGATCGAATGCCGGATGCTCAAGCTGCGCCCGATCGACTGGGGTTGGAATGCGGCGCCGATGGGCGTCGGTGCGCTGCCGAAGGACTTCTCGAAGCCGTACCTCAAGTATTTCCGCTTTGATCAGGCTCGGCAGTACGCGGACTTTGCACCGGGAATCAGGATTCCCCTGCGGCCCATTCAGGGTTTCATGGCCACTGCGCCCGCTACTGATGAAATCAGGAGTGCGATTCTTGCAGGCGCCAATGGCGGCAATCTTGCCTTGAGCGAGCTCGTGGCCGGGACATCGCTATTCCTGCCGGTATCGCGCGAGGGCGCGATGATCTGGACCGGCAACTCGCATGCCGTTCAGGGCGACGGCCAGGTGGACCAGACCACGATCGAGACGGCCATGGAAGATCTGCAGATTCAGTACATCCTGCACAAGGGCGCCTCCCTGCCTGGACCGATGGCGGAAACACCAACGCACTGGATTGGTCTCGGCTTTGGCGAAACCATTGCCGATGCCCTCAGGTCCTGCCTGCGCGCCATGATCCGATGGCTGGCATCTACGGCCGGCATAGACGAGGTCGAAGCCTACGCGATCTACAGCATGGCCGGCAGTTTTCGCATTACGCAGTACGCCGATCAGGTTGCGAGTGCCTACAGCGTGATTCCCGCCAAGGCGGTACACGGGATGTTGCCGAAGTCGCTCCTGATGCCGCAACTGCGCGATCAAATCGCCAGCCGTACACGGTCCGGCGACGGCGAGGGTCACGCATAGCGCGGCGCTCCCAACCCGAAAAGCTGAGCTTTTACTTCCACAGAGGAACGCAACATGTATTGCTCGAAAACGAAGTCATTCGCCGCGGCGATCGCGGTCGCCGCTGTCTCGACCATGACGCTGATGGCGTCGGCGAAAGCCAACGAATACATCACCAGCCCCGACACCGACAAGCGGGCTTACTCGCTGTCGGTTGACACACAAGGCGGGAAGACGATCTATCTGGCGGGCCAGTTGAATGTCGCGGACCTCAACGACAAGCCGCTACCCGGCGACTTCGACGGTCAGGCGCGCGCGGCGTTCCAGCGAATCCAGAAGACGCTCGAGGCCTCCGGCGGGAAACTCAGCGACATCGTATCCATGACGGTGTTCATTACCGACGTGCGCAACGGAGAGCGCTTCTCCGATATACGCCGGGAGTTCTTTGCGCCCGGGAAGTACCCGGCTAGTGCGCTGATCGCGATTCGCAACCTCGGCATCCCCAATGCGCTGATCGAGATTCAGGCGACTGCCGTGGTGGGCGGGAAATGACGAACGGCGGATGTGAGCTTTGCGCCCCGGAGCGCAGACGCTTCTTCACCGGACTCGCCGCATTGGCGGCCAGCAGCGCGCTCGGCGTGCCAGCGGTGAAGGTGAAGGCGCAGGGCAGCGACGTTGCGCAAAAGCGCAACTGGATCGATGTCCACCACCATCTCGTTCCGCCGGGCTACCTGGCACAGGTTCCGGACGACGATGCCGTACCCGGTGCGTCGGCTACGCCGCGCCGGGCGTTGGCGAACTGGACGGTCGATCATTCGATCGAGCAGATGGACGAGGCGGGCGTGGCGACGTCGATGCTGTCGATCAGCAATCCCGGCATCTGGTTCGGCAACGTGGCGAACGCGCGCAAGCTCGCGCGTGAATGCAACGAATACGGGGCGAAGCTGGTGTCGCAATATCCTGGGCGGTTCGGGCTGTTCGCCGCGCTGCCTTTGCCGGACGTCGAAGGCAGCCTGGCCGAAATCGCCTACGCACTCGATGTGCTCAAGGCGGACGGGATCGGACTCTATACGAGTTACGGGACCAAGTGGCTCGGCGATCCCGCATTCGATCCGATCTTTGCGGAATTGAACCGGCGCAAGGCACTCGTCTATACGCATCCGACCACGGCGGATTGTTGCCGCAATTTGCAGCCGGCGGTGTCGCCCAATGTTGTCGAGTACCAGACCGATACGACGCGCGCCATCGCGGAGATACTCGCGAGCGGCACGGCTTCACGCTACCCCGATGTGCGCATCATTTTCTCGCATGCGGGGGGCACGATGCCCTTCCTCATCGAGCGGTTCATCGGCTGGGCGAAGAGCCCGCAGATCGCCAAAAAGCTGCCCAATGGGTTGAAGTACGAACTGGACCGCTTCTACTACGACACGGCACAAACCTCGAACTCCACGGCGATGGGCGCGTTGACGAAGGTCGTTCCGGATTCGCAAATCCTTTTCGGCACGGACTATCCGTTCAGGACGGTGGTCGATCACGTGAAAAATCTGACTGAGTGCGGTGTCTTTGACGAACGTCGCCTGCGTCTGATCGGGCGGGACAACGCGCTTGCGCTGCTGCCCCGATTGCGCGCCTGATTTTATTTCGCAAGCAACTTAACGATCCATTTTAGGAGAGAGATATGAAACAGTTTAAATTCACCAGCAAGATGGCGACCCTCATTGTGTCGGCGGCTGCGTGCCTGGCCGCAACGTCGAGTCAGGCGAAGGACTACGTCACCACGCCCGATACCCAGGCGCGCGCCTACTCGCTTTCTGTGTCTAGCGACAGCCCGAAGAAGACCATTTACTTCGCGGGGCAAACGGGCCATCTCGATGCCGACGGCAAGCCCATCACCAACTTCGACGCTCAAGCGCGGCGCGCTTTCACGCTGCTCGATCAAACACTGCGCAAGTCGGGCGCCAAGCTGAGCGACGTGGTTTCCATGACGGTGTTCATCACCGACGTGCGTAACGGCAAGCATTTCGCCGATATCCGCAAGGAATTCTTCCCGGACGGGAAATTTCCCGGTAGCGCGTTGATTGCCGTGGATGGATTGATGGGGCAATCGATGATCGAGATTCAGGGCGTGGCGGTTGTCGACGGCAAGTGAAGTTTGCCGTGGCGATTCGGTCGTGCGCTCGAACGGGCGCTGCTGGGCGCGTATCGGGCCAGCAGCGCCAGTACCCGGCGAATCGCGTCACGCCGAAGTGGCGCCAGCAAGGGGCGGCGTGTGGACCACCACGGAATTGCGTCGAAACTCACTGGGTGGAACGGCCATATGCTGGGTGAAGAAACGGGTGAAGTGACTGTGCTCTTCGAAGCCGAGTTCGAGTGCGATGTCGATCAACGGCCTCGTCGTGGAGCTGAGGAGCTTGATCGCTAGCGTCATGCGCGTCCAGTCGATGTAGTGCTGGGGGGGAATGCCTACGCAGTTCTTGAACTGCTCGAAGAATCGCGAACGCGACATGCCAACATAGGCGGCGACCGTCGCGACGGTTGGATTCTCGTCGACATTGGCGTTGATGTAGTCGAGCGCCTTGCGGATGCGGAAGTCGGCTGGCTTGCCGGAGGCGCGCAAGCCCATCGTGAGTGCGGGATTGGCAAAGTCCCGGACCACCGCCCGCATTAGATCCCGCAAGATCGCCTGGGAGGCGTCCTGGCTCGCAACGGACGGATTCGTAATGGCGGCGGACAATCGGTCGACATGATGTCGTACGTCAGGCGTGCAGATGACGTTCGAGCACGGGAAAATGCGCGTTTCCCGGCTCAACGGAAGCTCGAGCACGGACCCGAGCCAGTCGACTTCGATCACCAGCGACAGGACCACGGAGGGATGATGCGTGGAATCCGCTTTCGAATGCGATTCCCATGGGTTGATCAGGATGGCCTCGCCGTCGCCTAGCACGTGCGGCGCGTCGCCAATGCGAAAGTAGCTGTCGCCGCCGCCAAGCTTGAAGAGAAGCTGATACTGCGCATGGGCATGGGCGACGAGTGCCCGGCGCGTGAAGTTGACTGAGGCTCGTCCAAACGGGCCCTGAACGATGCAGGCAGACTTGCCAGTCTCACCCGACAGGTCGTCACGGTGTTGCATGTTGTACTCCAAAAAACAGTGACACATATCGCGGTGCAATCGTGATCGATTAGCAGGACTATTCGATAAGCAAGCGGATATTCCGGCCATATCGACGTACCACACCGAGCTAATCTGAAGCACGGTAAACAGCGTGAATTTGAACGTCAATGAAAAGGTATTCAGTGGTTTCCCGCATAGTATCGAATGTCTTCGTGGCCGGTGCGCTTCTGTTACCGGCGGTGGCCGTTCGTGCGCAAGAGGACACGTCCCGTGTCCACGAACTGGTGACGGCGCGCTGTGCCGCGTGCCACGGCGTGGACGGCAATAGCACCGCGAGTGCGTACCCGCGTCTTGCCGGTCAGTTTCCAGGATATCTTCAACAGCAGCTCGAAATGTTCAAGCGTTTGGACGGTCGTCCGCCCATGCGCCATAGTCCCGTAATGGAGTCCGTGGTTACCGATCTTTCGGATGCGGATATTCGGGCGCTGGCGGCCTATTACGCGGCACAAGCGCCGAATGACAAGCGCGAGGTTGTGACCTCATCGTCGGCGCTGGGTGAGAGGGTCTATGCGGGAGGATCGAGCGGCGGTGCTCCGGCATGCGCGGTCTGCCATGGTGTGGACGGCGCCGGCGTGCCCGGTTTGTTTCCGCGTCTCGCGGGCCAGCACCCTGAGTACGTCGGCGCGCAACTGGAGAACTACAAGAACGGACGGCGTGGCGGAAAAGGCAGGGCGATGACCACGATAGGGCCGCTGCTTTCGGACGACGAAATCAAGGCCGTCGCATCCTATATTGGTTCCCTGAGACCACAGTGAAAACTGGGATGATCCGGTAAGTCGAAGCGAAGCGCAGGACATAGAATCGCCTCAAGACCAATTGCTGAATTTTGCGCAAGTTGCATGGAGGGGGCTGCTCATGCCGTTTTTCGATCGTGATGGGGTGAGGCTGTGGTACGAGGAGCGAGGCGATGCGAGCAGGCCTGCCGTCGTCTTTTCGCATGGTTTTCTGATGGACAGGTCGATGTTCGATACGAATATCGAGTCGATTGTCGATGACTTTCGTTGCATCGTCTGGGACCAGCGCGGGTTCGGGAAAACCGGTGAGGTTGGCAATCCATTTTCATTCTGGGATTCGGCGCGCGACCTGCTGGCGCTGCTCGACCATCTGGAAATTGGCGCGGCGGCACTGGTGGGCATGTCACAGGGGGGCTTTGTTTCGATGCGCGCGGCGCTGCTGGAACCCGACCGGGTACGCGCGCTGGCGCTCATCTCGACACGCTCGGGCGTGGATGCACCGCCTGTCATCGAGTCGTTCTCGCAGTTAAAGGCGGCGTGGAGGCGTAGTGGCGCCGAACCGCTGGCAGCGGACTTGAGCGGATTGCTCATCGGCGCCTGTTTCGATGCGTCCAGTTGGGTCGGCGCGTGGCGGAGCATGTCGAGATCGGGCATCGATTATCCGGTCGATGCATTGACCGGCCGCGACGATCTCACGCCACAGTTGGGAAGCATCACGTGCCCTGCGATTGTCTTCCACGGCAATCAGGACCGTGCCATCGACATGGCGCATGGCCGCGAGCTCGCGCAAGGATTGCCGAATGCGAAGGGATTCGTCACCATAGACAGGGCCGGACATGCGCCCAATCTCACGCATCCGCAGTTCGTCAACGGACCGTTGCGTGACTTCTTGCTGCGTTATACCGGCTGAAGGCAGGGATATTTGTCCGATGGAGCGAACATGGCGCAAACGATCGTGGTGAACGGCGTATCGCACGAGGTGACTTCGAGTCCCGAGACGCCGCTCCTTTATGTGCTGCGCAATGAGCTGCGGCTGAACGGCCCGAAGTTCGGGTGTGGCCTCGCGCAGTGCGGCGCCTGCACCGTGCACCTGGGAAAGGAAGCGGTTCGCTCGTGCGTGCTGCCCGTGTCTGCCATCACGCAGCCCGTTACGACGATCGAGGCGCTGGCTGCCGAGACGCCGCCCAATCGCATTCTTGCGTCGTTCGTCAAGCATCAGGCGGCGCAGTGCGGCTACTGCATCAACGGCATGGTGATGGTTGCAGCGTCCTTGCTGAACGCCAAACCGCATCCTACGAGAGCGGAAATCATTGCTGCGCTCGACGGTAACCTTTGTCGCTGCGGGACGCATCTGCGCATACTCGATGCCGTCGCGGACGCTGCCGGGGCCCACTGACATGACTACGCGCCGGCAGTTCTTGAAGACAGGTGGGGGACTCGCCATTTCATTCACGCTTCCGCTATCGGCGTTGAGCTGGGCGTCGAGCGCGAATGCCGTCGTTTCAGAGGGTCCAGCGGCTAGGGATGCGCCTGCCGGCGGGAAGTCGCAGGACGCCGCGCGCGTGTCGGCGTGGCTTGCCATCGACAAGCAGGGCGACGTCACGTTGTATGCCGGCAAGGTCGAGTTGGGCACGGGGGTGCAGACTGCGCTTGCGCAACTCGTTGCAGAGGAGCTGGAGGTACCGGTCGATCGCGTGATCGTGCTGATGGGGGACACCGCCACCGCGGTCGATCAGGGGCCGACAGTCGGCAGCATGACGATGAAGACCAGTACGTTGCCGGTGCGCCGGGCCGCGGCCACCGCGCGGTCTCACATTGTTACAAGGGCCTCCGCGCTATGGGGCGTGGCTCCCGGGCAGCTCGCGACTCGGGCGGGGCACGTATACGAGCGTTCCAATCTCGCGCGGTCGCGGGCGTACGCCGATGTGCTTCCCGAAGACTGGACCTCGTTCACGGTAGACGAAACGGTAGCGCTGAAGCCATCCTCCGGGTTTTCGGTCATCGGCACGGCGGTGCCGCGTGTGGAGTTGCCGGCGAAGGTGAATGGGTCGCACATCTATCTGCAGAACATCCGCTTGCCGAACATGGTGCACGCGCGGGTCATTCATCCGCCGATAGACGGCGCGACGCTTTCCCGGGTGGACCGAAAGAGCGTCGAGAAGATGCCCGGCTTCATCGACATGATCGTCAAAGGCAATTTCGTGGCCGTTGTGTGCGAGGAGGAGTTTCAGGCGGTGCTGGCGTCGCGTGCGCTCGCGCTCGCGCTCGAATGGTCGCCCCGGAAAGCTGGCGTCGATAGCGCGCACGTGTACGACGCGATGCGTTCGGAGCACAGTGTCGATGAGGTATTGCGCACGAACGGAAACCCCGACCGCGGCAATAGCGAGGCCGTGAAACGGCTGGTCGCGACCTACAGGGCGCCCTACCAGACGCATGGCTCGATCGGCCCGTCATGTGGCCTTGCCGACGTCAAGGCGGACTCCGCGACAGTGTGGTCCGCCACGCAAGGCTCGTTTCCGTTGCGCGACGCCATCGCGGAGCTCATCGGCCTGCCGCGCGAGAAGGTTCGCGTGGTGTGGACCGAAGGCGCGGGCTGCTATGGGCACAATGGCGCGGACGACGCTTCAGCGGAGGCCGCTTTCCTTTCGCAAGCGCTGAAGCGGCCAGTGCGGGTTCAATGGATGCGCAACGACGAGCACGGCTGGGATCCCAAGGGCCCTGCCACCGAAGCGCAGATACAAGCGAGCCTCGACGCTGAGGGGAACATCGGCAGGTGGATATATACGATATCGACGCCGACCCACATCTCCCGTCCGATGGGCAGCGCGGGCAATCTTTTGCCCGGCAGGTTGATGGGGCGCGCACCGAAGCCCGTACGCATTGGCGGTGATCATTGCGCGCGCACGCTCTATCGTTTCGCCAACGAAAGGGTCACGGTGCGCTGGCTGCCCGATGGACCCTTGCGTCCTTCTGCTTTGCGAGGGTTAGGGGCCGTAGCGAATACATTTGCGAACGAGTCGTCCATGGACGAACTCGCCAGGCTGGCCGAGCGCGACCCGATAGATTTTCGCCTCGCGCATCTGACTGACGAGAGGGCGAAAGCCGTACTCCAGGAAGCGAGGCGCATCTCGAACTGGAACGCGCGCAGGGCGGCAGCGACGCAAGCCAATGCTGCGGAGAAGGAGGGCGTTGGGGTGGCGCTTGCACGACTGGAGCCCGGCGGTGCCTACGTCGCGGCAGTATGCTGCGTCGCCGTCAATGCGCAGACCGGCGAAACGCGAGTGTCGCGCGTATTCGTTGCCCATGACTGCGGATTGATCGTGAATCCGGATGGCCTTCGCAATCAGATTCAGGGTTGTGTCGTACAAACGATCAGCCGCACGATGAAAGAGGAGTTTCGCTTTAGCGCGACGGCGATGCTCACACTGGATTGGGCAAGCTATCCGATCCTCCGTTTCAGCGAATGCCCGCAGGAGGTCCAGATATCGTTGATCAACCGCGAGGACCAACCGCCGGTAGGGGCCGGCGAACCCACCGCACTGACAATCGCACCGGCGATTGGCAACGCCATCTTTCATGCCACCGGAGTACGGATCAGAAAGACGCCGTTTACCGCTTCGCAGTTCAAGGCGTCACAAAAGGGGTAGTGTCACCGCGTCAAGGCTGCGTGCGCACCGATTCGCCGCACAGCATCACGAAATGGCTGCCGGTGCGGGCGCTAAGGCTCAACTGTTCGGCTCCGCTGAAACCGGCAAGGGCGATGGCGGCGCCCTCCGTGAGCACTTCGCTCGCGTGTTCAACGCTGACGCTCAGTGTGCCGTTGATCGCATAGATCCACACCCCCCACCCGCGTTCGATCTGCAAATCCACATTCGCGCCTGAGTCGAGGAAACCATCGAAGAGAGCAAACGGCTGAGGCAGGACGACAGGCGAACGGACTTCGCCGAGTTCGCCGGCGACGACACGCACGCGAGCGCCATCCGCCGTGAAGGTTGGAATGTCCGCGGATTCGAGGTGCACGGCATAAGGCGCAACGGACTTCATGGCGGCCGGCAGGTCGACGAAGAATTGCAGCCCGTGGACCTCGGGATCGTCGCCGCCGGGCCATTCGTCGTGAGTCACGCCGCGTCCGGCCACCATCCAGTGCAGCGAGCCCGGCATGATGGGCAGTTCATTACCGATCGAGTCGGCGTTGAGATGGGGGCTGCGTGAATCTTCAAACAGATAAGTCACGGCCGAAAAGCCGGCGTGCGGATGCGGGCCGAACGTGGGCTCGGTCATCCTGAAGTGATCCACCATGAGTAAGGGATCCATGGCGCCGCCAAACTGGGTGTGGCGGAAACTGGAAGCGGAGAAGTGCTGGCCAATGTTGTGCGGCGAGCCTTTGACGGGTTTGGTAATACGAATCGATTGAGTGAGCATGACATTCCACTTTCATGAGAGGTGAGCCGGAGACGGGGCCGCGCGGGTGAGCTGCGGGCGGCCCCGTGTTGTTGCCGTCAATAGTAGTGGGAGGAGCGGCCACGACAAACGCACCCGGTTGGACATTGCGTCCCACCGTTGGGACGACCGCGCCTGGCGGCGCACCGGGCCCGGATCGGGTCTCTCGATTGGGACTCGCCTGGACTGCGAACGCGTCGTCCCATCCGATGGACGATGGATCCCGGAAACGAGGGGCGAACCGGTCAGCTCGGGCCGCTAAGATGGTGCTCAGGGCGCTGCGCGACGGGTATTGCGCAACGGCGCTCGATCTTCAGGGAGTCCGCATCATGCTGGATCTAAACGACTTCTACTATTTCGTTCATGTTGTCGACCGCGAGGGCATAAGCGCCGCGGCGCGCGCCCTTTCCGTGCCGAAATCGACGGTCAGCTTTCGCATCCAGCAACTCGAGGCCGCGCTGGGCACACGCTTGATCAACAGGACAACGAGACAATTCAATGTGACGGAGGCTGGCCGAAAATTCTACGGGCACGCGGTATTGATGCTCAAGCAGGCGCAGGCGGCGGAAGCGGCCGTGCGCGACGGGCAGCTCGAACCCGGCGGGACGATTCGCTTCACCATCGCGGCGGCGACTGCGCAGTTCGCGACGGACAAGCTGTTGCCGACATTTCTCGCGCGGTACCCGAAGATCAGCCTGGTCCAGCATGTCACCGATACATCGGTCGACCTCGTGGCGGAGAATTTCGATCTGGCGATACGGGCCCATTCGAACATGCTGCCGGACTCCAGCCTGATTGGCAGGGAGCTCGCCTCCGCACCCTGGCGCTTGTTCGCCGGAAACCCGTATCTCGCGACGCATGGTATGCCATCCAGCCCCTCACAGCTGGTTGAACACCACGCACTATTCATGGCAAGAAAGGGTGTACGAGTCGAATGGCGTCTTCGTGATGCACATGGCGCGGAGCAGGTCATACCGCTTCGGCCACGCTTGGTGAGCGAGGACATGCTCGTACTCAAATCGGCGGCGCAGCAAGGCCTGGGTATTGTCGCGTTGCCCGCTTATATATGCCGCGAGGAGGTGGCCCGGGGGACGCTGGCGCCGGTCCTGCCGGACTGGTCGGCAGGCGATTCAACGCTTACGGCCTTGCTCCCGTTTCGGCGCGGGATCTTGCCTTCAGTGCGCGCTTTCGTGGACTTCTTGCTGGACGAGATGCCCAAGGCCGTCGTCTTTTGAGTTGTCGTCCAGGGGCGTGATTGGCGGCAGGCCGCCGGCTCCTCTATGAAATTGCGCGCTCCAGCAAGTGGCCGGTTGCAGTTCATGTTCACCAGATGGAAATCGACGACGCCTTGCTTCGCGCCGCGCCTATGATCGAAACATGAAGTTGCATCTACGACGTATTTGATCAGGAGCTTGAACGGATATGAAGATGGCGTCATTGCGTTCCGGTCGGGACGGTGAGCTGGTGCTGGTCAGTCGGGACCTCGAACGCGCGGTACGTGTGAGTTCCATCGCGCGCACATTGCAAGCCGCGCTCGACGATTGGGAGCGTACCGCACCGAAGCTCGAAGCAATCTATGCAGCGCTGAATGCCGGTGATGTCGAAGACGCGTTTCCCATTGCGTGGGACGAACTGGGACCGCCTTTGCCGCGCAGCTATCAGTATCTCGACGGCGCTGCCTATGTGAGCCACATCAAGCGCAACCGTGCCGCGCGTGGCGAGGCGCTTCCGGACGATCTGATGGAAAGGCCGCTCGTCTACCAGGGCATTTCGCATGGCTTTCTTGGCTGGAACGACGACATCCCGGTGGCATCGGAGGCGCTTGGCGTCGACTTCGAAGCGGAAATCGCCGCGGTCACCGGGGCGGTTCCCATGGGCGTCGGCGCGCAGGAAGCATGTTCGTATATTCGGCTCTTCGTTTTGCTCAATGACGTGTCGTTGCGCGCGCTCATTCCCGGCGAACTGAAGCGGACCTTCGGCTTTCTCACGGGTAAGCCGGCTTCGAGCCTGGGCCCCATCGCAGTGACGCCCGACGAACTGGGCGCGCTTTGGCACGATGGGCTGGTGGGCGGGACAATGCGATGCTCGGTGCGGGGTGAGCAGGTCGGCAATATCGATACCGGGATCGACACGCCGTTTCATTACGGCGATCTGATCGCCCACGTGGCCCAGACGCGGGCGTTCGAGCCGGGCACGATTGTCGGGCTCGGCACCGTATCGAACGAGGACGAGGCTGCCGGCTGCGCGTGCATTGGGGAAATCAGGGCGCTGGAGATTCTGCGTGACGGCAAGGCATCCACGCCGTTCTTCAGCTTCGGAGATCGCGTGCGTATCGAACACGTCGATCATGAGGGCCGTTCCATCTTCGGCGCAATCGATCAGCGTTTCGTGCAGGTCACACGATGAGCGGTGCCCAAGCTACGTATCTGAACTGAAAGGAGGAGGCGTCATGCTTTGCAAGGGCCTGCATCACGCGGCGTATCGCTGCCGGGATGCGCGGGAGACGGTCGACTTTTATACTGAGGCGCTCGGTCTGAAATTCATCCACGCGATGGGCGAGGATCATGTGCCTTCGACGGGCATCTATAGCCCGCACATTCATATATTCTTCGAAATGGAGGATGGCGCGTGCATTGCTTTTTTCGAATTGCCGGCAGACGAGGGTGAACCGTCGGGAAGAGACGCAGGGACACCGGACTGGGTTCAGCACTTTGCCTTTCGGGTGGCCGACAAGACCACCGTCGATCGCGCCAGGGAATCGCTCACTAGCCGGGGTATCCCGGTCGTTGGGCCGACGGTCCACGACGACTTCCTGTACTCGATTTATTTCTTCGACCCGTCCGGGCATCGCCTTGAATTGACTGCCGTTACGGCTACGCCCGAGCAGGACGCCCAATTCCGCAAGGAAGCGATGGACGTCCTGCGCTTGTGGGAAAAGACGCATGACTGGTCCCAGCGCGCGGCCCTGTTTGGCGGCGCCACAGGCTACCGGCGCGAGGACGCGGTGTAGTTCATGCCGCGTCTGCGGTTTCGATGGTGGGTTCGCAGCGAATGGGGAAATTGACCGAGTTCGCGATATAGCACTTCTCATGTGCCGCGTGATGAAGCTGCTCGGCAAGACTGCGGTTGTCGCCCGCGCGGATGGTCACGCGCGGGCGCAACACGATCTCCCTGAAGCGCCCTTCCTCCGCGCTGTCGATCATGGTGCCCTGCGCCTCGTCGACATAGGCGAGCACCGCGATGCCCGCGTCGGCGCACAGGTGCAGATACCAGAGCTGGTGGCAGGCGCTGGCGGAGGCCACGAGCAGCTCCTCGGGGTTCCAGCGATCGCGGTCGCCACGAAACGCGGGGTCCGACGAACCGGCGATGGCGGGCTTGCCCGCTGCCTCGATCGTATGGTCGCGGACATAGTCGCGATAGCCCGAGGTGCCGCTGCCGCGATTGCCGGTCCATTGAACCGTTACGGTGTAGTGATGTTCCGTGTGCGCCATTCCATTTCTCCATGGTGTCGGTCTGCGCGCATTATCCCATCGATTGTTTGTTTAGCGCGCAGCGCGGTTGCTGCGCCGTTTCGTTCCGCAGTGCGACTCGTGGGAGCGTCTCACGCAACGGCGGCATCGCGCGTATGCGCGGCTCGCGCCGCTCGGCCTGCATTGCGCAAGCGCGGACCAGGCGGCCAGCGCCACACGCTCGCGTGCGTTGGCGGGCGACTGCTTCGTGGCCGACACGCCGTTCCCCGCCGCGCATTTGCTGGCCTTTTATCGCGCAGCGGGATTCTGTCTCGTCGATGTCGTGCGCTTCGCGGGGCGCGGCTACGACAGCGCCGTCTTCAGCAAGGCCGCCGCGAGTCAACCGTTGGCCGGTGTAAGACACGTGCCGGCGTTGCTGCGCGAAGCAGGCATCTGCTTCGCACGTTGAGCGTGCCGGAGATTCCAGACATGCCGTCCGGCACAGCGCGCCTTATGTACGTTATGCGCGGGCGTCCGGCACTTGCGCGTCCACACCCACCACGCGGTTACGCCCGCTTTCCTTCGCCACATAGAGCCGCCGGTCGGCCACGTGCATGAGCGCTTCGTAGTCGGCGCGACAGTCCGCGGGACTGGCGGCCACGCCGATGGACACCGTGAACGCGATGGCCACGGGATGCGCGGCGCTCGCCGGCGCCGTTGCGTCGGGCGCCCCTGCGTCGCGCGCATGGGCCTCGACCGCCAGGCGCACGCGTTCGGCCACGGCGGTGGCCGTCGCGAGATCGGCATCGGGCAGCAGCGCGGCAAATTCCTCGCCGCCCGTGCGAGCAGGCAAGTCCACGCTGCGCAGGTTCGCGCGCAGGATCCCGGCGAGGACGATGAGCACGCGGTCGCCCGCTGCATGGCCGAAGCGGTCGTTCACGCGCTTGAAGTAGTCGATGTCGAGCATGAGCACGGCCAGTGCAACCGGGTGTTGCGATGCGCGGTTCGCGCGTTCGAGCGCTTCTGCGAAGGCCTCCTGAAAGCGGCGGCGGTTCGCGAGACCCGTGAGCGGGTCGCTGCGGGCGAGCGTCTCGAGCCGCTCGCTCGCCTCCACGTAGTGGCCGAAAATGTTGGTCACGATGCGCAACGTCCCTACCAGCAACACGCCCAGCACGACCCACGCGGCAATCAGCGGACTGCTCAGCACCCGGCGCGCCGTGGCTAGCGTGAGCTCGGCGTTGCTGGTGGGCGCCATCAGCATCCAGTGCGACTGTCCAATGCGCCGATAGAGCAGGTACTGGCCATTGCGCTCGATATAGCCCGAGCCGCGCTGCATCCACTTGTCGACCGAAGCCTTGGCTGTTTGCAGGAGGCTCGCGCTAAAGCGCGCCGGGCGCTCATCGATCATCACGCCGTTGCGAAAGTACACGATGCTTCCATTGGTGTTCAGGAGACCGAACTCAACGGGATCGTTCTCTTCGTCGATTGGCGCGCCGGTGGAGAGCTGCAGCGAGAGCAGGCGCGACTGCGTGATGTCCATCACCACGACGCCGCGAAACTGGTTGCCGAGATAAACGGGGGCGCTCAAGGTGGAGATGGCCTCGCCCTTTTGCAGCCCGCTGTAGACGGGCGTCCAGAGCACGTCACGGTTCGGGTTGCGCTCGGGCAACTGGCCGCGGTAGTAGTTCATGGTGTTGAAGCGGCGCAGCAGTTCGGGCACGCTCAGGGCCTGGTGCTCGGGCGCAATCACGAACACGCCGTTCGACGAGATGAAGGCCACCGTGCTCTGCACGGCGTCCGCGTGCTGGCTGATTTCCACGAGCGGGCTGAGCGTGCGGGCGAGCGCAATGTCGCCGGGCAGCAAGGCTGCGTCGCGATGAAAGCCGTCGAGGCCAGCGAGGCCGGCCGCGTTCGTGCCGTACACGGTGGGGCCGCCCAGCGAGCCGGGAGTCTGCCAGACCGGCCGCGAGGTTTCGCCGAGCACCGTTTGCACGGCCGGGTTCTGAATGCCGATCCGTTGCTGCCTCTCGGAGGCGAGCACGTGCTCGGCGTAATTGCGCAGAAACAGGAGGCGGCGGCGCTCGGAGTCGATGAGCGCATCCACGCCCACGGCGCGCACTTCGAGGTCGCGCTGGCGGCTTTGCAGGTCGTCGCGCGCAAGGTTGTAGAGCTGGCGCAAGCCCACGATGGTCACGAGCGTCATGGCGCCGACAAAGCACAGTGTCACCACGAGACGCGGCCGCTTCATGACGATGCTGGAGAAACGGTCGGGCCGCGTGCGGCCTGCCGTGCGCTTCGCGCTGCGCTGCATGGTATCCCCGACCATTCCAGGTTGTGTGGTTGCGCCCCGGCCGAGCTGTCGGCGAAGGGCGACCGTCAAGGATAGCATTGCGGCAGGTGGCCGGGAACGGCTGCCGCCACTGCGGCTTATAGGCGTGCAACAATCCGCTCCAGCACGGCAAGCGCCGCTAGGCGCGCCACGCGGAGCCGCGAATCACGCTGCAGAAGTTGCCCGCGTGGAAATGCGGGTCCTTGTCGGCGAGCACGTCGGCCTTCACGTTGCCGAAGGTCGAGTCGGGCTTGTGGCGAATGCCGTCGTAGAACGCCTGGATGATGTCCTCCTTGAAGTGCTCCGTGCGCGGATGCGCATGCACGACTGCCTCGCGTTGCGCGTCGCTGTACTCGTGGTAGGTGAGGCCGAGCACGTCCATCTCCACGCCCGCCGTGACGAGTGCGATCACGGGGTGCATATGCTGAGGAATACCAGGCGTAGTGTGAAAGGCAATGGCGGTCCACACGAGATCGAGATCGTGCTGGGCGATGCCGCGTGCACGCAGGAAGTCGCGCGCGGCGTTCGCGCCGTCCACTTCGAAGCGCTCGTGCTCGCTGCTGTGCGAGTGCATCAGGCCGACGTCGTGAAACATGGCGCCCGCGTACAGCAGCTCGCGGTCGAACTTCAGCTCGCGTTTCAGGCCGGCCAGCGCGCCGAAGTAGTAGACGCGGCTGGAGTGGTGAAACAGCAGCGGCGATGCGGTGTCGCGCACGAATTCGGTAATTTCGCGCGCAAGTTGGCTGTCGGGGACGGCGACGCCGGCAAGGTCGAGGCTCATGGCTGGACTCCATCGAGTGGGGGGAAGGTGGAATCCATTGTGGTCCGTGATAGCATCGTCCTTAATCGACGGAGAACGTCGTTTTCTGCCATTTCGTGCGAGAACCGGACGCAAGCGCTGCGTGGCGGTCCAGGCGCTATCCAGGCGCTGTCATGCTGGCGCCGCGCCCTTGCCGGAGCCTGACCCCTTATGCCCAAAATCGTCGCCATTCTTGCGCTGCCCGGCGTGCAGCTGCTCGACGTGAGCGGTCCGCTCGACGTGTTCGCCCAGGCCAATACGGAAGCGGGACGCACGGTGTACGACTTGCGCGTGATCGCGTGCCGCGCGGGACCCATTCGCAGCTCCTCGGGCGTGCGCCTCTTGCCCGACGAAGTGGCGGGGCAGACGCGAGAGCGTATCGACACGCTGCTCGTGGCCGGCGCGCCCGACGCCGCCACGCTCCAGCTCGCGCCGCGCGTGCTCGAGTGGCTGCGCGCCACGGCGGCGCGCGCGCGGCGTTACGGCTCGGTGTGCACGGGCGCGTTCGCGCTGGCGGCCAGCGGGCTGCTGGACAAGCGCCGGCTGACCACGCACTGGGCCGCGGTGGAGGCGCTCGCGCAGGCGTGCCCGACGGTCTCGATCGAAGCCGATTCGCTCTACGTGCGCGACGGCAAGCTGCGCACGGCCGCGGGCGTCACGGCGGGGCTCGATCTGGCGCTCGCGCTCATCGAGGAAGATCTGGGGCGCGAAATCGCCATGCGCGTGGCGAGCCAGCTCGTGATGTTCTTCAAGCGGCCCGGCGGCCAGCTGCAGTTCAGTCGCAAGGGGGAAACGCGCCCGGCGGGGCGCTCCGCGCTCCAGGAGGTGCAGCGCTGGGTGGCCGCCAATCCGGCGCTCGCGCACCGCGTGCCCGAACTCGCGGCGCGCGTGGGGCTGAGCCCGCGCCATTTCGCGCGCCTGTTCCAGGCCGAGGTGGGCATCACGCCCGCCGCGTGGGTGGAGGCCGTGCGCGTGGACGCGGCGCGCGAACTGCTCGAAACGCACGGCGAGGCGCCCAAGCGCGTGGCGGCCCGCTGCGGCTTCGCGAACGCCGACACCTTGCGGCGCGCGTTCATCAAGCATATGGGCGTGACGCCCGCGCAATACCGGCGGCGCTTCGGCGGCGGCGCCGAGCCAGGTGGCCCGGCGCGCGCCCGGGACTGACGGCGGGGGCCAGGGTGGAGCGCCGCTTGCGCTGCGCAGGCGATTCGTTGTGCATCTTTGCGTAGGGTTAAGCGGAATTTCAGCCAGGAGTCGTCGATCCCGGCGATAATCGTCCGGATCAACGCGCCGCCCATGGCCGTTGCGCAGCGGCGGCTTTCGGGCCTCCTGGCTCGATGCGCATTGCATGCTTGCCGCCACGGTGTGCTACCGTGTGCCACCGCGTGCAACACGCAGGCCGTGAAGCGCCGCGGGCGGCGGCAGGCAGGAAGACTGGAAGGGTCGCACGGGGACGCTCCCAAAGCCGCATGAGCGGAGAAAAGGGGCGTGCGGCCGCGGCATCGAAGCCGTTTGACATGCGGCGTGCGAGCGCCGGAACAGGAGCCTTGCCCGGCGCGACCACGCCACGCGCCGTTCGACGATAACAAGAATTCACGCGACAAATTTATGTATTCGATCTTGCCCGCGTTCGTATCCGCCTTGTTTCTCGGGTTCGGTGTGTACGTACTGCTCACGGAAGGCGTGACGCGCCTTTCGCTGCCGTTTGCGTCGATGTGCGGGACCACCTTCGTCTGGCAGGGCACCTGGGCGTTCCTGTTCCAGACATCGGACCCCGAGCTCGCCGGCGCGCTCGTCAAGTTCGGCTATCTCTTCATCCTGTTTCTGCCCACGACCTTCTATCACTTCGTGATCGAAGTGGCCGGGCGGCGCAGCGAGCGCCCGCTGCTCTTCGCGTCGTACGGCCTGTGCATCGTACTTGCCATGGCGCTGGCGGTGAGCGACGAAGTCGTCGCGGGCTATGGCACTTTCTACTTCGGCAAGTATCCCCGGGCGGGGCTGCTGCATCCCGTGCACGTCGCGCAGACCGTGCTGCTTGCGCTGCGCAGCGCGTGGCTGCTGCTGGTGGCGCGGCGCCAGACCGAGGCGCACGACCGCCGCAAGCTGCTCGATCTCTGCTTGCTGAGCCTGTGTCTCTATGGGCTGGCCGCTACCGACTATGCGGTCAACTACGGCATTGGGTTCTATCCGGTGGGCGCCGTGTTTATCGCCGTGAGCCTTGGCATACTGGCCGTGACCATCGTGCGTTACGGCCTCATGCGGCCATACCTGCTCGCGGCGACCGTGGCGCACGAAGTGGCCACGCCGCTGGCGGCCATCGGCATGCACGCCGAGGAAATCGGCAACGTGCTGCCCGAGCTCATGCGCGGCTACCAGCTGGCGGTGCAGCACCAGCTCTGCGTGGACGGCCTCTATCCGGGGCAGTCGGAGCGTCTTTCGTCGCTGGCCTCGTCGATACAGCGCCAGGTGGACAGCACGAGCACGGTCGTGGAGATGTCGCTCGCCTCGTTCACGCTCGACCGGCTCGACCGGCGCAGCTTCGAGGCCTACTCGATCCGCTCCTGCGTGAACGCGGCGCTCGAACGCTTTCCGTTCCGCCCCGGCGAGCGCGAACTGGTCAACGTCTGGCCGATCGACGCGCAACTGCAGTTTTCGGGCTCCGATTCGCTGGTCGTGTTCGTGCTCTTCAACCTGCTGAAGAACGCGCTGTTTGCGATTCACTCGGGTGGCAGCGGCAGCGTGGAGATTGCGGCGACTAGCGAGGGCGGCTATTGCGTGCTGCGTTTCTCCGATAGCGGCCCGGGCATTGGCGCCGACGTGCTTCCGCACATTTTCGAGCCGTTCTACTCCACCAAATCGCACGGCAAGGGTGCGGGCATGGGGCTCGCGTTTTGCCGGCGCGTAGCGGAGGCGCTGGGCGGCGCGATCGCCTGCGAGTCCGAGCCCAACGTGGCGACCACCTTCACGCTCCATCTGCCCGAACCGGGGTCGGCCGCCGACCGCGCGCTGCGCGATCCGGCGGCCAGGCCCCGCCGGTGGCCGGCGGGGCAGGACTACATGGGTTGAGTGACTAGTTGAGTCACTAACAGCCTGAATACGGCCTGAATCCAGCCCGGCCAGGGCTGAATCGGGCCTTAGTTTGCCCCTGCGGGCAGAATGAGCTCATATTCCTTGACGCGCTCGATGATCCCCGGCGGAAAACGGCGGATCCGCTTGTCGGTGCCGGCAAAGAGAATCTGCTGGTAACCGAGCGAAACGGGACGCCCGTCCACGCAAAAACGAAACACGAGATAGGCGGAGCATTGGCGCACCTGGAAGGTGTTCAGATAGCAATCGACGCGCTGAAACGGAAACGTCTCTTGCACATATTCCTGGTGTGCGCGCTTGGTCACGAAGACGCCGCCCGCCGCGAGCAGATTATTGTGAATGCACTCGTGGAACCAGCGCTCGCGGCAAATGCCCTGCCATTCGAAGTAGCGGGCGAAGTAAGTGTTCATGAACGCATTCGAGTCCTTGAGATAAATGTCGATGACATGATGGAAGGTCTTGCTCGGCGTGGCTTCCATGATTTCGTCGGTAAAGCCGTGGGTGCCACGGGAAAGCACGGCAGGGATCGATTCACGGGCATTCATTGAAGTACTCCAGATGGAACTGGCCGCTGGCGGCGGCCACGCAGGTCTTCGATGTTTGAAGACATGAGCCAATTCTCGTCGGCTTCCCGGGTTGCCAAAACCGCCTTCATCACATAGTCGAGGCGATCCTCGAGGGGCTGTGCGCACGGGCTTGTATGCAAACGCGCAGCCGGATGGCCGCGCAAACGATTACGCGCGTCGGAAAACGGGCTACGCGTCGTCCGGAGCGTGTGCGGCGGTTGCGGGGCGCGCCCGCGAGGCCGCATAATCTGGCAGCTACGGGTTGCGGAGCGATGCGCGATGAATCGCGTGTCGAATCAGCGCGCTGGGGTGCAGATCGAGGGGCGCATCGAGTCCTGCCGCAGGCCTGTCGCGCGAACAGAGGCCATTACATGAGTTCCATCGTCAGACAACCGGTTTTCTACCCCGTATCTGTGGTCTTCCTTGACGACAGCGCGGATTTTCTACACGCCCTTCGCGGCTTCTTTCCGAATGCGCACACGCATCATTTCTTTACCTCGCAGCCCGAGGCGCGCGCGTTCATCGAGGCGCACGGTGCAAGCGGCGCGGGCCATAGCCCGATGTCGGGCGAGGCGTGGTCGGAGTTCGAGAAGCGCGGCGGCAATGCGCTGGGCCAGGATGTGATGGCTGACGCGAGCCGCTTCGCGGACGTTGCGGCCATTGTGGTGGACTATGACATGCCGGGTCAGGACGGACTTGAGTTTCTCGACTCGGTGAAGGACGCGAATTGCACGCGTATTCTGCTTACCGGCACTGCCGACGAATCGCATGCCGTGGACGCGTTCAATGCGGGGCTCATTCATTTTTACCTGAAGAAGTCGGATCCGGGTATGACGCGCAAGCTCGCTCAGGCGCTGGGGAATGCGCAGCGCAAGTTTTGTGCGGGGCGCGGGCATATTGGTGTGCATGGCGTGGGGGCGGCTTATGCGGACCAGCGCACGGCCGAGGTGCTGGAGGCGCTCGCGCAGCGTGAGCGCATTGTTGAATATTATTGGCGGCCTGAGCAGAATGCGGTGCTTACGTTTGATGCTGCCGGCAATGCCGGCGTGTTTCTCGCGTGGGATGCGCACGATTGGGCGGCGCAGTGCGATGTGGTGACGGATGAGGGCGGGCCCGCCGCCCTGCGCGATGAGATGGAAGGGCGCCGGATCATGCCCGTGTTTTGGCCGAATGAGGCCTATCGGCCGGGGATGGAGAGAGTGGAGTTTGCGGTGCCGCAGCGGGTGGCGGGTACCGATGATACGCATGTGAGTTGGACTCGGGTTGATGGTCTTGGGCTTGCGACCGATTTTGTTATCTATCATAGGTGGTTGCTGGCGCAACGTGATTCGTCGGTCTTGTGATCTTG
>NZ_BAYD01000096.1 GCF_000685075.1 Paraburkholderia oxyphila NBRC 105797
GCGCAGCAAAAGGTCTGGCGAGCGCGCACGTCAGGCCACCGAGTGTTCTGTCTCGTGTCTGGCGCGACGCGCCGCCCGGTAGTCGACAGGCGCGCCGCCCAGATACGCGTCGTTCAATGCGTCGAGCCGCGCAAGTCCGGTCGCCGCACCATGCGAGACGACGCGCCCACCCTCGAGCACATAGCCGCGCTGCGCATAACGCAGCGCGACCGTCGCGTTCTGCTCGGCCAGCAGAACGCTCACGCCCTCTTCACGGTTGAGCCTGGCGACAATCTCGAAGATTTCCTCGACCACCTGCGGTGCGAGGCCCATCGATGGCTCGTCGAGCAACATCAGCGCCGGGCGCGCCATCAGCGCGCGGCCAATCGCCACCATCTGCTGCTCGCCGCCGGAGGTGTAGCCCGCGAGCGTCCGGCGGCGTTCCTTGAGGCGCGGAAAGAAGGCATAGACCCGCTCCAGCGCGGCATTGATTTCGGCACGCGTGGGCCGCAGCACGAATGCGCCTAGCCGCAGGTTGTCCTCGACGCTCAGATGGGCGAAGCACCGGCGTCCTTCCAGTACCTGTACGAGACCTTGCTCGACGAGCGTCCACGGTTCGCTGCGCGTCACCTCCACGCCGCGGTAGACCACACGCCCTGCCGTCAGCTCGCCGCGCTCGGCGTGAACGAGGCTCGAGATCGCCTTGAGTGTGGTGGTCTTGCCGGCGCCGTTGCCACCGAGCAGTGCGACGATCTCGCCTTCGGGCACCATCAGCGACACGCCGCGCAACGCCGGAATAATCTGGCTGTAGGTCACGGCGATATCATCGACCTGCAGAATCGGTGGGCGGCTCATGTTCAAAGCTCCTTGCTGCAATCGCGCGGCGTGATGCCCTTTTCTTTCGCATAGGCGAGTGCGGATTTTTCGATGAGCGGGCGCAGGCTCGCACGATCAGCTTCGACCCAGCCGCTGACCACGTTCCATTTCTGTCCGTCCCACTGCTGGAAGCGCACGGCGCCGCCGCCCTCGTGGTCCGCGCATGACAGCTTGAGCGGTTGCACGAGGCCCAGTGCGCCGAGCTGCTTGAGGCGGGCGTCGTCGAGATCGAGATGCTCGAAGCCCCAGCGCACCTGCTCTCCGGTCAACGGCTTGTTCCCGAACCGGCGCTGGGCGACGCGCAGCGCCTCGACGTTGAGGATGCCGTTGACGACGCCGAGGTTGTAGTAGACCGTACCAAAGCGCGACGGGTCCTTGAGGTTGCCGTTGCCGGGCTTGATCACGTACTGGTCGATCGCCTGCAGGACAGGGTAGCCGGTGCCTGACGGGTGTGTCGTGATCGAGATGTAGCCCTTGGCGGCGTCGCCGGCCGGCCGGACATCCTCCTCGGAATTGCTCCAGATATTGCCAATGATGTGATCGGACGGGTAGCCCACCTTCTGCGCGGTCTTCAGTGCAACCGGGTTCATCACGCCCCAGCCGCGCAGGATCACCCAGTCGGGATTGATCTGGTGGATCTTGAGCCACTGCGATCCCTGCTCATTCCCGGGATGCGGTACCTCGATCTGCGTCACTTCGAAGCCGTACTTTTTCGCGAGCAGATCCACGACAGGAATCGTTTCCCGCCCGTAGGGAGAGCCGTGATAGAGCACGACGATCTTCTTGCCCTTCAGGTTGGCGAGTCCCCCCGAGCGCTGGCCGATGTAGTTGATGATCGCCGAGACTTCGCTATACGGGTTGAGCTGGAGCGGGAAGACGTACGGAAACACGGCACCATCGGTCGAATCGGTGCGGCCATGGTTGATCGTGACGAGCGGAATCTTGTCGGCCGTCGAGCGGTCGAGCGTCGCATAGGCGATACCGACCGAAAGCGGATTGGTGGCCGCTGCCGGCGAGCCGTCCGGCCCGCTGTTCTTGAGCCGCTCGTAGCATTCGACGCCTTTCTCGACGACATACTCCGTTTCGCATTCCTTCCAGACCAGCTTGACGCCGTTGACCCCGCCGTCACGCGCATTGATCAGTTGCAGGTAGTCGATGAATCCGCCGAAAAAGCCGCTGCCTCCTGCGGCGTAGGGGCCGACGCGATAGCTCTGTAGCGGAAAGTATTCCTCGCCGGCCGCGCGAGCCTGGGAAGGAACCGTACTCGCAAGGACAAGCGCCGCAGCGAATGCAGCAGCCATTTTTCCCCAGGCTGCGCGGTGGTGGTTACGGAAGCGATCGATTTTCATACTATGTGGACTCCTGATTGATATGATGAAAAAGAAAATGGATTGACCGTGGGCGATCAGGATCTTTTCAGCCAGCGCAGGCGGGCGACCTGCACGAGCCGGGCGAGCCCGTCGGGCTCCTTGATCAGGAAGACGATGATGAGACCGCCGAATACGATCTTCTGGAGGTTCTGCAGTTGATCTTCACCGATGCCGATATGGGCGAGCATCCCGGCGGCGTTCGACAGCAGGATCGGCAGCAGCACGATAAACGCCGCCCCGAGGAAGTTGCCGCTGATACTGCCCATGCCGCCGATGATGATGATGAACAGGATCTGGAACGACAGGTTGAGGTTGAAGCCGTCTGGCTCCACTGTGCCGAGATACGCGAACGCCCACAGCGCGCCTGCGATGCCAAGCACGAAGGAACTCAGCGCAAACGCGAGCAGCTTGGTGCGGCCGGTGGGGATGCCGATGACGCGTGCGGCCGTGTCCATGTCGCGCACCGCCATCCAGCGCCGGCCCAGCTCGCTACGCACGAGACTGGCGCCGAACGCGAACAGCAGCAGCGTCGTGCCGAGCACGAACAGATAGCGCGAGACGGGTGAGTCGATCCGCCAGGGGCCGATGCCCAGCTGCGGTGCGCTCAGCACGCCGGAGGTATCGTTGTTCGAGAACCAGCTCACGCGCGTGAACAGCCAGACGACGAAGAATTGCGCAGCCAGCGTCGAGACGATCAGGTAAAAGCCCTTGATGCGCAGGCTCGGCAGGCCGAACAGCACGCCGGCTGCGGCGCTCACGAGTCCGCCGAGCAGGAGATCCACCGGCAGGGGCAGGGCCGGAACGCGCACGAGCAGGTTATAGGTCGCGTAGGCGCCCACCGACATGAAGGCCGCGGCGCCCAGCGAGAGCTGTCCGGCATAGCCCGTCACGAAGTTCAGGCCGAGCCCGGCGAGCGAGAGGATCAGGAAGGGCACGAGAATCGCGTTGAGCCAGTAGTCGCTGGCCCACAGCGGCACGCCGATGAACACGACCAGCGCGGCCGCTAGCGGCGCGATTAACTGGCGCAGCGGGTTTCGGCGCGGCGCGGTGGTGGCAGTCAGTTCCATGATGGACTCCTCAGATGCGCTCGACCGCCGGCTCGCCGAACAGCCCGACCGGGCGTACGAGCAGGAACAGCATGGCTAGCAGATAGGGAAACCAGTTCTCGATGCCGTCGCCGACGAGGGCGCCCACGTAGACTTCGGCCAGCTTCTCGCTCGCGCCGACCAGCAGACCGCCGGCGATCGCGCCGCCAATCGACGAAAAGCCGCCGATGATGAGCACAGGCAGGGCCTTGAGCACGACGAGCGAAAGCGAGAACTGCACGCCAAGCCGGGCGCCCCAGAGCAAGCCCGCCACGAGGCTGACGAAGCCGGCCAGTGCCCAGACGATCGCCCAGACGCGCGGCAGCCGGATACCAACCGCGAATGCCGCGAGCGGATCGTCGGCCACGGCGCGCAGCGAGAGCCCGAAGCGCGAGCGTTTCGCGAGCTGTGACAGCGCGATCACGAGGACGCCGGCCGTGGCGGCGGCAAACAGGTCGAACCGGCTGACCATGACGCCCGCGAGATGCAGCGGCTTGTCGTCGATGCCGAGATCGAGGCCGTGCACCTGGGCGCCCCAGAACAATTGCGCCGCGCCTTCGAGTATCAGGCTCAGGCCGAGCGTCGCCATGAACAGCACGATCGGCGGGCGGTTCACGAGCGGGCGCAACACGAGGCGTCCCGTTGCCACGGCGACAACGATCAGCGCCGCCAGGGTGGCCGCGAACGACAGCCAGGGTGCCAGACCGCGCTCGACGAGGCTCACATAGGTCAGCGCGCCGAACAGCACGAGCGAGCCCTGGGCGAAGTTGAAGATGCCCGACGCCTTGTAGATCAGCACGAAGGCAATGGCGACGAGCGAGTACATGACGCCGGCCAGCAAGCCGCCAACGAGTACCTCGAAGAAAAATTGCATAACCTCAGACCTCTCAATGTCGCGTGCCGAGATAGGCGGCCAGCACGTCCGGATTCGTGCGGACTTCGTCGGGCTTGCCGTCGGCGATCTTCTTGCCATAGTCGAGCACGACGACGTGATCGGAGACACCCATGACGACGCCGATGTCGTGCTCGATCAGCACCACCGTGACGCCGAAATGCGCATTGACGTCGAGCACGTAGCCCGCCATCGCATGCTTTTCCTCAGCGTTCATGCCGGCCATCGGCTCGTCGAGCAGCAGCAGCTTCGGTTCCGCGGCCAGCGCGCGGGCCAGTTCGACCCGCTTTTGCAGCCCATACGACAGGGTGCCGACCACGGTGTCGCGGTAGCGCGCGAGATCGAGCGCTTCGATCACGCGGCAGGCGTGCTGACGCTGCGAGGCCTCGTCGCGCCGCGCGCGGCCCACGTGCAGCGTCTGTTCGATCCACGTGCTGCGGCGATGGAGGTTGCGTCCCGTGAGCACGTTGTCGATGACGCTCATGCGGCGAAACAGGGCGAGATTTTGGAACGTTCGGGCGATGCCGCGATGGGCGGCCCGGTAAGGATCCATATGCCGGTACGCCTGCCCGTCGAAATGCACGGTTCCCCGCTGTGGCCGGTAAACGCCATTGATCACGTTCAGCAGCGAGCTCTTGCCCGCGCCATTTGGACCGATCAACGCGCAGATCTCTCCTTGCTCAACTTCGAAACCGATATCGGTGATGGCCGAGACACCCTTGAAGGACAACGAAATGTCACTGAGGGTGAGCAAGGGCGGTGCAGCTTGAGTCATGCGATGTCCCTCGAGGATGCCGCCTGGTTTCGTCTGGCGCGCGCGGCTGGCAGTCGACCACGCACGCCGGTCCGGATCAGGCAACGGCAGCCTGCTTTTGGCTTTCGAGCTCGCGCACGAGCGGCAATACCTTCTTGCCGAAATAGTCGACTTCCTCGATGAAATGCAGGAAGCCAGCCAGCACGAGGTCGACCCCGATCGATTTCAGCTCGACGATGCGCTCGGCGATCTGCTGCGGCGTGCCGATCAGGTTCGTACGGAAGCCGTCGTTGTACTGCACGAGGTCTTCGAACGTCGACTTCGCCCAGTTGCCTTCGCCTTCGGGCGAGGCCTGGCCCGCCTGCTTGACGGCGCTGCCGAACGCGTTGACGGCTTCCACGTGGGCGTGCCGGATGATGTCGTCAAGGACGGCGCGTGCTTCTTCCTCGGTGTCGCGCGCGATGATGAACGCGTTCACGCCGATTTTCACGTTGTGATGGTTCTTCGCCGCTTTTTCGCGGATGTCGTCGATCTGCGCCTTCAGGTTTTCGGGCGTGTTGCCGTTCGTGAAGTACCAGTCCGAGACACTTGCCGCGTTGTCGCGCGCAGCACGCGAGCTGCCGCCCTGGAAGATTTCCGGATGCGGCTTCTGCACGGGCTTGGGGCTCAGCGTGTAGTTGTTGAAGCGGTAGAAGTCGCCCTTGAACGTGAAGTTGTCCTCGGTCCAGATGCCCTTGAGCGCGCGGATGAATTCGTTCGAGCGGCGATAGCGCTCGTCGTGTTCGAGCCAAGGTTCGCCGAGCGCCGTGAACTCGTCCTTGAACCAGCCGCTTACGACGTTGATCGCGATGCGGCCATTCGAAATGTGATCGATGGTGGCCAGCTGCTTCGCGACTACCGCCGGATGCCACGGGCCGGGCAGGATCGCCGCGAGCACCTTGAGTCTGGTGGTGGCGTGCAGCAGCGCCTGGCTGAACGAGACCGATTCGTGCTGATATTCGGCACCGTAGCCGGCCGTGAAGCGAATCTGGCTTAGCGCATAGTCGAAACCGGCGCGCTCGGCGGTCTGTGCGAGGCGCTGATTGTATTCGAGGCTCCAGTCGGTGCGTTGCTCGATCGTGCTGACGACGAGACCGCCACTGACGTTGGGCACCCAGTAAGCGAACTTGACGGCATCGGCGGAGATGTTGGGAAGGCTCATGAGAGGATCCTGATCGAAAAAGTGTCGGTGCTTATGCGGCGAGCGAAGCCGCAGTCGAGTGCGTGGTCGAGGGCGCGACCGCTCGCACGAGCGGCGCGGCGCGATCGATGGCGAGCGCAATGCGCTCGCGCAGGGCCGGGCTCGCGATTTCGTAGTCGCGGAAATCGCTTTCGGAGGCGTACACGCCGATCGGCAACGTGCGCGCCTGGAAGAAACTGAAGAGCGGCCGGAGCTGGTGATCGATGACGAGTGCATGGCGTTCGCTGCCACCGGTGGCCGCGAGCAGCACCGGCACATCGATCAATGCCTCGTGATGGACGAGATCGAACAGATGCTTGAAGAGCCCCGCATACGAGGCGCGATAGACGGGACTCGCCACGATCAGCACGTCGGCGGCTTCGATGGCGCGGATCTGCTGCTCGACTGCGGCGGGTACGTCGGCCCGTGTCGCCGTGCCCGAGAGCTGCCAGCCGATCTCGCCGAGCTCGACGATCTGTGCCTCGATCGGCAAAACGGCGCCCAACGCGGCCAGCAGCGCCTCGGTCAGCGTGAGCGTGCGTGAGGGCCGCTTCAGGTTGCCCGACACCGCCACGACCTTGAGGGGTTTGCTCATGAACTTTCCTTGTGTGTGAAATCGACATGGACTCAAACGGTCCGCTTGAACTCAGTAAAGGCAAGGACTGTGCCAATCGATTCAATCGGCATCGAAGCAACGGCGTGCAATGGCGCCTTCGTTCACGGCAAAGGGCCTGCAGGGCAGTCATCGCATTTTCATAAGCCAATCTGCTTCGTCATGCAGACGATATTCCGCAAAACGATGAATGACAGGCGACAGGGCTGCTGAATCATTGCTTCCCAGTCAGCAGCGTTTGCGCTCTCAGGAGTAGAACGAGGGTGTCGGCAGGCGGTCGTTGAGCGCCCAGTCGCCGAGCTCGCGAACCTTGTAGTCGAGCGGGTCGTGCAGCGTATGCACGCGCACGTTGCGCCAATAGCGGTCCAGCGCGAGTTCGGCGGTGGTCGCCCGCGCACCCGTCACTTCGAACAGGCGATGGGCCACCTCCAGGCCCGCGCGCGACGCGGCCACCTTGAAGGCAGTCACCGCAATCGCGACAGTGCCGCGCTCGTCTTCGGTGAGTGCCGGGCCACGCTGCCAGGCCGAGTCCAGTGCGTTCGCGGCGCGCTCGCCGAGGGCGCGCGCGCCTTCGAGCGCGAGCCAGAAATCGCCGTAGTGTGCGAGAACATAGAGGTCCTCGCGTGCACTGGGCGCGGGTGACGAGATCCACGGGCGCGGGCTGGCGAGCGTCATCTCCCGGGCCGCGGCCAGCGCGCCCTCGCCGATGCCGAGATAGATATGCGCGAGGATCGACTGCGCGAGCAGGGGACGCAGGCATGCATACGGGGTAGAAAGCGGTCCCGGGTCGGCCAGCAGTTCCTCACGCGCGATGTGAACGCGCTCGAATGTGACGGTGCCGCTGTCGGTCTGGCGCTGGCCGATATTGTCCCAGTCGTCGAGCACTGCAATGCCTTCGCGCGGGGTCGGCACCACGCCGATCAGCAGCCGGCCGCCGGCATCGAAGGCGGACGCAAGCAGCCTGTCCGAATCCGTCGCGCCGGAGCAAAAGCGCTTGCTTCCCGTGAACCAGTAGCCGCCGTTCCCGTCCGGCTCGGCGCGCGTGCCTTTGTCGAGCGGATTGAGTGCGTTGCCCCAGAACTCGCGCCGTAGCACCGATTCTTCGATCCACGGCTGCCATTGCTCGGGACGTCCAAACAGACGCACGGTCGCGAGTTGCAGATGGTGAAACGCGAACAGGTGGGCCAGCGAGCTATCCACGCGCGCGATGCGGCGCACGACGTCGAGCGTGGCGCGCCAGTCCGCGTCCCAGCCACCGAGGTCATGCGGGACACTGAGCGCGAGCAGGCCGCTGTCGCGCAGCAACTGTCGTTCGTGCCGCGCGCAGCCGCCCGCGCGGTCACGTACCACGGCAGTCCGGGCCAGTTCGCGGAGGACGTGCTCCAGCGCGTCGTGCCATGGGGCGGTTGCATGATTGATCTCGGCGCCGGCGTGCTTCATGACTGGATTCTCCTGATAAAAGTGGAAATCGATATGGGGCGTTCAAAGCACGCTGCGTACCACCTTCCTGAGCGCCGCATGAGTCCCTTGAAGCCTGCGGGCGTGCTGGCTGAACAGCAGTCGGGCAGCAAGCTGCTGCCGCAGAGGCGGTGCTCGAGACCCTGCCGCTGCCAGTGCAGCAGCGCGACTTTGGATATGAAAAATCGATGTTTCCGGTGGGGAGCAAAACGATCGACACTTGCTGCTCAACCAGCAGCGTGCTGGCGTCTCTTGATGAGCGCGGCCGCGCTGCCATGACTCATGCATACGTTCATGGTGCCCACTCGATCCGTGTCAACAACAATCAGCATCGACGAACCGCGCCCGTCACCGGGCCTCGAGCAACCCGCGACGCTGCGGCAAACGGCGGAGCAACTCGCCGCCGGGTTCGCGAAGACGGCCGCTGAGCGCGATGCGCGAGGCGGTACGCCGAAGGCCGAACGCGACGCGCTGCGTGCGAGCGGGCTGCTGGGCTTGAGCATTCCTGTTGCCTTTGGCGGCCTCGGCGCGAGCTGGCGCACCACGCTCGACGTCGTGCGCACGCTGGCGCGGGCCGACAGCTCGCTCGCGCATGTGTTCGGCTTTCATCACCTGATGCTCGCCACGGTCCGTCTGTTTGGCGCGCCATCGCAGTGGGAGTCGTGGTTCGGGCAGACGGCGCGCCACCGGTGGTTCTGGGGCAATGCACTGAACCCGCTCGACGAACGCACGATCAGCCGCACGCAGGCCGGCTGGCGCGAGTTCAGTGGCCAGAAGAGCTTCTGCTCGGGCGCACTCGATTCGGAGATGATGATCGTCTCGGCACGCGACGCCGACACCCGGGCATTGCTCATTGCCGCTGTGCCGACCCAGCGGAGCGGCATCTCGATTTCCGATGACTGGGACAACATTGGCCAGCGCCAGACCGATAGCGGGACTGTCACGTTCGAGCAGGTGCGCGTCGAGCATCACGAGGTGCTGTCGAATCCTGGCCCGCTGACGACGCCGTTCGCGTGCGTCAGGCCCCTCATCGCGCAGCTGATACTGGCGAATGTCTATCTGGGCATCGCCGAGGCCGCGTTCGACGATGCGCGCCACTACACGCTCAACGAGGCGCGCCCGTGGCCTGCCTCGAAGGTCGCAAGCACCGACGATGACCCGTACATTCTGGGCCAGTACGGCGAGTTCTGGATTGGCCTCGAGTCGGTGCGCCTGCTGGCCGGCCGTGCCGCCGAGCGGCTCGACGCGGCCTGGGCGCGCGACACGGCGCTGACCGGGGCGGAGCGCGGTGAACTGGCGCTCGCCGTGGCCAGCGCCAGGGTGGCCGCCGCGCGAACGGGTCTCGAGCTTTGCACGCGGATGTTCGATGTGGCCGGCGCACGCGCCACACATGGGGCGCTGCGGCTCGACCGGCACTGGCGCAACCTGCGCACCCATACGCTGCACGATCCGCTCGCGTACAAGATCCGCGAGTTGGGCGAATGGGCACTCAAGCGATCTTATCCAACGCCGAGCTTCTACTCATGAACCATTCGCCCCCGCACGCATGGCTGGAGGAGGCGCAGGCCGAAGCATCGGGCCCTGCCTCCGTCCTGACGCTGCCCAACCGGCGTTCGCTCACGACATCGATCCGCGCCCGCGCGCAGGTGTTCGTCGACCCGCGCTCGCTCGCGCTGCTCGAGCGCATCCGCATGGTGGCGCCGAGCGATGCGAACGTCCTGATCGCCGGCGAGACCGGCACCGGCAAGGAGCTGATCGCGCGCCACGTGCATGCGCTCAGCCGTCGTGCGGATGCGCCGTTCGTGGCCGTGAACTGCGGCGCCTTCTCCGAGACGCTCGTCGAGAGCGAGCTGTTCGGCCATGAGAAGGGCGCATTCACGGGCGCATTCTGCGCCAAGCCGGGCTGGTTCGAAGCGGCCAATGGCGGGACGCTGTTCCTCGACGAGATTGGCGACCTGCCGCTTTCGATGCAGGTGAAGCTGCTGCGTGTGCTGCAGGAGCGCGAGGTCGTGCGGCTCGGCGCGCGCAAGAGCATACCGATCGACGTGCGCGTCGTTGCCGCGACCAACGTGCATCTGCAGGACGCCGTGGCTGCGGGGCATTTCCGCGAAGACCTGTTCTATCGACTGAACGTCGTGCAGCTGGCGATTCCCGCATTGCGCGAGCGGCCAGGCGACATCCTGCCGCTCGCCCGGTACTTCATCGAGGACTATCGCGGCCGGCTCGGTTACGGGTCGCACGGCATCGATCCGCGTGCCGAGCATCGGCTCCAGACCCACAGCTGGCCGGGCAATATCCGTGAGCTCGAAAACGTGATTCATCAGGCGCTGCTCGTGAGCCGGCAGGACATGCTGCAGGAGGGCGATCTGCAGATCGCCTCGTTCAGCGCGCTATGTCCCGGTGGCGCCGGCATGGCCGCACCGTCTGCGTCGCCTGTTACGCAGCAAACGCTTGAATCCGCACTGCGCGACCTGTTCAACGAGGCGCACGAAAACCTGTTCGAGCACATCGAGGATACCGTCATACGGGTCGCCTTCGAGTTCAGCCACCGCAACCAGATCCAGGCGGCGCGGCTTCTCGGCATCAGCCGCAATGTGCTGCGTGCGCGCCTGATTCGTGCGAGAGAAATCGCGGCACTTAAATAGCGTGCAAGGCATGTTCCGGCGATGGGTGACAGCATGCCGCCCATCGCCGTGAACCGTTTGTCACGCTGCGACTTGGGACTGGACCGGGCCACTGCCGATCTGCCAGACATAGGGCGGCTCGGTGCCGTTGATCTCCCAGTCGCCCACGATGCGCTCCTTGTAGATGAGCGGATTGTGCGAGGCAGCCGTGCGCGCGTTGCGCCAGTGCCGGTCGAGGCGTCGCGATTCGCTCGTCGCCGAGGCACCGAGCGCGTCGAAGAGTTTCGTGGTCGCCTGCAGGATGAGGTCCGCGATGACGACTTGTCCGCGCGCGGAGTCGAGCTCGGCGGCGATGTTCGCGTCGTGCTCGGCCTGGCGGTCGTCGCCGAAGCGCGTTTCATAGGCGCGCTGGGAAGCCGCGGCGGCGCGCACGGCCGTGGCCTCGGCGGCAAAGACGCGCGCCGCGATCTGCCCGACGACCTGTTGCACCTGGGCATCCTTCGCAACAGACGACGCATTGCCGTGGCTGAAGATGCGCCGGCGTGCGCGCACTTCAAGCGAGACGTCCCGCAGCGCGGCGCGGCCGATGCCGGCCAGTACCGCGAGCAGCTCCAGCTGATAGAAGGCCGTCTGGTACTTGAAGCGCGTCGAGAAGTCGATGATGTCGACCTCGCTCACGTGGGCGTTCTCGAATCGGGTCGTGCCGCTGCCCGTGGAACGCTGACCAAAGCCGTCCCAGTCGTCGCTGCGCGCTACGCCTGGCTGATGCGTTCTGACTGCGGCGATCACGTCGCGGCCGTCGTCGTCGCGGCGCGCGAAAACGTCGATCCAGTCGGCGAAGATCGTGCCCGTGGAATAGTACTTCTCGCCGTTCACGACCCACCGCTCGCCGTCGCGAGACACGCGGGTGATCACGTCGCCGATGGCGACGTCACCGACTTCCGTCCAGGCGTTGCCGACGATCTCGCCCGCGACGAAGCGCTGGAACCAGATGTCACGCGCGGGTCCCGGCGCGGCATTCAGACGATCCTCGACGAACGCGAAATGGCCGCGCAACGCCTGCGGCAGGTTCGAATCGGCTTCGCCGAGCTCAATCAGCAACTGGATCAGCTGCGGCAGCGACGCGCCCGCGCCGCCATAGGCGACTGGCACACGGACGGCGCCGAACCCGGCGCTCTTGAGCCACTCGACCGGCTCGTAGGGCAGGGCGCGGGACTGCTCGCGCTCGAGTGTGCCGGCGGCGATGCGCGCGAAGATGGGACGAAAGCGTGCTGCGAGACTTTCGTAGTCGGTGCCGCGAGAGAGTGATGAGGAGTCCGGCGTGGTTTCGGTGGGGTTCAGTGTGGTCATAAGCGCTCCAGGCGTCGGCATGAACCATGGCCCGGGGCGGGCCATGCTGCGAGGGTAATGGAGCAGGACCTGTGCCAGGCGATGACATCGTCCCTGGATCGACAAGGAAGACCGGAACGGCGTGGAAAGTTGCTGGATGCGCAGCAAGGTGCTGTTTCGTCGCTGCTGGGCGTGCAACGTTGGGCGGGCCAAATTCGCATGAGCACATCTAATCATGCAATGCATAAATAATCCTGCTAGATAAACATATATAAATAGAATAATTCTCAGGATGCCGGTTCGCCGTTACGCTTGCATGGACATTGCAGGCGAGGACCGATGCCCAACGCCGTTTCACCGTCGTTTTATCTGCGCCGGCGGCTGCTTGGTGCGTTCGTCGCGGCGTCCGGCAGCGCGGTCGCGGGACGGCGGCGGCAAGCGGCGCGAGGGCGGCCGATCTCACGGCAGTCACACAAGGAGGAAGCATTCATGTCTAGCCATACGCAAGCGCTCGATCTCGCGGTGCACGAGCCGTTGCCTGCGCAAAAAAGTGCCGGCGCGAGGGGCCTGGCGGGCGCGCTCGCCGCGCTGGCATGGCTCGGTGCGGCGGCAGTGACGCGCCTTTGGCCGAGCCTCGACGACTGGCCACATACGGACGCGCTGCTCGCCCTCGAACTGTTCATCGCCGCAGCCTCGTTGCTGATTGCCTGGCGCACGCGTCGCACAACTGAAGCCGCATCAGCGGTTGCCGGTGCGGCGCAGCGCGGCTGGCGCGCGGCGGGGCCATGGCTACTCGCGCTGGCCCTCGGCGTGAGCGTCTGGGAGATCGTGACGGCCAAGCTCGAATGGCTGCCGCGGCCGTTCTTTGCGCCACCCGAGGCGCTGATCGCGGTGTTCTTCGACGACTACCCGCGTCTCGCATCGAGCGTGGCGCATTCGTTCGGATTGCTTGCTTTTGGCTATGCGATCGGTGCGGCGACGGGCTTCGTGGTGGGCGTGAGCATCGGCTGGTCACGCACGGTGGGATACTGGCTGCATCCCGTGCTGCGGCTCATTGGGCCGCTGCCGGCCACCGCCTGGCTGCCGCTCGCGTTCTTCTTCTTTCCCTCGAGCTTCAGCGCGAGTGTCTTTCTCATCGCGCTCGCTTCGGCGTTCCCGGTGGCCGTGCTCACGTGGTCGGGCGTGGCGGCCGTGAGCCCGGCGTTCTACGACGTCGCGCGCACGCTCGGCGCGCGCGCCGGCTTCCTGATCCTGCGGGTCGCGATTCCCGCTGCGCTGCCTTCCGTGTTCGTGGGGCTCTTCATGGGGCTCGGCGCGTCGTTTTCGGTGCTCATCGTCGCCGAGATGATGGGCGTAAAGGCGGGCCTGGGCTGGTATCTGCAATGGGCGCAGGGATGGGCTGCGTACTCCAACATGTACGCGGGACTGCTCGTGATGGCGCTGATGTGCTCGGGGCTCATCACTTTGCTATTTCGCGTGCGCGACCGCCTGCTCGGCTGGCAAAAGGGTTTGCTCAAATGGTAGCCACGATCGAAGCGGCCGCGAACGCTCCGCACGCCAACCCGCAGCGCCCGGGCGCGCGTATCGACATTCGCCATGTGAGCCACGGCTTTGCGCTGCGTGGCGACCTGCTGCCCGTGCTCGAAGACGTGAGCCTCACCGTCGCGCCCGGCGAGTTCGTCGCGCTGCTCGGCCCGAGCGGCTGCGGCAAGTCTACGCTGCTGAGGCTCGTCGCGGGACTCGATAAACCTCGCGCGGGCGCCGTCGAGGCGGACGGCGCGCCGGTCGCGGGACCGGATCCCTCGCGCGTGCTCGTGTTCCAGGACCCGACGCTGTTTCCCTGGCGCACCGTGCGCGAGAACGTCGCCATCGGGCCACAGGCGCAGGGCGCGCTGCGCGCCCGCACGGCACCGGACGCGCAGCGGCGCATCGATGCCGCGCTCGAACTCGTTGGCCTCACGAAGTTCGCCCACGCCTGGCCGCATCAGCTCTCCGGTGGCATGGCGCAGCGCGCGGCGCTTGCGCGCGGCCTCGTCAACGATCCCGCTCTGCTCGCGCTCGATGAGCCGTTCGGCAAGCTCGATTCGCTTACCCGGATCCGCATGCAGGCGGAGCTGGTGACGCTCTGGCAGCGCGCGCGCTTTTCCGTGCTGTTCGTCACGCACGATGTGGAAGAGGCGCTCGTCATGGCCAACCGCGTGATCGTGTTCAGCGAGCGGCCGGCGCGCATCGTCGCCGAAGTTCGCAACGATGCGCCGTATCCGCGCCATCGCGACGATCCCGCACTCGTCGAGTTGCGTCGCGGCGTGCTCGCGCAACTCGGGCTCGAAGCCTGAACCCGGAATTCGATAAGGCCGCGGTCTTCTCCAACTCATTCCAACGGAACTGATACGACAATGAATCCGATCGACGAACGCGCGCCGCTCAGACCCGCGCGCCGTGAGTGGCTGCGCAAGACCGCGCTGACGGCGGGGGCCGCCGCAATGGGTGGCCTTTCTTTTGGCTTGCCGACGACGCGCGCGCTCGCCGACGAAGGCGCGAAGTCGCTCAAGCTCTCGTGGAACGCGGGCGCGATCTGCACCGCGCCGGTGCCGGTTGCGCTGACGCAGGGCTTTTTCCGCAAGCGTGGGCTCGACGTCGAGCTCGTCAACTTCGCGGGCTCGACCGACCAGCTGCTCGAGGCGATCGCCACGGGCAAATCGGATGCGGGCGTGGGTATGGCGCTGCGCTGGATCAAGCCGCTCGAGCAGGGCTTCGACGTCAAGCTCACCGCGGGCATTCACGGTGGCTGCATGCGCCTGCTCGCGACGAAAAGCTCGGGCATCGTCGATCTCGCCGGCCTCAAAGGCCGCACGGTCGGCGTGAGCGACATGGCGAGCCCGGCGAAGAACTTCTTCGCGATCACGCTCAAGAAGATCGGCGTCGATCCGGACAACGATGTGCGCTGGCGCCAGTACCCGGCCAACCTGCTTGGCGAGGCGCTGAAAAAGGGCGAAGTGCAGGCGATCGCCGACGGCGATCCGACCATCTGGACGCTGCGCGAGTCGGATCACCTTTCCGAAGTCTCGAACAACCTCTGCGGCGAATACGCGAACCGCGTGTGCTGCGTGCTGGGCGTGCGCGGCTCGCTGATCCGCAAGGACCGTGCGACGGCGCAGGCACTGACGCAGGCGCTCATCGAGGCGACCGAGTGGACGGCCAACCACCCCGACGACGCGGCAAAGATCTTCTCGGCCTACGCGCCCAAGGCGGACGTGGGGCAGCTCGCCGCGATGCTCAGGAGCCACACGGACCGCCATCATCCGGTGGGCGACGCCTTTCGCAAGGAGATCGCGCTCTATGCCGACGATCTGAAGACGGTGGGCGTGGTGAACGCGGGCACCGATTCGAGCCATTTCGCGTCGCGCGTTTTTGCGGACGTGCTGGCTTGAGGAGAGCCCATGCGGCAAGCCCCAATCGAAGCGCGCAGTGCCGTCGTGCCGCGCGCGTGACGCGCTGGGAGGCCGCAGCGGCCGAAGCGTTCGTGCCGCCGCGCTTCGTCTGGCGCGGCGGCCAGGGCGCCGCATAACCGCCCTCAAGCGCCGGCCTCAAGCCGCCTGACGCGCGGCCGCTTCCTTCGCGACGGCTGCGCGCACGAGCGGCAGCAGGTCACGGCCATAGGCGAGCGCGTCTTCGAGCGGATCGAAGCCGCGGATCAGGAACGTCGAGACGCCGAGCTTGTGATATTCGAGCAGCGCGTCCGTGACCTGCTGCGGCGCGCCGACGAGCGCCGTCGAGTTCCCGGCCGCGCGGGTGAGTGCGGCGATGCCGGTCCACAGCCGCGTATCGACGACATGGCCTTTCGCTGCTTCGGCGAGCAGGCGCTTCGAGCCGATGTTTTGCGGATCCTTCGGACGGCGAGTGAAGTTGGGCGAGCGCGCGACCACATCTTCTGCGCGCGCGAGAATCGATTCGGCGCGCGCCCATGCGGCGTCTTCCGTCTCCGCGAGAATCGGGCGCAGCGAGAGGCTGAAGCGGATGTGCCCGGCGCGGCCATGCACGGCGGCCGCGGCGCGTACGCGCGCGATGGTTTCGCGCACGGCGTCGAGCGACTCGCCCCACAGTGCGAACACGTCCGCATGCTTGCCGGCGACGGCAATGGCCGCATCGGACGAGCCGCCGAAATAGATCGGCAGATGCGGCTGCTGAACGGGCCGCACCTGCGAGCGGTGCCCCGCGATGCGGTAGTGCGTGCCTTCGTGATCGAACGGCGTGTCGCTGGTCCACGCGCGCTTCACGACGTCGAGATACTCGTCCGTGCGTTGATAACGTTCGTCGTGCGGGAGCCAGTCGCCATCGCGCTGCTGCTCGGTGTCGTCGCCCCCGGAGATGATGTGCACGGCGGCGCGGCCCGCGCTGAAGTGATCGAGCGTGGCGAGCTGGCGCGCGGCGAGCGTCGGCGCGACAAAGCCGGGGCGGTGGGCGAGCAGGATGCCGAGGCGGCGCGTCTGCTGCGCGACGAACGAGGCGATCTGGAAGCCGTCGGGCGAGGCGCTCGAATGCGCAATGAGCACGCGGTCGAAGCCGCCGTACTCGTGCGCCTGCGCGACCGCCGCGATCCACGGCGGGTTGACGGCCGGCCCTTCGGGCAAATGAATCTCGCTGGACTCCTGATGACTGACATAGCCGATAAATTCGATGCTCATGATGGATTTCCTTGTCGGTCGCGGGACGGGGCGGCCACGTGCGCCGCAAAGGCGGCGCGGCCGAGATTGCCGAGCACGGTGTCGTTCTGCGGCGTGTGGATGCGCGCGCAGAGGACGTCGCGATAGTGCCGCTCGAGCGGATTGTCGCGGGAGAGGCCCGGGTTGCTGCTCGCCTCCAGCGCGATCTCGACGGCATCGATCGCGTTGCGGCTCACGAGGTATTTGATCGCTTGCGCTTCGCCCACGGGCACCGCGCCCACGGCGCCTGCGTCGAGCAGCACGCGGTTGGTGAGCAGCAGCGCGTCGATGCGGCCCACGCTCTGCCGGTAGCTGTCGAGGCTTGCAAGCGGCGCGTTGAGCCCGGAAGGCACGCGGTGCGCCGCCCACTGAACGAACCAGTCGCGTGCGGCGCGCGCCACGCCGTCGTAGATCGCGGGCAACAGGACGTTCATCCACAGGGCGGTCACGGGGTCCATGCCGTTCGCGGGGCCAGGCGTTTGCAGATCGACGGCGTGTTCGAGCGGCACCGCGACGTTTTCGAAGATCACCTCGTGGCTGCCCGTCGCGCGCATGCCCAGGTGATTCCACGGCGCGCCGATGCGCACACCCGGCGAGTCGCGGTGCACGAGCCACGTGCCGACGCGCGGCGAGGCCTCGTCGGTACGGCCCCAGACGGCGAGCCACGTGAGGCCGGGGCTGCCGGTGGAGTAGAGCTTGCGTCCGTTGAGGATCCAGCGCTCGCCGTCGCGGCGGCCGACCGTTGCGGGCAGTCCGCCGCGCGAAGGCGAACCCAGCTCGGGCTCGACGCGCAGCGAGTTGATGAGCGCGCCGCGTTCGACGGCGTCGCGCGCCACCCGTTCCTTCAGCGCAGCAGGCCAGTTCGGATTGGCCTGGAGCCGCAGGTGATAGAGGCACTGCATCACGAAGATGAGCGCCGTGGACGGCTCGCCGCGCGCAATCGCCCGCACCACGCGCAGCGCTTGCGCGAGCGTCGCCTCGCGCCCGCCGAGCGCGCGCGGCACGGTGAGCGAGAGGAGGCCCGCGCGGCGCAGGCGCGCAAGATTGTCGTGCGGAAAGTGCGGGCCAGCGTCGAGCGCGGCTGCGCCCCGCGCGAATTCCGCGCTCAGGTCGGCGAGCCAGCACGCGGCGGCGTCGGAGTCGAGATCGGCCAGCGCGGCGAGGGCGCCCGGGTCGCGCTCGACGCCGGCGAGGACAGTCTCGGGAGGTCGGTGTGTCATCAGGAGTCCGGATGGAGTCGTCGGGTCATGGCGCGCTGGGCGAGAACTGCCTGTCGAAGCTCGGCGCGACGTTCAGGCGTGCCTTGATCACGTTCGCGCGCAGGTAGAGATCGGCGGTGCGCTGCTGCTCGGCGATCAGGCTGTCGTCGATCGGCACCGGATGCAGCTGCGCGCGCTGATAGACGGTCTTCAGCACGTCGGCCGGCAGGCCGGTCACGCGAGACTGGATTGCCGCGACTTCGTCGGGATGCGAGAGCGCCCAGCGCTGGCCCGCCGCGACGCGGCGCAGGAAATCGGCGAGTTCGGCGTGCTTATCGCGGATCGCCGTGTCGGTCGCCGCCTCGAAGCTGAGGCCCGAGGAGAGGCCCACGCCGTTCGCAATGCTGCGCGCGTGGTCGCGCGCCTCGGTCAGCGCCACGTACGGGTCCCACGTGGACCACGCATCCACGGTGCCCGATGCAAGCGCCGCGCGCGCGTCGGCGGGCTGCATGTAGGCCCAGGTCACGTCGGTGAGTTTGAGATTCGCGCGCTCGAGCGTCGCCACGGCAAGATAGTGTCCGATCGAGCCGCGCGTCGTGGCGATGCGCTTGCCCTTCAGGTCGGCGGCGTTGCGGATGGGCGAGCCGGCGGGCACGACGATCGCGAGATCGACCGGTGTCGAACGCGTGGCCGAGACCGCACGGATCTTTGCGCCGGCCGAATACGCGAAGATGAGGGGCGCGTCGCCCAGGCCGCCCACGTCGATGGCGCCCGCGTTGAGCGCTTCGCCAAGCGGCTGCGCGGCGGGGAAGTTGAACCATTCGATCGGGTAAGGCACGTCCTTCAACTGGCCCGATGCTTCGAGAATGCCGCGCGTCTGAAGCTGCTGGTCGCCTACCTTGAGCGTGGCGGCCGATGTGCCGAACGGCAGCGTGACGGTGAGCGCAAAGAGCAGGCTGGCATAAATACGGCGCATGAAAGTATCCTCGAATGATGCGTGGGGCAAAGAGAATGCTGAAATGGTGACGATAAGGAGCGCGTCTCCATAAGGCAAACGCATTTTTCTTCTATCCAAATATGCATGAAGCAAATGGAGAGAAATGGAACGAGATGGGCTCGATGCTTGAGCGCATGGCGGCAAGACGCTAAGCTACGCAATCACAACAACGGGCAAATACGCATCCGCAGCCGCAGCCGCAGGAAACCATCATGAAACTCGACGAGATCGAAGCCTTCGTCGCCGTCGTGCGCAGCGAGTCGCTGAGCCAGGCGGCCGAGCGGCTCGAGCTGACCCAGCCGGCCGTGACGCGGCGCATCCAGAACTTCGAGGAGGCGCTGGGCGTGGCGCTGCTCGACCGCAACACCAAGCCCATGCGCACGACGCCGATGGGTCGCGCCGTCTATGACCAGTGCCGCGCGATCGTGCGCGAGATCGATGCGCTGCGGCTACTCGTGAACGACGGGGCGCCGCTCGCGGGCGTGCTGCGTCTCGGCGTCGCCCAGACCGTCGCCGACATTGCGATGCTCGAAGCGCTGCAGGCGCTGCGTCACGCGCATCCGGAATTGCAGGCGCGCGTCACTACGGGATGGGGGGCGCCGCTCCTGCAAAAGGTGGAGGACGGCGAGCTGGACGCGGCCGTCGTGCTGCTGCCCGCGAATCGCGCATTGCCGGAATCGCTCGCGGGCGAATCGCTCGGCTCGCTCAAGCTCGCCGTGGTCGCGCAAAAAGGCTTGCTCAAGCGCCGCGCGCATACGCTCGCCGAATGCCAGTCGCTCGGCTGGGTGCTCAATCCGGACGGTTGCGGTTTTCGGGCGGGCCTGCAGCATGCGCTGGCGGCGCAGGGGCATGTGCTCAAGCTGAATCTTGAAACGCTCGGCACCGGCTTGCAGCTCGGCCTCGTCGCGGATGGTGTCGGACTCGGGCTCGTGCCGCAGCCGCTCGTAGCGGCGAGTGTCCACGCTGCATCGCTGGACATCGTGCAGATGAGCGACTTCAAGCCCGAGATCGCCGTATGGATCGTGCGCTCGCGCGCCATCGGCAAGATGGAATCGGCGCTCGCGGTGCTCGCGCAGAGCATCGCGCGCAGCTTCAAGGCCGCGCGGCTCGCGCGCGCGGCCTGAAACGCGCGCCTTGCTCAGATCACGAAGAATCCGTGTGTGCCGTCGCGCCCGAGTTGCGCGACGAGACCATATTCCCATTCGAGGTAGGCGTTCATCGCCTCGCGCGCGTTGTCGGTGCCCTCGTAAGGGCGTCGATAGCGGTCGATGCGCGGCGAGGCCAGATGCGCGTCGCCGCTCTCCACGGGCAGGCCGGCGCGTATCCACGCCGCCGTGCCGCCCTCGAGCACCTCGACCGGCTTGCCCGTGAGCGCCGCAATTTCGGGCGCGGCGTACGGTGCGAGCCCATTCGTCATGCAGACGGCGACATAACGCTTCGCGTCGGGCAATGCGCGCAGGTCCTCGAAGCCGGGCGCGAGGTGCGAGCGCAGCGCCCACCATGCGCCTGGAATGTGCGCCTTCACGTGGTTCGCGCTCGACGTGAAATCGAGTACGACGGTACCGTGCCCGGCCTCGGCCAGACGCGCGGCGAGCGCTGCGGGCGTGATCGACGCGACGCTCGCGGCGGCAGGCCGCGGTGCGCGCCATGCGCCTGCTTCAGCAAGATCGGCGGCGCGCGCTTCGTCAACGACGTAGACGTCGATATTCATCTGGGCGAGCCATGATGCGGTCATGTTCGCGCGCACGCCGTCGTCGTCGAAGAGCACCACGCGCGCGCCGCGCACGGGCGCGAACATGTCGGTCTCCTGAACGAGCTGGCCGCCGGGCGCCCCCTGGAAGCCCGGCGCGTGCGCGTGGTCGTATTCGCGAGGCGTGCGCACGTCGAAGCGATACGTGGTGCGCGACGCCTCTTCGGCCCAGCGCGCGGCTTCATCGAGCGTCGTGCGTCCCACCCCGGCGCGCCCGGCGAGCGCTCGCGCGGCGTCTCGAGACTGCGCGAGCGTGGCCGCGTCGCGTCCCGCCTGCGGATCGAACTGGCGAGCGCTGCCGTGCTCGAGCGTCTGGCCGGCGAGCGTCCAGCCGATCGTGCCGTTGCGCAGCGCCGCCACGGGATTGGGCAGCCCCGCATTGACGAGCGACTGCGCGCCGATGATGCTGCGCGTGCGTCCCGCGCAGTTCACGATGACGCGCGTGGCCGGATCGGCCGCGAGCGCGCGGGCGCGCAGCACGAGCTCCGCGCCCGGCACGCTGATGCTGCCGGGAATGTTCATCGTCTGGTACTCGTCGAAGCGGCGCGCGTCGAGCATGACGATGCGCTCGCCGCTCGCGAGCAATGCCTCGACCGCCTCCGCGGAAAGCGAAGGCGTGTGGCGTTCCGACTCGACGAATTCGCCGAATGCCTTGCTCGGCACGTTCACGTCGCGAAACACCTCGCCGCCCGCGCGGATCCAGCCCGCGACGCCGCCATCGAAGAGGGCGATATCGGTGTAGCCAAGCGCGTCGAGCTTGACCGCCGCGCGCTGTGCAAAACCTTCGCCGTCATCGAGCAGCACGATCGGCACGCCGCGGCGCGGCAGCTTCGTCCATGCGTCGAGCTCGAGCTTCGAGAGCGGCAGGTTCGCCGCGAAGAGCGGATGGCTTTGCGCATGCGGATCTTCTTCGCGCACGTCGAGCAGCGCGATTTCGCGGCGGGCGAGCAGGGTGTCGCGCACGTCCTGGTATGAGCGCGTCGGGAATGATTTCATGAGGCGGCGGGTTCCTTGCTGAGATCCCAGAGATTCGGGAGAACGTCGTTCGAGTAGCCGGAGATGAAGGCACTAGGAGGCCCGTCGAGCGGGTAGGTGGAGCGCCGCACGGCGCCGATGTTCGCGCCGTACACGTGGATGCTGACCGAGACGCGATCGGGGTAGGCGTTGCGCACGCGGTGGATATCGCCGATCGCCGGCGAGACGGCTTCGACCTCGCCGCGTTCGAGCCGTACCTCGGCACCGTGCGCGTAGAGTGCGCCTGCGGCGTCGCGCGCGTAGGGTTGCGCATACTCCGCGCCGCGCAGCACGCCGATCAAGCCCCATACGGTGTGGTCGTGGACGGGCGTCTGCTGGCCCGGTCCCCAGACGAAGCTGACCACCGAGAAGCGCTGGCGTGCATCCGCATGCAGCAGATATTGCTGATAGCGCTCGGGAGAGGGCACGGCATAGGCGTCGGGCAACCAGTCATCGACGCGCACGAGGTCGCGCAGCGCTTCGAGCCCATGCTCGATGAGTCTGGATTCGTGCGGCGCCTCTTCGACGAGCTGCGCAATCGTGCCGACGAAGCGGCGTAGCTTGTGGAGGGACATCAGTCGATCTCGCTATGCCGGTTCACGAGCAGCAGGTTGGAGACGCGCATGCGTCCGAAATGCAGCCCAAGCGGATTGACCCAGAAGAGGGGGCGTTCCCGTCGTCGTCGAACCAGAACCTGCGGATGGGCGCGTGCCGCGGGTCGGCGGGCGGCGCGCCGGTGGTGATGGCAGCGATGGCGGTGGCGCTCATGGCGTTCCTTGCAGTCGGGCTAGCAGGCTTTCACGCGGCGGCGCGCACACGCGCGGTCAGTTCGCGCGTGGCGGGGATCAGCACCCGGCCGTAGTCGGTGGCATCTTCGAGCGGATCGAAGCCGCGAATCAGGAACGTGGTCACGCCCAGCGCGTGATACTCGGCGAGCGTCTGCGCAACCTGTTCGGGCGTGCCCACGAGCGCCGTGGAGTTCGAGCGGCCACCAATCTCCTTCGCGACCGCGGTCCACAGGCGCTCATCGGTGCGCACACCGTCACCGCCAGCGGCGAGCAGGCGCCGTGCGCCTTCGCTCTGGAGCGGGGCGCCCTTGTCGAGACCTTGCTCGGTGCGCAGGCGCCGCGTTTCGGACAGGATGTGCTCGGCGCGCGCCCAGGCGGCCTGCTCCGTGTCGGCGAGGATCGGCCGGAACGAAACGGAAAAGCGCACATTGCGGCCATGCTTCGCGGCCTCGGCGCGCACACGGGCGATCAGGTCGGCGACGCCTTGCTTCGATTCGCCCCAGAGCGCGTAGACATCGGCGTGCTTGCCCGCGACCGCGAGTGCGGCCTCGGACGCGCCGCCAAAATAGATCGGCACATGCGGCTGCTGCCGCGGCTTGACCTCCGACCACGCCTGTTCGAAGCGATAGAAGCGGCCAGCGTGGTCGAACGGCTTCTCCTCGGTCCACACGCGCTTGAGGATCTGCAGATATTCGTCGGTGCGCGCGTAGCGCTCGTCGTGGCCCAGAAAGTCGCCGTCGCGGCGCTGGTCCGCGTCGCTGCCACCCGAGATGAAGTGCACGGCGAGACGGCCGCCCGAGAAGTGATCGAGCGTGGCGATCTGGCGCGCGGCGAGCGTGGGCGCCACGAAGCCGGGACGGTGCGCCAGCATGAAGTGCACGCGCGAGGTCACGCTCGCCGCATAGGCGATGGTGAGCGTCGCGTCGGGGCTGACGGCGCTGTGCGGCACCAGAATGCGGTCGAAACCCGCGCGCTCGTGCGCCTGTGCGAAGTTGCGGACGTAATCGACGTCGATCGCCGGGCCCGAGGCGAGGTGCGTCTCCGACACCTTGCGCTGCTGGATCATCCCGATGAATTCGATGCTCATGCTGTCTCCCTCGTGAACAGTGGGCCGCGCCATGCGAAGCGAACGGCTCTCCGGGCGGGTGCCCGACTGGGGAAGACTAGCAGCAGGTCATGCGAATCTTAAATATTGAATGCGTATAAACATTCAAGCTTCGCATGTGGAAGGCAGCGCGGGAGCGGGCCAGTCACTCGAACAGGAGGCGCACGATTGCGGCCGACCGAGTGGGACTTTTTGTCAATTTCGCCATGAAACCTGCTGACCTCTCATACGCACTGGCGCGCCTCGGCTGGACCCAGGTGACGTTCGCTGAATACTCGGGCTACGACCGCCGCACCATCGGTCGATGGATCAGCGGCGAGTTGGGCACGCGAGCGTTGCGCTGCCACTCATGCGCGAGCAAGAATACTCGATGGTGCGTGCACGACGACCTTCACTCGAGCCTTGCTTCACCGTTGCATCCATGCATAAAGCCCCGGCAGTGGTCGCCCCAGCGCAAAGTGTCCGTTTCGGAGGGGGCGAAAGGTTTTGTGTGTGTGTCATCGTACAGAGCGGTTTTATATGCTACGGTGCGTATTCAGAGCTAGCAGGACGATTCAGCCGATCACCAGAGGGACGCTCATGGAATTCAAGAATGGCGCTGTACTTGAAGCTCTTCGACTTGCTTTGTATCGACAAATACCGTGGCACAAGCGACCGGCAATTTTCACCTCCCTACGCTCGCACGGGCTGATCAAGACCGTTGACCAGAAACCTCCCCCCAGTGCGAAGTACCTCCCGGCATTGCAGATTGCTATCGTGACCGATAAGGGACAGAAGGAAATCCAGCGCATCGAGGCATCGAAGCATGTTTCTGGATGGCTGGACGACGACTACTTCGCCACGTTCCTTGTGCAGGTCGCGTATGCCTGACCACGCATCGTTGCGTGCTCTCATCAACCGCTCTTCAGTTTGAAGCCAGATACCCTTGCGTTTCCGGCAGAGACGCGGTCGCGCTCTGGCCTGCTTCCTCGAGCGTGGTGAAATCCACCGTCTGAAGTGCAGCGGTGTCGGCGCCCGCAATCGGGCGTTTGCGCATCGCCCGACTCAGGATGTGAGTCTTGTGCTGATAAAAGAGTTCGAGCTGCCGGGCATCCGATGCATGAGGTGTCAAGTCGAAAGCCTCCTCAAGCACCCGGCGTGGAAGATGAAAACGTTGAAGTCCGCGAATCACGCGAACCTGGAACACGACCCCATCGCTGTTGTGAGGGATTGCTGCCCAATCTAGCGCGCTGCCCATGACATGCCCCCATTTCGCTGCAAATCTGATTCAAAGTTCGTTGCCCTATGATGGGTTCAAAAAAAACATTTCAAAAATACGACCGCCTGGCTTTGATGTTTTCACAACACGAATTGGATCCCCCAGGTCGGGTGTTCCTGCAAAGCCTGGCCAGCGCGATATTGGGTTGGGATCGACGTGGTGGGCGATCGCTGCTTGTCCAGGTGAGAGGCCCGGCAAGCTGAATGCGCGCGACCCTGGTCAGGGAGACTGAGCCGCCAGTTCTATGATCATGTCGTATAGCGCGCGTGCAGCCGGCGATAACTGAGCGGTCCGTCGTGTAAGGAGCAAGAGCGTGCGTGAGACCGAGGGCTCGACCAGCTCAATCGACCGGACCATCGGGTAGGCGTTCTTCTGGATCGCGAGCCTGGGCACCACTGCGGCACCCAGGCCCTCCGCGACGAGCCCTAGCGCCGTCGAACTGCGCTGAACCTCATAGAACGAATGCAGTGCTACGCCGCTGGTCTTCAGCGCCCCGTCGAGCAAGCCCCGATTGCCGCTCACTTCCCCCGCAAAGATCAACGGATATGACCGCAGTGCCTCCCAGCGCACGCGTCTGCGCTTCGCCAGCGGATGATCGTCGCGGCAGATCAACACGTAAGGATCTGTCGCAATCGGCCTGCTTTGGAGATCGGGATGTTGGGGGCCCGCAATACTGATCCCGAATTCGGCCTCGCGCCGCAGCACGGATTCCATCACCGACGCGGACGAGTGATCGAGAATCCTCACGCGATCGTGCGGTCGCCGTACGGAGAATGCGCGAAGGATCCGGGGCAGATACTGCACGCCGACTGTTGGCACACACGCTATCGATACATCGCCGCGCTGACTCAGGCCCGTTTCCCGAATTTCCGTCAGCGCATCAGAAAGTTCGTTGAGCAGTCGGCGCGCCTGAGGCAGGAAGCGCTGTCCAATTTCGGTAAGCGTCGTGCGCCGGGTTGTCCGCTCGACGAGTACGACGCCCAGGAATGTTTCGAGCTTGCGCAGCCGCTGCGTGATGGCGGTTTGCGTCACGTGGAGGATTTCGGCCGCTTGCCTGAAACCTCCACCGTCCGCGATCGCGACAAACGCCTGAACGCCCAGTGTGTCAATTTTCATAAGATTTATGAATCAATAACAATAATAAATTCATTTTACTAAACCCTCTCAGGATCGGAAAATCGGCTTCATCGAACAACGTGCAGATCGCATCGCCTGGGATGTGGCACGCCATGCAACCACGACAAGGAGGCGCAACATGACTACGCGACTCGATCAATACGCTAAGCAATACGTACAATTCGAGGGTGAACGCACGCGACCGGTGAGAGACCTCCTGGCTGCCGTGCCACGCACACCCGTGCGCACCGCGATCGATACAGGTTGTGGACCTGGCAACTCCACCGAACTGCTGATGGCCCATGCACCCGACGCCGCAATACGGGGGCTAGATGCGTCGCCCGATATGATCGAGGCCGCACGCGAGCGCTTGCCAGGCCTTCCGTTCGAGGTTGCGGACGTCGCCGCATGGGATGAACCCGGCGCGTACGACCTGATTCTCGCGAATGCCGTCTTGCAATGGCTTCCCGCACACGAAACGCTGTTTCCGCGGCTGCTGGGCAACCTGACGTCAGGCGGGCACCTCGCCGTCCAGATGCCCGACAATCTCGATGAACCCGCACATCGACTGATGCGCGAAGTCGCCGCATCGGGGCCTTGGGCAGAAAAGCTGCGACGTGTTGAACGGACGGAGCGGTTCGACGCGCGTCGCTACTTCGCGCTGCTGTCCCCGCTCTGTTCGCGCGTCGACGTATGGCGCACCACGTACTACCATCCGTTGCGAGGTGGCGCAGATGCGGTCGTCGAGTGGTTCAGGGGCAGCGCATTGCGACCGTTTCTCGCCAGGCTCAATGACGAAGAGTGCACGGCCTTTACCGCTCGATATCGCGACGCAGTCGCGCTCGGTTATCCGGCGCTTGCCGACGGTACGATCCTGTTACCGTTTCCACGCCTTTTCATCGTCGCAACCCGAAAGTGATCGCGTGAAAGCTGTCGTTCGACGCGGGATTTCGATATTTGCGAACCTTCTTTAACACGTGGGCATGGGCTATCCTTTGGGCACCGAACGATGGCCAGGGCGCTGGCCGGATGAGCTTTCGTGAAAGGAAGCACCTGTAGCGGGAGAGCGAAAATGAATGGAGCAAACTATCCGAAGACCGTCTTCGTCATCAGACACGCGGAAAAGCCCGGCGATCCGGCAACCGATAATCCGCAGGACGGCATCGATCTATCGACGCGCGGCTATGAGCGAGCCGCGGCCCTCGCTCCATTCTTCATCGCGACATTCGGCAAGCCCGATGCCGTGTTCGCCACCCAGGCGTCGAAACACAGTAATCGTCCTGTCGAAACCGTGACCCCTCTCGCGCAGGCGCTAGGTCTCGACATCAAGGCCGATATCGCGGACGCCGATTATGCAACGCTGGCCACCAAGATTCTTTCGGACGGCAAGTATGGCGGACAGGTCTTGTTGATCTGCTGGCATCACGGCAACATCCCTGCGCTGACGCAGAGCCTGGGCGGCCAGCCGCCGCAGGACCCGTGGCCCGGCACGGTTTTCGACCGCGTTTGGCAAATCGACTATCCGGTCAGCGCCGGTAGCCCTTCAGGGCTACCGGTCAAGAACATTGCCCAACAACTGTTATTTGGCGATGAGTCGAGCTGATCCGGCCTGGTCTCGAACGGCTGCCCTCGGGCGCGTCCCGCCGCGCGGCTCACATTCACACTTGCGGTGAATCCTGTATCGACACAAACCGCCTTGATGTCGCCCAGGATTTCCTCAAGGGCCCATCGGACCCGTGCTTGAGCGTCCGTGACCACGCAGGTCCATCGATACCACGTGACTGGTCTTCGCAAGGACTGGAGCCATCGGCAGCCAGTCGGCAGCAGAACGGCCTGCGCCGTGAAGCAGGAGCATCAGTGCGCCCGTCCCGCCATAGTCTTGTACCGCCAGTTGCGAGGGGCCAGAAACGACCCATGTTTCGCGAAATAGATTCATTGGCGCGTACCTACGGGCGCCGCTTTTGCACACCCGCTCCAATTCCAGCGCCGATTGCTGCCCCCAAAGTTGACCAAAGACCCAAGTTTTCAGTTGCTGCACCAACTACGGTGCCGATAGCTATGCCGATTGCGAGCCACCTTGCCATTCCCTGCCTCTCATGCGCGGTTACAGTGCTTGTCACGATAACACGGGGTCGCCGGCGTAGCTCGAAATCTCACAGCAGGCGCCAACGGATGTGTCATGCCGAATCGCTACCGTATGATGCCGTTGGCAGAGGTGCCTTCTCCAGGTAGCCGTGGAATAGCCCGACGTGGACCTCGGCCTCGTCGCAGCACTCGGGCCAGAGATCGACGCTTCTGAAGCGCACATCGAACGTACACTGCGGCACCGGCTCCAGATCGTGAGCCGCCGCATCCGGAAACGGACAGGCCGGCGAGATATCCACGATCTGGCCGCATTTGCCGCGAACATAGGCGGGAGCGCGGGTATGGCCACCGACGAATTCGTTCTTCACCTTGACCCAATCGCCGATCTTCAGCTTCGGCAGATCATCGGGAGCCACTCTGCCCGGCTTGGCCGGCAATGAGAGCGGTACAGACTCGCCACTGGCTGCGTTCAGTTCCTCGCGGCTGATCAGGCCTTTTTCGAAGCACAGCGTGGCGGCCGCAGTGAAAGTCCGTTCGAAATAGGATGCGCAGACGTAGTGCCGGGGCGCCATCCGTTCAATGGCATGGCGAAACTCGTCCATGTTGTACACGTGCTGACCAATGAGCCGTGCGCTGATAGCGGCCGCCCGGACCTCCCACTCATCATGGAATGGCTCGCGCTTGTCGTTCATCACCACCGGGCCGAAGCCTTGTCGACCGCCCATATCGTGAAAGCCGTCCATAGAGATTCTCATTGGCCTTGAAGTGCATCCGGGTTCTGAACGGGAAGGAAGGGCGGCTCGAGACGCTGCACACCGATCAGCGATTCCTTTGTCACGAGTCTCGCGAGCCGTTCCTCGCTCCAACCTGCCGTGTAGGGCGGCTGCAATGGCAATATCATGTAGCGCGTATCGGTTGTCGTGTCCCAGACGCGAATCTTGATCTCGTCGCGAAGGACCAGACCCATCTCGGCGAGCACAGTGCGCGCTTCTCGTACGATGCTTGCGCGATATTCGAAGTCCTTGTACCAGCCGGGCGCCATGCCGATGATCGTGAAAGCGGTGCACGAGCACAGTGTGCAGCAGATGACGTTGTGAACCGACGGCGTGTTTTCCTTGACCGCGAGCTTGCGGTGATGCTCAGGCATCGCGAACCCCATGGACGCCGCGGCGGCCTTACCGTCGGCGAGCAGGAATTGCTTGAACTCGGGGTCGCGCCATGCCCTGGCGCATAGCCTTGCTCCGTTGATCGGCAGCCACTCTTCGCTGGTCCGATGCGCATAGGTGGCGACGCTGTCGTCTGCGAGTACGCCCTTGTCCTTCAGCAGTGTCTCGAGGGCAGCGACACGGGTTTCCATGGATGAGCGATTCATTGCATCCCTCACAGTCGGGTTCCGGCTTCGATATTCATTCATACACGTTGGGATCGCTGCGAATCTGCGCTCATGCGACAGCCGCCATCTGCGCGGGGTCAAACTCGAGCCAGAGCACTTCGCCCACTTCATAGCGGTCCGATGGCGGGGCGTTCACATGAAGACGCGTCGAGCCCTCCACCGGTGTCGCCGAATAGTCCCAGTACTCACCGAGGTAGGCGCGCTGAACAATCCTGACCGCTACACGCGGACCTGAGCCCATGCCGTGCAATGCCTCTCGCGAGAGCCGCAGGGTATGGGGCCGCACGGAGAAGGTGACCTCGCCTGTAAGTGCCGGGCCGCCCGGCAATGCCCAACGCGGTACGCTGAACCGGTCGAACACGATCTCATCGCCCTGGCATGAACCTTCCACGAAGTTGGTGCGGCCCACGAATCGTGCGACGAAGCGCGTTTTCGGTCGAGTGTAGAGCGTGTGGGGATCGTCGACCTGTTCCAGTCGTCCCTGATTCATCACGGCAATGCGATCTGCCGTCATCATGGCCTCGGATTGATCATGCGTGACGTAGATCGTGGTGATGTGGAATTCGTCATGCAGCTTCCGGATCTCGAAGCGCATTTCCTCGCGCAGGTAGGCATCGAGATTCGAAAGCGGCTCGTCGAGCAGCAGTACGGACGGCCGGATGACAATGGCGCGAGCCAACGCGACACGTTGCTGCTGGCCGCCGCTGAGCTCGGCGGGATAACGTTGCGCCAGGTGAGCCAGTCGAACGACATCGAGCATTTCGCCCACCCGAGTGCGCACGTCTTCGCGCGGCAGGCGGCGCAGGTTGAGCCCGAACGCCACATTCTCTTCGACCGTCATGTTCGGCCATACCGCATAACTCTGGAATATCATGGACATATGCCGCCGTTCCGGCGGAACGACTGCGCTCGCAGAGGACAAGACGCAGCCGTCCATCTCGATGGTCCCACCGTCGGGACCGGTGAAGCCGGCAATCATCCGCAACGTCGTCGTCTTGCCGCAGCCTGAAGGCCCGAGGAGGGCAATGAACTCGCCCTCAGCGAGTGCCAGGTCGAGATGATCGACGGCCAGCGCTTCGCCGAAACGTTTCGCGATGCTGCGCAGGATCAGCTTGCTCACTCAATGACTCCGCAGCATGAAGTCGCGCCCGATCATGCGCCATCCGAGCGCCGCAATCCCGACAGACACCACGAGAAGAATGACGCCGAGCGCCGCCAATAGCTCGAAATTGCCTTCCTCGGAGAGGTCGAATAGCATGACCGAAATCACCCTGGTATTGGGCCCGACAAGAAAGATGGCCACCGACAACTCGCGCGCGGCGGGAATGAAGACGAGAATCCACGTGCCTGCAAGGCTGCGCTTGAGCACCGGTGCAAGTACCTTGCGGATGGCTGTGAGGCGGTCGCCGCCAAGTATGCGAACCGCTTCTTCCATCTCCGGGTGGATGCTGAGCATGCCCGCGGCGCATGACGTATAGGCTATCGGCAGAAAGCGGGTAGTGAAAGCCAGAATCACGATCATCGCCGTGCCATACAGCGCCAGTGGAGGCGCCGCGTAGGCCGCGTAGAATCCAATCGCGAGTACGACGCCTGGGATGACGAACGGAGTCATGCACAGGTACGCCAAAGCACCGCTCCACCGAACCAGCTTGCGGCTTTCCATGTAGGCAATCATCAGCGCAAGCGCGATCGAAGCAAACGCGGTTGCGGCGGCATAGAGGAGTGTGTTGACGATTGCTTGTTGCGCCTGTGTCTGTTCGACCAGCAGGTAGCGAAAATTCCCCAGGGTGAGATTGTCGAGGGAAAGGCCACGCGCCCATGCCTTCGTGAATGCCGCCTGCAACAGGGTGACGGCCGGCAGGATCACTGAGATTGCGCCGACCAGAACGGCATGGGCAAGCAGCACCCAGCGCCAGCGCCCGAGCCGGATCGGTCGCCGCGCTCCGCCTTTGCCAGTGACTGCCACGAATCCTTTGCGGCGGATGAGCCGACGTTGCAGCCAGACCATCAGCAAGGTGATAAGCAACAACGGCATGCAATAGGCTGCGGCCTCTTCGACCCGCACGGGATAATCGAAGAACTGCCACAACTGTGTCGAGGCGACGTGGAAGCGCGCTGGAAGTGCGATCATGGCCGGCGCGCCGAACAAGGCAATAGCCTCGAGGAACGTGACGATGAGTCCGCCAAGGATGGCCGGCAGCACCAGCGGCAGGGTCACGCGAAACGCGGTGCGCCAGATTCCGGCGCCGAGAATGTTCGCGGCATCCTCCATCTCGGACGACAGCAGATCCAGCGCCGAGTTCGTGAACACGAATACGTACGGATACGAGGTGGCTGCCACCACGACAATGAGGCCAGGCATGGAGTAGATGTTGAAAACACCATGCCCGGCTCCAGTCAGTGTCATCCACGCCCGGTTCAACCATCCCGAATTGGGGCCGGCCAGCAGGATCCAGCTGATTGCACTGAGATAGGGCGGCGTGACAAAAGCGCCTAGTACCAGCAGCCGCACGAAGGACTTGGCCGGCATGTCGGTACGCGAATTCGCCCAGGCGATCGGCAAGCCGAACACGCACGACAACAGGGCGACGCCGATGCCGAGTTCCAGCGAATTCAACAGGGCGTGCAGGTTGCGCACGCTGCCATAGGCATCACGATAATTGGCCAATGTAAGCTGGCCGGTTTGCGGGTCCTGCAGGCTCGCACTCGCGAGCCGAAGCAACGGGCACGTGACGAGAAAGACGAGCACGGCGCCCACGGCAAGCCACAACACCATGCCAGGCTCGATGCGACGCAACCGGTTTGCGGGCGCTGGCCCCGTCGGTCGATCAAGCTGCCTGTCGAACGGCTTGCTCATCGTGATAGCCTCCATCCCTGGCAGCGCGATTTACACACCGAACGTGTTGCGCCACTGCTCGATCACCTCGGGGATTCCTTTGACGATCTCGTCGCTGTCCGGACGTATCACCTTGAGCTCACTGGCCGATTTGACGCCCGGGGCGGCGGGCACTTCTGGACGAATCGACTCGAAGAAGTGTTCGACCCAGATTTTCGATGCTTCGACGCTTAACAGATACTCCATAAAGAGCCTTGCCGCATTCGGGTGTCTGGAATCCTTCAGGATTCCGGACGGCGCAAGGATGAGCACCGTGCCGTCGATGGGATAAATCATTGCGAGCGGATTGCCCTTTTGCCTGCTTTCCGCCGCAGTCGCCAACAGCGCGGTTCCGGCGATCAGACGTTCGCCAACGTTGATCATCGTGATGGCGTCATTGATCGACCGGCCGATCTGTGGGTTGTTTTTCGCCAGGCCGTCGAAGTACTGCCATCCGTAGAGCTTGCGCATCATCACCGCCCAGGTTCCCACGTAGCCGCTGAACCCCGGGTGGCCCAATGCGATGCCGTCCTTCCATTTTGGTGCAGTAAGATCGGTCCAGTTTCTGGGCGCATCGGCCGACTTGAGGCGCGAAGGGTTGTGCACCATGCCTATCAAGCCCGCTGAGGTAACGAAGTAGTACCCCTCGGGATCATAGTGCTGGTAGAGCCCGAGCACCTTGCCGTCATTCTCGGGTGTGTATTGTGCGAGGGCCTTGTGCTCCTTCAGATAGACGTAGTGTCCAATATCGGTGGAACTGAGCACATCGACCTGCACGGCGCCCGCCTTGAGTTCTTCTGCCACGCGCTGGAAGGCCACTTGCGCGGTGGTGCGAACGACGTTTGCGCGGATCCCTGGCCACGCCGATTCAAAGCCATGGGCAACCGCCTGCGCAGTTGTATCGTCCGAATGCGAGGTGTACCAGGTGAACTCGCCCTCCTTTTTTGCGGCGTCATAGAGAGCCCTCGTGTGCGGAGATGCTGTTACGACGTCAGCGAACGCAACGTCCCGGCAAACTGAAAGCGCAATTGCGGCCGCGCCACTTATGAGGAGTTCGCGACGGCGAATGCCCGTATTCATCGTCATTCCCTTCTGAGGCAGCGGTGGTCGGTCGGCTGCAGTTCGCTCCGATCGAGGGATGCAACAAAACCGGCCGAGTGAACGTCACCCGGCCAGTTCAAAACGTGCAGCCGGCTTCCGCGCAACAGGCGACCCCCGTGCGTCGTCGAACCGAAGTGCAGGCAAATCGAGTATAGGTCAGCCCAGAATGAGGACAGTCAGGATTTGGACTAGCCGAATCGATTTTGGCGAACAGGTCTGGGACATGGGTCGTGTCAGGTCGACGCCTCGACATTGCTTTCACATCAGCTTATTTTCTTTTAACGATCGCGCCTGGCCGAAAAAGGGGAGGTGATTGGAGTCCTTAAAAAAGCCTTTGAACTTCGCTACGTCGTCAGACAATGAGGCTATTGAACTCACGGCCAGGAATCCGGAAAGCAGGAGCGAAGCCTTAATAGGCCAAAAAGGCGGTGCTCGCGTAATGGTGGATCGACGCGGATTTTGACAAAAATTATTTGAAAACTCGAGAGATTGGGTGCGCTACCGCACTTTGTCAAAGTGTTCGCGATGTCGCTCTGTTGCACCTTGTTCCGCGTGCAGGTGAAATTCGGCATGCGCAGCGCTGAAATACAGGTGAAGCGTCATGAAAGACCACGCCGCCATTTGCAGCCCAAAGCATTCTTGCCGAAGGCGAGGCCCCAGGTCTAACTCGCCGCCATCCGCCGTCGCGCGCTCATAAAAGAGCCGGTCGGCTGGCGCTCGGGCGCGAAGCGGTCGAAGCCCACAGGGCCGGGCATGTCGATATAGACCGCTTCCATTCCCTGGCGGCTATAGCTTTCGTGCCAGAAGCCCGCGCCGCCACTGTCGCGCAGGAAGTCGCGCCACCAGCGCGAATGTGGCTCGCTGCGGGTAAAAGCTTCCAGGCTTTCCAGGTCGCGCCAATACTGGCGGATGCCGATATGGTTGAGGGCGAAGAGGAACTGCTCGCTCGACAGCAATCCGGCTGGCGGGTCCAACTCGATCTGCCTCAGGCCTTTGCCGATGCCGAGCAGGGCGGCGATCCCGCGCAAGCGGCGGACGCGAAAACCCAGAATGATGACCACGAGATTCGGATAAGCGCTGAGGTCGACGGATCGTCGGATAACGGAGGCTTGCATGGCGGCTCCTTGCTGTTTACGCTGTAAGCGTAGACCCTTTTGATTACAGTGTAAACAGCGATGAGTGATTCCATATTGTCCCTTCATGACCGGCTGGTCGATTGCGCGCTGGCCTTGCTCGAACAGCATGAAAGCGATGTGAGTCTGCGTGCAGTTGCGCGGGCGGCGGGTGTTTCGGCGATGGCGCCCTATCGCCATTTCGAAGACAAGGCGGCGCTGATGGGCGCCGTCGCGCTCAAGGGCTTTGCCATGCTGGAGGCCGACGCCGCACGCGCCGATGCGGCGGACGATCCGGACGCAGCGCTGACCGCACAGGGCTTGGCCTATGTGGGTTTCGCTCGCGCGCATCCTGCGCTGTTCCGGCTGATGTTCGCCTCTGGGGCGGGCCTCGACCTGGCGCTTGAGGATTGCCAGGGCGCTTATGGGTTGATGGCGCGGCGGGTGGCAGAACTGGCGCCGGATCAGGCCGCGGCGGGGGCGCTCGCCTGTTGGGGGCTGGTGCACGGGTTGGCGACGTTGGCGCTCGACGGACGCATTCCGGCCGATCCGGGCGGTGAGAGGGGGGCGATCGCCTTGGTGGCGCAAGCGCTGAGGGCGGCGCCTCCCGACCTCAGCCGCTCCTGATGCGGCTTGCGTGGCCGATGCGATCCTGATTGTGCCCTGACGATTGGCGGCCTTGCTTTCCGTGTTGGTGGATACGCTGGATTGCGGCCGGCGCGCTCGCCGCGGCAATGGAGGTGGCCCGGCGCAATCGAGCACTTGCGTGATTTCCGCGATCGAAAATCTTGTGCGCGGCGCTAACGATCGACATAAAGACCCAAAAAGTCTTTATGTCGTTATGCGAAGTAAATGGAAGCGGGCAACGGGAGTCATTGCACCGTTTTCACCAGGTGCACAACCGGACACTAGTGACGGCCGATCAGACCGAGCGCCTGCGCGCGCGAGACGGCTTGAGCACGCTTGTCCACGGCCAGCTTGACGAAAATGTTCTTCAGGTGGGACTTGACCGTTTCAGGCGTGACGCCCAGCGTGCGCGCGATTTCCTTGTTGGACTGCCCCTGCGCGATCAATTCGACGATCTTGCGTTCCCGCGCGCTCAGCGGTTCCCGTTCGCCTTCGCGCGGTAATGGGCTGTCCGGCTCGTAGATCGCGCGCCACCCATCGACGAGGCGCTCGAGCCACGCGGCAATTTCTCTGGTGCGCGGCGTGCCGCTAAAGCGTTCGCGTGCGAGCTTCAATAGCGGCCCGATTTCCGCGCCGTGATCGAGAATCGATTGATACAGGCCGGCGGGCGCGCAAAGCTGCGCCACTTGCTGGAATGCCTCGAGTGCGCGCTCGTGCTCGCCAGCGGCGAGCCACGTCATGGCGAGCACCGTGCGAAGCCGCGCCGCGAGCCAGGTGCCGTGCAGGCGTTCGCAGCGCGCGAGCGCCGCGTGCGACGCGTCCGCCGCCTCGGAGAGTTGCTGGCGCTTCAGCGCGAGAAGGGCAACCGCGAGATCGCGATAGTTCTCGATCTCGGGCGAGACGGGGGACGCGGACGATTCGGCGGGGCGTGCGAGCTGGCGCAGTTCCGCCACGCACACCGCGGCTTCGGTGATGCGGTCTTCGGCGAGATAGAGGCGCGTGCGCTCAACCAGTGCGGCCGCGAGCAGGCGGGTCCAGCCGCGCGCCTGGCCGAGCGCTTGCGCCTGATCGAGCAACAGGTGGGCGCCGGCATAATTCTGGCGCGCCTGGGCGATGCGCACGAGGATGCGATAGGCAATCAGCACGCTGTCGAGCAGCACGGCGCGCTCGATGACCGGCATGAGCTCGACGAGCAGCGCTTCGGCCTCGTCCAGGCGGCCGTGCTCGTAGTGAATCTGCGCGACCATGGGCGCGCAGAGCGCAGCCGAGACCGAGTGCGGACCGGCGTGGCGCTCGGCGAGCTGCATCGCTTCTTCGAACCGGCGTGCCGCGATCGGAACATGCAGTTGCTGCAATTCCGCATGCCCGAGCAGGCAAAGCCGATAGACCGTTGACAAGACACTGCGCTGGTCTTCTTCGAGCGAGTCGGGAATCCACGGTGTCGCGTAGAGCGCTTCGAGATGGCCCATCTTCCAGTGGCAAAAGCGCACGACATTGGAAACCGCATTGCGGGTCCAGACGTCGGTCGACGGTCCATTCAGGAAACGCTGCGCGAGTTCGAGCGCGGGCCCGGGATTGTCCCGCAGTGCCGCGAGCGCGGAGCGTATGGCGAGACAGCTCCAGAGGATCGCTTCGGCATCGGGGCTTGCGTTGGCGTTGGTGACCGGGTTGGCGTCCGGGTTTGCATCCGGCTTGACGCTGATAGTGCGCGTTTGCGCATCGCGCTCGATCGAGTCGATCAGGTGCGCGGCCTCGTCAAAGCGCATGGAGAGCGCCGTGCCCCACGCGGTCGCGAGCGTGACGGTCACTTGCGCGCGCATCAGATCGGCCGGGAACTGGCGTTGCCAGCCAACCAGCGTCAGCAGATCGCCGCGCTTGAGCAGCGACTGCGCACAGCGCTCCATCAGGCGAATCGCCTCGCCGGTCGCGCCGGCGGCGATGGCGTGCCTGACCGCATCGGTCCATTGCTCCTCGCGCGCGTACCAATGCCAGGCGCGGTCGTGCAAGCCCGCGAGTTCGTCGCGATGCCGGTCCTGCAGGCGGCGCTGCAGGTATTCGGCCATCAGCCTGTGATAGCGGAACCAGCGTCCTTCCTGGTCCAGCGGCTCAAGCAGCAGTTGACGGGCCACGATGCTTTCGAGCATATCCTGGCTGCGCGCGACGCCCGTGAGCGCTTCGCACAACGGCGCGGACAGGCGCTCGAGGATGGCGGTGCGCAGCATGAACGCGTGCATCGCGGGCGGCAGGTGCACGAGGATGTCTTCAAGGTAGTCGGACACCGGCTTCGACGCGCCCGTCGGCACACTGCCTGGCGAGCCCGTCATCCAGCCATGCGGGTGCTCCTCGCGGGCCAACGCCGAGGCCGAGAGGCGCAACGCGGCGGCCCAGCCTTCGGTCGTTGCGTGCAGCGATTTGAGCTCGCCCGAGCGCAGCTTGCCGGGGAACGCATGCTCGACAAAGCGGCGTGTTTCGTCGAAATTGAACCGCAATGCCGACGCGTCGATTTCACAAAGCTCGTTGCCGGCACGCAGCTTCGCAAGCGGCAGCGGCGGGGCGACCCGCGTGCAGATCACGACATGGACATTGGATGGCACGTTGAGGACGAAGCGCGACATCGCCTCGTGAATGGCGGGATCGCCGATCAGATGATAGTCGTCAATGAACAGATAAAGCTCGTCGTCGACTTCGGCCAGTTCGTTGATGAGCGCCGCGGCAAGCGAATTCGCGGGCACGAAGGTCGCCTCCGCGGTCAAGCCGATTGCGGAAGCGCCCACCATGCCGCAAGCGCGCTGCAAGGCGTGGGCAAGATGATGAAAGTAGCGCGCGGGTTCGTCGTCGTCCGCGTCGAGAGACAGCCAGGCGACGCGTGCGCCGTGCATGCGCAACGCGTCGAGCCACGTCAGCGCGAGGGAGGTTTTGCCGAATCCCGCAGGAGCCCTAATGATGGCGAGGCGCTGCGTTTCCAGCCGCGCGTGATACGCGTTGAAGCGGGGCCGCTCGATCAGGCCTGCGGGCAAGCGCGGCGGAACGACTTTCGTCGCCAGCAAAAGGGGCGGCCTCGTCACGGGCATCGCTTCGGGCATCGCTTGCGTCACGGTTGAACGTCTCCCGGGCATCTTTCGGCATTGTTCTTGCCGTCGCGCCGGCCGCCCGAAACGGGGCGGGGCGCAACGGACTGGCGAGCCGCTACGCGGCGGCTCGATCCATCATACGCCTGGCGCACGTCGGGCACACGTCATGCGGCGATCATCCCGTTCACGGCGTCCTGCGTTTGCGCGAGATACGGCGCGCGCATCAGGAGGTTCGATTCACCGCCCGCGCTCTGGAATACGACGGGCTTTGCATGGCTGAACGTGCGGTAGCCGTATTCGCCGTGGTAGTGGCCCATCCCGGAGGCGCCAACCCCGCCGAACGGCAGCGAGTCGAAGAACACGTGGGTCATTGCGTCGTTCACGACCAGTGCGCCGGACGTGGTGCGTCGCGCAACCCGCTGCTGCTCGGCCGGATCGTCGCCGAAGTAGTAGAGCGCGAGCGGACGCGGACGGCTGTTGATGAACGCAAGCGCGTCGTCGAGCGTCTCGTAGGTCACGACAGGCAGCACCGGCCCGAAAATCTCTTCCTTCATCACGCGCATGGCGTCGGTGGCGCCGATAACGATCGTCGGCGCCATCTTGCGCACGGCGGGATCGTGGAGATCTTCGTGGGGCGGGGCGAGGCTCACGGTGCTGGCGCCTTTCTGGCGGGCATCCTCGACGAGCGCGAGCTGACGCTCGAAGCCGCGCACGTCGATCATCGCCGTATAGTCGGGATTCTCGCGCATGGTGGGATACATCTGCGCCACCGCGGCCTCGGCGTGGGCCACGAAGGCACGCACGCGATCGGCCGGAATCAGGACATAGTCGGGCGAGAGGCAGATCTGGCCGGCATTGAAGGTCTTGACGGTCAGCACGCGTTCGGCGACGCGTTGCAGGTCGGCGTGCGGGCTCACCAGCACGGGTGACTTGCCGCCCAGTTCCAGGGTGACGGGGACGAGGTTCTCGGATGCCGCGCGCATGACGTGGTGTGCTACCTGCGTGCTGCCGGTGAATACGAGGTGGTCGAAGGGTTGGGCGCTGAAGGCTGCGCCGGTTTCGGGGCCGCCGAGCACGGTGGTCAGTTCATCGCTGTTGAAGTACTGTGCGATTAGCTCGGCCAATAGTGCCGACGTGTGCGGCGTCAGTTCCGATGGCTTGAGGATCGCGCGGTTGCCGGCCGCGAAGGCGCCGGCGAGTGGGCCGAAGGCCAGCACGATGGGGAAATTCCACGGGCTGATGATGCCTACGACGCCTAGCGGTTGATATTCGACGCGGGTTTTGACGCCGGGGAACGGTTCTGTCGTTGCCGGTTGCGACATCCATGCTTCGAGGTGTTCGCGATTGAATTTCAATCCCTCGATTGATGCGAGTATGTCGGCCAGGAGCGTTTGTTGTCTGCCTCGGCAGGTGTAGTCGGCGTTGATTGCGTCGGCGAGCGCCTCTTTGTGGGAGCGCAGCAGGTCGATCGCGCGGTCGATGCGGTCGCGGCGGAGGGCGGCCGAAGGCGGCCCTTCTTTAAGCTGGGCAGCTTTCATGGCGTCGAGATGGGCGCGGATCTGCTCGGCAGATGGCTCGGATGGCAATTTAAAATGCTTTGGCATGCTGATAGTCTCTTGGGTTCAAATGGGGCCGTCTCGTTCGGACGGGTGTTCAGGGTTTAAACAAACTTTGGTTTGGCGCTGTCGCGATCTTTTGCTTTGGCCTTAA
>NZ_BAYD01000095.1 GCF_000685075.1 Paraburkholderia oxyphila NBRC 105797
TATCTTGGTTAGCCACTGCGCTCGGGTAGCCCAACTGCTCGTCGTAATGCGTGGACAAAGCCGACCCGCGCGAGCCGTCGTCCGCTTCGGCCGAATAATTCGCCGGTCGCTTCATTGACACAGAATCCTTCTGCGTCGAAGGCCTCTATAAACTTACGTATCGCGTCTTGTTCGCCGGCAGTGAAATTGATCCCTGTGGGGCGCTTCGCCTCTTTTAGAAGCTCGGCCAACTGCTCCAAGCTTTCGATTTTATGCTGGGCGAGAGCCGCAGTGATCGGGCCGAGTGCTTCCACTCGTCGCATTCCAGCCCTCAAAGTTGAGACCTGGTTTTTTAATGATTGCAGTTCGGCCACTAACAACTGCACCTCTGCTCGCGCCATGGGATCCGATATCCGCGATAGAAGATCTTCTTTTTCTGAGTTCGGACGCTTCCGTTCGCTGCGGAGAGCCTGAGCGGCTTTGGCAAGAGTTATCAGCTTCGCATAGCCGCCCCGGTCGTTAGCTATCGACTGAGCCTGCGGTCCGCCCCAAGTATCTACGCAGAGCTTGCCAACAGCGGCCGTCGTCACCAGAGCATCGGCGCGGTCAAGCGTTGTAATCGCCCATCCAATACGATCCAGCGTGGACTGTGCCTTTTCAGTGCTTTTCTCGCCCCTAAGTTGCTCAAAGAATGCGGTCACAGTAGCCCACCGAGGCTCCTCGCGAAAGGTAATTTTCGACAGTTCGGGATTCCGATATTTTTTCACGATTGTGTTCCCATACGATTTGCGTGACGTCTCTCAGCTACCTGGGAGAAGGCCGGCCTGCGAATGGGATTGGGAAGCCAGTGAGATGGACGACCGTGGTACAAACCTTACGGGTTGTCCAAGTATTGTTTCGATTCCCTCTTGAATGCGTTCAATGCCGAAGGTCCGAAGTGAACGCGTTCCGTCGGCGATGCTATCGAGAATTTCGTCGCCGGCAAGTTCACCAAGAAATCTGCCAAAGGCATTGCCGGCCCTGTTGGCTTCTTCCGCAGGAAGCCGAAATAGCATCGCCTCAAATCCTTCTCTTTCCAGTAATTGATCAAGAAAGAGATTCCGCTTGAAGGTCGCAGATTTGCAGTCAATTTCAGGAAAAATCTCAATGCTGCGACTAAGGAAATCTAACATTCTGAAGTCGGTAACTTCAGTCAACGATGCCGTTACTTCGTTACGACCGCCCGGCGAGACCATGGAGAAAATTTGATCGTCTCCAGCCTTGTATTGGTTATCGGCTAGCTGGAGACTTGCCATCGCGAGCCGATAACGGGCTTGGAGCGTGCTGATCATCGAATCGATCTCGGCTTCTGTAGCGTCGATGGAATGCTCCACCGCTTCCCGCTTACCCTGGTTCATCCTTTGCGAAATGCGTCATCACGGCCTGCTGCTCTCAACCATAGGCTACGCTGCACAAGTTTTACCGCATCCGTTCGGCAAAACGCACTCCTCGAAACTCCTCGACAGGTTCACTCCGTTCGAACTCAGACTGGCGGAAAAAGAAGGAATAAGAAAGATGGACATGCTGGAGCTGCTGCTCTGTATGAGTCCCATTCACAACCTCTCCGATTTTCCAATTGACGATTTCAAGAAGACGCTTCTCGCAATGATGGAGCAGTTTCCGGAGGTCGATAGTGACCAACAGAAATTTCTTGGGTCCGTGCGCCGCCTTGCACGCGCACTTGACCGCGTGGCGCTCGAAGAGCGCAATCCTTATCATCCATTGGCCCGAGTTCAATTCGAACAGGTTTCGCTGGACGGAGGTTGGCGCAAGAAGGGAATGAGAGAAGACCCGCTTACTATGGCAATCAACCCTATCGTACTCAAATGGGGACGCTCGTTCCGCAAGTGGATTGACTCACAGCATTGGAAGGCACCCGGCAGTAAAACAGAGAGTTGCCGGGCAATATTGCACTATCTTGAGTGCCAGTCTGACCCACCCGAAATACACGCGGAGGATTTGCGCCGAAGGATGTTCGGGGCCGAGAACCGCCTCTATAATTGGCTCTGCAACAATGGGGCATCGTCTGGTGCGCGGCAAAGCATGCAAACCATCTTTAGTTTTTTTGCCTGGTACGGCGAACAAAATCCGGAGTTCGTCACACCACTTCGAAAATCGGAACTTCCTCCAGCGCCCAGTCGTTCCTCGAAGACCAACAAGGCACTCATTCCGCGCACTATTCTCGAAGAAGCCAAGAGAATCTGTCGCGAACTCATTGAGGTAACACTTTCCGGACAAACCGAGCTTCCGAATACCTTCCGATGTGTCAAGCAATTTAAGAACGTCTTGTCTTGTAATTTTGCCGAGCCAGGAGTTGGACTCGTCACCAAGTTGGTACCGGTACTCCCTGTACTCATGTACACGTTATTAACCCTTCCGATCAGGAGTATCCAGGCACGACTGCTGGATAGCGGAGAAGCCGACGATGAGTTCCCGATCGCCCCACCCGCCGATGCTCCGATCGGACAGCGTATTGAGTGGATATCTAACACGAGTCCGCTTGCAAGAAAAAAACGTGCCGAAGGATGGCTTCGACGCATGCACGACACCTCAGTTTCAAAAGATTACCTCGGATTCTGGATCAATTCGAACAAAACAAGTGCGGTGGGACGTGGCGAAGCTAAAGATTACGGATACCAAATTCCATGGCAACACGACGAACTCATCGGCATCTTGATGCGGCTTCGCGACTGGCAGATGTCAAATAATCCGATCGAAACTCTGAGCTCTCGGGGGGATCTGTCTGAAAGAACTTTACGCCCGACGGCGGCCCTTGCGAAATTGATGCCTCCATCGGTCGCCCCTCTCCCGTTCCTGAGAGGCTAACAAAGTAATAAGGATGGTTTGTCCGCTTGGGGCGGACTAGCTTGATATAGACTTGGTGCAACTGCCAGAAGAGGCGTCCGACCTCCGGATTGCGCCAATAGATTCGGGTCCGTGGACCGGTGAACCGCGTCTGTTCGTCTAATAACATTGATTTCCAACCTGCAAACAGCGGATCAGTAATCGACAAGCAATTGCGTGGGACAAGCTGATACCGCGCACGGAGATACTCGCTCCGTCGGGACTGCTCCCGATTCACCGGTCCAGTTTCCGGGTGATATAGGAATACCAATGCGCTACCAGGTTGTGCAGGGTCTGGCACGACATCCGACAAAAAAAGGTGTAATGGTTCGGATTTTCGGAGTCCCCCATACATCAGCAGAAGAAAGTAAAGTGTATCGCGCACCGTGTGAGGACAAATGCCGCGGATAAGATCGCGCTGCCGCCGCGAAATGAGTCCTTTTGCGAAGAACGCGACTTCCAAGGCCTTAGGAAAAGGAATGGGTCGGCCTCGCCCACGCCCCTGCGCGATTTGTCGTTCAAAAGGTGTGAATGAAGGTGGGTCAGGCTCATCGGTCTGATCCTTCAGGTGAGCCAGCATCGAGGTATTGCGTCGGATGGCGGATGCAAAATTCTTCCTCAGCCAATTGATTCGGCGTTTTGTCTTGGGATTGAGCGTGACGAGCGATCCCTCTTCTTCCAGGAAGCCGCCGAATGTTCGGATTGCATCAAGCATCCTTTTTGTCTGGTCGGCGCTGGCTGGTAACCAGTACAGCCCTTTGGGATCTGATCCATCAAGTCGTATGGTGCCTTTCAGAAGGGCTACGATAAAGTCAGCGATTAGAGCGTCTGCAGAACTTTGGGACACAAGTCCCCGTGCGCTCCCTGTAACCGCATAGAACTCGTAGAGCCGTCCCACCGCCTGTGCATGCAGGTGCTGCCATGTGCCGGATCTGCCTCGATATGCGGGTCGCATGAGAAAGCTGTAGAATTCGTAGCAGATCTCTCCGTCAGGAAAGAAGATCAATGGCAACGACGACCCGAGGGGACTTGCTACCGGCAGCCACGCGAGTGTCGTGCGCTGTAGAGCGTTCATGCGCTATCAGTTCTGAAATTTTGCGATCTTTGACGTGTCATAGTGAGGCGATTGAGACTTCTCGCGTCGCCAGCCGTGCGAAGTGACGGCAAACTATTCATACGTACGTGAACTACGATGACATTGGTGTGTCGCCAAAGGTGCTAGAGTTAGCGCCCACGTTCGAAATATGTCTGCTTGCTGACTTCTGGGAACTGTTTATCCGGTTTATCCAGAACTGGTTTTCGCGCGTGAGAGCTGTTCGCGACTCTGACGCTGGCATTGTCCTCAAGGCGAGCGAATTAACCCGGAGCACAGTCTGGACCACCTGGGAGGTCATTTCGGGCGGTACGCATCAAGGGGGACGCATCCAACCGGCTATCCTCTGGTCCGAGTATCCGGAGATTTATCCGGTTCGCAAGAACTTTATGGCGTCCATCGATGGTGACATTCGTTGGCTCTCCTGTGAATGCTTCCTGCATTGGCAGACAGCCACCAACCTCAGATTTAAGAAAGGGGGCGGACGCGGGCGTGGCCGTTCGCGCTCCTGTCAAAGATTCGAAAGATACACTGTGCGGCCGCGTCCTGGTTTGCTCGTGTGAATTCTGGTTGCGACGGCACATGGGCGCTTTGTGTCGGATTTCAAGAAGAGCAAATACTGACGATCTGTCATCCTAAAATTTTGCTTCAGGTTGAAGTGGTGGATGAAGCCAAAGCAGATACATGCTTCGCATGATCGCTACGATATCTTTCCTGGAAAACTCTCCTCCACAAACGCGCGCAGCTGCGTGGTGTCGGTCCGCGCATAGGCCGCCGTGGTCTGCACCGAGGCGTGACCGAGCAGCGCCTGGGCCACCGGCAGCGGCACGCGATTGTCGACGACCAGGGTGCGCGCATAGCCGTGCCGCAGCCAGTGCGTGGAAGCCGCGTCGAGCGCGGCGCGCATCGCGGTCTCCTGTGAAGGCAGCCGCGCGGCGGCCAGCGCAAACACTGCCCGCACCTCGTCGTACAGGCCGCTCGCACCCAGCGCGCGGCCGCGTTCGCTGTGGATGAGCGGTAACCGCTCGCCGGGCGGTGGATCGGCAGGCAGGCCGCGCAAGCACCGGTAGGCGCGCAGCGCTGGGAGGCAGGTTGACGGCAGGGGAATTGCGCGCTGCTTGCTGCCCTTGCCGACCACGTGCAACGTCCACTGTCGGGCCTCGTCCACGTCGATGCGCGGCAGCGCGAGCGCCTCATGCCACACCAGTTCGGCGAGCCGGATGCCGGCAAAGCGGTACAGCGCCCAGATCGCGCGGCGCCTGGCCCAGACCGTTGCCGGGACGTTTTCCGGTGCGTCGGCGGCCGCGATGGCATCGCAGTGGGCGAGGGCGGTGGCGGGCAGGAACCGCACCGGCGTCCACGTCATGCGGGCGCGCCGCCCGGCCGCCAGTCCCTCGGCCGGATTGACCGTCAGATACCCGGTGCGGTGCCACCACGCAAACAGGCTCGAGACCACGGCGAGCGCACGGGAGACGGTCGCCGGCGCGGCGCGCGTGCGCTTGCCGGTGGTGTCCTGTCGGGGCGCCTGCAGGGCGTCACGGTACGCCATCAGGTCCTGGCGGGTGAGGTCCGAGAAGGGCCCCAGGCGTTCGCGTGTGCACCAGCCCGCGAGCCGCCGCAGCTCGGTGACGTAGGCGCGCAGCGTGTGCGGCGAGTGCGACGCCCGCTCGCGCAGGAAGAGGCGTATCGCCTGCGCGTCATCGGCGACGCCCAGCGTGTTGGTGAGCGCTGTGGCATTCGCGAAGCGCCCGGCGCGGGCGAGCCACGCGCGATCGCCGCCGGCGGCCAGTACCACACCGTCTTCGGTGGCCGCGGGTGGAGCCGTCAGTACGGTATCCGGTACATCGTCGGGCGACGCCAGCCGGAAGCGCCGCCGGTGCTGCCGCAGGGTCTGCTCGAGCACGGTGGCGGCTGAAGGGGCCGAACTTTCCGGCACCACGCGCAGGCGCCCGCGCGCCCAGTACTCGATGATGGCGTCGTGTTCGAGCAGCAGGGCGAACACGGCGGGGTGCTCCCGTTTGGCGTCGGCGAGCGACGGGCAGCCCCGCTTGAGCGCCGTGAGCGTCCAGCGCACGTAGACCGGGTGGCCGAGCGCGTGAGAGAGGTATGCCAGCGCCGCTTCGGTCGCGTCCGGCAGGCGCTGCGGGGGCCGGCAGCCGGTATCGAGCCAGTGGGACAGACTGGACGGATGGGACGGCTTCATCGCGCTTTCCGCGTGGACGTGCCGGCGGCCGCCTTTGTCGCTTGGACCGCGCGGGCCGCGCTGTGCGCCGGACGCCGTGCGCCCGCAGTCTGCTGCTTCGCCGTCGCGGTGCCGACACGCGCCAGCGTCTGTCGCTGCGCGTCCACCACCGTGGTGAGCGCCGCCGCTTCGGCGGCGGCGTGCTGCCGGGCGTTGCGCTCGTCTCCCAGTTCGGTCAGCAGCCGCTCGCGCAGCGCCTCGAGCGCGGCGAGCCGCTCGCCCGCGCGCACGAGCTCCGCCTCGAGGCGCTGCCGTTCGGTCTGGAACGTTTCGCGCTGATGCGCGGTTTCGCGCAGCAGCTGTTTCGAGAGGCCGTCGTAGCGGGCGCGCTCGGCGGCGAGCGCCCCGGCATGTTCACGGACGGCCCCGGCTGCGGCCGTCTCTGCGGCGGCCAGCCGGGACTGCAGTTGCCCACTGGCCGATTCCAGCGCCTGGGCGCGCTCGGCGAGCGCACGGCTTTCGAGCCGCAGGGTGAGCAGGGCGTCGTCGCGCGCGGTGAGCTGGGCGCGGAGGTCGGCGAGCTCGGTGCGCAGCAGCTCCGTGCGCAGCTCCGCCTCGTGCCGCGCGGCATCCGCGGCTGCCTTGACCTGTTCGGCCTGCTGCCGCAGGTGCACGACGCCGTCCAGCTGCGTGGCGACGGCCGCTTCCCACAGCGCGCGCATCTGCGCGGCGATTTCGGGCGGCAGGTCGGGCACAGCGAAGCCGGTGAGGCCCGCCTGCACGAGCTCGGCCTCGATGGCGTTGAGGTGCCGCGACAGCATCGCCGGGTCGCCGGCGCCCAGGCGCGCGCGCAGCTTGCGCACCGAGACGATCTTGCGGAAACGCGCGTCGGAAGCGGGGGCGGGGTCGCCCGCCTCGGCCAGCATCGCGAGGACGGTGGTGCGGATGGTGTCGGCGGAGACGGCGGCGGGGCGGGCCATGGTGGGCTCCAGCGAAGGATTCCACGTGCCGCGCGGCGGAAAGTCCCGCCACGCGGGGCGCAGGGCGCATTTTCCAGTCTAGTTCACGCACAGGCCGAACGTTAGATGACCCGTTTTCGGGCAATGAAAACCGCGTGTGCCGCGATAATCCGCCGCTTATCACGGCGAGGCCACATGCCGCGATCGCTGGAAAATTGACGTTGGGTTACCCCTGGACACTTTACGCAAGTGATCGATTTTCGATCAAGAAACGCAGCAACCTCGACACCTCCTGAGATCCTGGCGATGACTAACCTGGTGCTGTTTCTGGATTTTGACGGCGTACTGCATCCGTACGATGAGCCTGCACTCGACGAAAACTTTCGCCTGATACAGAACCCGGATCTCTTCAAGTGGCGCCCAGTCCTTGAGCAGTTGCTCGAGCCTTTTCCTGATGTACGGATCGTGGTTAGCTCGGACTGGCGAAGATTGTTCGGCGATGCAGCCCTTATTGAGTTGCTGGGCCCGCTAGGAGAACGGTTTGCCGGTGTCGTGGAGGGTTATGGCCCGACGCGGGCCGTTGAAATCCTGACGGAGGTGCAGCGCAGGTCGATTGCTCACTGGCTGGCACTGGATGATCATCCGAGCGTTGTCGCGGCGGCGAGGGAGAATTCGCGCTTCATCGTCTGCTCCGGACAGACCGGTGTGGCATCAATTGACGTGCAACAGGCACTTCGTCAAGCGCTGGGAGTCGTTCAGGAGCCAGGTGAACCCAGCGCCCGGAGGCACGCTCAGTCATGACGGATACCCGCTTTCACGGCGCGCTGGTCTGGCCGGTCCCGCCCGAGGCTGGCAGCGGCTGGAACAACCGCTACTTCCTCGACACCGAGTTCACGGACTTCCAGCGCTGCCAGCTGATCAGCATCGCCATCGTGGGCGAGAGCGGCTATGAGTTCTACGGCGAGCGCACCGACTACGATGCGGCGCTGTGCAGCGACTTCGTCCGCGCGGTGGTGCTGCCGCAGCTCGGCCGCTTCGAGGAGCGGGCCATGCCGTTTGTCCGGCTGCGCGAGGCGCTGCAGGCGTGGCTTGTCGACATCCCGGCGACGTCCGGCCCGGTGCTCTGCTACGACTATGAAACGGACCTGAACCTGCTGCGGTTCCTGCTTGCTGGTCCGCTGCCGCGCGGCTGGACGCTCGAGAACGTCGCGGGCCGGTGCGACAGGGAGCGGCGCGCCGCGTACTTCGCCCGGCATGGCGGCGAGCACCACGCGCTGCATGATGCGCGGGCGAATGCGTACGCCTTTGCCGGCTGAATGCGGCGGACATGTCCGCGGGAAAGCCGCGTTCTTGCGGTCGGTCGCATGCAGTCTTTCGATGAACTTTGCAGGTATTCAGGCAGGAGACGAGGATGACCAGAGGCCGTGTATGGATTCCGCGACCCGATGCACCGCAGATTGCGCAGCGCCTGCGTGAGCGCCGAAGGTCGACGGGACTGACCCAGGCCGAACTTGCGGCCAGGGCGGATCTGGCGCACTCGACCTTCGTGCACTGGGAAAAGGGCAGGTTGCCCGACACCCTGGCGACGGCGACAGTGAACGCGCTCGAAGCAGCCCTGCGGGTTCCGCCAGGGTGGCTCATGAGTCACGAAGCGCCGCCGTTGCCGGATCCCGCCGTCCTCATGGACGACGCAGCTGCCTGTACACAGGCCGGGCCCGGCGGGCTTCCGGAGCGCATTCCTGCGGCCTGCTGCGAGGCAGTCGGCCCGCCCGCCGCGCGGCTGCGGGCGGAACTTGGGCTGTCGGTCGCGGAAGTCGCGCGGGCCTGCGGGGTGTCGCGCCCCACGCTGTTGCAGTGGGAGCGGGGCGCATTTCCGAAAGCGCTCACGGGGCGGCAACTTTGTGCCTGGGCGCGTGCACTCCGGCTTGTGCCGGGTCAGCTGCTGGCGCTGCCGGCCTCGCATCCTCGGGCGCACGATGGCAGCGCCACGTGAGCGCATTGAACGGCCGTCGATGTCTTGCCTGCATTGGTCGCTTCCTTTCGCGACACCTGTCTGGATCCGCCCTCATGAGCGGCAATGACGAAGCGGTCCCCGTCACACCGGATGTGCCTGTGCCATCGGGCGCAGCCTGGCCAAAGCGCCCTGTGCGGACGCGTCAATCGCCGGGCCCCGCGCCAGTAAATGGCCACAATGGCCAGGGGTTCGCCGCGCGTCTGGCCGACAGCGCCGGGTCTCACCGGAGCGCCTGTCCGGTCGCGCCACGGGGCACACAGGTGCCTGTCCTCACGGGCGCTCTCACGCCTGTCTGGAATTTTGCGGACGGGGTCCGCGGCACGACGAGCTACGAAAAGGGATAGCCATGCGCGAATACCGGGACAGGGTCATTGAGGAACTCGCGGTCTGCACATGCGACCGCTGTGGCCGGCGCATGACGCCCGACGAGCCAGCCGAGTGGTACGAAAGGGTGTCGCTCGGCTGGCGCTGCGGCTTCGATTCAGTTTTCGGCGATGGCGCACGTGTCAGTCTGGACCTGTGCCAGGGCTGTGTGCGGGACACGCTGGGCCAGTGGCTGTGCATCGATCCTCAGGATGCGTCCACCGACCATGCCAGCCTGCGCGGGCTTGCGGCGCTCACGCCGGTCCGGGCACAGCAGGTGAGCGCCAACGGCCTACTGACGACACTGAAAGGCGTGGTGCAGCACGAGGGTCAGGGCGCAGGCACGCAGTCGATGAATGCCGCGATCGCTGCCGCGGCGGCGGACGCTGGGGCCGGTAAACAACAATTGCCTGACGCCATGCAGCCGGCGCCGGAATTTCACTGGAACTACCGGGTCATGGAGTTTCATGAGGGTGGTGAGACGTGGAGGGAATTCCGGGAGGTGTATTACCGGAATGGCGAGCCGGAAGGCTACTCGTCCGTGTGTGCCAGCCCGTGCTGGGATGAAGACGACGAGGCAGCCAGACGGATTCTGGACCGGATGCGGGACGCCCTGGCCAGGCCAATCCTGCGTCCGGGGGATTTTCGCCGCCGTGACGCGGAGGGGGAAGCAGGCAATGACGGTGTGCGAACAGGATCGTGAGTGGATGCCGCGACCCGATGCACCACAGATTGCACCGTGCCGGCGTGAACGCGGCGGGGGCCTTCGGGCTGATCCCGGTCGGACTTGCGGCCAGGGTCAGGCGGGTGCACCCGACCCGCGTTCACCGGGAAAAGGGCAGGCTGCCCGCCCCCCTTGCAACAGCTGGGGGGAACGCGCTGGAAGCGGCGCCGCAGGTGGGGTCACGGTGGGGTTATCAAAAGGAGAGGGAGAGGCGGATGCTTCGAGTCACCATTGAGTTGCTGCCCGGTGGGCGGGAAAGCGGAAAGAGTGTCATCGCGACGGCGGATATCGCGCGGGTGAGCGACGCGCCGTTCGGGGCACGCGCGGATTACGGCGTCGTCCTGAAAGATGCGGTGCTTGGCGAGATCGGCGGGCGCGCCGTGGTGCGCAGCTATCCGCGATGGGCGACCAGTGTGTGGGACCTCGTTGCGCGTGGCATTGCCGCTGCGCTGAATCAGGATACCGAATCGTTGCCACCGCGACCGGTGAAGCCGGAGGTGACGGTTCATACGAACGAAGCAGGCTTTCGCTACGTGCGTCTGGATGAAATCCCCGAGCCGACCCGGACATTCTTCGACCGGAAGCTTGCCGGCTCGGGCATTCCCGATCACGGTTGCGCCTACGCGCACGACTGGTTCGACTTTCTCAACGGCCAGCGCTGAAGTCAGTCAGGGCGCAACGCTCACGTGACGCGCGGGTTGGGCCTGCGTGTGCCGGGTTCCGCCGGTTGAAATACGGGGAGAGCCGACGTGCATGCCCCGGCGACGTTTTTCATCAGGCGGATGCGGGCATGAATGAACCGGGCAGTGCGGCATGGTGTGTGCAGAACTACCCATGCACCGGGCCCACCACATGATCCTTTGCGGCGGCCACGACTGCCGCGGCGTCCGACGCCAGGACCTCGCGAGGACGCCTGCCATGCAGCATGCTGCAGGTCGACTCGAACCAGGAGGCCATCCGGAACGGGTGGTAGCCCGCACAAACGCGCAGAATCTCTGCGACCTCAGGGATCGGGTGGCCGGTGTCGTCAAAGAGGTAGGCGGGGTACAAGGTCTGGCCAGCCAGTTCGATGGCGAAAATTCTGGCGTCCTGCGTCCACCGGCTCGCCACTTCAGACGGATTGGCGGCTTCCGGGGCGTGCCGCTCGCCGACCGTTTGCGCCGTCATCCATTCCGTTCCGTTCATCACCGCTGCAACGGCCGCCGATAACGGATCGACGCTACGCTTGTCAGTCTGATCGATACCGCGATGTGAGTTCATGCCAGATCCTTCATGAGTTGCAGGTGGCCGGGCGGACCCTGCAGCACGCGGCCGGCGGAGCGGACCTTGAGACCGGATCCCGCCAGGACGAACCTCTGTCACCGCTGAGTACTTCCGGCCAGGACCGGCGCACGTTCAGGCAGCGGATTTGCTGTATGGAGGGTCCGCTCACCGCTTTCGTCAAGCGGCGCGGTGACGTGCTCCGTCGTCGTCTGCGAAGAACGCTGGCGTTGGCTTGTCCAGAACTCACATGCTGTTCGATGTCACGGGTCAACCCTTCATCGGGTGGCCTGGGCATCGGGTTTGCCGCCAGTCCGCGCCGATCGTTTCTCCGGGGTGGCCACATATTTCGCACAACCGGCCGCTCATCATCTCGGCCAGTTCAATGATGGCGCGCTGTTGCGCGTCGGCGCCGGAGACACTGAAGCGCAGCGTCCCGAACTTCTCCTTGACCTGCGCCACGACGACCTGCGGCGCACCGGACCGGGTAGTGAGCTGCAGCTTCGCGCACAGCACATCGATCAGATCGAACCAGCCGTCTCCGCACTCGAATCCCCACAGGGAGAATACCGTTGGCATGGCATCCAGAGCGTCGGTGACGGGCGGATTGACAGCGAAGATGAGCGGGTACTTTTCCCGCAGGATATTCGATAACTCCTCGCGCACCGCTTTTTTCTCCCGTCCCAGTTTTGTTGCTGCAGCGACAGAATCGATTGTCACATAGTGCCGCGTCCGGCGGGACTCGGCTGTCGAACGCGGTACGGCGCCGGGCGGCGGAGAACAGCCGAACGGCAGCGTCCTGCATCAGCGAATTCACACTCCCGACACGAAACGGCCGGTCGACCCATTGCAACATGTAGGGCGGCTTTCAAGGTCACTGCGTCCCTCGACTGGGCACACCGCTCGCCCCCTACTCATGTCTCATGCGGCAGGCATAACCGACCCGGGGGAGCCCGTCGCATGAAGAATTCGATGTTTCCAGGTTCTGCCTAAAAGCGGTCATTCGGAGACGTCACGCCGACGGTCGCAGTGCGTCGGCGATACGCGCTGCGCCAGAAATGCGGTGCTACGAACAGACGGCTGACCATTTCTGTGGTCATGATTTGGTGTGGCACGGGCGGCTTGTTGCTGACCGCTCGTTCAACACATGCCAAATGGCTTCATGAGGGCGCCGCCATGCTTGCTAGCGCCGCGATGTTGCGGAGGAGTGCACCCACATCCCTCTTTGGATTCGGCGCCATCTGCCGCGCGGCCGTGATGGTTGCCATGATGGCAAGCGGACCCTCCAGTTCTGTCTGGGCACAAACCCCAGCGACGACGAATCCTGTCGCGCCGGTTCCCACTTACCGGGTCGGCGACCGGTGGGTCCTTGTGTATGGCAAAACCGCGATCGAGTCTACGGTCACGTCGGTCACCGACACGCAGACGATATTTGCCGAAACCAAAAATTGGGGCACGCCTTACGAACTGGCTTTTGATGCGCAAGGCAATCTGCTTCGATCCGGCGACACCAGCTATGAGCCGTGTCTGTGTTCACTGAGCTTCCCGATGTCGGTGGGCAAGAGCTGGTATGCCCGATGGACTGTCCGAAACCCATCCGGCAGCCACCAGGTTGAAGCGCACGTCTCCGTTGAAGCGTTTGAACGTGTGAAGGTGCGGGCTGGCGAATTTGACGCCTTCAGGCTTGTCATGCACGGCATCTCAACGTATCAGGGAGTCAGTCTGTTTAATGTACCGTGGGATGCGACCTTCTGGTATGCGCCCGCGGTCAAACGGGTCGTGAAATCAGAGTCTGTGTCGTACGTGCGCTATCAGGGTTCAAGGACCGAGAAGTTCGAACTGTACGACTTTTCACTTGCACCCTGATGTGCGGGCGGTGTTTCCGCGAATCTCCATAAGAGCTCATCTCGGCACAGATCGACCACGCCGTGCGGCCTTCTCCGACGCCTGCCTTTACGCGCCGGAGGATAGCCATGAGTCGGGCATCGCGCTGACGACCAGCTGGCGTGAGCTGATTTCTAGCCTATGGCAGAATTATGAATGACCTCGAATGCCGGCAAAGGCCGCATTGAGCACTTTGTCTGACCGTCAGCTTCCGAGGGCTCTACGGCCGGTCCAAAGGCCCGTTTCACCGCTCGGAGAACGGCAGGTTGTGGCCGGTTCACCCGCTGAGCTAGGACGCCACAAAGCTGCCGCTCGTGGCCGGGAATGGGTTGAACGGCAGCTAACGGAGAAAGCCGGCGAGCGCGCGCGATCGGCCATGAAGCGTCATTAGCCAATCGTGTCGTTCGGTCGTTCAGACGACTGCTTCGCTCAGCATACGGCCATTCAATCGCTGACAGAGAATAATTGCTGATGCCAACGTTCGATTGACCCGTACGCCGAGATTGTCTGAGCCAGCGTTTCCGGCAAACCCTGCCCCGGGAGCGACGATTCCGCATCCAGCTCGGCGGTTCACATGGAGATCGGCACGTGGATCAAATCGGCATCGGCATGAACAACGAACAAGCTCCACGAGTGGCGGCAGCAGCATCGAATCTGCTCTCGGAAGCGTGAGGTGGAATCCGTCAGCCAAGGGCGAGAAATTCCCGGTAACATGCCATCAACAAACCAACATGGGGCTGGGAATGGATGACGTTGGAACTGCTATGGCAAAGCTTGCCGGCATTCGCAAAGCTGTCGCCGCCGCTTTGGATGAGAAGATTCTGACAAGAAGTCGTGAGGCGGACCCGCGCAGGAATTTTGATCCAGACGCGGTAGGCTACCATTTTAAGCAGACCGCGAATCTGGTAAACCGACTGCGTGAGTTGCTTCCAAACCTCTATTTAGACCTCCAGCAGATCGCTACGGAGCCAACGTCTGAGGTGGTAATGCTAGGGAAGTCAAACGAGACTCGACTTTTCTATGGGCGAGAACAACTTGAGCGGCTCGGCCGCGACATAGATCAGGTGCTAGAGATTCGTGCGAACAGCGAACTCTCGCAGCCAGCGGCCCGAGCCGCTAAAGAACTCAGGCGGATCTTCGTCTCCCACGGTCGATCAAACGACTGGCGCGAAGTTCAAGCGTATATCGAGAAGGATATTGGTCTTGCAACGCTGGAACTAGCGCAAGAGGCAAGTGCTGGGCAAACGATCATTGAGAAGTTGGAGAGTAACGCTGCTGCTTGCGACGGCGCAGTGATTGTCATGACAGGCGATGATATGGACGACGAGGGCAAGGCGCGTGTGCGCGAGAACGTCATGCACGAGATAGGATATTTCCAAGCAAAGTACGGCCGCTCTCGCGTCTGCGTTCTGCATGAAGATGGTGTCACCATCCCCACAAACCTAGGCGGCGTGGTCTATGTGCCGTTCCCCAAAGGTAGCGTCGGCGCTTCATTCGGTGTGCTCGTTCGCGAGTTGAAGGTCATGTACAAGCTTTGATGAACTCCATTCGGATGTCGCTTCCGGCGTCGATCATAATCTGGACGCACGCACAATGAAGTTGTACTTGATCGGAACAGCTCATTCCTTTCAAAAGAGGCTGCGCTGCGCGCCATCGGCGTGCAGCGATGAGTTCAAGAACTTTGTGGTCTATGCGGCGGTTTGCCACTCCGTCAGGACCATTGGTGAAGAACTGAGCAAGTCCGTTCTTGGTACCGATGTAATTTCTCTGTGCGCCGAGGTCGCCGGGGAGTTATCGATTTCGCATCTGTACTGCGACCCCGACAATGCCGAGCGAGTCGCGGCCGGTCTTCCGGTTGAGGATTGTCCATCCACTTGGGGACCGCGTGAAGAAGAATGGCTGGCAAGGTTGGATATAAACGAGTTCCCGGTCTTGTTCGTTTGCGGGGCTAACCACGTGGACTCGTTCGCGGAGAAATGCCGAGCACGGGGAATCGCCGTTGAAGTACTGAAGCATGACTGGGAACCGTCGGTTTCCGTAGACGGAAACACGATAATCTGACCGCCCTTGGGCGTTTTCCCTCGTCGAGATTGAGCATTTGCTGCCGTGGTATTTGCGTAGTATTGGCAAAAATTATTCTTTGAATATTAAAAGAAGTCAATTAATTTGATGGCTTATTGATGAGTGAACGGGAGTGAAGGTAGGAATCCAAAAATATAAATTGCAAATCGATTGCTTGATGAGTTGCTGCTGTCAGCAATCGGCCACATTGCTGACGTTCCTCCCGGCCCGCCCCAATGTCGGCTAAGGCCGAATTGCGCGCGTAGCGCGTCCGTCAGGTTACGGCGTCATGCCGGTCGATCGGGCGAGCGAGGCCGTGGGGCCGGTTGACGGGTGTCCCGCTGTCAGGGGGCGAGGGCACTGCTGGCCGTGAGAAGGGGCGTTATCACGGCCGGAGTTGGAGTCGAGCGAGGAAGAACGGGTGACGCTCGCGCTTCAAAAAACCATTCGGAGCGGAGGTGCCGTTTGTGAAGGGGACGTTATCGTGCTGATGTGAGTATTAATGTGATGAATGTGATTCGCCTAAGGTGCGCCACTTATCCGCGGCATGATCTTGTAGTCGCACGCTGACTTCGTCGGTCCGCCCGAAATGCGCACCGACTCAATTCTGAGCAAAACATTACAAAATGTAATTTCTCGGGCCGCGGTTTCACATCATGAAATGATGTGAAAAATCTACCCCAACCCCAATCACAAAAGCTAGTCAGTTCACTTCGTGAACAGATATAGATAAACCGGTGCAGCAGTCCTAAAAGTATCAATCTAACACCCCCCACAATCGCCCGTGATGGGCGCGTTGTCCGATCGCATCGGACGCCTGCGCATCATGCTCACCACGTCGGTTTTGCTGGCGGCGCTCACGTACCCCATGTTTGCACTGCTCAAGGCGCATCCGACGCTCGGATGGCTGCTCGTGCTGCAGGGGGCGGCGGGCATCTTCAAGGCCGCCTATTCGGGCCCGATGCCCGCGTTGATGTCCGAGATCTTTCCGGTGCGGATGCGCTCGGCCGGATTGTCGATCGCGTATAGCCTCGGCGTGACGCTGTTCGGCGGTTTCGCGCCCACTATCGCCGAGCTGCTGATTCACTGGACCGGCGATACGCTGGCCCCCGCCTATTACGTTTCGCTTGCAGCGGTTGTTTCGGGCATATCGCTGTCTATCGTGGGCTGGCGCATGCGCCAGCCATCACATGCCCATTGAATGCAATACAAAAATTCTTTTTTTGCCACGCGTGCCCGCGTCACTGAACGGATTGCGAAGCAGTGCTATATTCCCGATTTCGTCGCAATTTAGCGATGAAATGTTTACGTTTTGACAGGTAGCGGAGAGTGTAATGGCGATCGAATACCGAGGCTTTCAAATCAATGTCGATACGAAAGCGGACGCGACGGACACGCAATGGCTGTGCCGCGCGGAAATCAACGGGGCAGAGGATGAAGTGCGCGGCGTCGCACTGCCTGGCGTGGAGCTTGTGTTTCCCAAACTCAAGATCGACGTGCTGATGGTGGTCAGCATGGTGGAGCACAAGGCGCGTCAATCCGTCGATGAATGGTTTGCAGCGCAGCCGGCAATGGCGTGAGCGTCATGACGGAGATTGGCTTTCAAGTCTGAAAGACTGGGAGCCATTGCAGGGGCCCACAAGGGCCCCTTGTCATTTGTGTCGCGGCAACAGCTCGTCATCTGTCGCTTGTTTCCGGCAGGAAACGCCGGTTTCGTGATCAGTGCGGCCGCACGATATTACGTGGCTGGCCGGCGTAAAAGCCGGCGATGTTGTCGATCAGTTGATCGGCGAGCGCCTGGGTGGCCTCGTCACTGGCCCATGCCACGTGGGGCGTGAGGATGAAACCCGGGTGCGCGAGTATCGCCTGAAACGGGTGCGTGGCCGGCAGTGGTTCCTCCGACACGACATCGAAACCTGCCCCCGAAATTTGACCGGACTGCAGCGCCTGCACTAGCGCCGCTTCATCCACGAGCCCGCCGCGTGCGGTATTGATGAGCAGCGGGCGGCGCGCCATGCGCGCGAACGCGTCCGCATCGATCAGGTGGCGCGTCGCGGGCGTGAGCGGGCAGTGCAGCGAGACGATGTCGCTGTGCGCGAGCAGCGCGTCGAGCGGCATGCACTCGTCGTCCGAGTCTGTGCCACTCTCGTGATCCTTCTGCGTCTCATGAGCGGCGAATACCACGCGCAGTCCCAGCGCGCGCCCCATGGCGGCCGTCGCGCGCCCGAGCGCGCCGGCGCCGATGATTCCCAGCGTCGAGCCGGCCAGGTTGCGGATCGGAAAATCGAAAAAACAGAACTGACCCGATTCGAGCCAACGCCCGGCGCGCACGGCCTCGCGATAGTCCAGCAGACTGCGTCGCAGCGCGAAGATCAGCGCGAACGCATGTTCCGGCACCGTGTGCACCGCATAGTCGCGGATATTGCTGACGATGACACCGCGTGCCGCACAGGCCTGCAGGTCGATGTTGTCCGTTCCGGTGGCGGCCACCGCGATCATGCGCAGCCGGGGTGCCGCTGCGAGCGCCGCCGCCGTGATGGGTGTCTTGTTGGTGATGACGATCTCGGCGTCGCCAATGCGCTGCGCGACTTCGGCGGGTGCCGTGCGCTCGAACGTATGCAGGACATGCTCGAACGGCAAGGGACGCAACCGCGTTTGCGGCGGGAGCGTAGCGCGGTCGAGGAAGACGATCTGGGTTGGCGCGGCGGAGCGGGTCATGGGCGGACGCGAAAAAAATGAGCGGGAGCGGAAACGCGCGAAACAAACGGCGCGCTGGGCCTTGGCGTACGACGAGGCCGCATTGTGGAGCGCGCCGGGCCCACGCGGCTTGCTCATTGCGACACTCGACTTTCCGATGAGGAAATAGGCGGCCCCCGTTCCCGCTACGCGCGCCATGCGGGACGGCTCGGCGCCGCCCAGCCTTTCCATTTGATCAAGCCAGATTGAGCAACCGTCGATTATCAACGCGCACGATCGGGCTCATCATGGTGTCCAGAGTCGAAACCATTCTGGAGACAGCCATGTCACGTCCCCTCACCGGCATCCGCGTGCTGGAACTCGGGCAGCTCATCGCAGGCCCGTTCGCCGGGAAAATGCTCGCCGAATTCGGCGCGAGCGTCATCAAGGTCGAGCCGCCGGGCACCGGCGATCCGTTGCGCAAATGGCGCCTGCTGCATGAAGGCACTTCGGTCTGGTGGGCCGCGCAGTCACGCAACAAGCAGTCGCTCACGCTCGATCTGCGCTCGCCCGAAGGTCAGGACGTGATTCGCCGTCTCGTATCGGAAACCGATGTGCTGATCGAGAATTTTCGTCCCGGCACGCTCGAAGGCTGGGGGCTCGGCTGGGAAGCGCTCAGCGCGATCAATCCGGGACTGATCATGCTGCGCGTCTCCGGCTACGGACAGACCGGGCCCTATCGCGACCGGCCCGGCTTCGGCGTGGTCGCCGAGGCGATGGGTGGCCTGCGTCACCTGAGCGGCGAGCCGGGGCGTACGCCGGTGCGCGTGGGCATTTCGATCGGCGATTCGCTTTCGGCGCTGCACGGCGTGATCGGCGTGCTGCTTGCGCTGCGCCAACGCGAGCAGCACGGCGGCAAGGGCCAGGTCGTGGACGTCGCGCTCTACGAGTCCGTCTTCAACATGATGGAGAGCCTGTTGCCCGAGTATTCGGTGTTCGGCGCGGTGCGCCAGCCGGCCGGCAGCAGCCTGCCCGGGATTGCGCCGAGCAATGCGTACCGCTGCAGTGACGGCAAGTACGCGCTGATCGCGGGCAACGGTGACAGCATCTTCCGCCGCTTGATGGAGTTGATCGAGCGGCCGGACCTCGGCAGCGATCTGGCGCTCGCACAGAACGACGGGCGCGTGGCCCAGGTCGAGCGCATCGATGTGGCGATTGGCGACTGGTGCGCGCGCCACACGCTCGACGAGGTGCTTGCCGCGCTCAACGAAGCGCGCATTCCGGCAGGGCGCATCTATGACGTCGCGGACATTGCCGCCGACCCGCACTATCAGGCACGCGAGATGATCGTCGAAGACACGCTGCCCGACGGCACGCCGGTGAGCGTACCCGGCATCGTGCCGAAGCTGAACGCCACGCCTGGCGTCATCGAGCGTAGCGCGCCCACGCTCGGCGAGCACACGGACGCCGTGCTCGAATCCATTGGCGTGGATGCCGCGACGCGTGAAGCATGGCGTGCACGCGGTGTGATCTGAACGGAGACGAAGGCAATGACACAAGAGACCAAACAGGCCACCCAGGCGAAGCGCCTGTATCTGAACGAAGTCGCCACGCGCGATGGCTTCCAGAATGAAGCGGCGTTCATCGACACCGACGACAAGATCGCGCTCATCGACCAGTTGAGCGCATGCGGCTACGCGAAGATCGAAGTGACTTCGTTCACCTCGCCGAAGGCGATACCCGCGCTGCGCGACGCCGAGGCCGTGATGCACGGCATCGCGCGCGCGCCGGGCGTCGTCTACACGGTGCTGGTGCCCAACGTGCGCGGCGCGGAGCGTGCGCTGTCGTGCAACGTCGGTGAGGTGAACCTCGTGATGTCGGTGAGCGAAAGCCACAATCGCACGAACCTGCGCATGACGCGCGAGCAGTCGTTCGCACAGCTATCCGATGTGATCGAGGCCGTGCGCGGCACCGGCGTGGCCATCAACGTGTCGCTTTCCACGGCGATGGGGTGTCCGATGGAGGGCGACGTGCCCACTGCAACGGTGCTCGAATGGATGCAGCGCTTCGCGGAGCGCGGCGTGAACGGCTTTACCCTTTGCGACACAACCGGCATGGCGCATCCGGCCCAGGTTCGCGCACTGTGCGCCCGCGCGAGCGAGGCGTTCGGCGCACTGGAACTCACGCTGCATTTCCACAATACTCGCGGCATGGCGCTCGCGAACACGCTTGCCGCGCTCGATGCGGGTATCGTGCGTTTTGACGCCTCGCTCGGCGGCCTGGGCGGGTGTCCCTACGCGCCGGGCGCGACCGGCAATGTCTGCACCGAAGAGCTCGTTCACATGCTCGAACTGGACGGCTACGACACGGGCGTGGATCTTGCGGCCGTACTCGAGGCAGCCGCGCGTCTGCCGGCGCTGATCGGGCACGACGTGCCGAGCCAGATCCTCAAGGCCGGCCGCCGAATGGACCTTCATCCGTTGCCCGCCGGCGCGCAGGACATGCCGGAGCAACGCGCATTTCTTTAAGGAGCGAAGCATGGCACTGATCGATCACCTCGACCATCTGGTGGTGACCTGCGTGGACCCCGAGGCCACGAAGCATTTCTACACCGAGGTACTGCAGATGCAGCTCGAGACATTTGGCGCGGGCCGGATCGCGTTTCGCTTCGGCAACCAGAAGATCAATCTGCACGTGCGCGGCTCGGAGTTCGAGCCGAAGGCGCATGTGCCGGCGCCGGGCGCGCTCGATTTGTGCTTCATCGCAGCGGTGCCGCTCGACGACGTGATCGCGCATCTGGGCAAGTTCGACTGGCCGATTGTCCTGGGGCCGGTCGAGCGCACGGGGGCGACGCAGAAGATCCGCTCGGTCTACGTGCGCGACCCGGATCTGAATCTCATCGAGATCTCGGAGCTGATCTGACGATCCGGCACGCGACGTTTCCGATCGGGGAATAACTTTTCTCGTTTTCTCGATCGGTGCCTCGCCGCATTGCGCGGGGCTTGTCGCTTTCGTTGCCCGCACAAAGACGCGCCGTGTGCGCGTCTTTTTCATTCTCCGCCGGCCTGCGGTCCTTCACGACACCGCTTTGCGCATCTGGACGCGATGGCCGCATACCCTGCGGCCGGCTACTTTCGCGCGCGTCACGGATGCCGCACAATGGCCACTTCAAACGGCTTTTCCTCCAGCGTATCCACCATGGTCAATCCGCTTCATTTCGATCTGCAGTCGCTGCGGGTCTTTCTGCTCGTCGCGGAGCATGGCAGCCTGACCAAGGCGGCCGAGCATGGCCAGCTCACGCTTTCCGCGGTCAGCAAACGCATCGCGGAGCTCGAAAGCGTCACGGACTGCGCGCTTTTCATCCGGCGCGCGCGCGGCGTGGAGCTGACGCCGGCCGGTCTCGCCTTGCTCGAGCATGCGAGTCGTGTCATCGACCAGGTCAACCGCATGGCGAACGAAATGGGCGACTACGCCGCCGGCGTGCGCGGGCACGTTCGCATGTGGGCCAATACCTCGGCGATCGTGCAGTTCCTGCCCGTTGATCTCGCGGGCTTTCTCAACGGCCATCCGGGCATCAAGGTGAGTCTCGAAGAGCGCCTGAGCCACGAGATCGTGGAGGCGCTCGGCTCGGGCAAAGCCGACATTGGCGTGTTCGCCGAGAACGTGCCCGCGCAGGGCATCGAGCGGCGTCTCTACAGGCGCGACGAACTGGTGCTGCTCGTGCCGCAGGGGCATCGTTTCGCGCAGCAGGACATCATCCGCTTCGCGGATACGCTCGACGAAGATTACGTGGGCTTGAGCGATGGCAGTTCGTTGCTCGCGCGCATGACCGATGCGGCGTTCGCCGTCGAGCGTTCGCTCAAGTTGCGCATTCAGGCGTCGAACTTCGATGGCGTGTGCCGCATGATCGAGGCGGGCCTGGGCATCGGCGTCCTGCCGCGCGATTCGGTCAGCGACGAGCGCGGCAAGATCGGTGTTTCCAAAGTGAAACTCAGTGATGCGTGGGCGACGCGCACGCTCTGGGTCGGGGTGAAGGCGGGCAGTGCGTTGAGTTCCGATGTCCTGAGCCTGTTCGACTATATGTCGGCGCGCACCTAGCGCGCACTTGAAACGCACGCGGGCCGTGGCCACGCGAGGCGTGGCGCACGGCCCATGACACGGGAGCGGCGGCAGGTGTGAGCGTCAGACAGGATTGATCTCGTCCTGGCTGCGCCGCGTGGTGAGCGGCCCGAGCGTTCGCAGCGTGACGGCGACAATGGCGAGGGCGGCGGAAATCACGCCGAACATCGCGAGCGGGCCGTGCTGGTTGAGCACGGGCAGCAGAATGAACGGCAGGGCGCCACTGACGAAACGCGAGAGCGAGTAGGTGCTGCCGATTGCCGTCGAGCGCACGCTGGCGGGAAAGATCTCAGCCTGGTAGACGTGGTAGGCGTTGCTGAACACATTCGACGCGCACGTGGTCAGGACACCGAACAAGACGATCAGGCCGATGTGGTTCGAATAGGCGAAGCCGAGGCCGAACAGGGCGATTGCAACGAGCGAGGCGATCACGAGCGTGCGCCGCTCGATCCAGTTGAGCAGCGGCACGGAGAGCAACGAGCCGATGGGGTAGCCGAGAAACGAGAGCGCGACGAAGAGCGTGCTGCCCGTCACGTCGAAGCCGCGGCTCTTCACCACGACGCCGGCGAGCGTGCCGAAGCCGTAATAGCCGAAGCCCTGGAACAGGTGGAAGATGGTGAGCATCAGGTAGCGCTTGCCGTACGGTGCACGGCGCAGCAGGGCGATGCGCTCGCGCAGCAGCAGCGGGTGCTTGCGTTCGCCGGATTCCGCAAAGGCGGCGGGCATGGCGACGCCCGCGCTTTGCGCGAACCGGCGCAGCGTGGCATGCGCCTCCTCCACGCGCCCTTGCGCGAGCAGCCAGCGCGGGCTTTCGGGAAGGCGATGCTTCACGGTCAGCACGAAGACGGCGCCCAGTCCGCCGATCGCGAGGATCACGCGCCAGCCCGTGATCGCGCCCACATGCAGCGGATTGAGCCAGACGGCGAGAAAGCCCACGAGCGGCACGGCCACATACGAAGTGGTATAGGCCCACGCCGCAAGGCGCCCACGGCGGTCTTTCGGCAGGATCTCGGAGAGGTAGCTGTCGGCGACCGGATAGATCGCACCCACGCCTACGCCCGTGAGAAAGCGGCAGGCGACGAGCATGATGGCGTTGACCGAAAACGCGCCGATCAACGAGAACGCGCTGTACCAGACGAGCGTGAGCAGAAACGCGCGGCGCCGGCCAATACGGTCAGCGAGGCTGCCGAGGCAAAGCGACCCGAAGAACATGCCGATGAACGCCGAAGCGAGCAGCAGCTTGAACGCGGTGCTGTGGCCGTCGAGACCATACTCGTTTTGCAGCGCTGAGCCGATCGAGCTGACGAGAAAGATTTCGTACATGTCGAAGAACAGGCCAATCCCCACGACCCACACCACGAAGCGGTGCAGCGCGCCCACGGGCATCTCGTCCATGAAGCTGCCGAGCGTCGTTGCCGCGCGGTCGAGCGCTTCGCGCTGGCCGCCGGCGAGCGGAGCGAGCGAGCTATCGCGGGCCGAGGGCCCGCCCAGATCCAAAGGTTGGCTGTTCATCGTGTCTCCAGATATCGGTATGCCGCGGCTATGCCAGCGGTCGATCTCGCTGCGGAGCAGGGCCGTGTGAGCCGCTGTCCGTGGCGGGGTACGCCGCATGGAACCCGCAGGGCGCAGGGAATGGGCGCTGAGGCCAAGTGTGGGAGATTTTTGCCAGCACGAAAATTGCGGATGCCTCAAGCATGCTTTCCCGCGGAGAAAGGCTCGCCACGGTTTGGCATTGAGCGATGCCACAATCGCCACTAGACTGATAGAAACCACTTAACAATCAATCACCCGGCTCGCCGATGGAACCTTCACTCCTGCCGTCTCTCGCGTGGTTTGCCCATATTGCTCATCACCGCAGCTTCACGAAGGCGGCGGCGGAGATGGGCGTGTCGCGCGCCGCCCTGTCCCAGAACCTGAAGGCGCTGGAGCAGCAATTGAACGTCCGGCTGCTCTATCGCACCACGCGCGACATGTCGCTCACCGAAGAGGGGCAGCGCCTGCTCGATGAGCTTCAGCCGGCGCTGGGCTCCATCGAGCGCGCGGTGCGCAACGTGGGCGAAGCGCACGCGGAACCCTCGGGCCTGCTGCGCGTGAACACCTCGCGCATTGCCGCGAAAATGTTGGTCGAGCCGCATCTGGCCGAGTTTTTCGCGCGCTATCCGAAGCTGAAGCTGGAACTCGTAATGGACGATGGGCTCGCCAATATCGTGGCGGACGGCTGCGATGCCGGCATTCGGCCGGGCGAGAGCCTCGCGGGACACATGATTGCCGTGCCCATCACGCCGATGCTGGAAATGGCCGTGGCGGCCGCGCCGGACTATTTCGCGCGCCATGGCACGCCCGTCACGCCCGCCGATCTGGTCCAGCACAATTGCCTCTGCTATCGGCAAACGTCGAGCGGCGCGATCTTCCGCTGGGAATTCACGACGCCCGACGCAGAGGGCCGCCCCTTCGTGGTCGAGCCGCAGGGCGCGTTCACCACCAATGATGACGACGGCATGATCTGCGCCGCGCTTCAGGGCGTCGGCCTCATTCAGCACATGGAGATCGCCGTGCGGCAGCACCTGGCCGAAGGCACGCTGGTGCGGGTTTTGCAGCCGTGGTGCAAGCCGTTTCCGGGCTTTTACTTCTACGCGCCTTCACGCGAGCGGATGCCCGCCAAGGTCAGGGCGTTGATGGCGTTTCTCATCGAAAAGCGCGAGCTGATGTCTGCGGCTCAGGCCGGGGTGCGGGCGGGCACGGCCAAGGGTAAAAGCCACAAGCGGGCGCCCAGGCCGCCTCGTCGGCCCGATTAATTCGTCATGCAGATTAATTGACGGATGAAAGGCATCGCCATCGCTCTGGGTGACCCGTTACTCGCGAGGACGAAGCCGGCGAGCGCCGCGGACGGTGCGACACGAATGCCCCCGGCCATTGCCCGGGCAGCCGCTATCGCAGGCGGGCTAAAATCCGCTCATACTTGCATTCGAACAGGCTCCGGGTGCAAGACGCAGCAAAGCCATGCGTGCCGCAAGCGCCCATGGCGCCGGGGTTATAAGCGCAATAATAAGTTCCACATGTGATAACCGCTATGGGCTCGAGCGGGTGCGGATGCCAGAATGCGGGCCGCTCCGCAAGGCACAAACTGTCGCCTTGGCGAGTCGCGCACGCACCTGGAGGTCCCCTCATGAAAAGCCACGGCCTGTCACGGCGAGGTTTTCTCAAAGCCAGCATGCTGGCGGGCGTGGCGGTATATGTGGCGCCGTTCGGCAGCCGCGCATTCGCTGCCCTGTTCGAAGAAAAACTCCTCACACCGGTCAAATGGGATGCCGCCAACGGCACACCCAAGTTCCGTATCGATGGCATCGCCAAAGTCACGGGCTCGAAAATCTTCGCGCGCGATGTGCGCGCGTCGGACATGCCCCATTGGCCGCAGCAGCAGGCCCACGCGCTGATCCTGCGCGCGACCCAGGCCGACCGCCTCTATGAAGGCTTCGACCTGACGCTGCTCGGCGACGACCTCAAGCCCGACCGCATCGTCACCGCCGAGGACCTCGAGCGCGACGGTGTCGCGTTCCCGGCGTTCTACGGCGACGACATGCTGCTGCCCGCGGGCAAGACGCCGGCCTACCTGGGCCACGCGGTCGCCATCCTCATCTACCACGACTTCGCGCGCTTCCGCTTCGCGAAGAACCTGCTCAAGTTCCGCGACGACGTGATCCGCTACGGCGCGGTGACCGGGCCGCTCGAACGCGACCCGTGGGGCACCTTCCGCTTCGTGCGCGTGGGCGGCAAGACGCCGTATGACGACGACGTCTATTCGAGCCTGAAGGACGCGCCGATTTTCCCGAGCATGATGCGCAAGCATCTGCCGGTCTGGCCGGACGCCAACGCGCACGGCAAGGTCGACGAGCAGGGCATGGCGTACGCCGCCCAGATCGCCGACGAACTCGATCATCCGTCTGCCGACTGGCTCGTGTTCGACCGCGAGTACAACACGCAGTCGATCGACACCGCCGCGCTCGAGCCCGACAACGCGAACGGCTGGTACGACGCCGCCACGCAGTCGCTGCACCTCGTGGTGCCGACGCAGTCGCCGCTCGAAGTCGCGGGCTCGGTCGCGGAAATGGCCGCGAAGAGCCACTACCCGGTCAAGCAGCTATTCCTGCACCCGTGCTACACGGTGGGCTACGGCTCGAAGGATCACTTCAACGTGCCGTACTACGGGCTCGTGGCCGCGCTCTATGGCGACGGCCGCCCGGTGCGTTTCGCGAACGATCGCTACGAGCAGTTCCAGACCTCGCTGAAACGGCACGCGTTCAAGATGCATTACCGCATCGCCGTGGACCGCAAGACGGGGCTGCTGCAGTCGTTCAAGGGCGACTTCGAGGCGAACGGCGGCGGGCGCTGCAACTTCTCGCCTTCGGTGGCGATGGTGGGCGCGACGGCCGCGCAATCGATCTACTACTTCCCGAAGAACGATTTCGCGACGGTGGCGATCGCCTCGCGCGCGATCGACGCGGGCTCGGCGCGCGGCTACGGCACGCTGCAGAGCATGGCCGCGACCGAGATGGCCATCGACGAAATCGCCGCGCAGCTCGGGGTCGATCCGATCGATTTCCGTCTGAAGAATGCGCTGCGCTCGGGTATGAAGAACACCCAGGGCGCGATTCCCGCGGGCGCGATCCGGGTGGACGACGTGCTCGAACGCGCGAAGGCCCATCCGCTGTGGACGCAGCGCGCGAAGCGCAAGGCCGAGTACGAGGCCGCCAACCCGGGCAAGCGCTACGGTGTGGGCTTCGCCTGCGTGCAGAAGGACTTTGGTACGGGGTCCGAAGCATCGCTCGCGAAGGTCGAGATCGACGAGAACGGCGCCATCACGCTCCATCACACGGGTGCGGAGATCGGCACGGGCATGTCGACCTCGCAGGCCGTGGCCGTGGCGAAGTGGCTCGGCAAGCCCGCGGCGGACATCCGCGTGGCCGTGACCGACTGGCCGGACCTGCCGATGGTCACGAGCGGCGACCCCTACATCATGAGCCAGGCCGATCAGGACAAGTTCAGCGTGAATCCGCGCTGGACGCCCAACATCGCCTCGCCGTCGAGCGCCACGAATTCCGCGTTCTACTTCACGCACAGCACGCGCGAAGCCGCGCGCGCCGTGTTCCGCTATGGCCTGTGGCCGGCGGCCATGTCGATCTGGTCGCAGGGTATCGGCGGCGGGCAGGCCGCGCCGCTCGTCGTGCGCATCGAAGACGCGCGCTGGGTGGACGGCAAGCTCACGGCAGCCGGCCTCGAGCCGCTGCCGCTCGAGCAGCTCGCGAAACAGGCCCACGCGATGGGCCTCGCGACCGGCGCGGTCGTGCACGTGTTCAATCGCTGGCAATGGGCCGAGGCCGAATTCGATGTCGGCGGTGCGGTCGAGCGCCTGCCGATCGACGGCCTTTCGCTGCGTTATGGCTCGGCCAGCGCGAGCGGGAACGGCACGCCCGCCGCCGCCCCGGACGCGGCGGCAAGCAAGGGCGCGCCCGTTGCCATGGCACCCACGACGCTGCCGCCCACGGCGAACGGCTATCGCGTGCTGGACCGCAAGCGCGTGTTCATCCCGCCGATGAGCCGCAACAACGCGGCGGTGACCTACTACAGCGCGGTCGGCACGCTCGTCGAGCTCGCCGTGCACGAGGCCACGGGCAAGGTGGAGCTGCTCACGCACCACTCGATCATGGAATGCGGCAACCAGATCTCGCCGCAGCTCGTCTCGGGCCAGCTGCAGGGCGGTGTCGCCATGGGCATCGGCCACGCGCTGCACGAATATCTGCCGCTCTATGAAGACGGCCCCGGCAACGGCACCTGGAACTTCAACCGTTACCACGTACCGCGCGCCTCGGACGTCGCCGTCTGGACGCAGACCGGCGAAGTGCTGCCGGTGCTCTCCGAAACCGATCCGCCCAAGGGCATTGCCGAAGTGGTGATGATTCCCGTGGTGGGCGCGGTTGTGAACGGCGTCGCGCACGCCATCGGCCATCGCTTCACCGACTTGCCGGTGACCCCGCAAAAAATCCTGGAGGTGCTCGCATGACGCTCGCCCAATCCGCTGCATCCGCGGCCAGCGCCAGCGCCGCCGCGGTGGCTTCTCAGGCTGCTGCGCAAGCAGCAAGCCAACCCGACGCTGCATCTGCCGCGCAACCGGACTCGCAACCCACTGCGCAAGCTGGCGCGGCAGCGCCCGCGCCCGCGCCCGTTGAGCGTCCGCTCGTGCAGTACAAGCCGAAAGCGCTCTCGCTCACCATCAACGGCAAGGAAGTCGGCCCGTTGCAGGTGCCCGAGGGCCTCATGATGATCGAGTTCCTGCACGAGTACGCAGGCCTGACCGGCTCGCGCCTCGGCTGCGGGCAGGGCGTCTGCCATGCGTGCGTGGTCATCCTCGACAAGCCGGACGGCACGAGCGAGGAAATGCGCACCTGCATCACGGGCGCGCACTTCTTCAATGGCCGCAAGATCCGCACGATCGAAGGCCACGCGAAGCGCAACGAAGCCGGCGAGGTGGTCGAGCTCTCGCCCATTCAGCAGAAGTTTCTCGATCACTTCAGCTTCCAGTGCGGCTACTGTACACCGGGCTTCGTCAACGCGGCGACCGTGCTGCTCGAGCGCCTCAAGCGCGAGCCCGTTGCTAAAGCCGATGTCGAAAGCACGATCATGACCGCGCTCGACGGCCACATCTGCCGATGTACGGGCTATGTGCGCTATTACGAGGCGGTGAAGGACGTGGTGATGAGCACGCCCGGGCTCGTGAAGGACGCGGCATGAAGCGCGCTCTCCTCAACCGCCTCGCGCATGGCGTGCTGCTGGCCGCCTGCGCACTCACGCTCGCGGCTTGCGGCCGCGAGGAATCGTCCACGTCGGGCGCGGCGTTCACGTCCACGCCCGAGCAGGTCGCGCGCGGCCGTTACCTCACCAGGGCCGCCGACTGCGCCGCATGCCACACCGCGAAGGACGGCGCGCCATTCGCGGGCGGCGCGCCGCTCGCTTCGCCGTATGGCACCTTCTACGGCTCGAACATCACGCCGGACAAGGATCATGGCATCGGCAACTGGAGCGCCGACGACTTCTACGCCGCGCTGCACGACGGCAACGCGCGCGGCAAGCGGCTCTATCCGTCGATGCCCTATACGTCGTACCGGCAGCTCTCGCGCGCCGACACCGACGCGATCTACGCCTACCTGATGACGGTGAAGCCGGTCGCGCTGGCGAACCGGGAGAACGAGCTGAAGTTCCCGTACAACCTGCGCTTCGGCATGGCGTTGTGGGACATGGTGTTCCTGAAGGATGCGCTGCCCGATGCCTCGGCGGGGCAGTCCGCCGACTGGCAGCGCGGCCGCTATCTTGCGAACGCGCTCGGCCACTGCGCCGAATGCCATACGCCGCGCAACGTGTTCGGCCAGCTCGTCGATGCGAAGCCGCTCTCGGGCGCCGCGCTCGGCCGCGTGGTCGCGCCGGACATCACGCCCGCGGGCCTCGCCGGCCGCGGCTGGACCGCCGCCGACCTGCAGACGTTCTTCAGCGTCGGCATCGCGCCGCAAGGCTCGGCGTTCGGCGAGATGTATCCGGTCGTGCACCTGAGCACGCAGTACCTGAACAAGGACGATGTGCGCGCGCTGTCCGTCTATCTGCTCGGCGACACGCCGCCCGCGCCGCAGCCCGTGAAGGCCGTGGACGCCGACGCGGCGCAGCTCGCGGCGGGCCGCTCGGTGTATCTCGCGGTGTGCGCGGGCTGTCACGGACTGGCGGGCGAGGGCAAGCCGCACGTGGCGGTGCCGATGAACGGCAACTCGACGGTGCGTCAGGCCGATCCGCACAATCTGCTGGTGGCGATGCTCGACGGCATCGATACGCAGAAGTTCGCGGGTCTGGAGGACATGCAGGCGATGCCGGCATTCGCGTCCACGCTCAGCGACAATGAGCTTTCGCAACTGGCGAATTATCTGCGTGCGACGTGGGGTGGACAGCCCGCGAATGTTGCTGCGGCGGATGTGAAGGCGCTGCGGTAGGCGTTGGATTAAGCGCTGTGCGCGGTTGTTTCTGAAAAGCGGGCCTCGATTTTCGAGGCCCGTTTTTTTTGTCTGGCTTGATCGAGGGCAGAACGTTTGCCGTGCGTTAGAGATAGCTTGGCGACTCCGTTAACGACAGGAGATTCGCTGATGGCCGGTACTCACACCCATTCGCATCGTCCGAAAAAGCATCCAAAACACGCTTGGTCGGAGAGATCTGTAAGTATAGTGCCGCTGAGTTCACAACTTGCACTACGGGATGCGATGCAGAAAGAAGGCATTTCACCTTCGGATTACAACGATCTTCTATGGATCATGACCCAGGAATCATCGGGTGTCGTCAACGCGCGCAATGGGGCTTCGTCGGCGCGCGGCCTGTTCCAGTTGCTCCGCGCACAATATGATTTGAACCCGCACGGCGAGGCGTCATTCGGGAACGCGGTTGAAGAATGCCAGGGCGGAATCCGCTACATTTACGGCCGTTATCACACGGCGCGCCGTGCGCGCGATTTCTGGCAAAGTCACCACTGGTATTAAGATCATGCGCACACCATTAAAAGCCGTCGCGTTGCTGTTCCTGTGTACGGCGTCAGGCATCGTTCACGCGCAGCAACCGCCCAAGTTCGAGGACTGTCCCGCAACGGTCGAGGCGAGACGCGCACCTCCACGCCTTACGTTCGATACACGGTCGCGCGAATACAACAGCACGATACGGGAGGCCGCTAGAGGCGCGGTCAATTTCGCTGGGCACTTCGTCCTTGCGCAATGGGGGTGTGGAGCCGGTTGCATTATGGCTGCAGCTATCGACACGAAAAGCGGTCGAGTTACGTCCTTGCCGTTCACCATTTCAGGCTGGCCGTTAGACGTGACAGAACCGCTAACCTACCACGCGAATAGTTGTCTGCTGGTTGTCCAGGGAAGCCGGGACGAAAGCAGGGAGCACGGTACATACTGGTACGCCTTCGACGGCAAGGCGTTCCGGTTGCGCGCAACAGTCCCGGAGCCGGCCCGTTAGGCAACCTGGGAGCGCGGCAAACTGCAATTTCTCCCAATAATCGGGCAATCTCTTTTTCCGACCGGAAACGTTTTCGCCTGCGCACGCCGATACGAGTCCAACTATGAGAGCGATCGCAATATTAGTAACGGCAATTGCGCTAGGTTATATGTTCTTTACGCATCGAGCAGACTCACAGGCTTATAGCTGCGTTCGCAGCACATCACCCGATGGTCGTTATATTGCCGAAGAATGCACGCTTGATTGGGATCGCGGTGACAATCCCAAGTACGTTGGCAGGCTCTATGACGCAGCCTCTGGAAAGTTGCTCGCGCGGCGGACGTTACATACGCCGGTTCCTGGCATCACTTGGGTCAATCAATACCTGTTGTTTTCCAGCGGTGGCGATGACGAGGACATGGTAGCTTTGCCGCTTTCACTCTATGACCGATTCAATGCCGCATATTGGCGACTGACGCGGTGGTAGATTAACAAGACCCGCCAAAATCCTGCTGCACTCGTGATATGAACGCATCATGCGCGGCCGCGTCCCATAAAGGAGTAATCTTCGATACGCTACGCGGAACGCGCACCTAGCCGGTTCCGCGCACGCGCGTCTTCGCACATGAGACCCTTGCGGATTGCCGACGATATGACCTGAGGAGCAGAGCCGATGGGAAGCCTCAACGCAGTCGTGGCGGCGTCAGTCGCCTTCGTGGGCGGTCACTTCATTTTGTCCCATCCGTTGCGCAAGCCTTTGGTGGGCGCGATCGGCGAGACCGCGTTTCAGGGCGTCTATTCGCTGGTCTCGTTCGCGACGCTCGGCTGGATGGTCGTGGCCTATCGCCGGGCTCCGCTGACCGAGTCGTTGTGGGCGGTCGGCGACGGCCTCTGGGCGGTGGTGACGGTGCTGATGCTGATCGCGTCGATCCTGCTGATGGGCTCGCTGATCCGCAACCCCGCATTGCCCACGGGCGGGCGCCCCGGCGCATTTCCGGAAGCGGCGCTCGGCGTGTACGCGGTGACGCGCCACCCGATGATGTGGGCCTTCGCCTTGTGGGGGCTGTGCCACATCGCCGTGTATCCGGTGCCGAAGAACATCGTGGTTGCGGCGGCGATGGTGGTGCTCGCGCTCGTTGGCGCCGCCTTGCAGGACCGCAAGAAGGAGCGGCTGCAGCCCGAGCAGTGGCCCGCGTGGGAGGCGAAGACGAGCTATCTGCCATTCGCAGCCATCGCCGCGGGCCGCGCGCGGCTTGGCGGCTTCGGCATGCACGCGCTGGCGGGCGGCGTCGTGGTCTGGCTCGTCGCCACCTGGGCGCACAGGCCGCTTGCCGGCATGGTCGCGGGCATCTGGCGCTGGCTGTAGTGGCCTGTATTGGGTCCGTGGTTGGCTCGTGTTTGGGTTTGCGTGGTTTGTGGCTGACTGGCGTGCCTCGTGGTGGCCGCGCGAAGGCATCGCGCGGCTGCGCCTCAAAGCTTCGGCCGGTCGGTCGGGTCCATCGACGTTCCCGGAGTGCCCGGCGTGCGGGCGCTCACCTCCAACTCTTGCGCGAGCGCCGCGTGGCGTTCGGCAGAAGGCTTCGCGTGCTGTGCATTGCCCCGCACAGGGGCAACGCTTGCGGCCCGCCGCGAAAACAAGGAAAGGCCAACTCCCAATCGTTCGGCATGGCCCCTTCCTCAAACGACTTCGCTGAACAGACGCCCCCAGCCCATCACGCGGCGCGTGTCGTAGCCAGCGAGTTGCAGCGACTTCCAGACCACCGTCGAGATCGTGTCGTAAACGGGAATGCCCGTTTCTTCCTCCAGCGCCGGCACGAGATGCGCGGCCTTCAGGTTCGTGCAGAAGGTCGAGATCGCGCCGGGTTTGGCCACCGCCACTTCGCGTACCATCTCACGGATCTGGTCCGCCGTGACTTCCGAGAACGAGAAGTTGACCTTCAGGTTCAGGTGCCGCTCGGCGATGCAGTTCAGGCCAACGCTACGGTAGTTGGCGACGATCTTTTCCTGGACGTCGTCGAGGTAGGGCGTGACGAGGCCGAATTCGTCGGCGCCGGTCTTCTTCAGGATCTCATTGAGCGCGAGCACGGAGGTCGTGGCCGGAATGCCCGTGGCCTCGGTGATGCGGCGGCACAGGCGCTCGTCGGCTTCGAAGCCGAGCCAGCCCGAGGAGGTGCCGTTCCAGCCAATCACATCGACTTTCGCGTCGGCCAGCAGTTGCGCGGCCTGCAGGATCTTCGAGTCGTCGAACTGGCCCAGTGCCTGGTCCGAGAGCGAGATCTCCGTCACGGGAAAGCGGGCGAAGTGCGCCGAGACATCGGGCAGGCCCACGACCATCGCGCTCGTGAGCGGCTCGAGCGCGGTGTTGGACGAAGGCGTGAGCATGCCGAGGAGGGTGCGCTTTTCCATGTTGATAGCTCTGTGATGAGGTGTTGAGAGAGTAACGCGATGTGCCGGGGTATCGGGTGAGGAAGTCGCGTCAGACGAGAATCTCCTTTTCGTAATCGATGATGCACGAGCACACCAGCAGGCCAACGCCAGCCGCCGCGAAGAACATCAGCGCGAGGAAGGTCGAGTGAGTGAGCTGCACGATCGCGCCGACGACGACCGGCACCGGGATGCCGCCGATATTGCCGCCGAGATTCATGAAGCCGCCCAGAAAACCGACCTTGTTGCGCGTGCCGAGCGAGGACGGCGACTGCCGCCGGGCGCGCATATCGACGAGCAAGACATGTGCACGGCGTTCGACGTTTCGAAGACGCCTTTGCGTGAGGCGTTGAAGGTGCTGGTCTCCGAAGGGCGCGAGCGTGGCGCCGCCAATGCCGGCTGGCTGCGCTGGTCCGAATCCATGGACGAGCACGAAGCGATACTCGCCGCGCTCGAAGACCCCGCCCACGCCGATCTGCCCCAGATCCCGCGCATGCACTCTGAACAGGTTTGACGCCCGCGTAGCGGCTGCGCGGCTAGCTGCGCTTCGAACGCCTGATGCGCTTGATGACGAGCAGGCATAGCGCCGGCACATGAACGACGCCCATCCCGCAGGCGATCACGGCCCACGGCGGCGCGACGGAGCCAGTCAGCATCGCGCTCACCACGCCGAACCCGAGACCCACGAGCAGCAGCGACGCATGCGCGATGAGCCGTTTCGGTCCTGAGGGCGTGAAGCGGGGAATGTTCGCGTGGACAAAGACAACGATCAAAAGGGCGAGTGTGGCGACCAGGGGGGCCATGAGATTCCTGTGTGTCCTGTGCTTGCGAGGATGAGTCGTTCGCGAGTGCGTACTTCGTGATTGTGCACGGACGAGCGTCGGGCTGTCATGGGCCACGCCGGCGATCACGCGGAAACGCGCGCCAAATCGCCTAAACTACAAAACCGGCGGCGACGGGCCTTTCCCGCGCCGCCACCCGCCATGGCCCACATCTTCTTCGCCGCCTCGATCCAGCGGCATGTCGCGACGCCCGAGCGCGAGATCGATGCGCGCACGCTGGGCGAGGCGCTGGAGGCCGTGTTCGCGGCACAGCCGCGGCTGCGCGGCTACATCCTCGACGATCAAGGCGCGCTGCGCCGGCATCTGGCCGTGTTCATCGACGGCCGGGCCGTGCGCGACCGGCAGCATCTGTCCGATGCGATCGGCGAGGCCAGCCGCGTTTATGTCGTTCAGGCGTTGTCGGGCGGCTAATTTCGGCGCAGATCCGTACTGCGAAGCATGGGTCGCACCAAGCGCTTTGCATGGGGCCGGAGTCAGTGTTGAAGCACTCACGCCGGCCGACAGCTAGAGCGCCAGGTGCGGTTGACAGGAGGCACTCCACATGAGCGATCGATTGCTTGTTGCAACGCGCAAGGGACTGTTCGTACTGCAAGACGATGGCAAGGGCGGCTGGACTTCCAGCGCGCCGCATTTCGCGGGTGAGCCGGTGAGCATGGTGCTGCCCGATCCGCGCGATGGGACGCTCTATGCCGCGCTCAATCTCGGCCACTTCGGCGTGAAGCTGCACCGGCTGCGCGCGGGCCAGACGGATTGGGAGGAGTGCGCGGTGCCTGTCTACCCGCCGCAGCCTCCGGACGAGACCCGCGCAGGCAACGGCGCGAGCGCAAGCGCAAGTGAGGACAAGGCCACAGGCAACGGCGCGCAAAGCCGCGCCGAAACTGCCGTGGACAGCGGCACGGACAACGCGGACGCCGCCGAGCCGCGCCCGCCGTCCCCGCCCTGGACGCTGCAGCAGATCTGGTCGCTCGAGGCGGGCGGCCCGGACGAGCCGGGCGTCCTGTGGACCGGCACGATTCCCGGCGGCCTGTTCCGCTCGGACGACGGCGGCGACACGTGGGTGCTCAACCGTGCGCTGTGGGACCGCCCGGAGCGCCCCGAATGGTTCGGCGGCGGCTACGACGCGCCGGGCATTCATTCGGTGATGATCGATCCGCGCGACAGCCGGCACGTGACGATCGGCATCTCGTGCGGCGGCGTCTGGCAAACCTTCGACGGCGGCGCGAACTGGCGCCTGAGCTCCGAGGGCATGGAAGCCGACTACATGCCGCCCGAGCGGCGCGGCGACGCCAACGTGCAGGACCCGCACCGCGTCGTGCAATGCGCGGCGAACCCCGATGCGCTGTGGACGCAGCACCACTGCGCGATCTTCCGCTCGACCGACGGCGCGGCGCACTGGCAGCGCATCGAGGCGCAGCCGTCGAGCTTCGGCTTCGCGGTGGCCGTGCATCCACGCGAACCCGACACCGCCTGGTTCGTGCCGGCCGTGAAAGACGCCTGCCGGATTCCGGTGGACGGGAAGTTCGTGGTCACGCGCACGCGTGACGGCGGCCGGACTTTCGAGCGCTTCTCGAACGGGTTGCCGCCCGCGCCGGCCTATGACCTCGTCTATCGGCACGGCCTTGACGTCGACGATACAGGCACGCGTCTCGCGATGGGATCGACGACCGGCGCGCTATGGACCTCGAACGACGGCGGCGAAAACTGGCGCCTGATATCCGCGCATTTGCCGCCGGTTTATTGCGTGCGGTTCGGCTGAGGACTCCTGATTAAATTCCCCGCGCGATACCGCTGCCGGTGCCCTGCGTAGCTGAAGGGGGGCGGGCAGACCCGGCGCGCTCTATGGCGCGCCGGTCGCCCGTATTGTGCGGGAGCAGCCGCTGCCGCGCTCGATGCGCGCGGGCATGCCCCCGAAAAGGCTTTACGACTTGACGTTCCAGACCCAGTCTGCCGGGTCGGCAACCTTGCCGCGCTGGATGCCCGTGAGCAGCGTGCGCAAGCGGCGCGTGACTTCGCCTTCGCCGCCGTCGCCGATCGAGAACTCGCCGCCCGCATGGCGCACGCTGCCGATTGCCGTGACGACCGCCGCTGTGCCGCAGGCGAACGTCTCTTTCACGCGGCCCGAGGCGGCGTCGTCGCGCCAGGCGTCGAACGAGTAGGGCGCCTCATTGACGGTGAGGCCCTCCTTGCGCGCGAGCTCGATGATCGACGCGCGCGTGATGCCCGGCAGGATCGTGCCGGACAGCGGCGGCGTGACGAGCGAGCCATCGTCGAGCACGAAGAACACGTTCATGCCGCCGAGCTCCTCGATCCAGCGGTGCTGCGCCGCGTCGAGGAACACGACCTGGTCGCAGCCGTGCGTCGACGCCTCGGTCTGCGCGATCAGGCTGGCCGCGTAGTTGCCGCCGCACTTGGCCGCGCCCGTGCCGCCCGGCGCCGCGCGCGTGTACTGGTCCGAGACCCACACCGTGACTGCCGACTTGCCCGACTTGAAATAGGGACCGACCGGGCAGGCGATCACGCAGAAGATGTATTCGTTGGCGGCCCGCACGCCGAGGAAGCTCTCGTTGGCGAACATGAAGGGACGCAGGTAGAGACTGCCGTCGCCGCCCGGCACCCAGGCACGGTCGATGTCGACGAGCGCCTCGACGGCGCGCAAGAACAGCTCTTCGGGCAAGTCGGCCATCGACATGCGCGCGGCCGAGTTACGGAAGCGCTTGGCGTTTTCCTGCGGGCGGAACAGCGAGATCTGGCCGTTTTCGCCGCGATAGGCCTTCATGCCCTCGAAAATCTCCTGTGCGTAGTGCAGGACGGCGCAGGCCGGGTCGATCTGGAACGGGCGGCGCGCCTCGACCTTCGCGTCATGCCAGCCGATGCCTTCCGTCCAGCGGATCGTGACCATGTGATCCGTGAAAACGCGTCCGAACACCGGATTGGTCAGCCGCGCGGCGATCTCGTCGGCCGGCGTGGGATTCGGGTGCCGTTCCACGGCGATTTCAAGGGGACGGGGGGTGTTCATATGCGTCGTCTCTCGCGGTTATTGATCGAAAAAGCCCAGGCCGATGTTCTATCAGATTTCGCGGGGTTCGGCGAATCGGCTTTGCCGTTTTCCGCCGTGCCGCTGCGGGGCCGGCCATTGCCGGATCGGCATAAACGTGGCAAACGCGACGAAATCGCCGATAATCCGGGCAAATTGCCAACCGGAGCGGGCATTTTGACAAGTTGGCATGGCGCGAGCCCATGCTTCGCTGCATATTCGCAGCTCTCTCGCTCCCGCCAGGAATAATTAAGACATGATCAGCCTCGACGACGTCGACCGACAACTCATTGCGCTGCTGCGCGACAACGCCCGAACCTCCGTCGTCACCTTGGCGAAGCAGTTGCGGGTGGCGCGGGCGACCGTCCAGAACCGGATCGCGCGGCTCGAGGAAAACGGCGTGATCGTCGGCTACACGGTGCGCCTGAAGCCCTCGGCGGAGAAGCACCGCATCCGCGCGCTGATGTCGATCGCCGTCGAGGGCAACCGCGCCGCCGACGTCGTGAAAGCGCTGCGCGGCTATCCGAACGTGGCGGCCATCCACAGCACCAACGGGCGCTGGGATCTGATCGCGGAATTGCAGGCGGATTCGCTCGAGAATTTCGACCGCGTGCTGGCCTCGATCCGCCTCGTCGACGGCATCGCCAACACCGAGACCAGCATCCTGCTCTCGACGCACAAGGCCTGAACGGCCGCCCCCGCGGGCAAGATGCCAGCCGGGCCTGGCAAAGTGGCCAGTTTGCTGCGCGTTTTGCCAGCTTTGCCTGCTTTCTGTTGGCGCGCTTCATCGAAATAATCTCCTCATTGCGCGGCGCACGAGCGCCGCAGGCCGTCCAGCCAACCCAGGAGACATTTCATGACCCGCTTTCTTGACGTTCCCGCCACCAGCAAGCTGATCGCGCAAATCGGCGTGCCTCGATGCCTGAGCGAGCTCGTCGATGCGCTCGAAGCCGATTACCGGCGCTGGGCCGATTTCGATAAATCGCCGCGCGTCGCCTGCCACTCGCGCGATGGCGTGATCGAGCTGATGCCCGTAGCCGACTCGAAACTGTTCGCCTTCAAGTACGTGAACGGCCATCCCGTCAATGCGCAGCGCGGCCTGCATACCGTGATGGCGTTCGGCGCGCTCGGCGACGTCGACACCGGCTATCCCGTCCTCCTCGCCGAGCTGACGCTGACCACGGCGCTGCGCACGGCGGCGACGTCGGTCATGGCGGCGAAACAGCTCGCGCGGCCCGACGCGCGCACGATGGCGCTGATCGGCAACGGCGCGCAAAGCGAGTTCCAGGCGATCGGCTTTCATACGCTGTTGGGCATCGACGAGATTCGCGTGTTCGATATCGACGCGCAGGCGACCGACAAGCTCGTGCGCAATCTCGCGGCGTTTCCGCGTCTGAAGATCGTGCGCGCCCGCTCGACGGCAGACGCGGTGCGCGGCGCCGACATCGTCACCACGGTCACGGCGGACAAGGCCAATGCCACGATCGTCACGCCGGAGATGATCGAGCCCGGCATGCATCTGAACGCCGTCGGCGGCGACTGCCCTGGCAAGACCGAGCTGCACGAGAACGTCGTGCGCATGGGCCGCGTGATCGTCGAATACGAAGCGCAGAGCCGTATCGAAGGCGAGATCCAGCAATTGCCGGCGGACTTCCCCGTGATCGAGTTCTGGCGCGTGCTGCAGGGTGAGGTGCCGGGCCGCGAAAGCGCATCGCAGGTCACCATTTTCGATTCGGTGGGCTTCGCGCTCGAAGACTATTCGGCGCTGCGCTACCTCTATGAGCGCGCGATGCAATATGGCGTAGGCGACGACATCTCGCTGATTCCGCCCGCCGCGGACCCCAAGAATCTGTTCGGGCTGATTGGCGGCCACGCGCCAGCGGCGCCTGCCTCGCCCGTGGCCAGCGTGGTTGAAGCCGTCGTGCTGGCGGATTGAGCGCACCGCATCGCCTGGTTCCCGTTGACCGACACTCGCTACCTTCCATGAGCCTTCTTTCGATTCAGGCGCCGTCCGCTGTCGTGATGATCCGGCCGCACCGCTTTCACCCGAACCCCGAAACCGCGGCCGACAACGCGTTTCAGTGCATGCCGACGCCGGGCGAGGCCACGGCCGCCGACGCCATTGCCGAGGCGGCGCGCGACGAGGTGACCGAAGCCGCGCAACGGTTGCGCGACGCGGGCGTACAGGTGCACCTCTTCGACGACTTCGGCGAGCGCAGCACGCCGGATTCGGTGTTCCCGAACAACTGGTTCTCCACGCACCACGGGGGGCACGTCGCGCTTTATCCGATGTATAGCGGCAATCGCCGGCGCGAGCGGCGCACCGACGTGATCGAGATGCTCAAGGCCGAGTATCGCGTGCAGGACGTGATCGACTTTTCGGGCCTCGAATACGACGATGTCTTTCTCGAAGGCACGGGCGCGATGGTGCTCGATCATGTTGCGCGCGTGGCTTACACGGCGCGCTCGCGCCGCGCCGATCCGGTTGCGCTCGAACGCTTTTGCACGCACTTTAATTTCGAGCCGATGTGTTTCGATACGGCGGGCAGCGATGGTCAGCCCATTTATCACACCAACGTGATGATGAGCGTCGCGACTGACTTTGCGATGATTGGGCTCGATATGATTAGCGATGCCGCGCGGCGTGAGGAGATTCATCGGCGTCTTGCGCAAACTGGCCGCGCTGTGATTGGGCTCGAGAATGCGCAGATTGAGAATTTCGCGGGGAATGCTATTGAGTTGTCGGGGCGCGAGGGGCGTGTGCTGGCGCTTTCTCGGCGGGCGGTTGATTGTCTTTCGGTGGGGCAGCGGAGGGTGATCGAGCGATCGGCGCAATTGTTGCCGCTCGATGTGGCGACCATTGAAATGGCGGGTGGGTCCGTGCGGTGTATGCTCGCTGGGATTCATCTCGCGAAGCGGAATTGAGGGCGCTGGTGCGCTTTCCTTATTCTCGCTTGGTGCTCGGCGCTTTGGCCTTAACTTGTATTCGCGG
>NZ_BAYD01000094.1 GCF_000685075.1 Paraburkholderia oxyphila NBRC 105797
AAAACAAGGAAAGGCCAACGCCTGCGGCCCGCCGCGAAAACAAGTTAAGGCCAACGCACATAAAACCCATGGCGCGCCACGCGCCCCACAGCACGCCTATTGTTGACCACACAGCAACGCTTCGTTGGCGCATTACGGGGTTACCCCAGGTTGAACTCCCTACTAGACTCCGCTCAAAGCTGCACGACCGCGTGGTCGTTGCACGAATCGTTCAAGTTTGAATCGGAGAGAATCATGAAGAAGTCGTTTGCCCCGGCGCTCGCGCTTGCCGTCCTCATCGCCGCGCCGCTCGCCTCGCAGGCACAATCGGCACAGCCCGTGACCCACGCCCAGCGCTACGCCGAACTGGCAAAACTGGAAGCTGCGGGCTATAACCCGCGCGACTCGGTCCACTATCCTGAGAACTTCGAGGCCGCACGGGCGAAGGTCGCGGCCGAGGACGCCGCGCAACGGACCGCCGACGCAAGCGCCAGCGGCACGATCAAGACCGCCGCCAGACTGGAGCCGGCCCCGGGACTCTGATCCCGGTTTCAAGGCGAATTCCCGTCTCGCCAACCACGCGCTAACCACACGCCGTACAAGGCCGCCGCCCCGCGCGGCGCGCCACCCTCCCCGCGCACGAAGCCGGCCGCTAGTCCACTACCCAAGCGTCGCCCGGCCTCCCAGTCAGATTCTGCGCAATCTGATTGGTGCGGCACCCGCCAGAAACGCCCATCTCTTCGTGACTTCTCCGCCGCAACGGCGCGGAAATCCCCTCGTCCCATTCCAGCACTAGCCGATCGGCGCCGCGCCATGCCAGGGCATACCCTCATCCCCTTGACTAAATTAATTCCACAACACATCATTCGATATCAATCGATCTTTCGTGGAATCATTCCCGATTGATGCGATTGCGAGAGCGATGCCGATCTCATCCGTTTCGTCGGTTGACCAGAAGTCTCTTGCGAAGGGCAAACGCGTCGCGTAACGGCAGCGCCCAGGCAGACCTGCCCGGTCTGATTGCCGCCGGTTCGCAACGTTGCGAACCTTTTTTTACCACTTGTATCGAGGATCATCATGGTCGAAAAACTTTCACTCTGGGAAGCCGCCAAACGCGAAATGGAGGAGTACCAGTTCATTGCCGGCGCCGAGCTGCAACCCAAATGGGACGTGTCGGAGAAGATCGCGATCAATGCCGCCGTATCGGGGCGCTTCGAGAGCACCACCTCGCTCGCCGAGTACGTAGACGCGGCATCCAGCGTCATCGAAGCCGGTGCCTGCGGCGTGCACATCGACTTCTCATTCATGACCGACGAGAAGGGCCGCCGGCTCGATCGTGATATCCCGCCCACCGAGGCCTACGCCGCGGTGCTCGAGCCGCTGCGCGCGCGCTTTGGCAACGACTTCGTGCCGAATCTGAACGTCCTCAACGGCTCGTCCTTCGATGAATGCGTGAGCCCCGCGCGTGCAGGTCAATGCGAAGTCGCACCGTGCGCGCCGGGCCATCCGGAAGCGTTCATGGTGCCCGCCATCACGGAGCTCGAGGCCGCCGGCGTCAAGCCGGAACTGGCCGTCCACAGCTCCGGCGAGATCGAGCTCGCCAAACGCAAGCTCATCGACACCGGCATCCTCAAGAAGCCCTATAACTGGCTGATCCTCTACGGCCTGCCGTTCAACGTCGGCCGCACGCTCGTATCCGGCACCTGGGTCAGCAACGCCCAGGACATGACGAAACACCTGTTCCTGATGGTCGACCAGATCCGCCAGATCGATCCAACTTCGGTGATCAGCGTCTGTGCAGCCGGCCGCGCGACGCTCTACATGACGACGCTCGCCACGATGATGGGCCTGCATATCCGCATCGGCACCGAAGACACGCCGTGGAAGTATCCGAACAGCGACGAGCGCCTCAAGGACAATCTGGAGATGTTCACCATGGCGCGCGACATCGCCGCCCTGCACGGACGCAAGCCGGCCTCGGCCAATGAGTACCGGGCGCTGGTTGGCAAGCCGCCGCGCAATTGAACGGTCCGCGCGGCCAGCGCCGCGCGGGAGACGAGCGAGCAGCTCGCGACGCCCCTCAGCGACGCTGCTCCATCCGATAGCGGCCCGGACTGATGCCGGTTGCGCGCTTGAACGCAATGCTGAATGCCGTGTCCGACAGGTACCCAATGCGTCCGGCAATCGACACGAGCAGTTCTTCGGAGTCCTTAAGCGCTGTCATTGCAATCGCCATCCGCCATTGATGCAGGTAAGCGAGCGGCGCGCTGCCCACCATGGTGCGGAACCGCGACGCAAATGCCGTGCGTGACATCCCGACGCTTGAGCTCAGCGACTCAATCGTCCAGCGTTGTTCAGGCGAGCCGTGCATCATTGAGAGCGCCGACCCGACCCTGGCGTCCGACAACGCCCTGAGCCAGCCCCCCGCATACTCGCCGCTGGCCATGTAGGCGCGCAACGCCTGCACGAGGACCAGCGTCGCGAGACTCGTCTTCACCTGGCATGACCGAGCTTCAGGCCGCCCTCGAATGTGCGGCCAATGCCTCGCGACTCGAGTGCGTGGTGGTCGATCACGAGGGGTGAGGTCGGTGCAACCCTCGCCGCCACCGTTATCGCGCCATTCATTTCTCAAATAACCACCAACCAAATATTTAATTTCCCGTTGCCGCGCCACCGCTTCATACTGGTTGACAAATACTGTACATAACACCCACAGGCCCGAGCATAGCGCTGCGTGCACACGCGGCCGGTTCGCATGGAAGGAGACACCGGCGTGCAACTGGAGTCCACATACCGCACGAACATCGCGTCGCCAGGAGGCGCATCGACGTGCGGGACGCATTGAAACCGGACGCCTCCCCCGCCGACGCATCCGATGGGTTCGACACGGCACACGCGCTCGAAATACTCGAGGCGCGGCTGATGCGCATCCTGCTCGTGCTGCTGACCGAGCGCACCGTGTCGCGCGCGGCCGTGCGCCTGAACATGTCCCAGCCGGCGACCAGCACCGCACTGAAACGGCTGCGCACGCTGCTCGGCGATCCGCTGCTCGTGCGCAGCCGCTACGGGATGGTGCCGACCGAATTCGGCGCGCGGCTCATCGAGCCGCTGCGCAACGCGCTGCGCGTGATCGATTTCATCCGCATCCAGCAGCCGAGGTTTGATGCACGCACGTCGGTGCGCACCTACCGGATTGGTTGCCCCGACTACCTGAACGTACTGTTCGTGCCAAAGCTCATCGCGCTGTTCCGCCAACAGGCGCCGAATGCGCAGCTCGTGTTCCATCCGCTCGGCGATGGCTTCGACGACGAGCGCGCGCTCGCCGACGGCGAACTCGACATCGTGATCGACAACCGCACCGCCCGTCTCTCGCGGTTCCGGCAAGACGACCTGTTCGACGACCGCGTCGTGTGCCTGATGCGCGCCACGCATCCCATCGCCAGGCGTGGCACGATCACGGCCGCCGATTTCGCGCAGGCGCCGCAGCTCTGCCCAACCCCGTCGTGGCTCGAAGCGTCCGGCGCGATCGACCGGCAGCTCGAACGCGTCGGCTTGCAGCGGCGCATCGTCGTCACGCTGCCGCACTTCGAACTCGACGCGCACGCGCTCGTGCGCTCCGACCTGATCCTGACCACCACCTGCCGGCTCGCGCGGCACTACGCGAAGCTGCTGCCGCTTGCCGTTGTCGCGCTGCCCGCGCAGCCGCCCGACATCGTGTACCGGATGACGTGGAACGAATCGGGCGAGTGCGCCGAGGGCGTGCGCTGGCTGTGCGGGCTGATCGCCGCAGCGACCCATTGCTGGCTCGACGCCGAGGTCCCGCAAGCGGCGCCAGCGTCACGCCCACCACGCGCGGATCGCCGTACAGAATCGGGCAGGCACCTATAGCCCCCTCGCCAAAGCTGCCGATACGTTTGCCGCGTGGCGCAGCAGCGGGTCGGTCAACGGGGCAACATGTATCAGCGGTCACACCGTGTTACACGTGTAAAGATGCGCGAAACCCAATCCTGAAATTCGTGCACTAAACTTCGATCGTCTTGTCGGATAACTGTGCACCGCCACTGGCGTAGCCCGGTTTTTTACTCCCTCACTTTGGTCGGACGCACGTCGATGATTCGGACCCTCATCACCCTCTCTCTGATTAGCGGCCTGTGTGGTTGCATCGTCGCGCCGCCTTATGGCTACGCGCCCGCGCCGGGCTACTACGCCGGCTATGCGCCGGGCTATTACGCGGCACCGCCGGTCAGCATCGGCATCGGCGGCGTTTTCCACGTACATTGACCGCCTGTGATCGAAGCGCCAGCGGCCCGCTCGTCCCACAAACCGCCGCCAGCGCCACCTTCACCCTGGACGCCGCCGCGTGCGGCGGTCCGCTTCTTTTTGTCATCTCACGGCTCGCGTTGACGCGTCAAAACCGGTGATCGATCCCCGCCGTAATCACGGCCTGCTCGCGGGACGATGAAAGCGGCAACAGCGATGGCTGAAGAGACGCATATCGGGCGTCACCGTTCGCCCGCTGGTACGCCCCGACGAGGTACAGCATCGTTCGCTTGGACAGGCTGTAATCCATGCCGAGATTGAGCTGATTCCACCTGGGCGTCTTGCCCGGCGTGCCGGGCTTCGCGTCGAAATCTCCAGTCGTCAGAATGTATGCAGTGCCAACTGTCAGGACCGGCGTAATCGCGTATTTGAAATTCAACTCATAGTTGCGCAACTCCAGCTTCGTCGCATCCAGATAGTTGAACTGCACATCCGAGAACGTCGCGCCCAACGTGGCCTTGCCGAACGAGTACGCACCGCCCGCACCAATGATCTGCTGCTTCGCCACGCCCGCGCCGAATGGGTTCGTGGTGAACGCGTTCGAGTAGTCGTCGGTGGACGGCACACCGTTCAATGCCCCGATTGCACCGGTCTGATTCGTCATGCTATCTGGCGTATCGAGCCGCATGTAGCCCACAGCGAGCCCGAGCGGCCCGTTCGTGTAGCTGAGCGCCGTGGACCAGATGCGGTTGTCGGCGAATCCGCCGGCCGAATTGCTGAAGCCATACAGGCCGCCAAACTGCAGCCCCGCCCAAACGGGACTCATGTACTCGATCGAATTATTGACGCGAAACGATCCATCGAAATTGTCCGAGTCGCCGATGTGGCCGCCGATCGTGCCGGCCCAGTCGTTGTCCGATGCGTAGATCGCGACGAGATATTGCATGGGATCGTACTGGCGTCCGAGCGTGACCTGGCCCAGCGTGTCGCTCTTGAGGCCCACCGTCGCCTGAATGCCGAACAGGCGCCCGCCCGCACCCGGCGCGAACGCGCCGTTGGACGGCTTGAATCCGTCGGCAAGCTTGAACGTCGCGGCCGTGCCGTCGCCCAGCGGCTCGGTGCCGGTCAGCACGAAGCGGCTGCCCGTCGAGTTGTTGTCGAGGAAGCGGTACGCGTGACCCAAACCCGGATTCGCCGCATACGGGTTCCAGTTGTAGTTCGTTCCTTCGTTGCTGACGTAGGCAATCCCTGTCGTAATGTCGCCCGCCAGCGTCACGCTTTGCGCATGCGCCATGCCAGCCGAAGCCATAAGGCACGCCAGACCACTACACACTCTCTTCATCAACCGTCTCCTGAGCGTCTTCGCTTGTTTATATAATATCAACACTGTTTCTAATATTGATTCAGTATTGGGAGACGAAAAATGCGTGTCAAGTTAATCCGGCGTACTTATGGGTTTACGATGAGACGCGCAACGCAGTGCAACGGTGCGCCAGGGGCTACGCAAAGCTCCGGCTAACGAACTTTGCGCACAGATAGTCCTGCAAGCCTTCGATGCCGTTTTCCTTGCCGAAGCCGCTGTCCTTGACGCCACCGAAGGGTGTCTCAGGCTGCAGCACGGCCACGCTGTTGATGCCCACGGCGCCGGCTTCGAGCGCATCCGCCAGACGATCAGCATTCCGAATCGATGTCGTAAACGCGTAAGCGGCGAGTCCAACCGGCAAGCGATTCGCGCGTTCGATCACATCGTCGAGCGAGTCGAACGAGGCAATCGGCACGACCGGGCCAAACGGCTCTTCGTTCATCACGCGCGCCGTTTCGGGCACGTCCGCGAGCACCGTGGGCTGGAAAAAGAAGCCCGCTTGAGGCAGGCGTTCGCCGCCGCACACGATGCGCGCGCCCGCGCCGTGCGCGTCGTCGACGAGCGCCGCCATTTGCTCGACGCGCCGCCGGCTCGCGAGCGGGCCCATTTGTGTGTCCGGCGCGAGTCCGTCGCCGATTTTCACGGCACGGGCGCGCGCGGCAAATCCCTCCACGAAGCGCGGATACAGCGATTGGTGCACATAGAAGCGCGAAGGATTCGCGCAGATCTGCCCGGCGTTGCGGAATTTGAAGCCCGCGAGCGTGTCGAGTGCGCTTTCGAGGTCCGCGTCTTCGCAGACGATCACGGGCGCGTGGCCGCCCAGCTCGAGCGTCACGCGCGTGAGATGCCGCCCCGCCTGCTCGCCAAGCAGTCGTCCGACGTTGATCGAGCCGGTGAAGCTGACCTTGCGGACGGCCGCCGACGCAATCAGCGTGCTGGAGATATGGCCGGGGTCGCCAATCAGCATCTGCACGACGCCGGGCGGCGTGCCGCTTGCGACGAACGCATCGACGAGCGCCATGACGGCGGCGGGAGTTTCCTCGGCGGGCTTCAGCACCACCGTGCAGCCAGCCGCGAGCGCGGCGGCGAGCTTGCACGCGGACAGCATGACCGGGAAGTTCCAGGGCGTGAGCGCGGCCACCGGGCCCACGGGTTTCTGCACGACCCACTGCTGGAGGTTTGGCGCGCGCGCGGGAATCACGCGGCCGTAGGCACGGCGGCCTTCCTCGGCGAACCAGTCGATGACGTCGGCCGCCTGGGCGATTTCGCGCGCGGCCTCGGCGAGCGGCTTGCCCTGCTCGAGCGTGAGTCGCATGGCGCTCTCTTGCGCCGACTCGCGCAGGCGCTGGGCCGCGGCGCGCATGATCTGTCCGCGCTCGAACGCGCTGCGTGCGGCCCATGCCGGGAATGCCGCGGCGCTCGCCGCGACGGCCTGCGCGATGTCGTCATCGGACGCGGCCTGAAACGACGCCAAAGTCGTTTCGGTGGCCGGATTTACCACGGTGCACGCGAGCGCGCCCGTGCCGTCGCGCCACTGCCCGGCAATGTGCTGGCGCGATTGAGGGTAGGTGCAAGTCTCCAACTGTCTCTCCTTGAGGATGAATGCCAACAGGCACGCCGCAAACGTTCATCGCGTTCGCGTGCGTGCCTGGCGGCTAGAGGGAAATGAGATCAGACGATCGAGGTCACATGGGCAAGCTCCGCCGAGATGGCTGCCGCGCGCTCGGTCAGCACGGGTGCGAGGCGCGTCATCACGCGCTTTGTCATGCGCGCGGCTGGCGCCGCCAGCGCGACGCACGCGAGCGTTTCTCCACGGCTGTTCACGATGGGTGCCGCCAGCGCATGCAGGTGCGGTTCGTACTCCTCCATATCCTGCGCATAGCCGCGCTCGCGCGTGCGTTCGAGCTCGGCCAGGAGCGCGTCGCGCTCGATCAGCGTGTTCGGCGTGCGCGCCACGAGCTTCACGCGCGCGAGGTAGTCGTCGAGCGCGGCTTCGGGCAAACGCGCGAGCCATGCCTTGCCCGCCGCCGTGCAGTACATCGGCACGTGCTCGCCCAGATCCGCCGCGACGCGGTTGGGCAGCGGGCTCTCGTAGACCTGCAGCACGACCATCTCGTCGCTGCGGCCCACCGTGAAATGAATCGTTTCCGAAGTGCTCTTCCACAGCTGCAGCAAATGCGGCCTTGCGGCCTCGAGCGGCGGAAAGCTGTTCTGCTGCGCGGCCGCCAGCGCGAGGATCGCATTGCTCAGGCGATAGCGCCGCGTCGTGGGGTTCTGCGCAACGAAGTCGTATTCCGCATACGTTTTGAGGATGCGGTGCACGATCACCTTGTCAATGCCGGTGCGTTGCGCGATTTCGGTCACTCCGAGATCGGAGCCTGCGTTGACGAACTGCTGGAGCACGTCGAGAGACTTTGCAAGGGTTTTCATGAATGGGTTCCGGCTTGACACACAAACAGCAGCTTACCATACTGTTTTAACGATGTGTCAACACTGTTTATATTATATCAACACAAAACAGCGTGCAACACAGCACAGAAGCGACGTAACGATCAACATCCTCATCGGAGACAAGCAACGTGTTCAGCAACCAGTCCGTGGACCGCAGCGCCATCGCGGCCGACAACGCCCGCTATATCTGGCACCCGATGGCAGCGCCCGCCGCCACCGAGGCCGCCCTGCCCACGATCATCACGCAGGGCGAAGGCGTGTTCGTGCAAGACATCGACGGCAAGCGCTATCTCGACTGCACCGCGGGCCTCTGGTGCGTGAACGTGGGTCATGGCCGCCCCGAGATCAAGCAGGCCATCGTCGACCAGCTCGATCAGATCGCCTATTACGGCACCTTCTCCAATCTTTCGAACCCGCCTTCCATCGCCCTTTCGGCGCGCCTCATCAAGATGCTCGCGCCGGAAAAGATGGCTCGCGTGATGTACGGCTCGGGTGGCTCGGACGCGAACGAAACCGCGTTCAAGCTCGCACGCCAGTACTGGAAGCTCAGCGGCAAGCCCGAGAAGACCAAGATCTTCTCGCTCAAGCACGGCTATCACGGGCTGCACTTCGGCGGCATGTCGGCGGGCGGTAACATCATGTGGCGACGCGCGTACGAGCCGATGCTGCCGGGCTTTTTCCAGGCCGAGGCGCCGTATCTGTACCGCAATCCGTGGACCGACGACCCCGAGCGGCTCGTCGATCTCTGCATCGACGACCTCGAGCGCGAGATCCTGCATCAAGGCGCGGACACCGTGGCCGCCTTCGTCGCGGAGCCCGTGCAGGGCGCGGGCGGGCTGATCGTGCCGCCCGCGCGCTACTGGCCCCGCCTGCGCGAACTGTGCGACCGCCACGACGTCCTGTTGATCGCCGACGAAGTCGTCACCGGCTTCGGGCGCACCGGTTCGATGTTCGGCGCGCGGGCATGGGGCGTCGCGCCCGACATCATGAACTTCGCCAAGGGCATCAATTCGGCTTACGTGCCGCTCGGCGCCACCGTCGTCAACGAACGCGTCGCGCGCGCATGGGACACCGACCATCCGCTCGCAACCATCATGCACGGCTACACATACTCCGGCCATCCGCTCGCCTGCGCTGCGGCGCTCGCGAACCTCGACATCGTCGAGCGCGAGGACCTGCCGGGCAACGCCGCTCGCCAGGGCGAATATTTCCTCGCACGCCTGAGGGAATTGCTCGACTATAAGCAGGTGGGCGAAGTGCGCGGCAAGGGCCTGATGCTCGGCATCGAGCTCGTGCTCGACAAGGCGACGAAAGCACCCTTGCCGCCAACCCATCCGGCCTCGAAGAAGCTCTACGCCACGCTATGCGCCCAAGGGCTCCTCGTGCGCATCGCCGGCAACAAAATCATTCTCTCGCCTCCGCTCACGTTCGAGAAAGAACACGTCGAGCGTTGCATGAACGGCTTGCATGCGGCCTTTGAAGCGATCGCCGCGGACTGAAGCCCGACCGACATACGACTGAAGATCGATACACGACTGAATCCCATGACTGGATCCCGATTGGCGTGGCAGACAGACGACGTAGCGGGTCGACTGAATGCCCGGCAAGCGGGCAGGAGAATAGACGTGCAAGCTGATTTGAATATGCGGCGCGAAGCGGCGGCCATGCCTCCCGCGGGCGCGAACCCCGCACGGAGCGCGGCGAACCCGGGCGCGGCGACAAGCGGCCCCGAAAACCGCAGCGCCGGCACGCCCGGCGCCCTCTTGAAGGTGCAGCACATTGCCAAGGCGCTCGGCGAAGGCGCCATGCGCAACCCGATCATCGGCGACCTGAGCTTCGAGGCGCTCGAAGGCGAGTTCCTCTCGATCGTCGGGCCGTCCGGCTGCGGCAAGACCACGCTGCTGATGTGCCTCGCGGGCCTGTATCGCGTGGACAGCGGCGTGGTCGAGTTCGGCGGCAAGCCCGTCGACGGGCCGCCCGCCGGAGTATCGGTCGTGTTCCAGGATTACAGCCGCTCGCTGCTGCCCTGGAAGAACAACCTGCAGAACGTCGTGTTCGGCATGAAGCGGGTTCACGACATGAGCCGCGCCGACAAGCTCGCGTATGCGCACGAGCTGCTCGCGAATGTGGGCCTGAAAGGCTTCGAGCGCCACTATCCGTGGCAGGTCTCGGGCGGCATGCAGCAGCGCATCGCAATCGCACGCGGCCTCGCGGCGCGCTCGCAACTGCTGCTGCTCGACGAGCCGCTCGCCGCCGTCGACGCGCAAACGCGCGCCGACATCCAGGACCTGCTGCTCGACCTCGCGCGCCGCTACAAGCAAACCTGCGTGCTCGTGACCCACGACGTCGACGAAGCCGTCTACATGGCCGACCGCATCGTCGTGCTCTCGAAGCGCCCGACGGTGGTCGCGCAGCAGATCAAGGTTTCGCTGGCGCGGCCGCGCACGCAGCTGGAAACCCGCGAGGAACGCGAGTTCCTCGACCTGCGCCATCAGGTCGTCACGCTGATCCAGTCCATGCGCACGCCGCACTGAACGCATTCTTCATTTCATAAAGACAGACAGGAGACAACCATGTTCAAGCGCTTGATCAAGCGTGCGCTAGTGGGCGCCGCGTTCGTGGCGGCGGCCGGGCAGGCCCTCGCCGCGGACGCGCCCACGACCATCCGGATCGGCGAGATTCGCGCCGATTCGATGATCCGGATCTACTACGCGCAAAGCAAAGGCTACTTCGCTCAGGAGGGCCTCAAGCCCGAGATCGTCACGCTGGGCTCGGGGCCGGCGGTGTCGTCGGCGCTCGCGAGCGGCTCGGTCGATATCGGCTACTCGGGCATCATTCCCGTGCTGTTCGCGCGCGCACGCAACCAGCCGTTCGTGATTATCGACACGCTCGACTACGAGTACGGCGCACCCGGCAAGCAGGACACGTGGCTGATCGCCAGCAAAGCGTCGAACATTCACAGCGTGGCCGACCTGCGCGGCAAGACCGTCGCGATCAACGCAACGGGCGCCGTGTGCGAGCTGCTCGTGAAGGAGCACCTCGCGCAAGCGGGCGTGCCCTATGACTCGGTGAAGAAGATCATCGTGCCGATGCCGCAGATGGCCAGCATGCTGCAGGTCGGCAACGCGGACGCGGCCTGCATTTCCGAGCCCTTCTATGCGTCGGCGAAGATGTCGCCGAATGTCCAGGCCGTCACGCTCGGCTCGGGTGTCATCGCGAATCTCCCTCCGAACCAGCGTATCGCGCTCGACGTGCTGTTCGCGCGCGAGGACTGGGTCAAGAGCCATGCGGACGTGCTGCAGCGCTTTAACCGCGTCCTCGATCGCGCGAGCGCCGACTTCCGCGCCAACCCCGCCCTCTATCAGCAATGGCTCGTGAGCGAGTTCAAGCTCGCGCCGGATCTCGCGCAACAGGTCACGCACTATTTCGACTGGGGCTCTCTCACGCCCGACGCCGCCTCGCTGCGCCCGCTCACCGACGCGATGGTGCACTACGGCCTGCTGCACGCGCCGCTCGACCCCGCCACGCTCGTGGCAGCCGGCGCCGCGAAATAACCTTGAACCGGGCGCAAGCAGCCGCGAGGCTGTGCGCCGCGCATGCCGCATGCGGGCCAGTCCAGCCACACCCAGGCCGGCAGCGGCGCGCGGCAACGCTCACGCAAGCACCGCAGGTGACGCTATGAAGGTGACGCAATGAAACAGTGGATCAAGCCATGTATCGGGTTCGCAGCCGGTTGCGCGGTCTGGCAACTGGTCGTGTGGACCGGACATGTCCCGAAGGAATACATGCCCGGCGTGGGCACCGCGTTCGAGGCGCTCGTCGGCCAGCTGCGCTCCGCCGAGTTCTGGCAGAACGAGCCGCTCACGCTGATGCGCACGGCCATTGGCCTCGTTGCCGCCGTCGCGCTCGGCTTCGGCACCGCCGTGCTATCGGCGCGCTACCGCCTCGTTGAAGACGCGCTGCGCCCCCTCGTCAATATCATGCGCTCGCTGCCGCCCGCGGCGATCGTGCCGCTCTCGATCTTCGCGCTCGGGCTCGGCCTGAAGCTCTTTCTCTTCATCGTCTGCTTCTCGGGCGTCTGGACCGTCTATGTGAGCGCGGCGGCCGCGCTCGCGACCAGCGAGCCGGTGCAGCTGCGCAGCGCGCAGACGCTCGGCTACTCGGGCTGGGAAATCATGTGGCAGGTGCGCATTCCCGCCGCGATGCCGGCCATGCTGACCGGCGCGCGCCTCGCGGTCGCGGACTGCCTGATCGCCACCATCGCGGCGGAGATGCTGGCCGGCAGCAACGGCATCGGCTTCATGCTGTACGACAGCGCGTTCACGATGCATACGACCGACACGTTCGCACTCCTTGTGGTTGCGGGCGTCAACGGATTGCTGTTCAACCAGGCGGTGTTGCGCCTGCGCGCCAGCATGGTCCGGTGGCACGATCAGTTCACGAAAATGGTGCAAGCATGAAGCGTCTCACTCGACGGATCAACTGGCCCGGCATCGTGCTGCTCGCGGTGCTGGGCGCCGCCTGGGAAATCTCGGCGCGCTGGATCGGCTCGCCGAACTTTCCCGGTCTCTTCGACGTGGTCGGCGCGCTCTACCGGCACGCGGGCGATCTCACCCAGGCGCTGGGCGTCACCCTCGTGCGGGCCGGCGCGGGCTTTGCGCTCGCGCTCGTGACGATGTTGCCGCTCGGCATTTGCCTTGGCCGCCTGCGCGCGCTCGGCGCATTCTTCGAGCCGCTGATCGACCTCGTGCGACCGTTGCCGCCGCTCGCCATCGTGCCGGTCGTGATGCTGTTCGCGGGCACCGGCAACGCGGCCAAGATTCTGGTCGTGTTCTATGGCGCCGCGTTTCCCATCCTCATCAACGCCATCGACGCCACCCGCGCCACCCATCCCCTGCTCGTGAACGTGGCGCGCTCGATCGGCCTCTCGCGCAGCGAGATCATGTGGCGCATCGACCTGCCCGCCGCCCTGCCGCAGATCGTGAGCGGCATCCGCATCAGCGTCGCGCTCTCGCTGCTCATCAGCGTCAGCGCCGAAATGCTGCTCTCGACCAACGGCATCGGCAATTTCATCGTCGAAGCCCAGCAGCAGTTCGAGATCGCCGCGGGGCTCGCGACGATTCTCGTGATCGCGGTCGCGGCGCTGTGCATCGAAACCGTTTTTTACCGCATCGAGCGGCGGCTGCTCGCCTGGCATCATCAGCGCGTTGCGCTAGGCCGCTAGGCCTGCCAGGATTTCGCTGCTCTACTCATCACAGCAAGAGAGATTTTCATGTCGATTAGTATTCCTGATTCTGTTATCGATTCGTCCCGCCTCGACGCATTGCTCGAACGGGAGCAGCAACGCTTTGCGGCGCGGCATCCGCGCTCGGCCGAACTCTATGCGCGCGGCCGCGAGGTGTATCTGTACGGCACGCCGCTGCACTGGATGCAGCTGTGGCCGGGCGCGCATCCGGTCTACATGCGCGACGCGCAAGGCGCGCATCTGCGCGACGTCGACGGCAATGAGTTCGTCGACCTCTGCCTTGGCGACACCGGCTCGATGTTCGGCCACTCGCATCCGGCCATCGCCGACGCCATCGCCCGCCAGGCGCACCGCGGCGTGACCGCCATGCTGCCGTCCGAGGATGGCGTATGGGTTGGCGAAGCATTGAGCCGACGCTTCGGCTTGCCCTACTGGCAGCTCGCGACTTCCGCTTCGGATGCCAACCGCTTCGCGCTGCGGCTCGCGCGCCTCGTGACGGGGCGCGACAAGATCCTCGTCTTCAACGGCAATTACCACGGCTCCGTGGACGAGACGCAGGTCGAATTCGATGCGCAAGGCCGCATGCGGACTCGCACCAATGTCACCGCCAACGGCATGGATCACGAGCGTCTCGTGCGCCTCGTCGAGTTCAACGACATCGAGGCGCTCGAGCGCGAGCTCTCGCATGGCGACGTGGCCTGCGTGATCACCGAGCCGATGATGACCAACATCGGCATGGTGCCCGTCGCGCCTGGCTACCACGCTGCGCTGCGCGAGATCACGCGGCGCCACGGCACGCTGCTGCTGATCGACGAGACCCATACGATCTCGACTGGCCCCGGCGGCTGCACGCACGCCTGGGGGCTCGAGCCCGATATCTTCGTGCTCGGCAAGGCCATCGCGGGCGGCATTCCTTCCGCCGTGTACGGCGTGACCGAAGCCGTCGCGCAACGCGTCTGGGCAGCCAAGCCGCCGGTGTGGGCCGGCGGCGAGAAGCGCAACAACCACTCGGGGTTCGGCGGCACGCTGGTGGGCAACCAGCTCACGATCGCGGGCCTGCGCGCCACGCTCGAACACGTGATGACCGACGAGAACTACGCGCACATGATCGAAATGGCGACGCGCATTGCGCGCAGCGTCGAAGCGGATATTGCAAAGCACGCGCTGCCCTGGCACCTCACGCAAGTTGGCGCCCGCGCCGAATACATGTTCATGCCGCAGCCGCCGCGCAACGGCAGCGAAGCGAAGGCCGGACGCAACGGGCCGCTCGAGGCGTTCATCCATCTGTACCTGCTGAACCGGGGCGTGCTCATCACGCCGTTCCACAACATGATGCTCGCCTGCCCTCAACTCGCGCCGGGCGACGTGGACCAGCACAACCGCGCATTCTCCGAGTGCCTGGCCGAGCTCGTGGGAGGCTGACGATGGGCCGTCTCGACAACAAGATCGCGCTCGTGACGGGCGCCGGCCAGGGCATCGGCGAGGCCATCGTCGAGCTCTTCGCGCGCGAAGGCGCGCACGTCGTGGTGAGCGACCTCGACCTCGCGCGCGCGAACGAGGTGGCCGCGCAAATCGTCCGCTCCGGCGGCCGCGCAACTGCGTGTGGGCTAGACGTGACGGACGAGCCAAGCTGGCAGCGCGCCATCGCCTGGATTCAGGCCGAGCTGGGGGGCCTCGACATTCTCGTCAACAACGCGGGCGTCGCGCTCGTGAAGTCGATCGAGGACACCTCGCTCGCGCAGTTCCGCAACGTCATGCGCGTCAATGTCGAGGGCGTGTTCCTCGGCATCAAGCACGCGGCGCCGGCGCTCGCCGCGCGCGCGAAAGGCCGCGCAACGACTGCGGCCATCGTGAACCTGGCTTCCGTGCTGGGCGTGCAAGGCATTCCGGACAACATCGCCTACGGCACGTCGAAGGCCGCGGTCCGGCAGTTGAGCCGGTGCGCCGCGATCGAGTTCGCCGAGCGCGACACGCCGATCCGCGTGAATGCGGTGCTGCCCGCTGTCACCGATACCCCCATGGTGCGCCGGGAAATCGAGGAATGGGCGGAGCTCGGCACCTTCGGCACGCGCGATGTGGAGGCCACGCGCGCCGCGTTCGGTGCGCGCGTGCCGCTCAAGCGTATCGGCAGCGCGGCCGAGATCGCTTATACCGTGCTCTTCGCCGCTTCAGACGAGAGCTCTTTCACGACCGGCGCCGAATACGCCGTAGACGGCGGACGGCTGGCCGTCTGACCCCACGCAGGAGAGAACAGAGTGACTGGCAGATTGACTGGAAAGATCGCGCTCGTGACCGGCGGCGCCCAGGGCATCGGGCGCGCCATTGCGGAGGTATTCGCGAGACAGGGCGCGACGGTCGTGATTGCGGCGCGCTCCGCCGAGCAGGGCGAAGACGTTGCCGCGCAACTGAGCCGGCAGGTGGACGCAGAGCCCGGCGCAAGCCGCGTGAGGGTCTCGTTCATGAAGCTGGACGTGGCCGACGCCCAGGCGGTGCGTGCAGCCGTGGACCGCGTCGCGGCCCTGCATGGCGGACTCGACATCGTGGTCCACAACGCAGCGGCGTTCTCGCGCGACCCGCTCGATTCGATGCCGCTCGACGCGCTCGAGCGTGTGCTCGCCGTGAACCTGAAAGCGTGCTTCTACCTCGCGCAGGCGGCCGTGCCACATATGAAGGCACGGGGCGGCGGCCGGCTGCTCGTGACATCGTCGATCACCGGGCCGCGCGTGGTCATGCCCGCAACTTCGCACTATGCGGCGAGCAAGGCTGGCGTGAACGGCTTCATTCGTGCGGCAGCGCTCGAACTCGCCGCGGCGGGCATCACGGTCAATGGCGTCGAGCCCGGTTACATCGACACGCCTGCCATGACCGCCCTGAAGCAACGCTTTGGCGAGGAAGCGATCGCACGCCACATACCGCTGAAGCGGCTCGGCCGGCCCGAGGAGATCGCCAACGCCATGCTGTTCCTCGCCAGCGACGAATCGGCCTATATCACGGGCCAGACGATCGTGGTCGACGGCGGGTCCATGCTGCCCGAAAGCCCCGTGTTTGCAGAGGCCTAGTACGCGGCATCAATCCTCTCTGCCCGCGATGCCGCTTGCCTTGGGTGGGTACCAAGCGGAAGCCTCCGAAAGCACGGAATGAATCTGGGCCACCACGGCAGCCCCTTCTCCCACCGCAGCCGCCACACGCTTGATCGAGGAGGAACGCACGTCGCCGATTGCAAACACGCGCGGCAGGCTCGTCTCCAACGACAGCACGGCGGATTGCGGGTGACCCGGGTCACCCTGCCCGGTCAGCACAAAACCCTTGTCGTCTAGCGCCACGTCGCAGCCCCGCAGCCACTGTGTGTTGGCATCCGCCCCGGTGAACAGGAAAAGATGCCGTGTGCGAATGCTGCATGGCCCTTGCGGCGACATGCAATGGACCGCCGTAAGCCCGTATTCCTCTCCCTCCAGCCGCTCAACCCGCGTACGTGCCCACACTTCGATATTCGGCGACGCCGCAAGGCGCTTGATCAGATACTGCGACATCGTTGCCTCGAGCCCGGCCCCCCGAACCAGCACATGCACGCGCCGCGCATGCGTGGCGAGATAGGCCGCCGCCTGTCCGGCCGAGTTGCCGCCGCCAACAAGCACGACGTCTTGTCCCGCGCAGAGCTTCGCCTCGATTGGCGACGCCCAGTAATAGACGCCCCGCCCCTCGAACCCGGCAAGGCCGTCGATCGCCGGCCGGCGATAGGACGCGCCGCTTGCCACGACGACTGTGCGCGCACTCACGCGGTGGCCGCCCTCCAGCTCCAGCGAAACGACTTCGTCCGCGCAGCGCAACGACGAAACGCGGCACGGAATGAAAAGGTGGGCGCCGAACTTCTGCGCCTGGACGAACGCACGCCCGGCCAGCGCCTGCCCCGAGATCCCCATGGGAAAGCCGAGGAAATTCTCGATACGCGCGCTGGCGCCGGCCTGGCCGCCCGGCGCGCGTGCGTCGAATACGGCCACCGTCAGCCCTTCGGATGCCGCGTACACAGCAGCCGCCAGGCCCGCCGGCCCCGCGCCGACGATGACGACGTCATAGTCGCGCGCCCGCTCGAAACTCGGCAACCAGCCGAGCGTGGCCGCGAGCCGGTTCTCGGTGGGCGCGCGCAGCACGGTGCCGTCGGGACAAACGACGACCGGCAGGTCATCGGCAGACGGTGCGATCCGTTCGAGCAGCGCCACGGCATCCGGGTCCGAATGCGCGTCGATGACGGTATGCGGATGGTCGTTGCGGCGCAGGAAGCCCTCCAGCGCCACGAGTCGCGCCTCGCCGGGCCGGCCGACGAGCACCGGACCGCACCCTTGCTCGATCAACCCAGCCCGGCGAAGGACGAGTGCGCGCAGGACGCGTTCGCCCAGCTCTGCCTCCGCCACGATCAATGCGCGCAATTGCTCGGGCGCGAGCTGCACCGCGACGACATCAGTCAGCGCGTGCGCGTCCACCAGCGATGGCCGGCCGGAGAGCTGGGCAGCCTCGCCGAGGAAGTGCCCCGGCCCCTGCCTGATCGTGGTTACATTATTCGGTCCCAGCCCTTCATGCCTCGTGACCTGCGCAATGCCGCGAAGCAACACCAGCACCCCGGTCGAAAACTGCCCCGCCTTATAGATCGTTTCTCCCGCCTGCCAGCGGACCTCGTCGCCGAAACGTCTGGCCCGCTCGATCTCCTCGTCCGCAAGACGCGGATGCGCCTGGTCCGTGCGCGTCTCGAGCGGTGAGAATGGCGCCTCGTCGTCGGTCGCGTAGCGTCCCGACGGCTGACTCGTGCCGCGTGCGGACTCCGCGTCTCGCTCCGGCTCGCCGGAGCGTGAATGTTCGCCGCCTGTATGCATGCTCATCTCCTCAATCCGTCCGATTCACGCTTTTCCGTGCCTCACCGGCTGTGATGTGCCTCGCGGCGCGCTCGTCCCGCGCTGCGGGAAATCAGTGTACTCCCGATCGATCGACCGGCGCGTCGATCCGCGCGCCCGTCCCCCTGTTGCTTCGCACCCCCTGCGCGGAGAAAAGAAGGGCCACTTTCAATCCGCAAGTCGTGCAAACGCGGCACATCGATTTTCAATAGGCAGGATGCCTATTTATTTACCAAAAAGTAAATGTCAAGACAGCGCAGCCCCGCGAGACGAACACGAACCAGCCGCTACTCCGAATCTCGCTACGCTGCTCGCCAAAAATATCAGAGACCGAGCCGCTTCGAACCCATAGCTGTCCGGACTCTGCTCCGTCGAATGACTCCGGAATTTGGGCGGGAAGTTAAGGCAAGAATACCCGCGTTATTTTTGCCGACCATGCCGCTGAGCACTGGAAGCGCCGCCGCGGGTAGAATCCCGCAGGGGTCCGGCATGCAACTGCCTGCGTAAATGGATGGGTGCCGCGCCTCTTGCTATGCTTGCGCGCACATCGCGTCATCACGTGGATCGACCATCATGTCAAAAGCCGCTCCTCCCGACCTCATCGACGACACCGGACGTGGAAAGTCGCTGGCAAGAAGCTATCCCCGGGGAGCACGAATCGATCCTCACCGCCATGACTGGTCCCAGGTGCTGTACGCCGTATCGGGAGTCATGTGGGTGGAGACAGGACAGGAAGCGCTCGTCGTTCCGCCTCAACGCGCGGTCTGGCTTCCGCCCGATACGGTGCACTCCATACGCATGATGAGCGCCGTCGAAATGCGCAACCTGTATCTGCGCGACGCGGACGTTCAACACCTGAGCCGACGGTCCGAGGTCTTCGAGATCAATAACCTTCTCCGGGAACTGATCACGACCCTCGCGGAACACGGGGCCGAGAGAGATCAGGAATATCTCGACGCGGCCTACCGCGTCGTAGCCCTGGAGCTAGGGCACGCGGCCCGCTATTCCCAGCGTATTCCGCTGCCCGACCAATCCGACCGCAGGCTCGATGTCCTCTGCCGTGCAGTCATCGAGAACCCCTCGGTCGATATCAGCTTTGAGCAGCACGCCGCTTCGGTAGGCGCCAGTGTGCGAACGCTCTCCCGTCTATTCTCACAGGCGCTGGGCCTCGGCTTCGCGGAATGGAGACGCCAGGTGCAACTCGCCATGGCGGTCTCGAAGCTGGCCGAGGGACATTCGGTCAGCGCCGTTGCGCATTCGCTGGGTTACCGGCCAAGCAGCTTCAGCGACATGTTCCGGCGCGAGCTAGGAACCTCGCCCAGCGAATTCAGCCGGGACAACACGCTGGCCGAACCCCTGTAGGACACTGCCGCATTTCGGACCCGGCAATGCATACGCGCCAACGTTCTGTCCATAACTCGAAAGCGATTGTCTGAACGGCGAAGCCACAGGGCTCTACACTGCTGCCAGCGGTTGCGGCTTGCAGCCCATGACAATCCCAGGAGCAGTTGACATGAAAGCCTTGCAATTCAAATCATTTGGTAGACCTGATGTTCTGGAGTATATTGACGTATCCACACCGGAGCGGGACAGCGGCAGCGCCATCATCCAGGTTTGCAGCGCGTCGGTGAATCCAAGCGACGTCAAGAACGTGTCCGGGCATTTCGACCATACGATTCGGCCACGCATCCCCGGGCGGGATTTCAGTGGAATCGTGGTGGATGGTCCGTCCGAATGGCTGGGCCAGGCTGTGTGGGGCACCGGCGGCGACGTCGGCTTTACACGCGACGGCACGCATGCCCAGTACCTCAAGGTGCCGCTTGCCGCGCTGTCTCGCAAGCCCACAGCGCTCTCGCACGAGGAAGCGTCGGCCATTGGGGTGAACTTCGTCGTCGCCTGGCTCGGGACCGTCACCTATGCACAATTGCAAGATGGCGAGACCATTGCCGTCATTGGCGCAGGCGGGGGTGTCGGCGGCGCCGTCACGCAAATTGCCAAGGCGCGCGGCTGCCGCGTCATCGGCATTGACATTGCCGCGCCGGTCGCTGGCTCGCCTGCTGCGGAGCTCATCGACGCATACGTGCCGTTCGACGACAACACGATCAACCGTGTTCGCGACCTGACCGGCGGCGTCGACGTCGTGTACGACTCCGTGGGCGGGGTTGCCTTCGAAACCGCCCTGCATCTGGTGAAGCGGCGCGGCCGCGTGGTCGAGATCAGCGCCACGGGCAAACGTCGAGTGGATTTCGACCTCATCGACTTCTACCACAACGAAACCCAGCTTTTCGGCGCCGATAGCGCGAAGCTGGGCGTCGCCGAATCGGCGCCGTTCATGACCGCACTCGTGGAAGGCTTCGAAAGCGGCAAGCTCAGAGCCCCCGTCATCGCTCACCGCTTCGATCTGGCTCATGGTCAGGACGCGTATCGCGCCGTTGCTGCGGGTACCGCGGGCCGCGTCGTCATCAATATGTAATCGGGTTTCGAAGGGGCGGATCGACGGATCAACTGATCCGTCGATCCGCCCCGAACAGCCGGTCAAGCCCCCACCGCGGCGTGGGTAAGGCCGGCCTCACCGGCAACGAGCACAGCCGTGAGGTTGACGATACGGCGCACCGTAGCCGAAGCCGTCAGCACATGCACGGGCCTGGCCGCGCCAAGCAGCATCGGGCCGATCGCAACGTTGCTGCCCGCCGCCGTCTTGAGCAGGTTGTACGAGATATTCGCCGCATCGATGTTCGGCATCACGAGCAGGTTCGCCTCGCCTTCGAGCGTGGACTCCGGCAGGATTTCCTTGCGCAGCTTCGGATCGAGCGCGACATCGCCGTGCATTTCGCCGTCCACCTGCAGGTCCGGAGCGCGCTCCTTGAGGATCTCCAGCAGGTCGCGCATCTTCTGCGCTGAAGGCGCGTTGCTCGAACCGAAATTCGAATGCGAGCACAGCGCGACCTTCGGCTCGATACCGAAGCGGCGTACTTCCTCCGCGGCCATGATGGTGATTTCGGCAAGCTGCTCGGGCGTCGGGTCGACGTTCACGTGCGTGTCGACCACGAAGATCTGCCGGTTGGGCAGCACCAGACCGGTCATCGCCCCATAGACGCTGCAGCCCTCCTGCTTGCCGATCACCTGGTCGATGAAGTGCAGGTGGCGGTGCGTCGTGCTCACGGTGCCGCAGATCATGCCGTCGGCCTCGCCACGCTTTACGAGCATCGCACCGATCAGCGTGGTGCGGCGGCGCATTTCGAGCTTCGCCATCTGCTGCGTGATGCCCTTGCGCGCCATCAGCTTTGCGTAGTCCTGCCAGAAGTCGCGATAGCGTTCGTCGTGGTCGGTGTTGACCACCGTATAGTCCTGGCCCGCGACGAGACGCAGGCCATAGCGCGCGATGCGCTGCTCGATCACCGCCGGGCGGCCGATCAGGATGGGCTTCGCGAGCTTTTCATCGACCACGATCTGCACCGCGCGCAGGACGCGCTCTTCCTCGCCCTCGGCGAACACGATGCGCTTCTTCTCCGGCTCGACAGCGCGCGCGATCTGAAAGATCGGGTTCATCGCCGCGCCGCTATGCCAGGCAAACTGCTGCAAGCTCTGCGCGTAGGCGTCCATGTCTGCGATCGGGCGCGTCGCCACGCCCGCATCCATGGCCGCCTTCGCCACGGCGGGCGCGACCCTGGCGATCAGGCGCGGGTCGAATGGCTTCGGAATCAGGTAGCCGGGGCCAAACCGCAGATCCCGGATGCCGTAGGCCGCCGCAACCACATCGCTTTGCTCCTGCTGCGCCAACTCCGCAATGGCAAAGGCCGCGGCGATCTCCATCTCTTTCGTGATCGTGGTCGCGCCTACGTCCAGCGCACCGCGAAAAACGAATGGAAAGCACAAAACATTGTTCACCTGGTTCGGGTAGTCCGTGCGGCCGGTGGCGAGCACGGCGTCCGGGCGCACTTCCAGTGCAAGCTCGGGCAGGATTTCCGGCGTGGGGTTCGCCAGCGCGAAGATGAGCGGCTTCGCGGCCATCCGCTTGACCATCTCCTGCTTGAGCACGCCGCCGGCCGAAAGGCCGAGGAAAATGTCCGCGCCTTCGATCGCTTCAGCCAGCGTGCGCGCTTGGGTTTCGCGTGCGAAGCGCTCCTTGTCCGGGTCCATCAGCTCGGTGCGGCCCTTGTAGACCACGCCGGCCAGATCCGTGACGATGATGTTTTCGAGCGGCAGGCCAAGGTCCACGAGCAGGTCCAGACACGCCAGCGCCGCGGCGCCCGCACCCGAGGCGACGAGCTTCACTTCCTTGATGTCCTTGCCCACCACCTTCAGCCCGTTCGTGAAGGCCGCAGCCACGACGATGGCCGTGCCGTGCTGGTCGTCGTGGAAGACCGGGATCTTCATGCGCTTGCGGCACTCGCGCTCCACGATGAAGCAATCCGGCGCCTTGATGTCCTCGAGAATCAGGCCGCCGAACGTAGGCTCGAGTGCGGCGATCACGTCGGCAAGTTTGTGCGGATCCGACTCGTCGATCTCCACATCGAATACGTCGATGCCAGCAAACTTCTTCAGGAGTACCGCCTTTCCCTCCATGACGGGCTTCGACGCAAGCGCCCCGATATTGCCGAGACCCAGCACCGCGCTGCCGTTCGACAATACACCGACCAGGTTGCCCCGTGCCGTGAAGCGCGCGGCGTTCAGCGGGTTCTCGACGATCGCCTCGCACGCGAACGCAACGCCCGGCGAGTAAGCGAGCGAGAGGTCGCGCTGGTTGATCATCTGCTTGGTCGGCACAATCGCGACCTTGCCCGGCACGGGAAACTCGTGATACTCGAGTGCGGCCTCGCGGAGCTTTCTGGTGCGTTCATCGTTGGTTTCCATCTCGCCTCCTCCATTTTGCTGACGTTGAGTTTGCCTCTCCCGCCTCCAACCGTTGCGTCGCGACACTTTTTTCTGCGCGAGCCCCGGAGGAGGCGAAATTCGCTAGAAGTGCATGACCAGCGGCTTCGAGAACAGGTAGCGCTTCGCCAGTGCCACGTATCGGTCGGCCGAAAGCTGGATCGCCTCTGCCTCCTTCTCCGAGAGCGGGCGAAGCAGCCGCGCCGGATTGCCGGCCCACAGCTCCCCTGTCCCCACCACCTTACCCGGCGTCAAGACGGCGCCGGCGGCCAACATGCCGCCGGTGCGCACGATTGCGCCATCGAGCACGCGCGCGCCGAAGCCGACAAATGCCCGGTCCTCGATCGTACACGCATGGAGGATTGCGCCGTGCCCGACCGTCACGTCACTGCCGACGAGCGTCGGCGCACCGTTTGTCGTCCCGTGCAGAATGGAGCCGTCCTGGATATTCGTTCGGGAGCCGACGACGATGCGTTGAACGTCGCCCCTCAGTACGCAGTTGAACCAGATCGAGACGCGCTCTCCAATCTGCACGTCACCGATGAGCGCCACCCCTTGAGCGATGAATGCCGACTTGTGCACCGATGGCGTTCCAAACTGCTGCCTGCCCTGTTCCTCGCTCATTTCTTCAACCCCAGTTGTTCGCGCGCCTGCGCCGCGGTGGCAATGTCCCCACCGAGCGACAGCACGATATCGCGTGCTCGTGCAACCAGTTCGGCATTGCTTTCGGCGAGCACCCCCTTCGAGAGGTAGATATTGTCTTCAAGGCCGACACGGACATGCCCGCCTGCCAGCCACGCCTGTGCGACGATGGGAAACTCCGCCCGGCCGATGCCGAACGCCGACCACGCCGCGCCGGGGGGCAGAAAATTGCGCGCGTACAGCAACGTTTCCGGCGTGGCCGCGAATCCATATTTGACGCCCATGACGAACGTCCACAGACCCGGACCGTCGAGCACGCCCTCCTTGATCAGATCGAGCGCCAGATGCAGGTCGCCCGAATCGAAAATCTCCAGTTCCGGCTTCACACCGGCTTCGCGAATCACGTGAGCCATCTTGCGCACGTTCTTCGGCGTATTGATCACGACGTCGCCACCCGAATTCATCGTATTCAGGTCAAGGCTGCAGATATCCGGCCGCAGTTCGGCGATGTGCTCCACGCGCTTCTCGGGAGCAAGCAGCGTCGTTCCTGGCGCCGCGACTCTGGGATCGTCGTCCGAGGGGATGAAACGTCCGCCCGGTCCGGTCGTCAGGTTGATCACGAGTTCCTGGTCGACCGCCCTGATGAGCCGTATCACCTCGCGATACAGTTCGATGTCCATCGACGGCCGGCCGGTCGCCGGATCGCGCACGTGAATGTGGGCGACGGCCGCGCCGGCCTGCGCCGCTTCCAGCGCAGCCGTGGCAATTTGGGCGGGCGTAATGGGCAGTCCCGGGTGTTGCTCGGGCCGGGTCAGATTCCCTGTGACTGCACAGGTGATGATGGTCTTGCGTGCGTGCATCATGAGCCTCGCTTCGGATCAGGCCAGCCGCCGGCCGCCATCGACAACGATGGTCGTACCCGTGCTGAATTTAAGGTGTGTCGCACACGCCTCGATTGCTTCGGCGATGTCGTCCGGCGTGCCGATGCGCCCAAGCGGCGTGGTCGCGGCAACCTTGTCGTTGAAGTCCGCGCCGCGCCCGGGCACAAAGCTCGTGTCCACGACCCCTGGCGACACGTTCAGCACGCGAATGCGAGGCGCAAGCGCGCGGCCAAGCGAAGCGGCCATGACATCGAGCCCGGCCTTCGCGGCACAGTAGGCGATATTGCTGCCGACGCCCGTCGTGGCGGAGATCGAAGACACATTGACCACCAGGCCCGCGCCGGACGCGTCGAGCAAGGTGCGGAATTCCCGGATCGCCGCGAATTGCGCGCGCCAGTTGACCGTCATGATCTCGTCGATCAGTTCGTCGGTCAGCGCATCGAGATCGCCGTGCCTGACCGGCTTCGTAAAGCCTGCGGCATTGACGAGGATGTCCACGCGGCCGAACAGGGCGCGAATGTCGCTGGCCAGCGCGGCAAGCGTATCGCTCTCGGTGATCGACACGGATTTCGCCACATGGCCGTGCCCGGGCAGCGACTCCGCGACCTGCTGCGCTTTCCCGGTCTCCGACTGACCGCAGACCACGACACGGGCGCCCGCCGCCGCGAGCCGCTTCGCGGTGGCCACACCGATTCCACCGGTACCGCCAAGAATGACCGCGACTTTGTCTTCAAGAAGGTTGGACATGTTGTTCTCCACTTTACTTGATGGGGGGCGTCGGCCAGACAGGCGTACCTTCGGCTACGACAAATTCATACTCGAGCGTGTAATACGGCCCGTTGACATCGGGTGCGGGTGCCTTCCCGTCCTCGTGTGCGGAAAACCTCCCGACAAGCGCCCGGTTCACGCCGAAGACAACGTCAGACCCCAGGTACTCCGAATCATCTGCGAACACCTGGCTGATCAACGTTTCATAGCCCTGCGCGACCACGACGAAGTGAATATGCGCCGGGCGATACGGGTGACGATGCTGCTTCTCGAGCAACCGGCCTACCGGGCCGTGGGTCGGCACCGGATAGCCGGCAGGTCGAACGGACCGCAGCCTGAAATAGCCTTGCGCATCGGTCCGGAACCTGCCGCGCAGGTTCATGTCGGGCTGATCCGGATCCTGGTTTTCGTAGAGCCCGATTGGCGACGCCTGCCAGACGTCGACGAGCGCCCCCTCGACGGGCGTACCGGCCGTGTCCACCACGCGACCGCGCACGAACAGCGGTGCGCCGGGCGAGCCTTCGGCCACGATGGATGCGCCGTCCGCGTATTCAGGCGAGTGGCCCCGGTAGAACGGCCCAAGCAGCGCGCCGGGCGTGCGATTGCTGCGATCGGCCGTGTTGAGCAGGGTGACGAGCGTCGAGAAGCCCAGCACGTCCGCGGCCAGCACGACCTCGTTGTGATCGTCCACGGTCGCCTGCCCGATGGCCTTGACGAACTCAAGCCCCTTTTCGAACTCCTGATCCGTCAGCTGGACTTCTCGAAAGAATGCGTGCGCGTGGCGCACCAGCGCGTCGATAATCTGCTTCAAGCGCGCGTCGTCCGTCTTGCTCATGGCCGCCAGCACGACGTCCGTAATCGACTCGGGGTCGTCAACGATGCTGTCGAGGTGAGTTAAATCCGTCATGTGAGTCTCCAGGTGTGTTCCCGCAACCGGCGACCCTGTTCGAGAGGTCCGGCAGCAAGCCCATTGAGCGGTTCCTTGCGCCGTCGGTCGATCAGTTCGCCGCTTGTTTTCATGCTATCGGGTCCACGCAAACGCGACGGACAATTGCTTCCGAGTTTCTGCCAGTTTCGGGACAACAGTGATCTGGCTTCCCGCCTGAGTCTGGACAGGTTTGCACAAGCGGCATAACAGTTTCATTGCCCTGTTTCGCCGGGGCAATGGAATGTCCGAAATTCGAAAACATCTGTCTCGCCAAGGAAACCGGCGCCGATTACAGTTCCGATACCGGCAACGATGTGACGGCCGTTACTGACACATACAAAGTGAGGGATACCGTGGACGTTCTGACTGCCATGAAAGTGTTCGTCAAGGTCGCCGAAGTCAACAGCTACGCGCATGCAGCCGAGTCGCTCGAAATCGGCGTGCCGCGCATCAGCCGGATCATCAGCGACCTGGAGGCGCATCTGGGTACGCGACTGCTGCAACGCACCACTCGCAAAATGTCGCCCACCGAAGCCGGACGTCTCTATCTCGAGCGCTGCCGCCAGATCCTCGGAGAACTCGAAGAAACGTATTCGATCCTGTCGTCGAATGCGGTCAGCAAGTCTGGACGTTTGCGCATCGTTTCTCCTGCACTCTTTTCCCTGCGCAAGCTGGCTCCTCTCCTGAGCACCTACCAGCACGCGTACCCTGACGTAACGATCGATCTCACCCTTGCGGATCGCCCCGTCGATCTCATCGAGGAAGAGTTCGACCTCGGCATTCTGGCCGCGCGTCACGTCTCGGGCCAGACGCTGGTTTCGCGCCACCTGACTTCCACGGACTACTACACCTGCGCATCGCCCGAGTACATCGCCCGCCATGGCGCGCCCACTCATCCCTCGGAACTGCCGAAGCATCCCTACCTGGCATTCCGAACCGAACATGCCGCCGATGGAATCGTGTTCAACGCACCGGACGACACGCAGATCACCGTCGCCCCTACGCCAACGTTCTATGCCAACAACATCGGTATGGTGCGCGAATGTGCCATTGCGGGTCTCGGCATCGCGACCTTGTCCGCCTATCTGGTCGAGGACGACATCGAGAGCGGCAAGCTCATGCGTCTTTTCCCCGAATATAGCCTTCCAGACCGCGAATTCCGCATCGTGTATTCAAATCGTAAGTTTCTCCCGCTCAAGGTCAAGGCTTTCGTCGACATGGCCGTCGAACACTTCCGGCAAACGCGCGCCGGGCAACAGGCAAGCTGAAGCCATGGACCCGCGGACATCGCCGCGACCACAATCGCGCTACCAGGATATGCTGACTTTTTTTCGCGACCCCCGCCCATGAGCCAGGCCGCCATTCCCACCCGCGCCCCTGTGGCGCCGCCGGCCTCCGGGCCCGCGGCGGCCACGCCCGCGCCCGAACACGTCCGGGCGCTGCTGATCGGTCTGGGGCTTGCGACCGGCATGGAGTTCTACACGTTCGACAGCGTCAATCTCGTCCTCACGGATCTCACCGGCACCCTCGGTGTTTCCGCCGACGAGGCGAGCTGGATTCTGACCGTGTACAGCTGCTCGCTATTCCTTGGCGTGCCCATATCGATCTGGATGGCCGGGCATTTCGGCTACAAGCGCTTCCTGCTCGGCACGGTGGTGGCGTTCGCCGCCACGTCCATAGGCTGCTCGCTCGCACCGGATCTCGACATCATGCTGTTCTGGCGCGCCCTGCAGGGGCTCGCTGCGGCGGGCCTCGTCATGTGGTGGCGCGCCTCCGTGTACGTGCTCATGCCGAAGCCGCAGCGCAGCCCATCGCTCATGCGCATTTCGACGATGCTGTATCTCTCGAGCGCAGCGGGCCTGCTTGCGAGCGGCTACATTACGGATCACGCCAACTGGCGCCTGATTTTCCTGCCCAACCTGCTCTACGCCGCCGGCGCACTCTGGCTGATCGCGCGATACTTCCCGAACCAGCCCAAACCCAGCTCGGAGCGCCTTGTCTCCGCGGACTGGCCCGGGATCGTACTGCTCGCCATTGCCTTGATCGCGCTGCAGGTGATACTCAACCGTGGCGAGATCGATGACTGGTTCGGCTCCGCGCACCTGCGCATACTCGGGTTTGTCTGTGCCGGCGCGCTGATTCTGTTCATCGCGTGGCAAATGAGTGCCGCCAACCGGACGCCGCTGCTATGGCTCGAGCTCATGCGCGACCGTCACGTGCTTTCGTCGGCGTTGCTCGGGGTGTTCACCGGCATGATTCTTTCCGGCAGCGTATTCGTCCTGCCGGAATTCCTGCGCAACGTCGCATCGAAGACGTACAGCGCGACGCAGACCGGCCAGATCATGTGCGTCTACGCGCTCACCGCTGCCGCAATACGGCCGCTCATGGTCGGCTTCATCGCACGCGTGGGCCAACGCAAGGCCATTGCATTCGCACTCGTCATGCTGATCATGTCGATGCTGATCTTCAACCGGCTTCTGACCACCGGAACGCCGGGATGGTACTTCGCCCTGCCACTGGTTCTCTACGCTTTCTGCCTTTCGCCGCTACTGCCCGCCGTGGGCAGCGGCACAGTCGCACGAATCGATCAGAACAAACTCCTCGACGGCGTTTCCCTGTACATGACGTTTCGCCAGTTCGGCGCCTCACTCGGTGTCGCGCTCTTGACGATCCTGATCTCGCATCGCGAGACCCTGCACTCCGCACGGCTTTTCGATCACGTGCGGCACGACAATGACGTGACGCGCACATGGCTCTCGACCGTCTCCGGCACGCTGACGACGCACGGCGGTTACACGCCTCTCGAAGCACAGCAGGCCTCCGTCCGCATGCTCGCGGAGCAAGGCGCCCATCAGGCAGCGGCCTACGCCTACGCGGACGCATTCGCGTTCATGGCCGTCGTGGGGATCGTCGCCTTATGTCTGCTGCCGATTGTTCCGCCCACTCCCGTGCAAAATAAGTAGGACGATTGCCTTGAAGCCACAACATCCGCCGCTAGCGGCGAACAACACTGGATGGGAGGCGCGATGAGTGAAGGATTGCCCGTCGAAAAGCCCAACGAAACGCGTACGGGAGCGGCACCGCCGCCGACGCCTGCCACGCCTGCGCCCAACACCCCGTCGCCCGGCCCGGCAAAGCCGAACCGGCGCCCGCTGCTGTTTGCAGGACTTGGCTTTCTCGTGCTCGCCGCGATCGCATTGTATTTTTTCCTGCCGGGACTTTACGAGCAGGAAACCGACGATGCCTACGTAGACGCGCACGTCATATCGGTCATCCCCAAGGTGCCGGCTTACGTGCAGAAGCTCTATGTCGACGACAACAGCGCGGTGCAGCAGGGGCAGCTACTGATCGAACTCGATCCGCGCGATTACGCGGTTGCGTTGCAGCAGGCGCAAGCCAATCTCGCCGACGCGCAAAGCCGGCTCCAGGCAGCGCGCGACGAGATTCCGGTGGCCGACGCACGCGTTGCGCAGCAGCGCGCCGAACTGCTGGTCGCGCAAGCCAATTCGAAGCTGGCGCAGTCCAATCTGCGGAGGCTCCAATCGGTTTCGGACGTGCGCGCGGTATCGTCCGAACGGGTGGATGAAGGCGCGGCGGCGGCGCAGGGTACGCAGGCGACCACCGTGGCTGCGCAGGTGCGCATCACAGCCGCAGAGGCGTCTGCGAAGCTCACGCGAACTCAGGCGGTCACCGCCGAGGCGGCCGTCGCCCAAGCGCGCGCGGCACTTGCCCAGGCGCAGCTGAACCTTTCGTACACGAAGATCTATGCGCCGGAAGCCGGCAGTGTGGCCAGAAAGAGCGTGGAGTCCGGCAATTTTGTCCAGCCGGGGCAACTGCTGCTCTCCGTTGTGCCCGAGCGGCTCTACGTGATCGCGAACTACAAGGAAACGCAGCTGACGCACGTGCAGCCGGGCCAGGCCGTGTCCATTCGCGTCGATGCCTTCCCCAACCTGAAGCTGCGCGCCCACGTGGAGAGCATCCAGCGCGGCACCGGCTCGCGTTTTGCGCTCCTGCCGCCGGAAAATGCCACCGGCAATTTCGTCAAGGTCGTGCAGCGCGTCCCGGTGAAAATCGTGTTCGACGATTCCGCGGACGCACTGCGCTGGATATCCCCGGGGATGTCTGTCGAGACCCGTATCTTTACCCGGGAGCCGCCCAGATGGCTAGGCCTGCTAAATTAGTTGCCGGGCGCGAGTGGCGTGCTGGCCACCAGGCCCATGCGTTGGCCGCGCTGTTGCTCTGTGCAAGCGCCCTGCTCGGCGCGTGTACGGTCGGACCGGATTACGTGCCACCCAAAACGAGCCTGCCGCCAGCTTACAGTGAAGCGGCTGGCGCGCAGGCCACCGCACCGTCCGCACCGTCAACGTCTGAAGCGGCGTGGTGGACGAACTTCGGAGATCCGGTCCTGAACCATCTGATCGACGAGGCACAGCGAAGCGCCCCGGATCTCGCCTCGGCTGAAGCGCGCGTGCGCGAAGCCCGGGCCATGCGCGGCGTCGCAGGTGCAGCCGAATATCCCGAAGTCGACGCGGGCGCGGCCTACGCCAGAACGCATGGCAGTGCGAACGTTCCTGTTGGCGTACCGCCGGGCGGCCTGGGCCCCGGTATCGACGGCAATCTTTGGCAAGCGGGCTTCGACGCGTCGTGGGAAATCGACGTGTTCGGCGGCACGCGGCGACGCATCGAAGCGGCCAACGCGGCCTATGAGGCATCCGTCGCAGGACGCGGGGATGCCGCCCTCATGCTGACCGGCGAGATTGCGCGCGACTATGTGGTGCTTCGGGGCGCGCAGCGCCAGCTCGCCGTCGCGCAGGAAAACCTGTCGATCCAGCGCGACACCCTGGCCCTCACGCGTTCCCAGTTCGACGCGGGCCTCGCTTCGCGCCTCGACGTGCTGCGCGCACAGGCGCAGGTCGAAGCGACAGAAGCCGAAATTCCGACGTTCGTGGTCGACGCGCGCACCGCCATCTACCGGATCGGCGCATTGGTGGGCGTGCCGCCGGAATCGTTGCTGACCGAACTCGACGCCCCCCAGGCGATCCCCACGCCGGTTGCCGACGTACCGGTTGGCCTGCCTTCAGATCTGCTCCAGCGCCGCCCCGATATCCGCGAGGCCGAGCGGCAACTGGCGGCCGCGAATGCGCGCATCGGCGTGGCGAAAGCCGATCTCTACCCGCACTTCTACCTCACCGGCGCAGCGGGTCTCGAGAGTCTCGACGCATCGACGTTTCTGACCGCCCCGAGCCGCTATCTCTCGATCGGCCCCAGTATCAGCTGGCTCGTTTTCGACGCGGGCAAGGTCCGCTTCACGATCGATGCAGAACAGGCACGCACCGACGCCGCCGCGGCGCAATACCAGCGTGTGGTGCTCGACGCGCTCCGCGACGTCGAATCCGCACTGGTTTCCTATGGCCAGTCGAAAATCAGGCGCGAGCGCCTGGCCGCCGAGGTGGCAGCCGATCGCGACGCCGTGGGAATCGCGCAACGGCTCTACCTGCAAGGTCTGGACGACTTCCTGCCGGTGCTCGATGCGGAACGGTCGCTATACGTTGCCGAAGACAAGCTCGCGCAAACCGACCGGGACACGGATATCGCCCTCGTGGCGCTCTACAAGGCGCTGGGAGGCGGCTGGCACGACGACAGCGCCCCGCTGGCCTCGAACGCGAACACGAAGCCGTGACCGATCGCTACCGGCGTGCACCGCTCACGCAAAAGGCCGGTCCGTCACCCTTGCTTCGAATCTAGATCGCCACGGCCGCGCCTGCGCGAGCCGGCACGCAGGCGTAAGCAACGAGTTCGACCAGCATTTCCTCGCGCGCCAGCCCCGCAACGACACACGACGCGCGATTCGGAAAGGGCGCCGCGAAGTAACGCAGCCAGACCGCGTTGACGGCCGGCAGCCACACGCGGTCCGTCACGTAGATCAAGACCTGCGCGACATCGCCCGCCGTTGCACCGGCCGCCGCCAGCGTCTGGAACAGGTTCGCGAACACCTGCTGCGCCTGGGCTTCGATGCCGCCGCTCACGACGGCCCCGTCGGCATCGACGGGAATCTGCGCCGTGTACAGCATGCCGTTCGCCGTCACCGCCCATTCGAACATCGCCGTGCGGCTTTGCGGCAGTCCCGTGGGCACGGCCGCGACCGTACGCGGCGCCGCCGTGACTTGCTCAGAATCCATCATCTGCGCCTCCCGCACCGTGCTCGCGCGACGCCTCGCTTGCCGCGACCAGCACGCGGCCCTTCCACTCAGCCAGACGCGCGGTCTGCGCGGCGTCCACGTCGACGCCGCGCCAGATCGCCTCGTAGTAGCGTGCTTCGAGCTCGGCCGGATCGGCGGCGCCCTCGAGCGCTGGAGCCACTTCGATCGGCGCACGCAGTGCGGCATTCACGCGGCAGCACACGATCAGCTCGTCCGCGTCCCCAGTGGCCCGCGTGTCACAGCCCAGATAGGCCGGCCACGCCGTCTGCCCGGTGGCGCTCGCATAGTGACGCCCGCTGGCATCGCTCCACGCCAGATCGAAATGCCTCCCGCGCGCGCTCATCATCTTCAGCCCGTACAGCGCCAGGCGCGGCGCGAGTGCCTGCGCAACGCGCACCACGCCCATGCCGTCCCGCGTCGCCTCGGCCCATGCGAGCTCGAACGCAAGCGCACAACCCGCCAGCCCCGCACAGTGCTGCACGCGCATCGCGCCAGGCGCGGCGCCTTCGACCACCACCCGCTCGCCGGGCTCGGCGCCAAGCAGGCCGTCCAGCGCCGCGAGACCATTGAGACCGAGCGCCTGCAACCACACGGCTGCGTCCGCCGCATCCTCGTAATCGCCCTGCGCCCACCCACTGCCCTCCAGCGCGGCGCGGCACAGCGAGACCAGTTCGTTCATCGCCATCTTCATGCTTGTGCACTCCCCCTTTCATTGCCATCCGGCACGCACGGAAACAGCCAGTCGTCGATCATGTCCGGCGCGAGATCGTCGAGCGTCGGCGCCCCCTGGAACAGCGTGACCCTCACCCACAGGTTCGACTTCGGATCGAACTTGCTCGCGCCGAACATCGACAGCTTCGCGCGCATCAGGTCGATCGGCAGCATGTCGCGTGCGAGCAGGTTCTCGCGTATCTCCCCATACACACGCCCCGCGAGCGACTGCACGCGGCGCACGATCGCGCGAAACTCGGGATGCTCGGCCACGAACGCAGCCACGCCCGCATCGTCGTGCGCCTCCTGCAGCCGCGCATGGAGCCGCAGGATCTGGCGCGCGATGTCGAGCGGCAGCTCGCGCGCGGCGCCCGGTTCCTCCGCGCGCATGCCAAGGCGGGGCTCCTCTTTCTCGGCGGAGCGGTACCAGAAGAAATGGGTGTCGTCGCGCTGCGTCTGGGGCTGCGTGAGCGCCCAGCGGTAGTCGCGCTCCACGAGCGAGCGCAGCGCGCTCACGCGCATGTCGGGGTCGAGCCGCAGCGTATCGTCGACCGGTGCGCCACAGTCGATCGTGTCGACGTGTTCCGGATACAGCTCGAGCAGCACGGCCACGAGCACTTCCTGCGCGGCACACGAGAGCTGCGCGGCGGCCCACGCAAGCAACGCGCCCCAGCGCAACGGCTGCGGACCCGCCGCTTCATGCTGTAGCGCACGCTCGAGACGCGGCAGCTCGGCGAGCAGTTGAGCGTTGCGCGCGGCCTCGCGCGGATGGTCGGTATGGACCTGCGCAATGTGGCGCCCGGCGCGCGCGAGCAGCGTGCGCGCACGGGCGAGCGTGGCGGCGTCGACGGACTCGACCGCCAGCACACGCGCCAGCGCCGTCTCGCGCCCGCGTATCCACTGGTCGAGCTGGGCCGGGTGGCGCACGAGGAACGGCGCCATCCCCAGCCCGGTCGCGTTGCCCACGCCCAGATAGCGCCGGTAGCTGCGCGCGAGCTTGACGGCCGCGCGCGGATTGCGCCGCGCCGCGATGTGCTCGACGAGGCGCACGCTGAAATCGCGCAACACGAAGACCGCGCACATCTGCGCCGAAAACCCCGCGCGAAACGCCTGGCTATCGACGAGGCGCGTGTAATCGGCAATGCCGAACTTGCCGTTGCCGTACACGGCCGTCGTGCGGATCAGGTAGCCCACGCGCTCGAACGCGGCGGGATCCGGCTGCCGCCCTTCCGCGAGGCAGTTCACGACGTAGTCGAAGTTGCGCACGCTCTTGTTCGCCCGGCACAGCACGAGATCGTGCGCGCGCAGCCGGCCCGCCTCCTGCAGCGGCACATTGGCCCGCAGTTGCGCGAGATCCGCTGCTTCAGGCACGCCGCACACGAGGGCGGACGTGATGTCCCACTTCTCGGCGATCACGCGGTCGGTGCGCTCGGCGTCGTCGAGATGCTGCGAGAAAATCACCTGGCTGTAGCGCTCGCCATAGGCTTCGATCGTATAGACGCAGGTGCCATAGCCATTGTCGTCGAGGTCCATGTGCGTGACGCGGATGCGCCAGTTGTCGCGCGCCATGCGCCTGACGAGCGCGCGCACGAAGCTCAGCCGCGTGCCGTGCATGGCGCCGAGCCGTTCGAGGCGATTCGTCACGTCGGGGCTGCGCATCGCGCTGCGCTCATCGAAATCGGCTGGCTGACTCACGCCGTTCGATTCGGTATCCATATCAATATCCACTTCCATGCCAATCATTATTTCACTCCCTGCTCGACGGCCATCCTGCGCGCGATCCGCACCGCGTCCCACAGCGAAGGCAGGATCAGGATCGAAACTGGCACAGCGGTAATGACGATGAACGATTGCAACGCGCTGATCCCACCCGCCCCCATCGTGATCAGCACCGCGCCAACGAGCCCCATGCCGACGGCCCAGAAGATCTTGAGCCACGCGCTGGGCTCACCGCCGCGATCGCCGGTCATAGCCATGGCGATCGTATAGGCCATCGAGCCGCCATTCGTCACCACCGAGAAGAAGCTGAGGAACAGGAACAGCGCCGAGATCAGGTTGCGCAGCGGCATGGCCTGGGCGACGCCGAGCAGCAGCGCCTCGGGCAGCGTGCCGTGCGAGACCACCTTGCCAGGCGTTGCCAGCTCGATGCCGATACCTGCACCGCCGACGAGCGTGAACCACAGCATCGTGATCAGCGGCGCGGCGATCGAGAGCAGCACCACGAGCTCGCGGATCGTGCGGCCGCGCGATACCTTCGCGACATAGATCGCCATGATGGGCGCGTAGCCAATGAACCAGCCCCAGTAGAACAGCGTCCACGCGTTGAGCCACTTGCTGTCGCCGCGATACATCGCCGTCTGCACGAAGTCCACGAGGTGCGTGGCGAACGCCTTGAAGAACACGCTGCTCAGGAAGCTCGTGGGCCCGCAGACATAGAGGTACGCCGCGAGGCCGAGCATCAGCCAGACGTGGATCTTGCAGACGAATCGCAGGCCTTCGAGCCCCGCGATGCAGGCCGTCGTGAAGATGGCGGTCACCGCGAGAATGACGAGCGCCTGGGTCGCGATGGTATCGGGCACGTGCCAGACCGACTGCAGCACATAGGCGATCTGCAGGCCGAGGAAGCCAATCGGGCCGATGGTGCCCGCCGCGACGGCGATGATCGAGGTGGCGTCCGCCAGCGCCGCGATCGGGCCCCGGAGCGCGCGCTGGCCGAACAGCGGATACAGCAGCGTGCGCGGCGCAAGCGGCAGGCCCTTATCGAAATGCAGATGCATGAAGACGATGGTCAGCAGGCTGCCGAGCACGGCCCACGCCAGAAAGCCCCAGTGCAGGAACGATTGCGCGAGCGCCGCGACAGCCGCCGCCTCGCTGCGCGGCGCGGCGCCGAAGAACGGCGGCGGGCTCATGAAATGCATGAGCGGCTCCGCGGCGGCCCAGAACGCGCCACCGCCGGCCAGCAGCGCGCACATGATGATCACGACCCAGTTGAAGGTCGAATTCGACGGCACCGCGCCGCGGCCGCCCAGCTTCACGCGGCCGAGCTTCGAGAACGCAATGCCCAGACTGACCACGAAGGTCGCGAGCATCAGCAACTGCCAGTACAGCCCGAAACCGCGCGTGGCCCAGCCGAAGGCCGTGTCGACCGCCGCCGAGAGCCACGGCAGGTTGACCAGCGCGGCGACGAGAAACAGCACGAAAAATCCGCCGCTGATGATGAAGATGGGCCAGTCGATACGGCCACGGCGAGCGGCCGGTTCGTCACGCGCGGCCGCGAGGTCCGGCGAGGTCTGCATTTCCATGTCTCCTCCAGTCTTGAATAGTAGTTCGGCGCGCGTCAGCGGCGCTGTTCCGCATCGCGCAGGATGCGCATCCAGTTGCCGCCCATGATCTGCGCGACCTCGTTGGCGGCGAAGCCCGCGTGCACGAGCGCCGCCGTGAGGTTCGGAAAGTCGGCGTTCGAGCCGAACCAGCTCACGGGCTGCGGCCAGGCCGCGTTATCGGCGCTGCCTTCGCCGTAATCGGTCTGCTTGCTCCAGCGGCCGTTGCGCATCCATTCGAGCACGCTGTACGGCTGCCCCTGGCACAGGTCGCTGCCGATGCCCACGTGATCGATGCCGATGAGGTCGACCGTGCGCGCGACCATGTCGGTGAACTCGCCGGGCGTGCAGCGGCTGCCGTTCTTCAGATGAAACGGATAGAGGCTGAAGCCCACGAGGCCGCCGCGCTCGCCGAGCGCGCGCAGCACCGCGTCCGACTTGTTGCGCTTCGCCTCGTGGAAGAACGACGGATTCGCGTGGCTGATCACGATGGGCCGCGACGAGATCGCGATGGCTTCGAGCGTCGAGCGCTCGGCGCTGTGCGACATGTCGATCACCATGCCCACACGGTTCATTTCCTCGATCGCCGCGCGGCCGAAACGCGTGACGCCGCCATCGGAGGACTCATAGCAGCCCGTGGCGAGCAGGCTCTGATTGTTGTACGTGAGCTGCATCGTGCGCACGCCGAGATCGCGAAACACCTCGATGAGGCCAATGTCGTCCTCGATCGGCGAACAATTCTGCAGTCCGTATAAAATGGCGACTTTTCCGGCTTGCTTCGCCGCGAGCACGTCGTCCATCGTCCGCGCCCGCATCACGAGATCGGCGTGGCGCTCGAAACGCGCGTTCCACTCGGCCAAGCGCGTGAGCGTCTCGCGAGCGTTCTCCCAATAGACGATCGTCGCGTTGACGGCCGCGACGCCGCCGTCGCGCATCTGCTCGAAGATGCCGCGGTCCCAGTTCGAGTACTGGGTGCCGTCGATGACGACGAGCGAGTCATGCAGAGTCTTTTCAGTCATTGCCCGCCCCCTTTTATGCGCGCGTGTAGGCGGTCTTCAGCGTGGTGTAGAACTCGGCCGCGTGCGGCCCCTGTTCGCGCGGACCGTAGCTCGACGCCTTGCGGCCGCCAAACGGCACGTGATAGTCGGTGCCGGCCGTGGGCAAATTGACCATCACGCAACCCGCCTGCGCATGGCGGCGGAAATGCGTCGCGTGGCGCAGCGATTGCGTCATGATGCCGGCCGTGAGGCCGAACGCCGTGTCGTTGGCGACGGCCAGCGCCTCCTCGTAGTCGCGCACGGGGATCACACAGGCGATCGGGCCGAAGATCTCGTCGCGATTGATCTGCATGTCGTTGCGGCCCTCGTCGAACAGCGCGGGCGACATGCACCATGCGCGCTCGGGATGCGCGAGCGCTTCGCCGCCGCACACGAGCCGCGCGCCCTCGCGCTGGCCGAGCGCGACATAGCGCAGATTCGATTCGAGCTGGCGCCCGTCGATGACCGGGCCCATCTGCACGCCTTCATCGAGCGCGCGGCCGACCCGCACGTTGCGCATCCGCTCGGCCAGCCGCTCGACGAACGCCGCGTGGATGCCCGGCGTCACGACGAGACGCGACGACGCGGTGCACTTCTGCCCGGCGCCCGAGTAAGCCCCTTGAAACGCACATTCGACCGCGAGATCGAGATCGGCGTCGTCGAGGACGACGAGCGCGTTCTTGCTGCCCATCTCCATCTGCAACTTGATGAGGTTCGGCGCGGCCGTGGCCGCGAGGCGGCGGCCGGTTTCGAGCGAGCCCGTGAACGAGATGCCGTCGACGCCCGGCGAGGTCGCGAGCAGATGGCCGATCGCCTCGCCCGGCCCCATCAGCAGGTTGAACGTCCCGGGGGGCAGCGCCTGGCGGCTGATGATCTCCGTGAGCGCCCATGCGCTGGCCGGCGTCAGGTTGGCGGGCTTGAACAGCACCGCATTGCCGAAGGCGAGCGCCGGCGCGATCTTCCAGCACGCCGTCGCCATCGGGAAATTCCACGGCGTGATGATGCCGACCACGCCGAGCGGCTCGCGCCGGTAATCGATCTCGATGCCGGGGCGCACCGAATCGGCGTTGCCGCCGAGCTGCCGCAGCACTTCGGCCGCGAAGTAATGGAAGAACTGGCCCGCGCGCGCGACCTCGCCCACGCCCTCCGCGAGCGTCTTGCCCTCCTCGCGTGCAAGCTGCCGGCCAAGCTCGTCACGGCGCGCGATCAGCTCGTCGCCGATCGCACGCAGCACGTCGTGGCGCTGCTCGAGGCCCGTGGCGGCCCATTGGGGTTGCGCACGGCGCGCGGCTTCGATGGCCTGCTGCGCCTGGACGCTGGTGGCCTGCGTGTAGCGGCCGATCAGGTCGTCGGTGTCGGAGGGGCTGCGGTTCTCAACGAAGGTCTCGCCGGCCTGCCAGTGGCCGTCGATCCAGTTCAAAAAGGTCTGAGGATTCATCTTCGATCTCAACGCGATTGACGTGAGAGCGATTCTAGAAACCACGCTAAAATAGCCAAAGCCAATTTTTCTGATCGAAATATTTATTCTTCTTATTTAGCTATGGACCGGCTCCCCGATGTGAAAATCGCGCAGTTGCGCCATTTCGTGGCCGTCGTCGAGCACGGCGGCTTCAAGGCCGCCGCGCGGGCCGTGTTCCGCAGCCAGCCGGCGCTTTCGCTGTCGATCAAGGAGCTCGAGGGGGCGCTGGGCGCGGCGCTCTTCGAGAAGGGCAGCCACGCCTCGCCCACCCCGTTCGGCGCGATGCTCTATGGCGAGGCACGCAAGCTCGTCGAGCATTACGAGCGCGCCATTGCCTCGGCAATCGATGTGGCACAGGTGCGCGGCGGCCGCGTGCGCGTGGCCTCGGTGCCATCGATCGCGCACGAGATACTGCCGCGCGCGATCAGCCGGTTCTCGGCGCGCCATCCCGGTGTGCATCTGCATGTGGAAGACGGCACGGCCGCCTATATCCACGACCGGGTGCGTTCAGGTGCGATCGACTTCGGCATCGCCGGCGAGCCGAAGGACGACTCCGAGCTCAGCTTCACGCCGCTGCTCGCCGACGTGATGTGCGTGGTCGTGAACGCGGGCCATGCGCTGTTCAGGCAGCGCCGCGTGGAATGGAAGGATTTGTCGGGCTACCGATTGATCGGCAACGGCACGCTGCGTGCGTTGCCCGAGCCGGTGCGGCGCGCCGCGGACGGACAGGACGACATCTTCATCGCCAATACGACCACGCTGCTCTCGGCCGTCGAAGGCGGTGTGGGGCTCACGGTGCTGCCCTGGCTCGCGCAGCAGCGCCATCGCGAGACACTGCGCTTCATTCCACTCGACGCGCCGCGCATCGAGCGCGCCGTGGGCTTCGTCGAGCTGACCGGACGCTCGCTCAACCCCGCCGCGCATGCACTGCGCGAGAGCTTTTGTGAGGCGCTCGATGATGTGGCGCTGCCGCCGACGTATGTGCGGCGGCCGTCTGCGGATTGAGAGGATTAGAACTTCTGGCGAAGTCCGACGATCTCTGGACAACTAATACTCGACGCCACGGATGAACTGACGCAGGGGATTGCTGGTCTGCGGAATCCGCCGCGATCCCGTGAAAAGCCGGCCAGATGGCGCTCTGGCGCGTTGTCGATGATCCTGGGATGACGCGTCGATTGTTTACGTGGACGCAACGCAGAATTCGTTCTATTGGCATTGTTCTTCAATAGATAGCGCCTAAAATTCCCCCCATTGTGTTACGGCGATCGTTGCTTTGCGGCGGTGCCGGACTGCTTACATGAGAGGGTGCCATGAAGGAAATTCTTGAAGGAGCCGCGGTCATTGCCGCAATGAGCCTGTATCTGATTCCGTCAATCGAAGCCGATGCGCGCGGGCATCACGATGCTTTGGCGATCACGTTGGTTAATGTGCTGCTGGGCTGGACCATCGTTGGATGGTTCGCGGCGCGTGCGTGGGCGCACAGCCGGCGCGAGGAACGGGTGCTTGGCGCCGCGAAGAGAATCCGGCGTGCGGCGGGCCGGATTACCAGTCAGAAGATCGTGCAGCATGCGCAATGGCGTACCGCGATGGAATCTCGATCATTGGCGGGACAGCGTGATGTGAAGCGGTGCTATTCATGATTGTGGGTAATGCGCGAGGGGCGGCGCTGGTGTCGCCGCTTCGGGTGATCGGTTCGGTTGCGGCGCTTTGCGCGATGTTGGTGGGTTGTGCGTCGGCTAGCGATGTCACTGCGGCGGATCAGCATGGGATGCTGATGGTGTCGGCTAGTGCCACTGGCGGGCAGCTTGCGTGGGCGCGGGCTCGCAGGACCGCAATGGCCAAAGCTAATGAGCACTGTGAAAGGCTTGGGATGCAGACGAGTTTCGCTGCGGAACAAATGCAGGGGTTTCAGGCGTTCGAGCAGCAAGATTCTGTCGTCAGGTTTGAGTGCCATCCCAAGTTGTAATTGGGGTTTTTGTGCGGGTTATAAGGCC
>NZ_BAYD01000093.1 GCF_000685075.1 Paraburkholderia oxyphila NBRC 105797
TCCTGGAGCAGTTAGCGCGCGCGAGTCAGTTCACCACGGCAGAGCGATGTCCAGCGTTTCCCGGTTGTCGCCGAGGAACAGTGACGGAAGGAACCGCGATAGAAACGTGAACTCGTTATAACAGTGCATGAGCAGCGCTCGGCCGAACTCGTCGGGAAATATCTCGGCAACCTCTGCCGGATTCTTGCCTAGAGCGGGAAGGTCTTGTCCTATGTAGAAGTGACTGCGCAGGGCAAGACCCCACTCCGTGTCACGCCCGATATGAAGCAGGCGTCCGCCGAGAATACGTCCGTCTGCCGTTCGTTCAGGGCTTTCGCCCAGTCCAATGCAGCCACATACCGCCGCAGTCAACCGTCCTTCCTTGCGGGCACTGACATACTCGCGCTCCTCAAAGAATTCAGTTGCCTCTCTGAACTGGATCGCGAGCCGCTGTGCCGGCAGCCCCGTGAAAAATTCCTCGACCAGGTGGACAGAGCCGACATGGGTGTCGGTTGTTCCCTCCGCCCACTCACTGCTGACGTGGTCCACAGGATGCCACCAGCGATAGTGGCGCGTGTCCGGCCGCGAGCGAAACCACCACTCGAACATCTCACCGGTGCAGTTGCGCAAATCCGTGCGGCAGGCGACGTGCAGGACGCCGTCGTCCAGTCGTTCGTAGCCCGTCTCAAGGCGCAGCGGAGCGGGATCCAGCAGTTGTCCAACTTCTCCGAGTCTCATATCTTTCTCCAATAAAATCTCTCGCCTGGTCGATGTGCCTAGCCAGTTGATGATTGCACACTAACGATGCGCAAGATGGGAATAGAACAAAGCACCTGGCGCCCGTACGATTTTCGTCAGTCACATGCGAGGCTTGCAAAAATTCGCGTTTGCGGGTCGCTAACGTCAAAATGTCGTCGTCATGCCCACTCGACCGATTGCCTGAGAATGGCCGCTCGATGCTGCGTTCGATCCGAACAACCCATTGATCCATGCTCCCGTTGCCGGATTGTCGCCTGAGGCGTACTGGTAGACTCCCTCCACATAAACAGCCGTGCGCCTGGAGAACCAGTACATGAGCGAACTCGTTATCTGGTGCGCCTTGTTGTTCTGCAGGGTTGCATTGCCTTTCATGTACTCGTAGTTGGCACCGAGCGTCCATGCGTTCGATATGAACCAGTTCGCGCCAATCTGCCCGACATCGATACGTGCGCCCGTCAGCGTGTTCTCCGTATTGGTATAAAGAAGATTCGCCAGAACGAGACCGCCGAAGTTGTAATGCGCGCCAACGCCGTAGTTTCGGATGCCATCGTGGCCATTATTCATCTGAGGGTACTTGACCTCCGTATACGCCGCGCCGACGGCGAAAGGTCCGTGGGAGTAGTTGGCGCCGAAGCTGACGGTATTCCCGGACGAAAAATCTCCCGCAACCTGGCCAAACCCGTACAATGCGCCGAACGTAAATCCAGAAAAATTTGGCGACCTATATTTGACCGAGTTCGAGACGCGCGAGGACCCGGCAACGCGATCGAAGTCAGACGAGCCGGTTGGATTATTCGGGATCCCTAGTGCGGCAAACGGCCCTTGCCTGAAGTTGTAGAACCCGCCATAGAGTAGTGATCCATCAAACCCCGCGTTTTGGTCATGGAAGCCCCCGAACAGCAGCGACTCCCACATGAAATCGTGCTGGTTGCCCGCAGTCATGTCGCCAAGATTCGGGTCAGAAAGTCCCACCCATGCCTGTCGTGCGAAGATCGATCCCGGGTTGGGTATTGAGGCGCCGTCGGCAAGTTCAAACTGGCTCTCCAGCATGAATATCGCCTTTGTCCCTCCGCCGAGATCCTCAGCTCCTTTCAGACCGAACAGGTTCGGCGCCCAGACACCAGTGTCTAGCCGAGCGTTACCATGACCGCCCTGGTTGCTCACGTAGGTGATGCCCGCGTCGAGAAATCCAAACATGGTGACCGAGCTTTGGGCATGCGCGCTCGCCGCGACAAACGACATTGCGGCCAGTGCTACTGTAGTTCTCCTCATTTTTGCCTCCAATTTTCTAATTATTTAAAGTTCGCTGCTGTGATTCAGTCGACGTTGGCGTTAATCGGCCGTGCCGAGATACAGATGCCGTAGCCGGGAATCGTTGCGTATGGAATCAATCGGCCCAGAGAGGGCGAAACGACCATGCTCCATGACGTGAACGTAGTCGGCCAGATCAAGGGCGCGCTCCACGTCCTGCTCAACAATCAGCATCGTCATTCCTGACGCTTTCAGGTCGCGTAGAGCGAGATACAGGCGGTCCATCATGACGGGGGCCAGGCCCAGACTGATTTCGTCGAACACGATGAGGCGAGGGCGCGCCATCAACGCGCGACCGATGGCGAGCATCTGCTGTTGTCCACCCGACATGGACGTACCCGCTTTTTTCCGCTTCTCGCGCAAATCTGCAAACACGCTGTACACGTGCTCCAGGCGCTCGTGGATTTCCTTTGAAGGCGCGCCCCGGGCAGCCAGCACGAGGTTCTCTTCCACCGTCAATGAACTGAATATCCGTCTGCCTTCCATGCACTGCGCGAAGCCCAGGGCCGCAATGCGATGGGGAGCCGGATCGCGCAAGCGCTTCCCGTCAATCTTCATTTCTCCAGCCGTCGGGCGTACCGTGCCGGCGAGAACGTTCGCAAGCGTCGTTTTGCCGGCGCCGTTCGTACCCAGAACGGCAATGACTTCACCTTTGCCTACAGTGAGGTCGATCCCGTTAAGTACGCGTGCCTGACTATATCCAGCATGGATTCCGCGTAGTTCCAGGAGAGGAGGCGAGGCAGGCTTCTCATGCAAATGCCCGGCTGGCGCCGCCGCGCTAGCGCCGGCGGAAGGCGTCTTTTCCGGTGCAGACTGGTTATCCCGATGTTCATTTCCGTGCGCCGTGCCGAGATAGACCGCTGCCACCTCGTCGCTGGAAAGAACTTCCTTTGTCGGTCCCTCGGCGAATTTCCGGCCGAAGTTCAGAACAATCAGTCGCTGGCAGCACTCCCGCACTACGCGCAGAACGTGTTCAATGATGATGATCCCCGCAACCTCGCCTGCGAGTGAGTGAATCAATTCGATGAGTTCGGTAATTTCGCTGTCGACGAGACCAGCGCCGACTTCATCGAGTAGCAGGATTCTGGGTTCGAGCGCGAGCGCTCTTGCCACCTCCAGGCGCTTCCTGCGCAGCAGCGGCAGGTGCCTGGCCGGTAGATCTGCGCAGTCCAGCAACCCGGTACGCTCGAGGATCCGGTCGCACGCCTCGATCGCGTCGCGTTTCGAGCAAAAGGGATGAAGACTGTATCGGGCGGCGAGCAGGTTTTCGCGCACCGTCATGTTCAGGAATGGACGCGGGATCTGATAGGTGCGACCAATCCCTGAGCGCGCGCGTGCGGCTGCCCCGAGCCCGGTTATGTCCTCGCCCTGGAAGTAGACTTGCCCTCCATCTGCCTTTACGGCTCCGCCGAGTAATCCGATCAGGGTAGATTTTCCGGCACCGTTGGGTCCAACTACTCCGAGTATCTCGCCATTGGCGACAGAGAGCGACACGGAGTCGGTAGCAACGAGCCCGCCATAGCGTTTAACAAGATCGGACGCGAGCAGCAGCGGGGTGGAATGTCCGATTTTCATGATTTCCCCTTTCGGCCAAGCGTGCTTTCAATCAATCCAGCGATGCCCTGTGGCGCGAAACGTATGACGCCCATCAGGATGACGCCAGTCAATGCGAGTTGAAGAGCAGGCCAGTCGGCCAGCGCTTCGCCCAGCACAACCACGAAAATGGTGCCCAACACGGGGCCGGCGCGCAGTCCCTGTCCGCCGATGATCACGATGGATAGTGCGCTGATGGTCCACTGGAGGCCGAACGTCCCATAGGGCTCGACCGTGCCAAGCTTTAGCGCCTGGAGTGCGCCTGCGATACTGGTCAGAGCGCCCGCCAACACGAAGGCGATGAGTTTGACCCGGAAGGTGCGCACACCAAGTTGTGACGCCGAGTCCTCGTCGTCGCGCACCGCACGAAGCAGCACGGAGAACCGTGAACGCGTTGCGACGTTCATGACGACCATGGTGACTGTCACCAGGACGATCGCCATGAGGAATAGCGTGCGTAAGCCCGGTGGGTCCTGAGAAAGCACGATGCCGGATGCTCCACCGAATCCGCCGTAGTTGACCATGAACAGTCGCAGCGCCTCGGCGAGCGCGAGTGTGCCGACCGTAAAATAGAGACCGCGAAGCCTGAAGACACCTTTCGAGACGACCAGGCAAAGCCCCGCGCCAGTGAGGCCGGAAAGCGGGATTGCTATCCATGGCGGTACGCCCAGCAGGTTGACAAGACCTGTCATCGAATACGCGCCAGCACCGAAGAACGCTGCTGTGCCGAGGGAAACCATCCCGCCATAGCCCGCCATGAGGTTCCATGCCTCGGCAACCGTCAATAGCAGCAGGAGTCGGAAGCCGACTTCCAGGGCATAGTCGCCCATTTGCGGGACAACGATACCGACAAGCAGAAGAAGAGCGCCTGTAACGATTAGCGGGATGAAGGCGCTCGACGAAGAACGGGTGACGGCGATCCGGACCTGCTCCCTGGCCACCTGTGATTGGGGATTGTTGATGAGATTAGTCATTAGCGTACTCCGGACACCATGCCCTGCGGACGCAGCGCAAGGGCGAAGAGAAAGATGACGAGGCCCACCAGATCGCGATATCCATCACCGAAAACGAGCGCGCCGATACTCTGGAGAACGCCGAGCGTGATACCCGCCGCGAGTGTCCCAAAGATGTTTCCGATGCCGCCCATGACGACGACCGCAAAGCTCATCAGCAGATATGTCGAGCCGGTGCTCGGTGTGAACGAAAACGCGGTCGCAATGAGCACGCCGCCCATTGCCGCGCAAGCCGCACCAAGCGCAAAGGTGAGTGCATGGACCTTGCTGACGTCGACACCCATGACCGCAGCTGCGGCGGGATCGACTGCCGCAGCGCGCAACTCGCGACCGAACCTGGTTCGCGTAATCAAGCCATGTACTCCCAGCGTCAATGCCACGGAAACGACAAATCCGATAACGTAGATCTCCGCGACTGTGACAGGACCCGCTGTGAGCGGCCGCGCGGCGTAGCTTGTATTGATCGCCCGCGTGTCGGCGCTGAAGCACAACAGGTACAGATTCTGGAGGATGATCGAAACGCCAAACATCGTCATCATCGGAGCTTCGGTGCCTTTGTTTGCCAGCGGCCTGATGAGCATCCCGTAGAAAGGGAGCGCAATAGCGCCCATCACCACCGCAACAAGCGGCAAGCTGAGAAGAGGATCAAGGCCGGCGTATTGGGCCAGGAAGAATCCGATGTACGCGCCGCCCACAAGCAATTCTCCATGCGCCAGATTGACAAGGCGCATCACACCCAGCGCGATAGACAGGCCCAGCGCAGTCAGAGCCAGCATTCCTCCGAGCAGCAGACCGGACGCCAGTCCGCTAAGGACTACAGATAAATCTGGAAGCGAGTTCTCGAGCATGATCTTTTCTCCAGCCGTGCGTCATTGAACCGTCGGCAGCGGAAAGAGCAGCTTTCCGTTGGCCTTGTCTTGTGGCCATACCGTCACTGCCTTCCCGTTCTGCCATTGCATGACCGCAACGGGAATTCGGGATGTGTGATCTGCCTCGAACTTCACGGGTCCGACGACGTAGGTCCTGTTCGTCTTTCCTACTGCCAGGTTGATCTTTTCGCGGTCAAGGCTTCCCGCATGTGCGATCGCATCCAGTAGCACCTGAGCAGCCGCGTACGAATCGGCAATGTGCTGGCTTTGGGTTTGATGAGTCTCGGACTCAAAGCGTTTGCCGAGATCCGCCGCGCCGGGATAGGGAAAGCTGGGATCCCAGTAGCCACCGACCAGAACGCCATCAGCCAACTTTCCTAGCGCTCTGGCGAATTGTTCCGGCTCCGCACCCTTTTCCATGACCAGCAGCTTGGGGTGAAAGTCAGCCGATTCCATTTGTTTGCGCATCGCGATCGCCTGAGGAGGAATCGCATCGACCAGCGCGATGTCCGCGCTGTCCGCCTTGGCCTGATTGATCATCGTCGTGAATTGCTGCGCGTCGACGGGAAACGAGTCCTGACGTACGAGCGTGTAGCCTCCCTTGGCGAGCGCGTTGGGCCAGATCTCGCCGCCGACGACCCGGCCGTCGGGCCCATTGTCAGACAGGATCGATACCTTTTTGTTGGTCTGCAATCGATAGTCCGCGAGCATTCGAAATGGAGCGGTTCCCAGATCGGCTTCATCAAAGAAGAGCACCCAGGCGTATTTCCACTGCCGGATTGCCCTGAATGCGCCGAGCGGATCACAGCCCGATACAAGCGGGACCCGGCGACGCTCCGCCACGAGCGCCCCGGCGTTCACTAGCGCGGGCGTGCACGAGCCGAGCATTCCGACGACGCCATCCCGGGAGATCAGCGTCTCCGTGTTACTCGCCGTGACATTCGGGTCGGTTTTATCATCCCGGATGACCAGCTTCACCTGATATTGGGCGTTGCCGATCTTGATGCCACCGGCTTTGTTGATATCGTTCACAGCGGTCTCGTAGCCCCATTTCTGATAGGCCCCAAAACCCGCAAGCGGGCCGGACAGCGGCAGGGAGGCACCGATCGTTACCTCATCGGCCCTGACTGCCGTTGCGGCGAGACCAAGCGATGCGAGGATGATGGTAGCGCCAATATAATTTGGAATCCTGATCATTTTGTCTCCAGATATATTCGTTTTGTAGTTATGCCCGGTTTGCCTAAAACGCCGTCTGGTCGGATCCTTTAAGATCCAGCATCTGGCGCGCTTCGTCCGGCGTTGCGATCTCGAGCCCCAGCTCATCGAGAATTCGCCGGATTTTGTGGACCTGTTCGGCATTGCTCTGCGCCATCTGGCCGCGACCCAGATAGAGGCTGTCCTCGAGACCGACTCGCACGTTTGCACCGGCGACAGCGGCTTGCGTCAGCAAGGGCATTTGATGCCTGCCTGCGGCCAGCACCGACCACTGATAGCTGTCTCCGAAGAGCCGGTTCGCGGTTTCCCGCATGAAAGTCACGCATTGGGGATCGGGTCCGATGCCGCCGAGAATGCCGAAGATTGTCTGGATAAAGAAGGGGGGCTTTACCAGCCCGGCGTCGACGAAGTGTGCGAGGTTGTACAGGTGGCCAACGTCATAGCACTCGAACTCGAAACGTGTCCCGCAACCCTCGCCAAGGTGTTCAAGGATGTGCCGAATGTCCCGGAACGTGTTTCGAAAGATGATGTCCTCGGTGCCTTCGATATAATTTTTCTCCCACGGGTATTTCCATTCCTTGATCCTGTTCGCAGCAGGGTGAATGGAAAAATTCATCGAACCCATATTCAGTGACGCCATCTCGGGCCGGAAGCGAAGGGGTGGAGCGAGCCTTTCCTCGAGCGTCATCTTCGTCGAGCCGCCAGACGTGATATTGATGATGGCGTCCGTTTTCGCCTTGATTGCGCCGAGGAACTGCTCGAATATCGCCGGATCGGCGCTCGGGCGACCGTCGCTGGGGTCGCGCGCGTGCAGGTGGAGGATCGCGGCGCCAGCCTGCGCAGCCTCGACGGCCTGCGTCGTGATTTCCGCCGGAGTCAGCGGAAGGTAGGGGGACATGGAGGGTGTGTGGATTGCGCCGGTCACCGCACACGTGATGATTACCTTCTTCGGGTTCTTGGCCATTTGATTACTTTTCCTCGCAGCGATCTGCCGCATCCATTGCCTTCAGATGTTGAAATATCGATGATCGGAGTTCCGCCTGCTGTTCTGCAGTCCATCGACGAAAGCCGTGGCCGGTTTTCATTCCCAGCCGGCCGCTCTTCACGAGCGCGTCCAGATACGGCGAAGGGACCGGCTGGCAGTCGATGGCCGGAAGCAGGACCTGGTGGATCGCGAGCGTCAGATCTGTGCCAACGAGGTCGGCATTTTCCAGCGGCCCAAGCACGGGCAGGCGCCGGCCAAAACTCGCCTTGACGACCGTGTCGACGGTCTCGGCGTCGCAGACACCGTTCGCAACCAGTGCGATCGCTTCCCGCCAGAGTGCGTGCTGCAGGCGGTTGCCAATAAAGCCCGGAATGTCCTTCTCGACCATGGCCGGTGTCTTGCCGGCACGCGTCAGCAGATCGAACATCCGTCGAGCGATCGCGTGATCGGTGTCCGGAGTTTTGATGACCTCCACCAGTGGCACGAGGAAGGGCGGGTTCCACCAGTGTGTACCCATTGCCCGGTGCCCCGACTCCAGCCGCTCCACGATGCGGGTGATCGGGATGGCCGAAGTGTTGCTGGCGAGGATCGCATTCGCCGGCGCCAGGCTTTCGAGCTGCGCGAACAGCGTTTGCTTCCAGGAAAGGTCTTCGGGACCGGCTTCAAATACAATGTCCGCGTCGTTGACCGCCTCACCGAGCTCGGCCGCTGGCGTGATATTCGCAGCGCAGGCGCTATCGAGCGCGAGCTCGAGCAGGTTGTGCTCCGTGCGCGTTACGAGAGATGCAAGAGCATCATGGTTCACGTCAAAGACCGTGACCTGATGCCCTGCGAGCGCAAACACCTGCGCGATGCCTTGACCCATGAGGCCCGCGCCAACAATACCTATCTTTTCCATGGAAGGTTATCCCGCGGTATAGCCGCCGTCGGCGTAGAGGGTGTGGCCCGTGTGGAAATCGGAGGCCCGCGAGCAGAGGAAGAGCAGTGGGCCGGCCAGGTCTTCAGGTTCGCCAAGTCGCCCCAAAGGCACACGTGAAAGGAAGTCCGAGCGAACCTTGTTGGCCTTTTCGGTATCCTCGAACATCCACGCGGTGAGTGGCGAGCGAAACACGGTCGGGGCGATCGCATTCACGGTGATACCGTATTTGCCCCATTCGCATCCCAACGCGCGCGTCAAGCCGTCCGTTGCCGCCTTGGAAGCACAGTAAGCGGAATATCCCGCAGGGTGTCCAAGTTTTCCTCTTGCGGACGAGACGAGCACGACCTTGCCGGGCGTTCCCTGCCGGATGACGCGCTGTCCGAAAGCTCTGGACAGGAGCCAGGCGCCCGTGATGTTGCCGTGCATCACCGTGTCGAAGCGATCAGGCGACATCTCGATGATCGGGCAGGGGTCATTCAGCCCCGATCCGACGACAAGGATGTCCAGAGCGCCAAAGGCGGCTAGTCCGGCATCCATGATGGCGTCGCAATCGTCTTCCGTCGCCGGTCGGCGCGCGATGGTTGTTACCTCGGCTCCAAGCTCCCGGCATTCCTGTGCTGCTGCGTTGAGTGCCTTTTCGTTACCTGCGGCGAGGACGAGCTTTGCTCCTGCCGCCGCGAGCACCTGCGCAGCGAGCGTGCCGAACGCTCCAGATGCGCCTGTTACTACTGCAACCTTGCCGCGCACCTCGAACAGCGACCCCGGCGATTTCAGCCATTCGGTATTCATACTGCCGTCTCCGCATAGGGCATCACGACAAGCATCGTGGCCACCTCATTACTGTTGTTCTTGACCTCACGTACCTCATTGGGGGGAATCGCACAGCTATCAAGAGGGCCGAGGACGACCTCTTGCGTGCCGATGCGGAGAGTCACCTCGCCGGCGAGGACAACGTAGACTCTTTCCAGCGGCGCGCTATCCGGGCCGGCGCCTCCCGCCGGTAGAAAGTGCGAAAGGCCAACCCAGAACGAGTCCGGTCCACCCGGCGCGAAGCCCTGGAGCCGCAGCGAACGCATTTCGTGGTGGTTGGGAGCCTCATAACGCTGGGCCTCGCCGAAGCGGGTGACTTTCATGGTCAGCCTTCCCCGTTCTCGATGCGGTAGGAACCGCGTTTGTCGACGATTGCAACGAGTCGGACGATACAACCGTCGCCCTGCGTCCAGCGCCAGGGGAACGCCGCGAAGGTGACGCGTTTGCCGGTGACCTTGTCGATTTCACCGCCGACATTTTCGATACCACAAATACCGGCGCTCAGAATCGCCTGGTGGCACGGTTCCCACTCGGGGAAATCTTCGATGACCTTGCGGCCTGTCTCGCGCTCGTACTCCATGTTGACCTGGGGAAGCAGGCCATTCGGCCAGCCCGGGCCATGCGGCCCGATGGCCGTGCCGAGCGGATGATCGAGCGCTTGTGTGTCCGTGCCGATCATCTTGACCTTCTTTTTGGCGAACCACTCGCCGGCATCCTTGTAGAAGCCGGGCGAATAGGCGTAATACATGCGGCTGTCGCTGTAATGCTTGTGCCAGCCAGTGTTGACAATGACGATGTCACCCTCGCGGATCTGCGGGCTTGCCTTTTCGAGATCCTCCGCGGTGATGACCTCCCACTTGCCTTTCGGGATCGATACCACGACGCCCGTGCCGAAAAAGTAGGGCAGTGGCACCTCGTCCATAAACGGCGTGCCTTCGACGACGTGCGCCGGGGCGTCGATGTGTGTTCCCGAGTGCATCACGGTGGTGATGCGCTGCGTGAGCACACCGGACTTGGCCATGTTGTGGAGGCGCTCGATCTTCACATCTTCGAAATATGGCCAGCAGGGCTGCCCGAGACCCCACGGATGGCTGAGGTCGTAGAACTCCAGCCCCATATCATTATTTAAGTTCTCCTGATAGTTGATGCCTCGGACGGTCACAGTCATTTACGTACTCCGGTCTTGATATGTTGTTTGGGTGCTGTACCGCTATTCAGTACAATTGTACTATATCGCGGTGATGTGAATACTAGCGGGACGGTAAAGCGAAACCATTGGGGTGAACCCGAGCGGACGTGGCTTTGTGCTCAATATATTTAAGTGGCTAGAACAGATGGCCTGTCGCGGGTCTGGCAAACTAACGGCATCTACTCAGCGGGAACGGAATGCAAAATGGTTAGGCCAAGAACAGAGGAAGTTGAGCAACTTGAGGTGGAAGGTTCGCCGGCAGAGAGGCCGGCGGTTCAGGTGATAGCGAGAGCCGCCGCAGTGCTTCGGGCGCTCAAGGAACATCCAGATGGCCTCTCGCTTGGTGAGTTAGCGAAGCTTCTCTCACTGCCCCGGTCTACAGTGCAGCGTATCGTCGATGCGCTTCACGCCGAGAACCTGGTCATTGCTGCGTCACTTGCGAAAGGAGTGCGACTCGGGCCAGCGCTCCTGCCTCTGGCGGCGGCCGCAAAATTTGCGATCGTTGAAATCGCGCGCCCGACGCTCCAGCAGATCTCCCGCGAGTGCGGAGAGACCGTTGATCTCTCGCTACTCGATGCAGATAAAGTGGTCTTTGTGGATCAGGTCCGCGGCACCCATCGGTTGCGGGCTGAATCCGACATAGGCATTTCGTTTCCGCTGCACTCGAGCGCGCCTGGCAAAGCGATGCTGGCTGAACTTGATAGAGATGAACTCGATCGTCTCAAGGCTGCGTTGCGTCTAGGCAGGCTTACGAGCCGCACGATCGTTAGCTGGCCTGCACTCGAGGACGCGCTTGCAGAGATTCGCCGTACAGGCCTGAGCAGTGACCTCGAGGAAAATGCGGATGGTGTTTGCGCAATCGCGGCATCGCTTCGCCTCCCCACTGGCGAGTTGGCAGCGATCTCGATACCGGTACCGACCCAACGCTTCCTGGACATTCGAGAACAACTGGAGACGCTTTTACAGGAACAGTGTGAAAAGTTGCAGCAACGGCTCCGTGGGAGCCGGTTCGGTTAGGACGCGAAACCCGGTCACCGTGACCGATACGAACATCACAGATGGCTCAATGGTCTGCACCCGCTCCCTGTGGGTGCGTACTTCCGCGGCGGGGAGGCGCATTCGGGGGAGGCGCGTCAATCGTCGAGCCCGACAACTTGTACGTGCCCGACACGGACCACGCTGGACGTTGTGAAGCTCGGCGGTTATTCCGGTCAAGCGACCGAATCTTGTTGCGGTGCTTCAATGGAGCCAGCGGCTCGCGTGCATCGAGGCGACAGAAGAGCGCCAGTCCCTGCGGAGGAGGTTATCGTCGCAGGTGTCGGCACTCCCGACGCTGGCCGGAAGCGGCACGCGCTACGATTCGCGTTCGGCAATGATGGGCGACGCGACGCTGGCGCAGCAGGTCGATGCGCTCGCGAACACGACCGACAACTACCCTGTCGATCTGGAAGCGGCGGTGCAGGCAGTCATGTGCAAAACCTTTGTGCCGCCGCCTTTATCTGCTCTTTTACCCACAGGACAGCAAGGTCGTGCTGCCGGTATTTATGCCACTGTATCGTCTCTTTCAATGGCGGTAGATCAATAGGGCAGGGCAGGACGCGCAATCCGCAAGAAGGGCCTAAAGCGTGTGCCAGCCGGGTGTGAAGGGTTGCAATCCGACCTGTACCCACGAGCATACGAGGGAGCAGCCTAAAGCTCGGAGCTACAACCTCGCGTCGTCGGTGCAGTCCTCGCTCCAGCATCACCGTTTCGTCGATCGTGTGAACGCGTTCTATGCCCCATTGACACGCAACGTGGCCCATCTCGAGATATTGCTCTTGTGTAAGTCTCTTCTTTACGGCTTTGTTGCCCTCCCACACCAGGCACGAAAACGTGTCTTCAAATAGTGGCTCGGAAGGGTGGCTAGCTGCGTTGAAGAAGTCCGGGACAATAAGCAGTTCCGCATCGCCATCCTCAAGTCGTTCTCGCGACTTTTCAGTGAGCACGGAAATCTCAAACTGCATTTTAGGTGCGGCTTCCCAGAAGAGTCGAAGCGCGTCCGAGAGCAGGATTTCGATTACATAGTCGGAAGCCTCGATCCGGATTTTTCGACTCGATGTAGCGGGATCGAACGTTGGACGTGCTGTGGTAATTGCCTGTATCCGGAGCAGAACGTCGCGAACCGGGTCGACAAGGCTCTCACCAAGCGGGGTTAGAACCATAGTCCTGCCAACTTGCACAAGGAGTTCATCGGAGAAGAATTGGCGCAGGCGTGCAAGTCCGTTGCTGGCTGCTGGCTGGCTCAGGAAGACACGCTCTGCCGCTCTGACAACACTACGCTCCGAAATAAGCGCATCGAGTAGCACGAGCTGGTTGAGATCTAGCTTGTTGAAACGCACGCTGGCTCCTCCGTTTGCATTCACGCGGTGAATGTACCACATTGGACGAATCAAGTTGAATGTAGGACTGACGCGCGCGATCATTGAACAATGAAAACGGCGGTACGGCACAACCTGCAGCATATGGAGACATCGTTCGTGAGTCCCATTTCTTCTTCCTGACGCGCGCGCTTGCGGGCCTATCAAATTTTGCGAAGCCGATGACGATCGCGTGTAACAACCGCATCGCCGTGGGCGAACTCGTCCCTCTTACAAAAAAAGGGCACTACCATGACTATTCTCGGCATTAAAACGCTGATATATGGCGTCGAAGACGTCCCTGTCTGCACGAAATTCTTTGAAGACTTCGGACTTCCGCTCATTGAGAGCGATGCTGAACAAGCGGTGTTCGTTCTTCCCGAAGGCTCGAGTGTTATCGTGCGTTCCATCGAAGACAAGCGTCTGCCCAAGTGTGCGCTGGAAGGTCCAGGCGTTCGCGAGGTGGTCTGGGGGGTGGACACGCACGAGAGTCTTGGCGAGCTGATTTCAAGTCTCTCCACGGATCGAGCCGTGACGATTGACGACGATGGCGATGCTCACTTCTTGTCCGATTGTGGCTTGCCGATGGCATTGTCGGTTTTCTGCAAACGTCATATTGTAAGCAGTCCGGATAGCCTGAATGCTCCGGGAGCTGTTACGAGGCTGAACACGCATCGAAAATGGCGTCGGCGCGCTCATCCAAAGACGATTCAGCACGTTGTTTTCGCTGTCAAGGATTTCAAGAAGTCCTTCGCTTTCTTCCGCGACCGGCTTAAATTCAGAATGTCTGATTATCAGCGCGGATTCGGAATCTACAGCCGTGCTGCAGGAAGCAACAGCCACCACAACCTCTTCCTTATCGACGCCGCGTTGCCGTTTCCGGGTTTGGACGGCCGGCCCCGGTTCCATCACGCGAACTACGGGGTCGAGGACATTGACGAGATCATGACCGGGGCCAATTTCATGGAGCGCAAGGGCTGGCCCAAATCACATCTTGGGCTCGGGCGGCACCGCATAGACTCCGCGTTGTTCTTCTATCTGCCCTGCCCGACGGGCGGCGAAGCTGAATATGGCGCTGACGGCGATTTCATCGACGATGCGTGGGTGCCGCGCGAATGGACGGTGCCGCTGTTCGGCTATGCACATTTCGTTCACAACCTCCCGGAATGGCTGCGCGAAGCGCCAGCGTGGGAATTCAAGTACATGGATAGCAACGGTCAGCTGCCCGATTGAGCGGCCGACGGGATAAGAGGAGGCGACGACGGGTCGCTACCGAAGAGGAGATAGTTGTGGGAAATATCAAGAAAGTTCTGATCGTCGGTGGCGGTATCGCCGGCCTTACGGCGGCGATCGCGCTGAGGCGACGGGGAATCGAGTCGGTCGTCATCGAGAGAAATCCGGCGTGGTCGGTCTATGGCGTTGGCATCATCCAGCCATCAAACATGCTCCGCGCACTGGCAAGCATCGGTCTTGGTGAACGGTGTCTCGCATCCGGCCGCGGCTTCAATGGCTGGCGCTTCTGTGAGGCGAATGGCGCGGTGTTAGCCGAAGCCGCTGCGTTCAACGTCGCGGGTCCGGCGTACCCGGCGGTGAACGGCATCACCCGTCCGGCCCTGCACAAGATTCTGACGGACTCGGTATTGGGACAAGGAACCGAGGTACGTCTTGGCATCACGATCGAGACGTTGCACGACAGCGGCGACAAAGTTGACGTGATCTTTTCGAACGGTGCACCGGAGTCTTTTGATCTCGTGATTGGCGCGGATGGCGCGTATTCACAACTGCGTGGTCTGCTCTTCAAAGATGCGGTTCGTCCGCAGTACACCGGGCAAAGCGTCTGGCGATACAACTTTCCACGTCCCGAAGGTTTCGACTGGGGTTGCATGTACTTCGGGAAACGCAGTAAAGCGGGCCTCGTCCCGTTGACCGAGTCGATGATGTATCTCTTCCTCGTCACGGCCGAGCAAGGCAATCCGCGCATGCCAGGCGATCAGCTCGGGAGTCTTCTTCGCGAGCGGATGAGTGAATACGGCGGTTTGATCGCTGAGCTTCGCGAGCTCGTCACCGATTCTTCCGCTGTCGTCTATCGACCGATGGAAGTCATGCTGCTTCCGCAGCCCTGGCATCGAGGGCGGGTGTTGCTCATTGGCGATGCGGCGCACTCGAGCACGCCGCACCTCGCCGAAGGCGCGGCAATGGCGATCGAGGACTCCGCCGTGCTCGCCGACATGCTCGGCGCAAACGCCGACATTGAAGCAACGCTTCAAGCATTCTGGGAGCGCCGCGCGCCGCGCGCGCAGCTCGTCTACGAAACAGGCGTCCAGCTCGGCGAATGGGAGCAGGCGGAATGGCGAGGCGAACCCGCCGCTGGCGCCGCCTACAACGAGGCATTCGATAAAGCATACCAGGTGCTTGGCGAACCTGTCTGATAGTACGAGGCACGTATGAACAAGGTCATTATTAGCTGCGCCGTGACGGGCGCCATCCATACTCCGACGATGTCCGAGCATCTGCCGCTTTCCCCGGCCCAAATCGCCGAGCAAGCGATCGAAGCAGCGGAGGCCGGCGCGGCCATTTTGCACCTGCACGCTCGAGATCCGAAGGACGGGCGTCCGACAGCCGATCCCGCGGTGTTTCAACAGTTTGTGCCTGAGATCGCACGTTCGACGAATGCCGTCGTGAATATCACGACAGGCGGAAGTACGAGCATGACGCTTGCCGAACGGCTTGCATACCCGCTGATGGCGAAGCCCGAAATGTGCTCTCTGAACATGGGCTCGATGAACTTCTCGATCCATCCTGCAGCGCGCAAGATCAAAGAGTGGCGGTTCGACTGGGAAAAGCCATACGTCGAGGGAACGGAGGACATCATATTCCGAAACACGTTTCGCGACATTCGGCAGATCGTTGAGCAGCTCAGCGAATCCGGTACTCGGTTCGAGTTCGAATGCTATGACGTTGGCCATCTCTACAACCTGGCGCATTTCGTCGACGAAGGCATCCTCAAACCGCCGTATTTTATTCAGTCGATTTTCGGGATTCTGGGTGGCATGGGCCCCGATCCCGAGAACCTCGCTGTGATGCGGACGACAGCTGACCGTTTGTTTGGCCGGCAAAACTATCGGTTTTCGGTCCTCGGCGCCGGGCGCCACCAGATGTCGCTGCTCACCGCCGGAGCCGTCTTCGGCGGGAATGTCCGCGTTGGCCTGGAGGATAGTTTGTATCTGGAGCGTGGGAAGCTTGCGACGTCGAATGCCGCGCAAGTGCAGAAGATCCGCCGGATTCTGCAGGAACTCTCGCTGGAAGTCGCAACCCCGGACGAAGCACGTGAAATGCTTCAGTTGAAGGGCGCGGCAAACACTTCCTTCTAGCGTCCAATTGTCGTCGCCGGTGCGCTCGAGCGTCGGCGTTTATCACTTTCGATTTGAAGAGGTAGCAATGCTTGAATATTTTCCAACCAACTATGTATGGAACCTCGCGACCAATCTCGCAGTGATGATGGGGGGGAACATCGGCGAGATCGATATCATTTGCCGATGCCTGGTCGAGGCGTCGAAGCGGGGTGACGATGAGGGTACCGAAGCCTTCTTCGATGCCTGGTGCCATCAGGCAGACACGCTGGTGGAACTTGCAAACGAAGATATCGAGCATGGCCGGACCCTGAGCGCGGGCAAGAAATTCGGCCGCGCTGCTACGTACTACCTGACGGCGGAGCGCGCGCAGAATCGCGAGTACGAGCCGCGAAAGCAGGCCTACAGCAAGATGCTCGATTCGTTCGACAAGTTCATCAAGCTAAACGAGGAGAACTGCGAGCGCGTCGAAATCCCGTACGAAGGCAAGACCATTGCCGGGCTGCTTGTGAGGGCGGAGCGCGCAGACGGATCGCCGGCTCCCTGTATCGCGCACTTCAACGGACTCGACAGTACCAAGGAGATGATCTACGGAGCGGGCATCGCACAGGCGTTGGCGCGCCGGGGTATCTCCACGCTCATGGTCGACCAGCCGGGCGTCGGCGAGGCGCTGCGTTTGCACGGCCTGTGCGCGGTCGTTGAAAGCGAAAAGTGGGCAGGGGCGGTCGTCGATTACCTCGAAACCCGCAAGGAAATCGACCGCGACATGATTGGCGTATGTGCGTGGTCTTTGGGTGGCTATTACGCTCCGCGGGCGGCGGCCTTCGAGAAGCGGTTCAAGCTGTGTGTTGCTTGGGGCGCGAACTTCAACTGGGGCGAACTCCAGCGCCGCCGCCTCGCGCGCGAGGGCGATAAGCCAGTCCCGCACTACTGGGAGCACGTGCAATGGGTCTGGGGCAAGAACTCGCTCGAAGAGTTCATGGAGTTTGCGCCGCAGGTCACCCTTGAACACGTAATCGATAAGATCACCGTGCCGTTTCTCGTTACGCACGGCGCAAACGACCGCCAGATTCCCCTCGAATATGCTCATGCGCAATACGAGAGAGCGGTGAACAGCCCGAAACGTGAACTCAAGCTCTTTACGGAAAAGGAAGGCGGTGTCGAACACGTCAGCGCCGACAACATCGAGAACGCGCGCGACTATATCGCGGACTGGATCAGCGAGACATTTTCGGAGCTTGGCGCCATCGGAGTGCGGAAATGACACAGCGCATCGTTGACCTGTCGATCTACCTCGAAAATGATGTCCTCTCCGATCCGCCCGGCTACCGCCCGAAAATCCACTACATCGACCATAAGATGTCGGTGCCGGACCTGACCGGGTTCTTTCCGGGACTGACGGAGCGAGACCTCCCGGACGGAGAGGCATGGGCAATCGAACGCATCGAGCTTGTCACCCACAATGGAACGCACCTTGACGCGCCATATCACTTCGCGACAACGATGGATGGAGGGGAGCGTGCTCTGACGATCGATGAAGTCCCTTTGGAGTGGTGTTTTCAACCGGGAGTCAAGCTCGACTTTCGTCACTTTCCGGACGGTTACGTCGTCCAGGTCGAAGACGTTCAGGCTGAGCTTGAGAGGATCGGACACACCTTGCAGCCACTTGAAATTGTCCTCGTGAATACGGCGGCGGGTTCCCGCTATGGTAGGGACGATTACGTGAGCGCGGGCTGCGGCATGGGCGCGGAAGCGACGTTGTTCCTGCTCGATCAGGGCGTCAAGGTAACCGGCACGGACGGATGGAGCTGGGATGCTCCCTTCGTACACACAAAGGAGAAGTATGAATCGACCGGGGACGCCTCACTGATCTGGGAGGGACATAAGGCAAGCCGCCTCAAGAGCTACTGCCATCTTGAGAAACTTCACAACATCGAATCGTTGCCCGCGACCGGCTTCAAGCTTTCGTGCTTCCCATTCAAGATTCGTCGTGCGTCGGCCGGTTGGACGCGTGCTGTTGCAATTATCGAAACCTGACGCCACAGTCAAGTGTGCACGTGCTTCAAGGAGCGCGCGCTAGTAGTCGATAGCGAAGATAGACGTGGATGGATCTCTTTCAAGGTTTTTTTTGAACCGAGTTTTAAATCGCAAGGAAAATTTCATGCTTAAGCTCGTTATCGTTGTAAAACGAAAACCCGGTTTCTCGCCCCAAGAATTCCGCGACTACCTGAGTACGAAACACGCTGCGATCGTGCGGGAATGCCCGGCGAGCCAAAAATACATCCGAAAATATGTACAGAGCTACGCGCTTCCCATTGCTCTCCGAGAAGGCAGCACAGAGAGTTTAGACCAGCCATTCGATGCGGTATCCGAGTTGTGGTTTGATAGCGTGGAAGACATCAAATCGTTTTTCTCGGATCCCGACTACTTGGCCACCGTTCGGCCAGATGAATCGCGGTTCTCTGATCGGGACAACTGCGTGTTTTTTGTGACTGAAGAGAAGCAAGTCATCTGATTGCAGCCACCCGAGCACGGGCGGCGACACCCGCTCGGGTGACAGTATTCAGGAGCTGGGGGGCAATCAGGAGATTCGCATTTGGACTCACTCCAGCGTGACGGACACGCGGCCACCCGTAGTGAACCGGACCGGATTTTGTGGAGGCTCCAGCTCTTGAAACAATGGAGCCACGAACAAGAAGGCAATCAAGTTTTCCCCGGAGGTTCGCGAGCGTGCAGTACGTCTGGTGCGCGAGCAGCGTAGCGAACATCCGTCGATGTGGGCAGCGGTCGAATCGATTGCACCGATGATCGGCTGCATGCCGCGGGCGCTGCACGATTGGGTCAAGCGCGGCCAGGTTGACCACGGTGAGCGCGATGGCGTGACCACAGACGAGCGCGAGCGCCTCAAGGCACTGGAGCGTGAGGTCAAGGAGTTGCGTCGTGCCAACGAGATTCTCAAGGTCGCGAGTGTGTTTTTCGCCCAGGCGGAGCTCGACCGCCGTTTCAAATCCTGAAGGCCTTCGTCGATCAGTATCGCGACACCTTTGGGTCGAGCCGATCTGCAAGGTCTTGCAGATTGCCCCGTCGGGTTACCGACGCCATTCGGTGCAGCTTCGAGATCCGTCCAGACGTTGTGCGCGCGCGAAACGCGACGAGATTCTGCGCCCCGAGATCAAGCGCATCTGCCAGGCCGACATTCTGGCCTATCGTGTGCCGAAGATCTGAAAGCAGATGAACCGGGAAGGCATTGCGGTGGCACGCTGTACGGTCGCACGGCTGATGAGGCTGCAGGGCTTGCCAGGCGCAGTTCGCGGCAAGCGGCTTCGCACGACGACTTCCGATGCGAGCGCGCCGCGCCCGCTGGACCGGGTCAACCGGCAATTCAAGGCTGACCGGCCGAATCAGCTTCGGGTTGCGTTTTTCACCTATGTCTCGACATGGCAGGGCTGGCTGTACGTGGCGTTCGTGATCGATGTGTTCGCCCGTTGCATCGGTGGCTCGCGCGTCAGTTCGTCGATGACCACGGACTTCGTTCTTGATGCACTTGAACAGGCGTTGTACGTGCGCCAACCGGGCGACGACGGGACCTTGATACATCATCCGATAGGGGGCTCAATACGTCAGCATTCGGTACAGCGAACGTTTGGCCGAGGCGAGTATCGAGCCGTCCGTCTGCAGCCGTGGCGACAAGTACGATAATGCGCTGGCCGAAACGATCAATGGCCTGTACAAGACGGAACTGATTCGGCGACGAGCCCCCTGGAAAACGAGGGAATCCGTCGAACCGGCAACCCTGGAATGGGTGGCTTGGTTCAACCATCATCGATTGATCGAACCGCTCGGCTATATCCAGCCCGCTGAGGCTGAGGCAAACTACTACAGGCAATTCATAAATGCCGCTGACGTCCAGGCATTAACTTAAACCAACCAGCCTCCACGGTTCCCCGTGCGGTTCGTGGGTTGGTCATTTATTGGCTGGCGAAACTCGCGTGGCGAGCCGTATTTCAGGGCGCTGTGCGGATGCGACTCGTTGTAGTGGGCGAACGCGATGGCCGAATTCGGGCCTGTCGGAAATTTCGTGTTTAAGGCATAACGTCCCATCAAGGAGTGTCTATGCGTCGCAAACCGACAGCCAAGCCGGCAGGTAGCGAGATGAATCATCATCTCGGCTATCCGGCCCGCGCCGTCAAGCCGGCCGCCGTCACCAACCAGCGCAACTGCACGGGCGCCAAGACCGTGCCGACCGAGGACGCCCGGATTCGTATCGAGGTGCTACGCGACCGGAACGGCAGCTTCGAACCGCTGCTGATTCCCAGGCACGAACAACATTTCACGGGCTTCGACGACAAGATCGTCACCATGTAGGCCTGGACATGACCGTGCGGGAGATCCAGGGCCTCCCGCAAGAACAGTATGGCAACGAGGTTTCACCCGGCTTCATCAGCTCGATCATCGACAGGGTGATGACCGAAGTCACCGCCTGGCCGGCTCACCCGCTCGAGCCCATGTATCCGGTCGTGTTCTTCGATGCGCTGCTGGTCAAGGCGTCTTCGGACCCATCCACGCCTCCTCGAAACTCGCAGGAATTTCGCGTCAATATGCCTGCCACTTGCAAATCCTACAACACCGTTCTGGCCGTGGCGCCTTACTGCATAAGCGTTTGCTGATTGTTCAGCTGCGGCTACCAAACGGCATGGCCGGTTACGATGGGCCGAGTATCTGTGACTAGAGTCGACAGTCGCAGGGATTACTGCGTCGCAAGCCCTACTTGTTCGATTTCCGCCCGAGCGATGCGGTCGATGTGGCGGAGCGCGCGATAAAGAAAGATCGCACCGGCTGTGGCGACCAGACCTGAGGTACCGAAGACAGCGGCCATTCCGTTGGCAAGTGCATCGGGACCCGTGCCAAAAAAGTGCTGACTCACTAGTGCGATCAGCGTTGGAGCGAGCCCTTGCCCCACCAACCCGTTTAGCACGAGGACAATGGCCATCACCAGTCCAACCGCATGGTTCGATACGGTCCTTGTGACTAGCGTCGACGTTAGAGCAATCGATGTCCCGGTAAACAAGACCATCGAGGCGTCAAGCGTCCAGAAGGTGTTGATCGTCCCGGACATACAGAGAAGAACTGACAACGACATGACCGCGAAGCTCACCAAGACACTCAAGACGCCTAGACGGGCGACCCCGCTCGCTCGCTGGCGCGATTCCATGCACATCCCTGCGACCCCCAGGCCAAGGGGGCCCATCGTGAGGAGGATGGTACCTTGCAGGAAGCCGATTTCTCCGATGCCGAGTTGGAAGTGCCGCGAAATCATGGTCGGCATCCATGCTGCCAATCCATATGTGATCATCGAATTTGCGATAGAGAAGACGAGTAGCGGCACGAATAACGATTTGCGCACAGCGAGGTCACTAACGACAGCTTGAATCGTCATTACAGGTGCGTTTCCACGCTCTTCTCCCCGGCCCGGATCCTTATTCAAAAAAATTAGCAGCGCCATCGGGAAACCAACGATGCCGATGATGAACAGTGTGGCTTGCCACACGGAAACATTGCCGAACGGCAATGCGGACTGGATACCGGAACTTTGCACCCATTCCAGCAACGGCCCGCCAAGCACCAGGGATAGGCCGGTTCCGACCATCAAAGCCATCGTGTAAACAGACAGAGCTCGAGCCCGTCTCTGTTCATCCACGCCATCGCGGATAAGTGAATAGGATGCGGGTGGGATCAGAGCCTCCGCCGCTCCAACGACAACTCTAGCCGCGATGACCGCCAAAAACGTGGTCAATGCCGCATTGACTGCGACCGCGATGGCCCAGATTACGACGCCGCTGGCGAGTAGAAGCCTTCGGTCGAAGCGGTCGGCCAGCCAGCCCGCGGGCAACCCTAACAGGTTGCTGAAGTACCGGCGTCATACGTCATCGCGGAAGGCCCCTGATGCGTTGATACAAGGACGCTCACTTGTCCACTGGAGATCATGCGCGGCGCCGACACGTTCACCGAGAGTCTGTTTTCCCTGCGGAAGCTGGACGACTTCGTCCCGAAATCGCATCCGTTGCGTTCGATCCGCGTGATGGCGAACGAAGCGCTGGCGAAGATGGATCGACTGTTCGCCCAGATGTACGAAGCGGACATAAAAGGTGGACGTCCGAGCATCGCGCCAGAGAAGTTGCTGCGAGCCATGCTGATCCAGGTGCTCTACAGCATCCGCTCGGAGCGCCAACTGATGGAGCAGGTTCAATATAACCTGCTTTTTCGCTGGTTCATCGGCCTGGCCATGGATGACGAGGTCTGGGTGCCGACGGTCTTCACGAAGAACCGCGAGCGTCTGATCAAACACGATGCGGTGATCGAGTTTTTTAACGAGGTGGTGGCGATCGCCGAGAAGAAGTGCCTGCTCTCGGGCGAGCACTTCAGCGTGGACGGCACGCTGATCCAGGCGTGGGCGGGGCACAAGAGCTTTGTACGCAAGAACGGTGATGATCAGGACAACGACGGTGGCGGCGCGGGCGACTTCAAGGGCGAGAAACGCAGCAACGAGACACATCAGTCGAGGACCGACCCAGATGCGCAACTCTATCGCAAAGGCAAAACGGCCAGCGAATTGCGGTACATGGGTCATACGCTGACCGATAACCGGCACGGCCTGGTGGTCAATGCGCGCGTGACGCGCGCCGACGGGCATGCCGAGCGTGAAGCGGCCAAGATCATGATCCGCGACGCACGGCAAGCGGCAGAGGATCCGAACGTAGAAATTACGTTGGGTGCAGACAAGGGTTACGATGCCCAGGAATTCATCGAGGCGTGCCAGCAGATGAAGGTCACACCGCACGTTGCGCAAAACACCTCGGGGCGGCGTTCGGCAGTGCCCGATACGATTGCCTCGAGCGTGGGCTACGCCATTTCGCAGCAAAAGCGCAAGTTGATCGAACAAGGTTTCGGTTGGGCCAAGACCGTGGGGCGCATGCGTCAGGTGATGGTGCGCGGCTTGAAGAAGGTGGACCAGATGTTTGTGTTGAACATGGCGGCCTTCAACCTCGTGCGCATGCGATCGCTGGCACAAATCCGCCCATAGTGGCGGGAAAAGGCAGAAATGAGGCCAGAAGTCGACCTCTCACCGCTTTAAAAAGGTTGATTCGCGTTGAAATTGCACAATGCGAAAGATTTACCGACGGCGGGCACGTAAGTCGAGGAAGGCCGCTTCCGTCGGGGTGTATTTCCGCAACCTGCTAGAGGAGACACCGCCATGGCCCATCAAATAACACTGCGTTTTGAGGACGGAGTGACCCGCTTCATCGAGTGCGAGGAGGGTGAGCGCATCACCGATGCCGCGATTCGCGCCAGGATCAATATTCCACTTGATTGCCGTGATGGTGTATGTGGCACCTGCAAGGCGGTCTGCGAGTCCGGCGAGTACGTTCTGGGCGAGTGCGTGGAAGATGCGCTTAGCCCGGAGGAAGCGAGCGCCCGCAAGGTTCTCACTTGCCAGATGAGCCCACGTTCCGACTGCGTGATCCAGATCGCCACGAACGCCGATGTCTCCGGCACCGGCCCGTCCTCATACAGTGGACGGATCATCGCCTGCCAACGAGCGTCGGACAGCACGATCGCCTTCTCGGTCGAGCTGGAAAACCGCGCAGATCTCAGCTTCCTTGCTGGGCAGTATGTCAACATCCGGGTGCCCGGAACCGATCAGACGCGGTCCTACTCCTTCAGCTCGGGGCCGTCCGAGCCGCACTTGTCCTTCCTGGTCCGCAATGTGCGTCAAGGGGCGATGTCGACCTGGCTCTGCGAAACCGCCAAAGCCGGGGACCCAATCGAATTTCGCGGCCCGATGGGGAGCTTCTACCTGCGCCCCATCGAGCGGCCGGTGCTGTTTCTGGCGGGTGGCACGGGCCTCGCGCCGTTCCTCTCGATGCTCGACAAGATCGTCGAGGACGGGGCCAGCCCGTATCCGATCCACATGATCCTGGGTGTGAACAACGATGAGGATCTGGTGGGCATCGACCGGCTCGAGACCTATGCGCAGCGCCTGCCGAACTTTACCTTTGCCTGCACCGTCTCCAGCCCCGACAGTGCTCATATCAACAAGGGCTATGTCACCCATCACATCGTCCGCTCCCAGCTCAACGACGGCGATGCGGATGTCTACCTCTGCGGCCCGCCGCCGATGGTGGATGCGGTGCGCGATTTTCTGTCGTCCGAAGGACTGACGCCGCGCAACTTCTATTATGAGAAGTTCGCCGGCACCGGCCTGGTGGTTCAGACCGGCGAGGAGCACATCGCGCCTGTTGATGTCGATGAAGCCTTCGATTTGCGTATGGCGCTCGAACTGGGGGCGGCTCAGCTGACCATGGGCCGGCTATCGAGCGAGCAATTGATCCGCTTCCGCCAGCTCGCCGAGGCGACGGCGCCGTTCGTGTCCGGGCAGCGCTTTACCGACGTTGCGCGCTACATCGAGGCAAACCACGCCTTTCACCTGTTCACGATCGAAGCTTCCGGGAACGCCCAGCTGATCGCGCTCTACCGGCAACTGGCCGTGCAGGACTACATCGCTCGCGCGCTGACCGACCAGATCGAGATCGTCGGCGACATCGTCCAGCAGCACCGGGACATTGTCGGCGCCTTCGAACTGGGCGACCTGAACAAGGCGCGCGACGTGATTGCGCTGCATGCGCTTCATTCCAAGGCCACGATGAGCCGGGCGCTGGAGCGTATGGCGCTGGGCAAGACGGCCCCCAAGGTCGCAGCGCCCACCTTGCCCCCGCCTGCTGTGCCGCAGAGCGCGCCACAGGTTTGCCCATTCACGGCCAAGACCCTTCCGGCTTATTCACATGAACTGGACTGGCCCGAGGGGCTGGAGCCCTTCAAAGTGGTCGATGACGGCTCGCAAGGCGACCCCTACGAGCACTACCGCTGGATGCGGGAGCATGCGCCGGTGCTGCGTTGCCAGTCGACGACTTCGGACGTGTGGTTCCTCTCGCGCTATGACGACGTCTACCAGGCGATCCGCGACCCGAAGCTGTTTTCCTCAGAGGTCGTCAGCCCCCCGCCGCTGACGTTCCTGACGCTGTTCGATGCGCCCGCCCATTCGCGCTTGCGCAAGGTCGTTCAGCCGTCCTTCCTGCCGCTGTCGCTCGATCCCTTTATCGGGCAGATCGAGCAAAGGGCGGAGGACCTGCTCGACGCGATGATTGCCAAAGGCGGCGGTGATGTCGTCAACGATTTCGCCATCCCGCTCAGTATCTCGACCATCTCCACGATGATCGACGTGCCGAACGAGGATGAGGAGAAGATGAAGTTCTGGTCGGACGAGACCTTTAGCTACTTCGGGCGCCTCGCCCGCAATGCGCCGGGGACCGGCACTGACGAGCAGAGCGCGCAGGCTTTCTTCGCATACCTGAAGGAAGCGATGGAGCGGCTCGCGCTCACCGACAATCAGTCGATCGGCGGGCATATCGCGCGCATGTGGAAGGACGGGCTGCTTTCGGAAAAGGAAGCGAAAGAGCTGTGCGCCTTCGTCTTCATCGCCGGGCACGACACGACGACGATCCTTGTCGCCAACGCTTTTCGCATGCTCGCCGAACAGCCGGATCTGCTGGGACGTATCCGCGAAAACCCCGCCGACACTGACCGGTTCGTCGAGGAGGTGGCGCGCTATCGCGGTACCGTCCAGCGCGTGAGCCGCATCACCACCGAGGCAACCACTGTCGCGGGCGTTGATCTGCCCAAGGGCGCGGTGGTGCGATTGCTGCTGTCGGCAGCGAACCGCGACAGCCGCAAGTTTGCCGAGGGCGAGACGTTCGACATCGACCGCGATTCCAGCGGCCACCTCGGTTTCGGCAACGGCATGCACAAATGCCTTGGCGCGCCGCTCGCCAAGCTGGAGACGCTGATCGCGACGAAGGCTCTGGCCCGCAAGATTGGCGCTATTGCGCTCGATCCGGCAAGGCCGATCCAGTACGTGCGGGGCAACAATCTGACCAACTCCGGGCCGGAGCACCTGTTCGTCAAGCTGGGCGAGTTAGCGGCCTGAACCGGATACGGGGGCGGTCGCGTCAGTCCGCGCCCCCTTTTTCAGGCGGCAAGGATCGATCGTGGGCCGCAGAGCGGTATTCGGTTGGCCGCAGTCCCGTCTGCTTGCGGAAGAACCGGCCGAAATAGGCCTCGTCCTGAAAGCCCAGTTCACTGGCGATCTGCTTCACGCTGAGCGTCGAATAGCCGAGCAGCCGCTTGGCCTCATGGATCGAGCGTGCGTCGATTGCCGCGATTGCCGAGACCCAGAAGGTGGCGCGGCAGATGCGGGAGAGCTGGCCGGTGCTCACGCCCATCTCGTCGGCGTAGCGGGCGACTGGCCGCCGCTCTCGGCAATGGCGGTCGAGCAGGGCGCGGAACCGTTCGATCCGCGCCGCCATGGTCCGCTGCTCGGAACTGGCTGAAAGCCGGGCGCTCTCGCTGAGGCGTCCGATCTTGACGAACAGGGCGATTGCCAGTGCCGCGCCCGCGGTGAACTGCCAGCGCTCGTGGCTCTCCGCCTCCTGCCCGATCGACTGAAAAAGCGTGTCCAACGGTGTGCCGCGCTCGACTTCGGGATCGACCGACAGCACCGTCGGCGTGCGCATGAATTCCAGCAGGTCGGGCGCGGCAGTCATCGCCAGCGATTCCAGCGCAGGCTGCGCGGCGGTGATGACGTGACCGTCGATGTCGCTGCGGAAGTGAAAGCCGTGGACCGAGCGCGCTGGCACGACGATCAGGCAGGGCGCAACGACCGCCCATGTCCTGCCGTCGATGAAGGTTTCGCCGCCCCCGCTGGTGACGTAGAGCACCTGGATCAGCGCATCGTGGACGTGCGGCTTGATGTCGAAATCGAAACGGCCGGCACGCAGGGGAATGCGTTCGTAATGCACCATGTCGACCCAGGATTGGCCGGCTTCCGCGCCATAGAGCGCGAAATGCAGAACGGTCCGGCTGCGCTGTGGGTCAGGGGCATGATGCACGTTATGTCCTGCGATTTGTGGGCTCTGTCCATTGTTCCATAGGCGCTTGAGGCGTTCAATGGCGATACAAATTTCAGGAAGCGTAATGGCATGGAAAATTTTAGGGAAGCTAACGACATGGGACAGGAACTTGAAAATCGCGCAGCTGCCTCGAGCGCATACGGGCTGAACCTGGGCGGCAAGGTCTGCGTGGTCACGGGCGCGGGGAGTGGCATTGGCGCCGGCATCGCGCGCGCCTTTGCCGGTGTTGGAGCCCATGTGGCGCTCGTGGATCGGAATCTTGCCGGCGCTGAAGCCGTCGCCGCCGAACTTCGGAAGGCCGGTGCGGTGGCGCAGGCAATCGGCTGCGACGTGTCGGACGAAGCTTCGGTTGCCGCAGCTGCCGGCGAGGTTCGCGCAGCGCTCGGTCCGGCCTGCGTGCTCGTCAACAATGCAGGACTGCTGCGCGCCGGTCCCCTCGAGACGGTCTCGATCGAAGACTGGAACCAGGCCATCGCCGTGAATCTCACCGGCTATCTTCTGTGTGCTCGAGCGTTCGGGCGCGACATGCTGGCGGCGGGCAATGGCAGTATCGTCCACGTGGCCTCGATCGCGGCCCTCAATCCGCAGACCCATAGCGGTTCCTATAGCCCGAGCAAGGCCGGTGTGCTGCTGCTCTCGCGGCAGTTGGCGGCGGAGTGGGGCCCACGCGGCGTGCGCAGCAACTGCGTGCTGCCCGGCATGATCCGCACGGCGCTGTCCGCGAAGTTCTACGAGGAGCCCGGCTTCGAGGCTCGCCGCGCCGCCGCCACTGCGAGCCGCCGCATCGGCGAGCCGGAGGACCTCGCCGGCCCGGCCCTGTTCCTCGCCTCTGACCTGGCTGCCTACGTCAATGGCGCGGAGGTGCTCGTCGACGGCGGGCTCGATTGCATGCTGATGGACATGGTCCCGCGCCCCGGCTTTAACGCTACCCCGGCCGCGTGAGCGCCATCACACCATCACGAAAAGGAGAGTGGATATGGCCAAGGAGATCACTTGCGATCTGGTCGTGGTCGGATCGGGTGCTGCGGGCCTCGCCACCGCAATCACTGCACGCAAGCGCGGCCTCGATGTCATCGTGCTCGAAAAGGAGCCCGTGTTCGGCGGTACCACCGCGCTGTCGGGCGGGGTCTTGTGGATTCCGCTGAGCCAATATGGCCGGCAGCAGAACCCGGCGGACACCGTCGAGCGCGTGCGCGAATACATGATGAGCGAGACGGGCAGCCACTACGATGCCGCTGCGGTCCAATGCTTTATCGAGAACGGGCCGAAAATGGTCGAGTTCTTCGAGCGAGAGACCGAGATGAAATTCGTGCCCACGCTCTATCCGGACTATCACCCGGATGCGCCCGGCGGCGTCGACATCGGCCGCTCGATCCTCGCCGCGCCTTATGATATTCGCGGGCTGGGCAAGGACATGCAACGCCTCAAGCCGCCGCTCGAGACCATCACGTTCATGGGAATGATGTTCAATTCCTCGAACGCGGACCTCAAGCACTTCTTCCGCGCGACCAAGTCGATTGTTTCGTTCTGCTATGTGGCCCGGCGTCTGGCAACGCACATCAAGGAGCTGGCGCTTTACCGGCGGGGGATCAACGTAACGAGCGGCAACGCGCTCGCTGCGAGGCTCGCGAAGTCGGCGCTCGCGATCGACATTCCGATCCTCACTTCGACGCCCGTGAAGGAACTGCTGAGCGAGAACGGCAAGGTGGTCGGCGCGCTCGCGAGCGCAGCGGACGGTGAGCTTCGCGTCACCGCCCGGCACGGTGTCGTGCTGGCTTGCGGCGGCTTCCCGCACGATCTCAAGCGCATCGCGCAGGTCTATCCGCATGTGAAGCGTGGGGGTGAGCATCTCTCGCCCACGCCTGTCGGCAACACGGGCGATGGGCTGACCATGGCGGAGAAGGTGGGGGGTGCAGTGCAGCTTGGCTTTCCCGATGCGTCGGCCTGGATGCCTGTCTCAAAGGTGCCCATCGGCCGTGGCCGCACGGGCGTGTTCCCGCATCTGCTTGACCGCTACAAGCCCGGCGTGATCGGCGTGCTGCGCAGCGGTCAGCGCTTCACCAATGAATCGAACTCCTACCACGATGTTGGCTCGGCGCTGATCCGTGCCTGCGAGGGTGAGCGGGAGACGGCGATGTGGCTGATCTGCGACAAGGTGGCGCTGGGCAAGTATGGCCTGGGCTACGCCAAGCCCGCGCCGATGCCGGTGGGGCCGTTGCTGCGCAAAGGCTACCTCATGAAGGGAGAGACGATCGGCGAGCTGGCGCGCAATTGCGGAATTGCTCCTGATGCGCTTGAGAAGACGGTCCGTGCCTACAATCTCGATGCCGGGCGCGGAGAAGACCCGGCGTTCCATCGCGGCCGCACAACGTTCAACCGTTATCTCGCCGATCCTGACAACAAGCCCAATCCGTGCGTTGCGCCGATCTCGACTGGCCCCTTCTATGCGGTGAAGGTGGTGATGGGCGATCTGGGCACCTTCGACGGCCTCATGACCAGCGTCACCGGCGAGGTGCTGCGCGCCGACGACAGCGAGATTGACGGCCTTTACGCGGTCGGCAATGACCGGCGCAGCGTGATGGGCGGCAACTATCCGGGAGCCGGCATCACCCATGGGCCCAATATGACTTTCGGCTATGTCACCGGTAGCGCTATCGCTACCAAAGCGGCGACCTGCAAAGAGAAGGTACACACATGAGCCCTCAACCCATGTATCTGGCAAAGCCTCTCGTGGATTTCCGGGTCTACACGATCGCGCTGCGCAAGATGCCCGAGTTCATCGAGGTGTTTGACCGGCTCGCCATGCCGATCTTGCTCGAGACGCTGGGACACCCGCTCGGCTTTTGGACAAGTCTGGTGGGGCAGCAGAACCAGTTCACCCACCTGTGGGGGTATGACGATCTGGCGGACTACGAACGACGGTGCCTCGCACGCGATACGCATCCGGATTTCCCGGCCTATCTCAAGGCATCGGGCCATCTGATCACGGCACAGGAGACACGGCTCATTCGTGCCGCCGCGCTGGGTAGTGTCGCGGAGTAAGCCCATGTCACGTTGAAGCATTCGCGACGCACCAGCGCGGAGGACACGCATTCGCTCAGAATGCGCTACGACGTACCCAATGCCAGATCGCGATGCGCAGAGCTCTGGAATTCGCCGGGCGTCGCACCTGTCTGCTTGCGGAAGTAGCGGCTGAAATAGGCGCTGTCCTCGAATCCCAGACTGTGCGCGATCTGCTTGACGGTCATCCCCGAGTAGACCAGGTCGCGCTGCGCTTCGCGAATCAGATGGTCGTTGATCAGCGCAGTGGGAGACGAACCGAGTTCTTCGCGGCAGATGCGCCCGAGTTGTGGCGTGGTGACATCAAGCGCGTCTGCATAGAACTCGACCGGGCGATGCTCCCGGAAATGCTGGGCAATCAGCTCGCGGAAGCGTCTGATTTGCAGGCTGCGTCGCGCGGCGAGCGCGGCCACCGGCACGTTGGCATGGTCGATAAGCCGCGCCGCCTGTACAAAAAGTGCCATTAACAGTGACATGCCCGCTGCCGTATAGCCGGCCGCGCCACGGCGAAATTCAGTCTCGAGCAGATGAAAGAGCGGCATCAGCGTCTCGTCGCTGGCTGCTGGCCCGCGCACCGGAATCACGGCGGGGCGCTGGAGAACCGCGACGAGCGACGTTGAAACGGACTTTGCGATGGACTCCAGCGCGCGCTGTGCCGCCGTGACGACAAGGCCGTCGATCTCCGGCGAAAACACGAAACCGTGCACCACCTGCGCGGGAAGGATCACGAGGCACGGCGGGTCAAACGGTGTTTTTTCGCTCTCGATGACGACGTGACCATGGCCGCTGCGGATGTAGAGAAACTGCAGTAGCGCGTCGTGACGGTGCGCCGGAATGTTCCAGTCGTTCGGCCGGCTGCGCTCGGGAATCCACTCGAAATTGAATGCATCATGCCACGGCGGGCGCGCGGCCGACGCTTCTCCGTACAGCTCGTAACTAGGGATTTTCCTCATGTCGACTTCCCTCACATGTGCAGATTGTCCTGTTTTTCCACAGTTTTGTCCATGATCGGCCGACGCCGTCTGCCTATACTTCAGGCAGACGGAATCGATGGAAATTTTTCGTTGGAGACGCAGGACACGCTTTGGCGCAGGCCTTTCACGGTAGAGATTCGGATGACTAACTAAGCAGCAGCGCGAAGCGCAACCCGCTGAATCAAGCGGGCAAGGTAGGCCGTTACAGACCCTGACCATCCCGCACCGGCGGGTATGCCGCCGCAATAAAACGACATCAATCTTTGGAGACATCGCAATGCAAACGCTCGATCGCACCGGCCCCGCCGGCGCGCTGCCCCTGCTCGGCTGTCACGTTGCTGGAGGGCTGCAATGAAGACCTTCGAACGCATCGTCGATACTCAGGCCTTCATTGACGGCCAACGGTTTTCCCCATTTCAGCGGATCATTCTCGTACTGTGCTTTCTCGTTGTCGCCGCCGACGGCTACGACACGGCAGCCATCGGCTTCATTGCGCCGTCGCTCGTGCAGCAGTGGGGCATTACGCGCGTCGCGCTCGGTCCGGTAATGAGCGCGGCGCTGGTCGGGCTTGGCATCGGTGCGGTGCTGGCCGGCCCGCTCGCCGACCGGCTCGGACGCAAGACCGTGCTGGTGCTTTCCGTGGCGTTCTTTGGACTGTGGAGTCTTGCAGCGGCATTCGCCAGCACGATCGAGTCACTGACCGTGCTGCGCTTCTGCACGGGTCTCGGTCTTGGCGCTGCCATGCCCAACGCCGTCACGCTGATGTCCGAATATGCACCGACGCGCGTACGCGCGGTCGTCGTCAATACGATGTTCTGTGGCTTTTCCACTGGCCTCGCGCTCGGCGGATTCGCGTCAGCATGGTTGATTCCGCATTTTGGCTGGCAAAGCGTGCTGGTCGCGGGCGGTGTCGGGCCGATCGTGCTTACGGTTCTGCTGATCCTGCTCTTGCCGGAGTCCGTTCAGTTCATGGCGGTACGTCAACGTGCCGACGAGAAAATCGCACGCATTCTCGGCCGTATTGCACGCGGCACGACATTCGAAGGTTGCCGCTTCGTCGCCCCGGAGGGCGGCGTGAGCACGAAGCGCGAATCGGCGATTCGCGTCGTCCTGTCGCGGCAGTACCGCTTCGGGACGCTGATGTTGTGGCTCGCGTACTTCATGGGCCTGCTGATTTATTACCTGCTCACCAACTGGCTGCCCACGCTGTTTCGCGACACGGGCTTCTCCGGCGCGCGTGCCGCCCTGATGACGTCGCTTTTCCCGCTTGGCGGCGTGCTCGGTAACGTGTGCGTGGGCTGGTTCATGGACCGCCTCAACGCCAATCGCGTGATCGCGGCCACGTATGTGTTCGCCGCGCTAATGGTTCTGCTGGTGGGGCGCGGTGTCGGCCATCAGTTGTGGCTCGGCACGCTTATCTTCTTGACCGGGACATTGGTCACGAGCGCAGTCACGTCGATGTCTGCACTAGCCGCCGCGTTTTATCCGACGCACGGGCGGGCGACGGGCGTTGCCTGGATGCTCGGCGTGGGGCGCATAGGGGGAGTGGCAGGTGCACTGGTCGGCGCGGCACTGATGGGCTTTGGCTGGCAGATCGGCTCCGTGTTCAGCCTGCTTGCCGTGCCGGCGCTGGTGTCCGCGTGCGCGCTGTTCCTGATGATCGGGCGCGGTGTACTCGTTACGCAGACGCGCGCACAGCAAAGCGCGCCAATGCATTAGGCAACGTCATGATTCGTTTTGTCGTGAATTCGTGGCCAAATAATTAGGCATACAAATTAATAATTCAGTTTTGGAGAACCGCAGATGAAAAAGAAGCTTCTCGCATTGGCACCGCTGTGCCTGTACGGTGTGTCGGCCTGGGCGCAAAGCAGTCTGACGCTGTACGGTGTGCTGGACGAAGGCATCATGTTCAACAGCAACGTCGCTACCGGGCCGTCGAAAGGCGCGCAGAAGTGGTACCTCGACTCGCTCAACGGCATGTACGGCAGCCGTTGGGGCATGAAGGGGGCCGAAGACCTGGGGGGCGGCACGCGTGCGATCTTAACTCTCGAATCCGGCGTGAACCTGAATACTGGCGCCGCAGGGCAAGGGGGACTCCAATTCGGACGCCAGGCGGCCGTTGGTTTGAGCAACCGGCGCTTCGGTGACCTCACGCTGGGGAGGCAGTACGATTCGGTCGTCAACTATGCGCAAGCGGTCACGGTTCAAGGCTATCTGGCGAGCGAAGTTTTCCAGCATCCAGGCGACTTCGACAACACTGCGAACTCGCTGCGAACCAACAACGCGATTCGTTACGCGAGCCCCAACATCAATGGACTCACGTTTGGTGCCACGTGGAGTGTGGGCGGCCAACCCGGCAATATCAGCGGCAACGGTGGCTATTCGGCCGGTGCGGCGTACTCCAACGGCGTGGTGACCCTGGGGGCCGCTTACCTCTACTTCAAGAATCCTACCGCCGCCACCGCGGGCCAGGGCTTCTTCACGAGCAACGGCAGCGGGACGCAGCTGACCGGCATCCTGAACAAGGCTTATGCAAGTGCGAATTCGTATCAGGTGGCTGTAGCGGGCGGGCTGTACGCAATCGGACCGGTGCAGATCGGCGCGTCGTGGTCGAACGTCGAGTACGGCAATATCGTGGCACTGGGCGGTGCGAGCGCGAGGTTCAATAACGTTGATGCGGGTGTCAAGTGGGCGGTCACGCCAGCGTTCAGTCTCGGCGCGGCCTACGATTATGCGAAGGGCAACAACGTTCGCACGTCGGATGGCGCAAACGTCGGCAATCAGCATTTCAACCAGTTCAGTGTAATGGCCGATTACTTTCTTTCGAAGCGAACCGATTTCTACGCCGAGGGCGCGTACCAGATCGCGGCGGGAACGTCGTCCACAGGTGCGCCTGCAGTGGCCAACATCGGTAATGCTGGCGACTCGTCGAATAGCCGCCAGGCGCTCGTGCGCGTCGCGCTTCGCCACCGGTTCTGACGCATCGCTGCACGCATAATCCGACTCCTGCTCAGGCCACTGGCCACGCGCTCAAGCGATATCGCCTGGGCGCGTGGCCTTGCGCTGGGATACGCGCTCGTCTTGATCGCGCCGCAGGGCCGTCCGGTCGTGGACTGCTTCCGGTTGGAGATTAATTCCAGGCACTGTTAGCTTGTTGATTAATTCCCTGCCGTGCAGCAGCCGGATGCTGGCAACGTTGAGATCATTTTCGCCTGCGAAAGGCGTTTGGCGTAACGCCAGTGAATCGCTTGAAGAATCGAGTGAAATACCCGGGCTCCGTAAAGCCCAAAAAATCGGATACCTGATTGATATTGAGTGCGGTGTAGGTGAGACTGCGCTTAGCCTCGAGTAGCAATCGCTGATGGACGAGGGCGAGGGCGCTTTTGCCCGCTATTCGCTGACAAACCAAATTCAAATACACCGGCGTCACGCCCAAGCGTTCGGCGTAGCGGCTGATTGGAAAATGTTCGCGGTAATGTTTTTCGATCAGGCCGGAGAATGCCCTCAGGTGGGCATGGCCGCGATCCTGAGGTTCGCCCCTTTCCTCGCCTTGTTGATCCTGACGACTGACCCATACGACGAGCGCGCTCACGAGCGACCGGAGCATCAGGTCCCTTGAAGGCGCAGGAAGACCATATTCCTGATTCAACCGGACGCACAGCGTGTTCAGATAAGGCCGGTCGTTGCCAACTGAATAACAGCCTGGATACTCCAGCACGCGGCGGGGCGCATCGATTTGCTGTTGAAGCCAGTTCATCAGCGGCGCGGCAATAGTAATCACATATCCGTCGACTTCCGGAGAGAACTGGAAGCCATGCACGCACATCGGCGGGACGACCTGGACCGATGGCGTGTTTATCCGTGTCTTCTCGCCCTCAATTTCGAGTTGTGCCACGCCTTTCTGAACGTACAGGATTTGCGCGAGGTCCGCGTGCCGGTGCCGCCGGATTTCCCAGTCATGCAAGCTGCTTCGCTCGGGTATCGACTCGCAGTGCAGCAAATCGAGCGTGCTCCAGTCAGGCCCTTCGCCGTATAACTTGAAGACGGGGATGTCGTGCTGCGCCGGACGCTTCATGAGTTCATCACCGAGTTATCGGCCCCCATTGGACTTTTCAAAAGTCCAATTTTAATCGAAAAAATTGCCTTATCAGCGCTGCATATATCTAGAAAAATGCAATTCAACCGTGGCGCGAATTATTGGGGCTCGAAGAGTAAGGTAGCAAGATCACGGTATAGAGGAATACAGGAGACATCGGTCATGAAGACCAAGGTAGCGATCATTGGCGCCGGGCCGTCCGGCCTGCTTTTGGGACAGTTGCTGCACATGGCGGGCATCGACAACGTCATTATTGAACGTCAAAGCGGCGAATACGTGCTCGGCCGAATCCGTGCGGGCGTGCTCGAACAGGGCATGGTCGACCTCATGCGCGAAGCTGGCGTGAGCGAGCGCATGGATGTGGAAGGGTTGGTTCACGACGGCATCGAACTGGTGTTCGGTGGGCGGCGTGACCGGATCGACCTGAAAGCGCTCACGGGTGGCTCGTCGGTGCTGGTGTATGGGCAGACGGAGGTAACGCGCGATTTGATGGCGGCGCGCGAAGCAAGCGGCGCGACCACGATCTACGAAGCGTCCAACGTTCAGTTGCACGACGTGAAAGGCGAAGCGCCCTACGTCACATTCGAAAAGAACGGCGAGACATATCGTCTGGATTGCGATTACGTCGCGGGCTGCGATGGCTTCCATGGCGTTTCGCGCAAGACGATCCCTGCGGAAGTGCTCACGCATTACGAGCGCGTCTATCCGTTTGGCTGGCTCGGCATGCTGTCCGATACCCCGCCTGTCAATCACGAACTGATTTACGCGCATCACGAGCGCGGTTTTGTGCTCTGCAGTCAACGCTCGATGACTCGCAGCCGCTACTACCTGCAAGTGGCATTGTCCGAGAAGGTCGAAGACTGGTCCGACGAACGCTTCTGGCAAGAGTTGAAAACGCGCCTGCCGCAGGACGTGGCTGCGAGGGTGGTCACCGGTCCCTCGCTCGAGAAGAGCATTGCGCCGCTGCGCAGCTATGTGGTTGAGCCGATGCAGTACGGCAAGCTGTTTCTCGTTGGCGACGCCGCGCATATCGTGCCACCGACCGGCGCGAAGGGCCTGAATCTCGCCGCGAGTGACGTGAGCACGCTGTATCGGATTTTGAATCGTGTCTACCGCGACGGCCGCACCGATCTACTGGAAAATTACTCGCAGATCGCGCTGCGCCGCGTGTGGAAGGCAGAGCGTTTCTCGTGGCTCATGACGAACCTCCTGCACGAGTATTCGGAGCGCGACGCCTTTGACAAGCGCATGCAGCGTACCGACTACGACTACTATATGACTTCCAACGCCGTGCTCAAGACGATCGCGGAAAACTACGTTGGTTTGCCATATGAACCCATTGAATGAAGCAGTAGTGATGTTCGCTTGATTCGCACTCGCCGGCCATAAGGATGTATCTCGGGGTGCGCCGCCTGATACTCCAGGATCCCGCATCCATCTCTGCAGGAGACGTGGCGTCGGGCCGTCGGTGCTGACGCTCGATCCCGCATCGGTACGGGCCGGCATGACGTACAAAGGCACGGGTAATCATGTGGCTAGCCTCCCTCGGTTCAATGCGAACGGTTCTCAACTCGTCCCACTGCACTCGGCGCGATAGCGGATCGGCTGGGCGGTATGACGAGGGTGACGAACGCCACGCTGATTTGAATGCCGTTCACGCTAATCCGTGACGAACCCGGATTCATCCTGGCGTCCGCTGCCATATGGCAGGATAACTAATCAAGATTGCAGAGGCACCCGTGGACGAACAACTGAAGCGCAGCGCGCTCGCGTATCACCAGAATCCGAAGCCCGGCAAGATATCGGTCACGCCCACCAAGCCGCTCTCCAACCAGCTCGATCTGTCGCTCGCGTACTCGCCGGGCGTGGCCGCGGCCTGTGAGGCGATCCACGCCGACCGCTCGATGCGCAGAAGTACACCTCGCGCGGCAATCTGGTCGGCGTCGTGACCAACGGCACCGGCCGTGCTCGGCCTCGGCAACATCGGCCCGCTCGCGGCCAAGCCCGTGATGGAAGGCAAGGGCTGCCTGTTCAAGAAGTTCGCCGGCATCGACGTGTTCGATATCGAGCTCGACGAGCACGATCCGGACAAGCTCGTCGAAGCGATCGCCATGCTCGAGCCCACGCTCGGCGGCATCAACCTCGAGGACATCAAGGCGCCCGAGTGCTTCTACATCGAGCAGAAGCTGCGCGAGCGCATGAAGATTCCCCGTCTTCCACGACGACCAGCACGGCACGGCCATCATCGCCTCGGCGGCCATCCTCAACGGCCTGAAGGTCGTGGGCAAGGAACTCGGCAGCGTGAAGCTCGTGTGCTCGGGCGCGGGCGCGGCGGCCATCGCGTGCCTGGACCTGCTCGTGAAGCTGGGCCTGAAGAAAGAGAACATCCTCGTCTCCGACTCGAAGGGCGTGATCTACGAAGGCCGCGGCAATCTCGATCCGTCGAAGCAGCGCTACGCCGCCAACACCGACGCGCGCACGCTCGGCGACGCCATCACGGCCGCCGACGTGTTCCTCGGCTGCTCGAGCGCGGGTGTGCTCAAGCCCGAGATGGTCAAGGAAATGGGCGACAAGCCGCTGATCCTCGCACTCGCGAACCCGGAGCCGGAAATCCGCCCGGAAGAGGCGAAGAAGGTGCGCCCGGACGCGATCATCGCCACGGGCCGTTCGGACTATCCGAACCAGGTCAACAACGTGCTGTGCTTCCCGTTCATCTTCCGCGGCGCGCTCGACGTGGGCGCGACCACCATCACGGAAGAGATGAAGCTCGCGTGCGTGCGCGCGATCGCGGAGCTCGCCGAAGAAACCGACCAGGGCGACGAAGTGGCGAAGGCCTATGAAGGCCACACGCTCGAATTCGGCCCCGATTACCTGATTCCGAAGCCCTTCGATCCGCGCCTGATCATCAAGATCGCGCCGGCCGTTGCCCAGGCCGCGATGGATTCGGGCGTCGCCACGCGTCCGATCCAGGACATGGACGCTTACCGCGAGCAGCTTGGCGCGACCGTCTACCGTACCGGCATGGTGATGCGCCCGGTGTTCGCGGCGGCGAAGGCCAACAACGCGCGCATCGTGTTCGCCGAGGGCGAGGACGAGCGCGTGCTGCGCGCCGCGCAGTTCGTGCTGAACGAGAAGATCGCGAAGCCGATCATCGTGGGTCGCCCGTCGGTCGTGGAAATGCGCCTGAAGAAGATGGGCTCGAAGCCGCGTCCGGGCACCGACTTCGAGATCGTCGATCCGGAAGACGATCCGCGCTTCCAGAAGAGCTGGCAGGCGTACCACGAACTCGGCGCGCGCCAGGGCATCACGCCCGAGGTCGCCAAGGCTTCGATGCGCAAGTTCAACACGCTGATCGGCGCGATCCTCGTGCATCTGGGCGACGCGGACGGCATGATCTGCGGTCTCGTGAACAGCTTCGACTATCACCTCAAGTACATCGAGCAGGTGCTGGGCAAGGCCGCCGACGCCGACAACTACGCGGCGATGAACCTGCTGATGCTGCCGGGCCGCAATCTGTTCATCAGCGATACCTACGTGAACGAAGTGCCGAGCGCCGAGCAGCTCGCCGACATGACGATCCTCGCCGCGCGCGAAATCGAAAAGTTCGGCATCGCGCCGAAGGTCGCGCTGCTCTCGAGCTCGAACTTCGGCAGCGTGCGCTCGTCGACCTCGCAGCGCATGCAGGCCGCGCGCCAGCTGATCGCGCAACGCGCGCCGCAGCTCGAAGTGGACGGCGAAATGCACGGCGACGCGGCGCTCTCGGAGCTGATCCGCAAGCAGTCGTTCCCGGGCACGACGCTCACGGGCGAAGCGAACCTGCCGATCATGCCGAACGTGGAAGCGGCGAACATCGCATACAACCTGTTGAAGGTGGTGGGTGGCGAAGGCGTGACGGTGGGCCCGTTCCTGCTGGGCGCGTCGAAGCACGTGCACATCCTCACGCCGGCGGCGACGGTGCGACGCATCATCAACATGACGGCAGTGGCATCGGCGAATGCGGGGGTTGCGAAGGCGTCCGCGCGCTAAACCAGCAACGGCAGTGCGCCGCATGCAGGCGCACTGCCGTTGCTCTCGTGTTCACAACTTGCCGACGGTCTGAATATCTCCACGACTGAGGGGCCTTCGTCCTGGCAGTTTTGAATTTACATAATACCAATGTTCAATTTTTTTGATAGGCATACTAATCATCTGTTGACACAATGGGGGCCTCCGCCGGTTCAATAGCATTGCCGCGCGATGCGCGTCCCGGCCCGAGTCCGTGCTCCATCTCCACAGGGCGCTCAAGCGATTCAAGTGCGTCGCTTCTGCAGGAGTGAGAGTTTTCGTCCGGCACGGCATCCGAAATCGATACGAAGCCGGCGCAACCGGCAACATGCAACAGGCACTTCGATGAAAAGGCGCCCGCCCGAACGCCAGCGATGACCTTTTTCGCCGTTGGTGAGCCATCGACAGAAAGGACGGCGCTTCCGACAGATGGATACTGCGATCCCGCCCGTCTAACCGGAGGTGTTGCTAGCTTGAAACGACCGGGCGTGCGAGGGTCAACGCCGTGCGCGCGGCGAGAATGGCCCGGATGGTCGCCAGGCATTGCTCTGCCACCGGACTCGTGCTCTCCCGCCGCGACAATTGAAATTCGGGAGTTTTGACGCCCAGTTGTCTGCAGACAGCGGAAAGGTACGGTTTGGCTGACCCCGCACATCGTTCGATGGCGGCGGCAAGCGCTGCGTCGCCAACGTGCCGGCGCAGCCATTCGAGCGTTTGCCGGTCTTTTTCGTTGTAGACCCTGACCAGATGCTCCATTGCCGCCTCCCGATCATACTGTATAAAAAACACTGTAAATTTATACAGCTTTTGAGCTGATTGCAACCACCACGGATCACGTGATGACGGACGAAGTACATGTCTCACTTGCGCAGGCTGAGCTTAGCGCCGGGCGGTAACGAAAATATGAAATGCTCCGGCTGCGGCGCCTTGAGAACGAATCGCGGGATTCGAGCCATCGAAGCCCTCTGGCCGGTCTCCTGAATGCCCGTGGGCCATGCGGCCGGGCACCAGCGCGCACGCTGCGCGGGTTGCTCAGGTGAGGCGTCTCGTTTGGCGCCGCGGTACCCTGGGCACGAAGGGCTCGCTACCGCCGCTTTGCGATGTGCGGCAGCAGGGGCTGTCCTGATCCGGACGTTCGACGCTCCGGGCGCCGGGCAGCGCTGCCCGGCGAGCGCTGCGCGTAAAATGCGGCCTGCGTTGCCAACCTGACTCCTTCGGCCGATGTCTGTCTTCTACGATCGCAAGCAAATCACGGCATGGCTGGATCCGTACACCGTGTCCAAGGCGCGGGACTACGCGAATGCCGTCTCGGAACTGCGCTGGATTGCCGACGATACCCTCGGGGGTCTGGTGCAGGGCACACGCAGCCGGCCGTATGACGTGCGTGTCTATTTCCACGATGTCGGCGAAGACATGTGGGTTGAAGGGGAATGCACCTGTCCGGTCGAAGTTGGCTGCAAGCATGTGGCGGCGCTGCTGATCGCCGGTCTTGCGCATCTGCCGAAGCAGGCCGCCACCGGCGTGAGCCCCGAGCTGCTGAGCTGGCTCGAAGGCTTCCGGGCCAGCCACTGCGCGACGCCCGCCAGTGGCAAAAAGCCCGCGGACACCCGATCCACGCATGCGCTGGCCTATGTGATTGCCGGATCGTATCGCGGAAGCCCGGAGAACTGCCACCCAAGACCACGATCCTGCGCACCGTCGAACTCGGCGGCGCGCAGCGCGACCTCTATGAAACCGTGCGCGCCGCGATGCAGGAAAAGGTCCGCGCGGCCGTCACCGCAAAGGGCCTCGCCCGGAGCCATATCATCGTGCTGGAGGCACTCCTGAAGCTGCGCCAGGTCTGCTGCGACCCGCGGCTCGTCAAGCTCAGCCAGGCAGGCCAGATCCGCGAATCGGCCAAACTGGAACTGCTGCTCGGGATGTTGCCCGAGCTGATCGAGGAAGGCCGGCGCATCCTGCTGTTTTCGCAGTTCACCGGCATGCTGGATCTGATCACCACCGCGCTCAACGAGGCCGGAATTCCCTACGTGATGCTGACGGGCGACACCACAGATCGCGTCACCCCGGTCACGCGCTTCCAGCAAGGCGAAGTCCGGCTTTTCCTGATCAGCCTCAAGGCGGGCGGCGTTGGCCTGAACCTGACCGCGGCCGACACCGTGATTCACTACGATCCGTGGTGGAATCCGGCCGTCGAGAACCAGGCCACCGACCGCGCACACCGTCGTGGACAGGACAAGCCCGTGTTCGTCTACAAGCTGATCACGGCCGGCAGCGTGGAAGAAAAAATCGTCGCCATGCAGGAACGGAAGGCCGCGCTCGCCGACGCGATCCTGTCCGGGGATGCCGGGGG
>NZ_BAYD01000092.1 GCF_000685075.1 Paraburkholderia oxyphila NBRC 105797
GCGTTCAGCCTGGCTGCCTGCAGCGTGCCCGCTGCGCCAATCGAAATGCCGTTGCCGGCCGTGGTGCTGACGCCGGCTTTCTGCACGACGTTGGTGCCCGTGACCAGGACCGAGCCCTTGGACGCCGTGATATCCGCGTTCTGCTTCAGATCGCCCGTGCCCAGGGCATTGGCCTTGATGGACACGTCGCCCGTCGAAGCGGTGATCGATGCGTTGGTTTCGACACCCGTGCCCTGCATCGACACGCTGCGCCCGTTGATCGCGCTGTTGACCACGAGGGGGCCGGTCACCGCGCCAAGCTGGACGTCGCCGCCGCCGATCAGCCTGGCTGCCTGGATCGTGCCGCCCGCACCAATCGATATGCCGTCCCCCGCATTGGTGGTGACGCCGCTCTTCTGCAGGACGTTGGTGCCCGTGAGCAGGACCGAGCCCTTGGACGCGGTCAGGTTCGCGTTCTGGTTCAGATTGCCCAGGCCCGCGGCATCGGCCTTGACGGAGACGTCGCCCGTCGAGGCGGTAATCGCCCCGTTGATATCGACACCCGTGCCTTGCATCGACACGCTGCCGCCACTGACCGCGCCGTTGACCGCGAGGGATCCAACACCGCCCGCGCCGATCTTGACGTCGCCGCCGCTGTTGATACGGCCGTTCGACACGACATTGCCGCCGGCGGTCCCGATCGTGACCGCGCCTTGCGATGCGTTCAGGTTCGCGCCGTTCTCGATAACGACATTGTGGCCAGCGCTCGCGTATTCGCCACCTGTCGGCGCCGTGTTGGCGTCAAACGGAGAGAGGAACGGGGGGTAGCTCACCGGCGTGGAGCCGATCGTGATGTCGCGCCCGGCGGTAATCTGGCCACCGGCGCTGACGTTGCCGTCGAGTTGCGAACCGAGGATCACCGAGCCGCCCTCGCCGGAGCTCGCGCGCGTCGCTTCGATCGTGCCCGTGTTCTGAACCACCGTTGCGAGCATCGCGCCCGTTGCCGCGGCGTTGAGCTGGACGTCGCCGCCCTTCGCGGAAATCACGCCGCCATTGGCCGCGAGCGCGTTCTGCGCCTCGCGCCCGAGCATGACCTTGAATCCGGAGTTGCTCATCTGCATCGCCACGCCGTCGGCCGCGCCGAGCGTGACGTCCCTGGCGCGAATCGTGCCCTGGTTGGTGGCTTTTGCGCCGAGCAGCACGACGGCTTCGGTTGCGTTCAGCTGGCCGTCGTTCGACACGACGCCACTACCGCCGTTCGCGGACAGGTTCATGACGCCCCGTGCGTCGCCACCGTCCATGAATTGCTTGTCGTCGACATTGAGCGTGGACGCGACGAGACTCCCCACGTTCACCGTCGACGTCTTGCCAAACATCACGCCCGCGGGGTTGACCACGAAGACGCGGCCGCTCGCCGTCAGCGTACCGTCAATTTGTGTTGGCGCCGCCGTGGCCACGCGGTTGAGCACCGCCGAAGTCGCGCTGGGCTGCTTGATCGCCACCGCCTGGTTTTTGGCGATGTCGAAGTTGGTCCAGTTGACGACCATCCTGTCGGTGGCCTGGGTGATCGTCGTATTGTTGCCCGAGGTATTGATGGTCCCGCTGCCCGCCGCGACAACCCCGCCCTGCACCGCCCATGCGCCGTTCGCGTAGCCCAGCGCCGCGCCCAGCATGGCCGGCATGACCGCGAGCCGGAACGCCTGCTGCCGTGTCGATTGGGAGCGTTTGTGGCGGGTGGATTTGTTGTAGTTCATTTCCTGGCCTTGTATCGAGTTCTTTTCGTTACCCGGCGGGACGTTTTGGTCGTTCCTCACGCGGGAGCTCTTCGGACTGCTTGCGAAAGCAAAATGTATGCGCTGTAAGCAAACGTAAGCAGCCTGAGGATCTTATTGGCGGCGAGGAAAGCAGAACGTAAGATGATTCTTAAAAACGCGTGCTCACTGGAGTTGGGCAAGGGGCGCGGAAGCGGCGCGTGGATAAAAAAAGCGGCGGTGCGCTGTAAGCGCACCGCCGCTTTTTGTGGGAGAACGCCCCCGGAACGATCAGGGATTGATGTACTGAAACAGCGAAAGATTCTGCGTAGCCGCAAAACTCTTCTGCGAAGCCGACAGCGCATTCGAGATCTGCGTGTACTGCGTGATCGCCGCGGTCATATCGGTGCTCGTGAGCGTCGAAAGGCTCGTGGTGACCTGTAGCGAATTGTTCGACGTAACGGTCTGCAACGCCTGGAGTTCCTGCTCGCGCCCCCCCACCGAAGCCTGCACCGTGATCACGTTGGAGATCGAGTTACCGAGTGCCGTGAGCCCAGTCGTCAGCGCGTTCGTCAGATTCGCGGTCGCCGACTGGCTGCCGTTCACCGGCTGTTGCAGCGCGGCAATCACGTTATCGATGGTCGAGAACACGCTGCTGTTCTGCTGCGCCGTGGCGGGTGTCACGGAAAATGTATCGCCCGCTGCGGGCGTGCCCGAGATTGCCACGGTCATGCCAACCTGGCCGCTAGCGCCGAGATCGATCGGCGAGCCATCCGTATAAGGCTGATCCGACGAGAGCGTGGTAGGCGGATTGGTCGAGTCGTCCTTCACCGAGTACGTGAGCGCGCCGGTCGTGGCGTCGGTGGCGAACTGGATCGAGAGCGGGTGGCTGTTCGTGGCCTGCGTGGCATCGGTCACCGTTACGGCGCCGATCGTGCCCGTGCCGGTGTTGGACGAGCTGCCCGCGCTCACCGGGGACGAGCCCACCGGCGAGACGCTCATAAACACGGACGAACCCGTGTCGCCCACCTGGATCTGGCGCGAGCCGGCCACCTGAACGAGGCGCTGCCCCGAGTCGCCGTTGTACTGCACGCCGCCGCCCGGCAGATTGGTGAAGACCTGCGAGGTGCTCTGGAAACCCGAAAAGAGATAGTTGCCCTGGCCGTCGGTGGTATTGGCGAGCGTGAGCAGCTGGCTGCGTTCGCCCTGCAACTGCTGGGCGAGCGCCTGGCGGTCGGAGTCGCTCAGCGAGCCGTTGACCGCCGACTGGATCTGCTGGTTGATGGCCTGCAATGTGCTCGTCACGCTCGAAAGCGTCGAGTCTTCGAGCTGCAGCGACGAAAGTGCCGTGCTCTGGTTCGACTGGTACTGCGTGAGCGTCGCACTCGTAGCCGAGAGCTGCACGGCCTGGGCGGCGCCGAGCGGATTGTCGGCGGGATTCGAGAGGGAGACGCCCGACGAGACCTGCTGCTCCACCTGGAGAAGCTGAGCCTGCTGGTTCTCCATCGTGGCCAGGCTGGACGAATAAAGCTGGGAAGTCGCGATACGCATGGGTCAGCGCCTCACTGGAATATGCCGATCAGGGTCTGGAACATCGACTCCGCCGTCTGGATCACCTTACTGTTGGCCTGGTAGAGCTGCTGGTACTGCAGCAGGTTGGCCGCTTCTTCGTCGAGGTTCACGCCCTGCACCGACTGCTGCTGCGAGGTGAGCTGCGTGACGAGCGACTGCTGCGAGGTGCTCGACGCTTGCAGCTGGCTCGCCGTGTTGCCGATCGTGTTCACATAGTTCGAGTACGCGTTCGTGAGCGTCTGCGAATTCGTGAAGGCCGTGCCCGAGGTGAGGTTCGCGAGCGCGAGCGCATTGCGGCCGTCCTGCGAGGCGCCCGTGTTCTGCGCGATGGTGAAGGTGTCGCCGCTCGCGGGTGTGCCCGTCATCGTGAAGCTCACGTTGTTGGCCGTGCCGCTGGTGTCGCCGCTGATGGCGATGGTCGCGCCCGTACTCGGGTCGTAGGGGACCGTCGTGCTGCCGTCCGAGGCGATGGTGTAGGTCGTGGGCGTGCTCGAGCCCGGTATCGTGACGCTCACCGTCGAGTTCGGCGGGAAGCCCGAGAGTGTGCCGCCGCTCCCCGTCGTCGCCGCCGTATAGCTCAGCGTCAGTCCCGATGAGGACACGGCGTAGCCCGCGCTGACCGTACCTTGCGTGACGGTGGCCGTGCCCGTGTTCGTGCTGGCCGCCGAGACGAGCACCGGCGAGGCGGCCGCAATCGCCGACGGGTCGGTCGTCGCGAGGGCGAAGTTGTCGAGTGCGCCCGCGGTCGGCTGGATCGCGAACGAGTCGCCGTTGTTCATCGTGCCCGTCGAGGTGATCGACAGACCCGCGGCCGATACGACGAACGGCTCGCTTGCGCTCGGCTGGGTGTTGGTCGTCCCCACGACCTGATTGGTCGTCGTATCGGTGAGCGTCCAGGTGTTGGTTCCCGAGGCGTTCGAATACGAGAGCGTGTAGTTGTCAGTGGACGGGCTGAGCGCGCCGGCAGACGTGAGCTGTGCCGAGACCGTGGCGGTGCTGCTGGGGTTGTTGTTCAGATTGGCCGTGACAACCGGCGAGCCCACCGTAAAGAGCTGGCTGCCCGCCGCGCCGCCAAGCGTCAGGCCGAGTGCGTTCTGCTGGTTCACCTGTGCGGCGAAGCTCGTGGCGATCGCGCCCAGTTGCGCCTCGGCAGGGTCGAGCGTGCCCTGCACGAACGAGATGAGGCCGCCCACGGTGCCGCCCTGCAGCGCCGCGCTCGAAAGCGGCTGCGCCGTTGCGCTCGAGCCGGGCAGGCCCTGCCAGGCGACGGTGAGCTCCGAGGGGTTCGAGCTCGACGGCTGCGTGGTGAGGTTGTAGTTCTGCCCGCTCACCACGAGCGGCTGACCGTTGCCGAGGAAGACGCTGTAGCCGCTGCTGTTCTGCACGACCTGCACGCCCACGAGCTGCGATAGGTTCGAGACCGCCTGGTCGCGCTGGTCGAGCAGCTGGTTCGGCTGCTGGCCCCCGGCGCTCGCCGTGGCAATCTGCGTGTTGAGCTGCGCGATCTGCTGCGCGTAGCTGTTGATCTGCGTGACCGCGTTCGAGAGCTGCGTGTTCACGCTCTGGCGCATCGAGTCGTACTGCTGGCCGGCGGCGTTGATCTGGTCGGCGAGGGTTTGCCCGTCGGAGATCGCGGTCTGGCGCGTGGCGGTATTCGACGGCGAATTCGACACGTTCTGCAGGCCCGAGAAATACGACGAGATCGACGAGGCGATGCCCGACGTCGGGCTGCCCACGAGGTTCGAGAGCTGCGTGGCGAGCGTGTACGACGCGGTGAGCGCGCTGTTGCTCGACTGCGCGTTATTCAATGCGGTCGTGAGGTATTGGCTGTAGGCACGCTGCACCGTGGCCGTGTTGACGCCCCCGCCGATGTAGCCCGAGGCCGTGTACTGGCCGCTCGCTTCGTTGAACACCGCGCTTTCCACGTTGTAGCCCGTGGTCGACGAATTGCTGATGTTCTCGCCGGCGGTGGCAATTCCGATCTGGGCCGCCTGCAACCCGGAGAGGCCGATCGAGAAGATGTTGGACATGCGTGATCCTCATGGACGGCCTTTCCGACACCTCGGTCGAACGGCCGCGTGGGTGAACCAACGTAATAACGGCAGCGGAGCGCAAAAATTGAGCGCCTGCATCCAGGAAAATGGGGGGAAAGTCGCGAAGAAAACGTTTGGCGTGCGAGGCGTGACGGCGCGCGCCTCGCAAGCGATGCGTGACGCATCCCGGGGGCGCCGAGCGCGGCCCGGCGGCCCGTGCAGCGGAACTCAGGCGCGCTGGAACGCGCGCCGCTTCATTTCGAGCTGCGTGATGTAGCGCTGCAGGCTGTTCTCCGCGGCGCCGGGCAGCGCCACGAATCTGAAGCCCAGGTGATAGCGCCGCTCGCCGTTGGGCAGGTCGATGAAGCGCAGCACCGCGAGCGCCAGATCCACGCGCAGCACGCCATGCGCGCGCAGGTCGAGTTCGACGCCAGAGAGCTTCAGGCCCATCTCGAAGGTCGCCGCGCGATCGTCCGTCGTGCGCAGGCCGATGCCGCCGAGCGAGAGATCGTGCACCTCGAACTGGAAGCGCTGGCCGTCCGCCGGCAGCGCGCCACGGCACAGGCACGGCTCCAGCACGGGTGTATCGACGCGGAAATACTCGCGGCGCTGCACGTAGTAGAGCACCTCGGGGAACCCGGCTTCGAATGCGGGCCGGCCTTCGAATTCGGTCTCGCGCGGCGCGGCCGTGGTGAACTCCACGCGCACGCCGTCGGGCGAGGCATGGAACTGGCATTTGGCACTCGCGAGCACGTCGCGGTTCTGCTCGGGCAAGGCGCCCCAGTCGAACACGAAGGTGCGCTCGCGCGTGTTCACCTCGAGAATGCGCGTGACCAGTTGGCCACCGCCGTATTGCAGGGTCAGGAAATCGCCGCGACTGGCGAGGTTGCGCAACTGCACCCCGACTTCTAGCGGGTTGCGCCGGCCATAGTCGGGAACTTCGCCCTCGGAGGCTTCCTGTTGATTCGAATGAACGGTATTCATCGGCGTGCCGGAATTTCGTGGACATGCCGGCGCGCCACGGCCTGGGCCCCCGCGCGCCGTCCGGGCGGTCCAGGCCGCCCCTGATTCTTTTGCTTCTTGCCTGCATTAGCGGCAAGCGCTGAGAGAAATTTAGGGGTTTCGTGCAAATTTTCCGTGCCTTGGCGCACGGAGGTGCCGCAAGTTCGCGCAAGCTGCGCATAACGTCGGCGAAGCAACGTTTGCGTTCGGCGATCACGGCGCGAACGGGCCATCAGGCCATTTGCTGCATGATCGTCATGAGCTTTTTCGCGTATTGCGGGTCGGTCGCGTAGCCCGCGCGCTGCATGGCGTGCGCGAAGCCCTCCACGCTGTGCGAGTTGTTGATGACCGAGGCGTAGCGCGGGTTGCTCTTGAGCAGGTTCGCGTAGTCGGTCATGGCGTCGTCGTACGAGTCGTAGGCGCGGAACTTCTCCACCACGCGGTGCGGCGTGCCGTTCACGTATTCGGTCGTCATGGTCGAGACGGTCTTGCCCGTCCAGTCCTTCGTGGCCTTGATGCCGAACACGTTGTGGCTCGTCGAGCCGTCCGCCTTCATGATCTCGCGCTTGCCCCAGCCCGACTCCAGCGCCGCCTGCCCGACGATGAAGCGCGCCGGAATGCCGGTGGCCGCGCTTGCCTGCTGCGCGCCGCCCGCGAGCTTGTTCACGAAGGCGTCCACTTTTTCGTCGCCGTTGCCGCGCACGGGCGGCGTGAGGGCGCTGTTGGCGTCCCAGCCTTCTCCCTTGCCGAGCGCGCCGTTCGCGCTGGCGTTGCCGTAGGCGCGGCCCAGCGCGCTCAGCATCGCCATGTTGCCTTCGTTGCCGCTGCCGCCCGAGCCGGCCATGCCTGACATGGCGCCGGCAATGCCGCCCGGGCCATCGGCGCCACTGGCGCCACTGGCGTCGCCGCCCATGCTGCGCATGAGCTGCTTGATCATCGCATTGGCCACGCCGATGCCCTTGTTCGACATCTGCTGCGCGAGCTGCTGATCCATCATCGAGGTGAACTGCGCGCCGTCTTTCGAATCGAGCGGACCGTCGTCGGGGGTCGCCTCGCGCATGCTCTTGAGCATCATCTGCGTGAACACGACGTCGAACTGCTTCGCGGCCATCTGCACGCCCTGCTGGGGCGACGCATTGGCTG
>NZ_BAYD01000091.1 GCF_000685075.1 Paraburkholderia oxyphila NBRC 105797
AGTTCGGTGCCGACCTCGTGAGCCGGCGTAGCGCGATCTTACAAGAGCACTCCCCGCGCTCACAAGCCGGCCAAAATGACCTTTGCGAGCAGGAAATGCCTGGTTGACAGCCTCGCTGCGAGCGGCTTTCCGAGCCGATTCGCGCGGAATTGCCCGGATCGCCTCTGGTCTGCTGTCAGAACGTACGCCGATTGCGTTTTTGCTGCTTTTTCGTCGTTCTTCTGTCGCGTTTCGCGCATTTCATGGCGTGCCGATGCGCAAACGGCGCGCCGGCCGTAGCGGGCGCTCACCGCCTGTGGACCTTACCGCGCCGTTATTCCGTTTGCAGTTTCGCGGGCAACCGGCACCCGCCTGGCGGCTTCGCGGAGCCAGCCTGGGGCACTTGGCCGCTCTCCGCCGTCCCTCGAGGGCGATTTCAGCCGTTCACCGGCCGCGCGCGCTCGCACCAGTCACGCCACATGAGCCGGTAAGCCGCTTCCATATTGCGCGCAAAACGTGCGCCGTCCATCAGCGGCGAGGCCGCCATGCGCGCGCAGGCCCGCGCGCAGCGCGGCGAGGCGTGCCGGATCGCGCGCGAGCGACACCACGGTCTCGACGTACGCGGCATCGGTGTGCGCGGCCAGCTCCGGCAGCCCCAGGTTGGCGAGCAGCGAGAGGCCGGCGCGGCTGGCCGCCGAGCGGCCCACGCGCGTGGGCACCGGCACGCCCATCCAGAACGCATCGAGGCTCGTGGTATGGCCGTTGTAGGGAAACGTGTCGAGCGCGATGTCGATTTGCGCCCAGGTGCGCAGATAGTCCTCGCGTACCTGAAAGCCCACGAAGCGCACGCGCGCCGTATCGACGCCATGCGTACCCAGGCGCGCTACGAGCCGCTCGCGCGCGGCGCCGGGCGGCGCCATCAGCACGAGCCGCGCCGTGGGCAGCGCCGCGAACACGCCCGCCCAGAGCGCGAGCGTGGCGTCGGTGAGCTTGCAGGGGTTGTTCAGGCAGCCGAACGTGAGGGGGCCGTCGTGTCCCGCGGCCAGCGCCGGCAGCCCGTTGACCTCGATGCCGGGCGCGAGCGCGTCGTAGCACCAGAAGGCATCGGGCAGGCGCAGCGACCGCTCGGTGTACTGATCGTCCACGCCCGGCGCACCAACGGGGTCGAGCCACGGATCGGTGAGCCGCCAGCCGATCGCCGCGCTGCCCGTCGTGCCCGGGTAAGCCAGCCACGCCACCTGCACCGGCGCGGGCCGCCGCGCGAACATGAGGCGCCGCGCGCCGTCCATGTGCATGGTCAGGTCCACGAGAATGTCGATGCGGTCCGCGTGGATCTGCTGGGCGAGCCGCGCATCGTCGAATTCGCGCACGTCGCGCCAGAGGTCGGCATGAGCGGCGAGGCGCGCCGTCACCTCGTCCGGAGTCGCCACGCTCGAATAGCAGACGATCTCGAACGCGGCATGGTCGTGATGCTGGAACAGCGGCGTCGTGAACAGCATCTGGCAATGCGTGCGAAAGTCCGGCGAGACATAGCCGATGCGCAAGCGCCGCGCCGCATCGGGCACCGTCGCGTGCGCCACGGGCTGCGCGAGCAGGGCCGCTTCGTGTTGTGCGGAAAGCTGCCCGGCGGCGGCGCGGATGGCGTGGCCATCGTCGGTCGCGAACATCAGCGCGTAGACGTAGTTGCTATGAGCGCCGATACTGCCGGGCTCGCAGGCGAGCGCTTCGCGGTAGCACGCGAGCGCGGACTCGATGTCGCCCGCGTGCTTGTGCGCGTTGCCCAGATTGCTCCAGGCGCTGGCGAAGCGCGGCTTCAGTTCGAGGGCGCGCGTGAACGCGGCGCGCGCCGCGTCGGTGCGTGAGAGGTCGACCAGCACGTTGCCCAGGTTATTCCACGCCGACGCGTTGTGCGGCGCGAGCACGAGCGCACGCTCCAGTGCCGCTTGCGCCTCGGCGTGGCGGCCGCGCGCGCGCAGCAGGCAGCCGAGATTCGTGAGCACGTCGGCGGACTCGGGCGTGAGGGTGCGCGCATGGACGAGCGCGGCCATGGCCTCATCCGTGCGCTGCAACGCAATCAGGACGTTCGCGAGATTGTTCCAGGCGTTCACATAGCCCGCGTCGAGCGCCACGGCGCGGCGCAGCGGCGCCTCCGCGCGCGCCACGTCGCCGCTCGCGAACAGCGCACTGCCGTAGTTGTAGTGCGCGCCGGCGTAGTCGGGCGTGAGCGCGAGCGCGCGCTCGAACGCCGCCAGCGCGCGCGGGAAGTCGCCTTGCCCGGAGTACAGGTTCGCGAGATTGTTCAGCGCGATCGGAAAATCCGCACGGATGGCGAGCGCGCGTTCGAGTGCCGCGAACGCGCCCTGCGCTTCGCTGGCCGGGTCATAGGTGAGGCTGAGGCTCACGAGGAAGTTGGGGTCTTCGCGCAGCGCGAGCGCGCGCTCGATCAGCGGGCGCGCGGCGCGCCGGTCGCGCGCCGTTTCGAGGATGCCGGCCAGATGCCATGCATCGGCATCCTGTGCATTGGCCGCGATGAGCCGTGCACAGCGCGTGCGCGCCTCGTCTGACGCGCCGGCGCGCCATGCGGCGACGGCGTCGGCGAAGGTGCCGGCTTGCGGCGTGATTTCGGGAGCGGAAGTCGTCATGCGTCAGGGCTTGCCACGCACGATGAACGCCGTTGCGCGACTACGCGGATAAAAACCTTCGATTATCGGCAGCGTCGCGTCTGCGTTTCTTGACGTGGATCACGAGCCCGAACCGCAAATCCCGCACAAATAAAAACCGCGCGGCACCCGGTGAAGGATGCCGCGCGGTTTGCATGGCGCCGCGCGTGTGGCGGCTGGCCCGGGACTCAAGCGTTGCTCAGTTGCTCACAAATCGAGCCGCTCGCAAATCGTCTTGGTCGCGCCCGCCGCGTTGAGCGTGTAGAAGTGCAGGCCCGGCGCGCCGTTCTCGATGAGGCGGCGGCACAGGTCCGTCACCACGTCGAGGCCGAATGCGCGGATCGACTCGCGGTCGTCGCCGAAGCTTTCCAGGCGCTTTGCGACCCAGCGCGGCACTTCCGCGCCGCACATCTCCGAAAAGCGCATCAACTGCGTGTAGTTCGTGATCGGCATGATGCCGGGCACGATGGGCACGTCCACGCCGAGCTTCCTCGCGTCCTCGACGAAGCGGAAGTACGCGTCGCCGTTGAAGAAGTACTGCGTGATGGCCGAATTCGCACCGGCCTTCACCTTCTTCGCGAACGCTTCGAGGTCGTGGCGCGGCGAGCGCGCCTGCGGGTGGTACTCGGGATAGGCGGCCACTTCGATATGGAACGCGTCGCCGGTTTCCTCGCGGATGAACGCGACGAGCTCCGACGCATAGCGCAGCTCGCCCATTTCGCCCATGCCCGAAGGCAGGTCGCCGCGCAGCGCCACGATATGGCGGATGCCATGCGAGCGGTACTGATGCAGGATCTCGCGCAGGCTTTCCTTGGTCGAGCCGATGCACGAGAGGTGCGGCGCCGCGTCGACGCCCTCCTTGGCGATGTCGACGATGGTGTCGAGCGTGCCTTGCTGCGTCGAGCCGCCCGCGCCGAAGGTCACCGAGACGAAGCGCGGCTTGAGCGTGAGCAGCTGCGCGCGCGTGGCACGCAGCTTCTCGACGCCGTCCGGGGTCTTCGGCGGGAAGAATTCGAATGAGAGTTCGATCGGTTTCATGATCGCTTTCGTAATGAGCCGGCCGAGGCTTGGCGCTACGGCCAGCACTGTCGTCAGCCGAGGCTGCGGTTGCCGAAGATCAGCGCCGAGAGCAGCCAGGAGACGATGCTGTAGAGAATCGAGCCGAAGAACGCCGACCAGAAGCCCGACACCTCGAAGCCCTTGAGCAGCGACGCCGCCAGCCAGAAGCACAACGCGTTCACCACGAGGATGAACAGGCCGAGCGTGAGGATGGTCACGGGCAGCGTGAGCAGGATGAGCACCGGACGCAGGACAGCGTTGATGAGGCCGAGCACGAGCGCGACGATCAGCGCGGTGCCGAAGCTGCGCACGTGGATCGACGGAACGAGCCAGGTGATGATCAGGAGCGCGAGCGCATTGATCAGCCAGGTCAGCAGCACGGTCATGGAAACTCCTTTTGCGTCGTTGTGGTGTGTGCCGCCCGTGCGCGGCCACGAAAGGCGCGGCGCACGGGCGTGATCACAGCATCGGGCGGGTCGCTTAAACGCGGCTTAAAAATGAGGGCCGCGTTGTGTCGCGTTGTTTCGATTAGTAACGGTAGTGGTTCGGCTTGAACGGACCGTTCTTGTCGACGCCGATATACGAAGCCTGGTCGTCGGACAGCACGGTCAGGTTCGCGCCGATGCGCGCGAGGTGCAGGCGCGCGACCTTCTCGTCGAGGTGCTTCGGCAGCACGTACACCTTGTTCTCGTACTTCGCGCCTTGCGTGAACAGTTCGATCTGCGCGAGCGTCTGGTTCGTGAACGAGTTCGACATCACGAACGACGGGTGGCCCGTGGCGCAGCCGAGGTTCACGAGGCGGCCTTCGGCCAGCAGGATGATGCGCTTGCCGTCCGGGAAGATGATGTGATCGACCTGCGGCTTGATGTTGTCCCACTGGTACTGGCGCGTCGACGCAACGTCGATTTCCGAGTCGAAGTGGCCGATGTTGCAGACGATCGCGTTGTGGCGCATCGCCTTCAGGTGATCGTGGTTCAGCACGTGATAGTTGCCCGTTGCCGTCACGAAGATGTCGGCCTTGTCGGCGGCGTATTCCATCGTCACGACGCGGTAGCCTTCCATCGCCGCCTGCAGCGCGCAGATCGGATCGATTTCGGTGACCCACACGGTCGCGCCGAGGCCGCGCAGCGATTGCGCGCAGCCCTTGCCCACGTCGCCGTAGCCGGCCACGACCGCGATCTTGCCCGCGATCATCACGTCGGTCGCGCGCTTGATGCCGTCCACGAGCGACTCGCGGCAGCCATACAGGTTGTCGAACTTCGACTTGGTGACCGAGTCGTTCACGTTGATCGCCGGGAACGGCAGACGGCCTTCCTTCTCCATCTGGTACAGGCGGTGCACGCCGGTCGTGGTTTCTTCGGTCACGCCCTTGATGTGCGAGAGGCGCTTCGAGTACCACTGCGGATCGATCTCGAGGTGCGCGGCGATCGACTTGTAGAGCGCAACTTCCTCTTCGTTGGTCGGCTTGGCGATGACCGAGCGGTCCTTTTCAGCCTTCGAGCCGAGGATCAGCAGCAGGGTTGCGTCGCCGCCGTCGTCGAGGATCATGTTGGCGAACTCGCCGTTCGGCCATTCGAAGATGCGGTGCGAGAACTCCCAGTATTCGTCGAGCGATTCGCCCTTGAACGCGAACACGGGCGTGCCGCCCTGCGCGATCGCGGCGGCGGCGTGGTCCTGGGTCGAGAAGATGTTGCACGAGGCCCAGCGGACTTCGGCGCCGAGCGCCTTCAGGGTCTCGATCAGCACGCCGGTCTGGATCGTCATGTGCAGCGAGCCAGCAATGCGTGCGCCCTTGAGCGGCAGCTGCGCCTTGTACTCTTCGCGCGTCTGCACGAGGCCGGGCATTTCGGTTTCGGCGATGTCGAGCTCCTTGCGGCCCCAGCCGGCAAGTGCCATATCGGCGACGACGAAATCGTTGGCTTGATCTTGCGGAATTGCGGCGTTCATCACGCCCTCCTTTCTAAAAGTGACTAGAAATTAAAGACGTGAGCGCCGTTTTCAGTGCGGTCGATTCGGGGAATGCAACCGTATTGAGCGCCTTCGAGCCTGGCGGATCACAGAAAATCCGTCGCAACGCTCCTCGAAGACGAGGCGTGATTGTAGCAAAACGAGTTGGCGGCCGCGCGACGCAGTTGCGCAAGCGCGGTGCGGTGGGTGCGGATTCAGTGATCGGGCTGCGCGAGGTCGAGCGAGCGCACCTGCTTCACGCTCGCGATCGCGGCGTCGAGAAAGGCCTGCGAGCAGCGCACCGTTTCGGCCGTCGTGGCCGGGTCCGCTTCGGCGAAGCCCATCTGGATGTTCAAGAAGCGCTCCGCATGAATGCCCTCGTGGTAGTGCATGCGCACCTGCTTCGCGCCGGTGAAGCGGCGCTGCCCAAAGATCTCGCGCAGCGTCCACGAGAGCGCGCCGTCCTCGCCGCCGTGCCGGCGGAAGAACTCGTCCATCGGAAAGCCGCCCAGCGCGAGAAAGGCGCTGCGGCGGATCACGAGGCTGCTCGGCACCGTGTTGCTGAGCACGGCGGCGTATTTGTCGAAATCGCGATGCTTCGTGAGCCGCTCGGGAAACCCCACGTATTCGACGTCGAGGCGGATCGCCGCTTCGTGCGGGTGCTGCTCCATGTGCTCGTGGGCGGCGGCGAGCGCGCCGGGCAGGTATTCATCGTCGGCGTCGAGGAAGGCGAGGAGCGGCGTGGCCGCGTGCAGCGCCGCCCAGTTGCGCGCGCGTGCCGCGCCGCCGTTGGCCGGCATCTGCAGGAGCCGGATGCGCGCGTCGCGCATGGCATGGGCCTGGGCGATCGAGGCGGAGGCGTCGGACGAGCCGTCGTCGACGACAAAGATATGCGTGGCCTCGCGCTGCGCGAGGCAGCTCTCCAGCGCGCGCGCCAGCGTGGCGGCGCCGTTGAAGCACGGGATGATGATCGAAATGGGGGACATGAAAGGCAGCGGCAATGAACCGCATGATCCGCGGCAACAGCCTGGATCATAGGCGTGTCGCGGTATCGTGAATTCCTGCGTGGCCGCGATGCAACGGCACAGCCTGGCGGGCGGCTATACGGATGGCGGTCACGCCGCCCGCGATCCGACGGATGCCCGCCGTACGGATCGCCGTCCTACCTGGGCCGCCCCCTCAAACCGGCAGGAAGCCCAGCGCCGGCGCGAGCAGCACCATCACCACACCCGCGATCATCATCGTGAGACTCGCGACCACGCCTTCCTCGCTGCCGAGCTCGCGCGCCTTCGCGGTGCCCACGCCATGCGCCGCCGCGCCGAACAGCGCGCCGCGCGCCAGCCGCGTGCGCAGCGGCACGAGGCCGAGCACCAGCTCGCCGAACAGCATGCCGCACACGCCCGTGGCGATCACGAAGAGCGCCGTGAGGTCGCGCGGCGCGTGAATTTTGTCGGAGACCGCGAGCGCGAACGGCGTGGAGACCGAGCGCGTCATCAGGCTGCGCTGCAACTCGGGCGACAGGTGCAGCAGCTTGGCGAGCATGAGCGAGCCGCCCACGGCCACCACGATGCCCACCGTCACGCCCACAGCCAGCGAGATCCAGTGACGCTTGAGCAGCTCGCGGTATTCGTAGATCGGCACGGCGAACGCGACGGTGGCCGGGCCGAGCAGCCACATGAGCCAGCGCGTGTCCTGGAAGTAGACGGGATATGGAATGTGCAGCAGCAGCACGATCGCGCCAAGCACCGCCGGCACCGCGACGAACGGCGTGAGCCACGGCGAGCGAAAGCGCGCATAAAGCGCCTTAGAGGCGAAATAGAGCGTGACCGTGAGGACGAAGCAGCCGGCGGCGATCAGCCGCGAGGCGTCGTCGGCGAACAGGGAGGCGTAGAACGTGTTCATGATTGACCCCGACGTGACACTCAGGCACGCGCCACGTGGCGCGAGTCGCGCACCCGGCGCAGCGCGAGACGGCGCTCCAGCCGCGCGGCCTGTTCCACGGCGAAGGCCACCGCCACCATCACCATCAGCGTGCCGCCCACCACCACGAGCGCGAGGCGCCAGCCGTCGGCGCGAAAGAGACCGCCGTATTGCACCGCCGCCACGGCGGCCGGGATGAAGAACAGCAGCATGTCGGAGAGCAGCCAGTCCGCGCCCGCCTTCACCCAGCGCGGCGTCACGCCGCCGCAAAACAACAGCACCAGCAGCAGCACGAGTCCCACCACCCCGCCCGGCACGGGCAGATGTGTGGCGCGCGCGAGCGCGTCGGCGGCGAACCAGACTCCGGCGAGCAGCGCCGACTGCGCCGCAATCCGGCCAACGCGCGCCAGCCCACCCGTTTGCGGGGTCCGTGCGGAGATCGTCGGAGAAGTCATGGCAAACCCTAAGTGACAGTGGAATCGAAGTCAGTATAGGTTGCGGCGCAACATAAATAAAATGACTTAGATTTATCGATTGCATTCCATAATGGAATGCGATGCCCTCACAGGCAGACAGGAGACACAACTGTGGAATTGCGCGCCCTTCGCTACTTCATCGAGGTGGTGCGGCAGCAGAGCTTCACCGCCGCCGCCGAACAGCTGCACGTGACCCAGCCCACCATCAGCAAGATGGTGAAGGCGCTCGAGGACGAGACCGGCACGCCGCTGCTGCTGCGCGACGCGCGCCAGATGGTGCTCACCGACGCCGGACGCATCGTCTATCAGCGCGGCCAGGACGTGCTCGCCGCGTACGCGCAGCTACAGGCCGAGCTCGCCGACCTGGACACGCTCGGGCGCGGCGAGCTCACGATCGGCATCCCGCCGATGGGCGGCTCGCTCTTCACGCCGGCCATCGCCGCGTTCCGCCAGCGCTATCCGAAGATCGAGCTCAAGCTCTTCGAGCAGGGCTCGCGCGCGATCGAGGCCGCGCTCATCTCCGGCGAGCTCGAGCTGGGCGGCGTGCTGCTGCCCGTCGATCCGGAGCAGATCGACGTGCTGCCGATCTCGCATGAGCTCCTGTGGCTGGTCGCGCCGCGCGGCTCGCGCTGGGACGGCGCGCCCAGCGTCCCGCTCGCCGATCTCGCCGGCGAGCCGTTCGTGTTCTACGGGGAGAGCCTCGCGCTGAACGACGTCGTGCTCGCCGCATGCCGCGCGGCGGGTTTCACGCCGCAGATCGTGGGCCGCAGCGGCCACTGGGACCTGATGGCGGCGCTCGTGCTCGCGGGTGTAGGCATTGCGCTGCTGCCCGCGCCGTATGTGCGCAGGCTCGACGCGGCGCGCTTCACCTGCCTGCCCGTCACCGATCCGCAAGTGCCGTGGGACATGGCCATCGGCTGGAAGCGCAACAGCTATCTTTCGCACGCCGCGCGCGCGTGGCTCGAGGTGGCGCGCGCGGAATACGGCAAGCCGTCCACCTTCCTCGACGACTTCGTGCGCCCGCCGGGCCTCGAAAAGCCGGCCGCCGACGCGCACTGACGCATGGGCGCGCCTGCATCGCGCAGCGGTGCAAAGTAAAAGAGCCGTCCGGCTCACGCCGGACGGCTCTCTACGCGTTTTTTTAGGTGGTCTCTCTCGCGCTGCGCCGCGTAACGCTTTTTGCGCTTACTGCTGTGCTACGAACTCGATGCGCCGGTTGTGAAAGCGTCCGCCTTCGGTGTCGTTGCTCTCGACCGGCTTGGCGTCGCCGTAACCCTCGGCGCTGAGCGTGGACGCGCTCACGCCTTGCGCGACCAGGTAGGTGCGCACGGCTTGCGCGCGGCGCTTCGAAAGCGCGAGGTTGCTCGCCGCGTTGCCGACGTTATCCGAATAGCCCGCGATTTCGATCTTGACCGGCTTGCCTTCTTTCGCGCAGGCGTTGAGCACCTTGGCCGACTGGCGCAGGTCTTCGCCCGCCGAGGCCGGAATGCTCGTGCTGCCCGTCGCGAAGTTCACCACCTGCAGGTTGAACACCTTCACGATATCGGCGGAAGCGCACGAGGCCTCCGAGCCAAACAGGCCCTTGATGGCGTCACGGAACGATTGCGTGGCGTCGGCCACGGCCTGCTGCACGTTGAACACGCCAATATCGAAGCCCGAGCCGAACAGCGCCTTGAGCTTGTCGAGCCAGCCGAGCTGCGCGTTGGCCGCGGTGCCGCTCAGCTCGACGTGCGAGCCGTCGATCTTGACTTCGGCGCCGGGCAGCGCGAGCAGCGGCAACAGGCCGTCGAGGTGCGCGAGCCATGCAGCAGGCCTGGTTGCGGCGTCGACCGTCACGTTGGCGTCGAACTTGCCTGCGCCGAACTTCTTCGTGAGCGCGTCGAGGAGCTGGGCCTTTTCGGCCTCGGTGCCCACCGTGGCGGTGACCGTCGGCATGCCGGCCTTGTCGACCGTGAACGAGAGGTGCGAGTCCTGGGTCGGCGCCGGCGCGGCGGCGCTCGCTGCGGAAGCCGCTTCAGCGGTGGAGGCCGCCGCGGCCTCCGAGGCCTGCGAAGCCGGCAGCGCGATGGGCGCGTTCGCTTCCGATGCGGCTTGCGCCGCCGGTGCCACGGCCGAAGCGGCCGAAGCGGCGCTCGCCTGCGTGTCTTCGGCGGCGTCGTCGCGCTGGCATGAGCGCAGCGCGAAGAACGCGATGATCAGTGCGATGGCGGCCAGCAGCCACCACAGCCACGAGTGGCCGCGCTTCTCGGGCTCGATCGGCGGCGTTGCGGCGGTCTGCGGCGGCACGGCGGCGGGAATCGGGCGCACGGCCGGCTGCGGATGATCGAGATGCACCGAGACATCTTTCAGGCGCGTGAGAATCGATCCCGCGAAGCTGGCCGCGGTGCCGAGGCCCACGGCCTGGGCGAGGCGGTCGGTGAGGCTCGCATTGACCGACGAAAGTTGATGGCCGAGCAGCGTAGGCAGTTGTCCGACCGCGCCCTGCGAACCCGTGAAGTGATGCTTCAGGATGCCCATGACCGCCGCGCCGACCACGCCGGTCAGCGAGAACGCCGTCGACTGCGCCGCGCCGGTTTGTGCGGCCACCGCGTCGGCGAGTGCGCCGACGTTGACGCCCGCGGCCTTCTGGACCAGTTCGCGGCCCGCGGTTTCCAGCTGGCTCAGGCCCGAGGTGCTCGAGAGCATCTCAGGCAGTTGCTTGCCGATCAGCGCGTTGACGTCCGGCGACATGATGGCGGAGAACAGGCCGCGTGCGCCTTCGGGCGTGCTGCCGCGATGCATGATGGCGGCGACGATGGCCGGAGCCGCTGCGCTCGTGACCTTGCGGGTGAGGTCGGGTGTGAGGCCGAAGCGGCCGGCGAGCGTACGCACGACGTCGTCGCTCAGGACCGTTTCCAGCAATTGAAAGACATTGATGCTCATCGAGCGGTTCCTCCAGTTCGCGGACGCGCCAACTGACACGCCCAGATGCCGCGCGATTATAGGGAGTCCGAAATCTCGAAAATGCGCCTGGCGCATGTGCCGCACACTCTTTGACGAAAAGCCATCGATTGGCCTTTTCTTCTTCAATGCAATGTCAAAACGAGGCGCGCTGCGCCTCGTTTCGATGTTTCGCGCAAGAGAGTGTCAGCTTGTACGGGAACAGGAGGATCTGCGTCAGGCGATGACGGTTGCCCCGTACGTCGCGTTGCCGGCGCGCCGGCTCGCGGCGATGAAATCGGCTGCGCGCTCGCCGATCATCACCGTCGGCGCGTTGGTGTTGCCGCCGATCAGCGTCGGCATGACCGAGGCATCGGCGATACGCAGGTTCGTCACGCCGCGCACGCGCAGTTGCGGATCGACGACCGAGTGCGCGTCGCCGCCCATGCGGCAGGTCGCGACGGGGTGATAGATCGTGTCCGCGTGCGCCGCGATGGCCGCGCGCAGTTCGGCCTCGCTCTGGTCCGCATGCGTGTAGAGCTCGCGGCCGCCCATCTGCGCGAGCGCGGGCGCATCGAGAATGCGCCGCGCGAGGCGTGCGCCTTCTACCAGCAGATCGAGATCGCGCGCATCGGAGAAGAATTGTGGATCGATCACGGGCGCGACGCGCGCATCGGCGCTCGCGAGCGTGACCGTGCCGCGGCTCGCCGGGCGCAGCACGCAGACGTGCAGCGAGTAGCCGTGGCCCCAGTGCAGGCGGCGGCTATGGTCGTCGACGAGCGCCGTGCAAAAGTGCAATTGCAGATCGGGGCGGTCGAGCCCCGGGCGGCTCTTCAGGAAGCCGCCCGCTTCCGCCACGTTGCTCGTGAACATGCCGCGCCGGGTCCGCAGATAGCGCACGAGGCCGGACACCATCTTCGCGCCGCCGCGCAGCGAGTAGCCCACGGCCTCGCTCGAATGCACGCGCTTGTTGAACGTGAAGTCGATATGGTCGATCAGGTTGCGGCCCACCTCGGGCGCGTCGTGGCGCAGCGCGATGCCGTGCGCGCGCAGTTGCGCGGCGGGGCCGATGCCCGAGCACATCAGGAGCTGCGGCGAATTGAACGCGCCCGCCGCGAGGATCACCTCGGCGCGCGCTTCGAGCGTTTCGGTGCGCCCGCCGCGCGCCACCTCGACGCCGGAAGCGCGCGCGCCGTCGAAGGTCACGCGCAGCACCGTCGCATCGGCGATCAGATGGAGATTCGTGCGCGGCTGGCCTGGCCACGGGTCATAGAGATAGGCGCGCGCCACGGTGCAGCGCTCGCCGCCGCGCTGCGTCACCTGATAGAAACCCACGCCTTCCTGCCCGGCGCCGTTGAAGTCGTCGGTGAGGGGGAAGCCGGCCTCGTGCGCGGCCTGCACGAAACGTTGAGCCACCGGGTTGCGCTCGCACAGATCGGAGACCCCGAGCGGACCGCCCGCGCCGTGCCACGCGCTGGCGCCGCGCGAATTGTCCTCGGCGCGCAGGAAATACGGCAGCACGTCGCCCCAGGCCCAGCCCGCGCAGCCCAGTTGCGCCCACTCGTCGTAATCGAGCGGATGGCCGCGCGTATAGATCATCGCGTTGATGGCGCTCGAGCCGCCGAAGCCGCGCCCGCGCGGCTGATACCCGCGGCGGCCCGCGAGACCCGGCTGGGGCACCGTCTCGTAGGCGTAGTTGTTCTTCGTGCGCCGCGGCACGAGCGCCGCGACGCCCAACGGCATATTGACGAACAGATTGCGCGCGGTGTGCGGCCCCGCTTCAATGAGCGCGATGCTCGCCTCGGGACAGCGCTCGGCCAGCCGCCCGGCGAGCGATGCGCCGCCCGAGCCGCCGCCTACGATGACGTAGTCGTATTGCATGCCTCCTCCCTTTGTCGGCGGGCGTCCGTGCTTCAACACGGATGCCGGTCCCATGCACGGGGCGTTGCATGCCAAACGCGCTTGAGGCACGCTAGATGCACGCTCGTTCGATTTCGCTTTTTCGCGCATTGTAGGAAGCGGCCGAGGTTGAGGTCAGCTTTTATGTCAGAGCCTTTCCTCTAATCCTCGGGTGACGTAGGCGACAGCCAGGCGGCTAGCATGAAAGGCTGTTCAGCCGCGCGCGCTGAAAGATTCCAGCAAGCAGCACAGGGGGCGCTGGAGCGCGCATGGACCGCAAATCGGCCTTGTTTGGCTGCGCGCGCTCGCGCGCCACCGATGGAGACACGCAGATGGACTCGACGGACCCCAGCGGCAAGATGGACACCACGCAGACGTTGAGCGCAGAGGCGTCGGGCGTCGCTACGCCGGGCGTCGCCACGCCGGGCGTCGCTACGCCGGCCCATCGCCCCGGCACCACCCACGAAGTGACGAATCAGGCGCCGCCGCTCGCCGATTACAACCTTTTCACGACCGATTGCGCGCTGGGCGAAGCGCTCGCGCGCGCGGGCGCCGGCTGGCATCGCGAGGCGCTCGTGCGCCACGGCGCAACGCTGGGCGCGGCGTCCACGCTCGCGCTGGCCGATCTCGCCAACCGCCACTCGCCCGAGCTGCATACGCACAGCCCGCGCGGCGAGCGCATCGACGCGCTCGAATTCCATCCCGCCTGGCACGAGTTGCTCGCGCTGCTGCGCGCCGAAGGCCTGCATGCGCTGCCGTTCTCGGAGCCGCGTGAGGGCGCGATGGCCGCGCGCTGCGCCGGCTATTTCCTGCACGCGCAGCTCGAATCGGGGTCGCTCTGCCCGTTGACCATGACGTTCGCGAGCATCCCGGTGCTGCAGCGCGAGCCCGCCCTCTTCGACACGCTGCGCGAGCGCCTCTACACGCGCGAGCACGACGCGCGCGACGTGCCGCTCGCCGGCAAGCGCTCGATGATGATCGGCATGGGCATGACCGAAAAGCAGGGCGGCTCGGACGTGCGCAGCAACCGCACGCAGGCGCGCCCGGCCGGCATTGCCAGCGGACGCGGCGCCGAGTATCTGCTCACCGGCCACAAGTGGTTCTTCTCCGCGCCGCAGTGCGACGCGCATCTGGTGCTCGCGCGCACCACGGAGCATGACAGCCTGTCGTGTTTCTTCGTGCCGCGCTTCAAGCCGGACGGCACAAAAAACGCGGTCCACGTGCAGCGCCTGAAGGACAAGCTCGGCAACCGCTCGAACGCGAGCAGCGAGGTGGAATTCTTCGACGCGTACGGCGTGATGATCGGCGACGAGGGGCGCGGGGTGGCGACCATCATCGAAATGGCGAACTTCACGCGGCTCGACTGCGTGATCGGCAGCGCGGCGCTCATGCGTGCCGCGCTGGTGCAGGCCATCCACCACGCGCGGCACCGCAGCGCGTTCGGCCGCGCGCTCGCCGATCAACCGCTGATGCAGAACGTGCTCGCCGATCTCGCGCTCGAATCCGAGGCCGCCACGGTGCTGTTCATGCGGCTCGCGCAGGCGTTCGAAGAAAGCGCGAGCGCGAATGACGCGAATGCAGCCGGAACCGCCGCACAAGAGAGCGAGCGCTCACTCGTGGCCCGCGCCTGGCGGCGCATCGTCACGCCGGCCGCGAAGTTCTGGGTCTGCAAGCGCACCCTCGCCTTTACCGGCGAAGCGATGGAGGTCTGGGGCGGCAACGGCTACGTCGAGGAAGGACCGATGGCGCGCTTCTACCGCGAGGCGCCCGTCAATTCGATCTGGGAAGGCTCGGGCAACGTGATGTGCCTCGACGTGCTGCGCGCGCTCGAGCGCGACGCCGATGCCGCGCAGATGCTCTTTCTTGCGTGGCGGCGCGAGGCGGCGGGGCATGCGGCGCTCTCGGCGGCGCTCGACCGGCTCTCGGCGCTGCTCAATGGCGCGCCCGGCACGCGCGAGGCCAGCGCGCGGCATATCGTCCAGCAGATCGTGCTGGTCGCGCAGGGGATGCTGCTGCGCGCGGGGCCGCCCGAGGTGGCCGAGGCGTTCATCGCCACGCGCCTCGACGAGCATGACGCCGACTGTGGGCGCGTGTTCGGCACGCTGCCCGCCCGCTTCGATCACGCGGCGCTGATCGCGCGGGCGCTACCGCCCGATTACCTCGCGGCGTGAGCGGCAACGCCTTGCGGCACAAACGCGCGTCACGCGCGAGACCGTGGCGGGCGGCATGTCGGTGAACGAGACGCTCATGCACATCGCGGCCGAGGGACTGCCGTTCGGCGGCGTGGGCGCGAGCGGCATGGGCGCGTATCACGGCTATGAGGGCTTCGCCACGTTTTCGCGGATGAAGCCCGTGTTCACGCAGGCTCGCTTCAATGCTCGCGGCCTGATCGCGCCGCCCTACGGCAAGCTGTTCAAGCTGCTGATTCGCGTGATGCTGAAGTTCTAGCGGCTCGAACGCCGCGAACGCGGCGGCCCGGACTAGCGCGGCAGCGCGGGCCAACGCAACGGGTTGCCCGTCAGCGCCTTGGCGTCCGGCAGACGCGACTGCGCCGCCGCGGCTTGCGCGTCTCGCGCAGCAGCGGCCGCTTGTGCCTGCCTGGCCTCGCTTTCCGCCGTTTCGAGTCCGTGCAGCCATGCGAGCAGCTCGGCCACGGCCTGGTAGAGCTGCGGCGGGACCTGCGAATCCAGATCCACCTGCATCAGCAGCGAGACCATCTCCGGCGCTTCGTGCACGTAGAGGCCCGCTTCCTTTGCTCGCTGCACGATCATCTCGGCGACGAGCCCATAGCCCTTCGCGACCACGCGCGGCGCGCCGTCCCGCGCGACGGGGTCGTCATAAGCAAGCGCGGCGGCGCTCCGGCGTTGCGTGCGGCTCATCCGAGCTCCCAGTCTGTAGCGTTCGTGGCGTGCGGCGCATCGGCCGCGTGTGAAGTGGACGCCGCGTGCGCGACGGCGGGGCCGCCTGCATGCGCGTCGCCCGCCTGCGCCGCGGCGGTGCGCGCATACGCGCCGGCGGCCCGCGCGCCGTCCATGCCCATCGTGCCACCCGCGCCGCCGATCTCGCGGATCGACAGCCCGGCGAGCGCGAGCCCTAGCGCCTCGAGCCGCCCGCGCAGCGCTTCGCTGTGCGCGGTGAGGCGTTGCGCGCCGCCCGGGCTCGCCTGCACGCGCACTGCGAGCGTCGCGCCCGCGAGCGTCAGCTCCGCGTCGACGGTGCCCAGCGCCGGCAGCGCCAGCGTGAGACGCGTGCGCCACGGCGTTTCGTCGTCGTCGGCGCTGCGCCCGGCGCGCGGGTTGCGTGGATCGGGGCGCTCGTCGTCGTCCTGCTGGATGGTCCAATCGAGCCGCACGCCCGGCCACGCCTCGCCGGTCCAGCGGAATTCGCCGGTCGCGAGCAGGTCGAGCTGCTGGCGCACGAGCGGCAGCAGCGCCTCGTGCACGCCGACGCCGGCCCCCGCCCCGGCGGGCGTACGGGCGGCGGGCAGCAGCGTGTCGGCGAGCGCCGACGCCGCGCGGCCATCTTCGCGGAGGGCCTCCTGCGCGAGCGCGGCGGCATTGGCTTCGCCACGCGCGCCCGAGGCCGCCGCCTGCCCCGCCGCGTTGGCGGTGTTGGCCGTGCGCGCGCCCTGCTGCGCGGCGCCGGGCAGATCGGTCCACAGCACGTCATCGATGTCGTCCGTGGCCTGGCTCCAGTCGAGCGGCAATTGCGCGCCGTCGCCGGTCAGGTGGTTCTGGGGCTCGTCGGCAAGCTCGCCTGGCGTGCGCTGGCCACGCAGCCATTGGGCGAGATGGGATTCATAGAAAAGGCCGCTCGATGCCACGGTCTGCGCGAGCGTGGCGGCAAGCGCTGCGACCGGGCCGGATTGTGCGGCGAGCGCCGCGCCCTGGGCCGCTTGCGCGCCTTGCGGCGTGGACGCAGTGCCCTGTGCGCCGGTAGCGCCATCGGCGTCTTGCGCGCCGCCTGGCAGTCCCGCTTGCGCCGCTTCAGCCGCCAGATCGGCGAGCAGTGCGGCTTCCATTGATTGGGCCTGGGCGGTAGTGAGCGCCTGGCCCGCGGGATTGGCGAGGCCCGGCAGCGGCAGCGAGCCGGCATCGCCCAAAGGTGCATCGCCGGCAGCCGCCGGATCGGTCCAGATCGGAGCGCGCCCGACCACCGCGGGCGTGGCCTCGCCGCCCGAGCGGATGATGGCGTCGAGCGCGAGCGCGACTGCCGAGAGCACCGTCTGCGCCGAAGCCTGAGGGGAGCTTGCGCTCTGCGGGTCGGCCAGCGCGGCAAGGCCGCCCGTGAGCGCGGAAACGCCCGTCTGCGCGGCGCCCGCGCTGCCCTGGGAGCCGGTCGGGCCCAGCGCGCCTATGCGGCTCGCGAGCAGCGCCGCGGCGCTCGTATCGATTCCGTTCATGCAGAGCGTGGCCCGCGCGGGCCCGGTTAGGCGCCGCGCGGCCCAAGCGGCTGCGCGGCGTGGTCAAACTTCTCGCTGATTCGTGCTGCCAGGTGCGTGGCACGGGGCGCGGCGCTTTCGTCCGCCTTCCTCGACGTCCGCGCGCGCCCGCTGGGCGCTCACCGGCCCCGGTCGCCCTCGACGCGCCCCCTACCGCGCGCCGTACAGCTCCTGCAACACCCGCGCCGGCTGTGCGGAGCCTTGAAAGAGCGCCGCCAGGCGCGCCATGCACGGACTCGCGAGGTCGCGGATCGCGGCGTCGTCGGCGAGGATCTGCCGGATCAGCTCGTACTTGCGCGTGCGCTCGGGCGCCGTGAGCCGCACGCCGAAGTCGGCGTTCTTGAGCGCGTCCACCAGGTGCCGGTACTCCTCCTGGAGCCCGATCAGCTCGTTCCAGTGTGCGCCGCGCGCGGCATGGAGCATCTGCCCCGAGACCGCCGCAATCGCCTCGTAGCGGGCAAAGTAGTCTGCTTTCGAATTCATCTCGTCAATGAACCGGACACAGGCCCGGACGCCTCTCTGGCCATCCGCTCCACTTCCGGCCCGATCCCCAACCAGGCTTCCTCGAGCGTCGCCAGCAAGCGGTCGACTTCGACCAGCATGGACTCGCTCTGTTGAATGTTCGCTTCGAGCAGGCGTTTCGTCATGTAACCGTAGAGTGCGTTCAGGCGCTGCGCGACTGCTCCGCCCGCCTCCACGTTCAACGCCAGCTGAAGCCCGCTTTCGACAATCCGGATGGCCTTGCCGATCGCCTCGCCGCGCGGCCCCACATTGCCCATCTGCAGATGCATGCGGGCCTGTGCGATTGCCTTGCGCGCGCCTTCGTACAGGAGCGCGATCAGCTTGTGCTGACTCGCGCCCATGACCCCTGTTTCGACACCCACGCGTGCATAAGCGTTGGCTCCAGACTGTGCAGGGGAAAACATCGGCGCTTCTCCTTCGAACGTGCCGCTATGGATACGGTGCATCCGGCCCTTTGCGCCTCGTGGCGCGAGCCGGTTCTAGCCGTGTTATCGGAACGGCACAGGAGAAGCTTTAGTCAGACGAGTCCGATAATCCGGACGAATCGCACGAAGGGCGCGGCGCGCGGCAGTCACACCTGGATCTGCATGATGTCGGTGTAGGCCGAAACGAGCTTGTTGCGCACCTGCAGGCCGAACTGGAAGCCGATGTTGGCCTTCTGCATGTCGACCATCACGTCGTTGAGCGAAACGTTGCCGGCCCCCATCTCGAACGCCTGCGACTCGCCGACGGCCTTTTGCTGGTCGTCGCTGATCTTGTCGAGGGACGCCTTGAGCGCCGCGGCGAAGCCGCCCGCGGTGGCCGCACCCGAGCCGCCGTCGGCCGCGGCAGAACCGCTCGCCGCCTGCGTGGCCATGGACTGCATCTGCGCAAGGGCCGACGTGAGTGGGTTGACTGGCACGGTCATGTTTGCTCCACGTTTCATTCAAAGAGAGGTAGTGCGAGGGCGCGAGCCCGCCCGGGCGGGGACGGCCCGCCGCCGGCCAACCCGGCGCGCATACAGAGCGCCGAATCTGGTGAGGAGCATAGCAATTCGCCCACTCGGGAAGCCCCGAAACTAGGGGGGAAACCCGGCTCTATTCGCGCAATCGGCTTGCCACAGCCCCCGGATAATCGCTGTCGTGAAAGTTTCCGCCGCGCGCGTGCCGTGCTGCGGGACAGCAAGTCTCCCGGAGAAACCCGTCGCATGGATTCGTCTGCCAACTCTTTGATCAACCCCGACGCCCGCGTGGGCCTCGCCACCAGCGGCGGCGCCACGGGCGCAGCCGCTGCCGGCGCGGCAGGCGGCGCCGCGGAGGACCTGGGCGGCGGCTTTGCGCAGCGCCTGGGTTCGCTTTCGTCGCTGGGCAAGGTGCGCGGCAACCCGCGCGCGCCGCTCATCGTCGCCGTGGCGGTATTCGTGGCCGTGGTCGCCGGGCTCATCCTCTGGTCGCGCGCGCCCGACTACAAGGTGCTTTACAGCAATCTCTCGGACCGCGACGGCGGCGCCATCATCACGGCGCTGCAGGCCGCCAACGTGCCTTACAAGCTCTCCGAAGGCGGTGGCGCGATCCTCGTGCCGTCCGAGCAGGTGGGCGAAATGCGCCTGCGCCTCGCGCAGCAGGGCCTGCCCAAGAGCGGCTCGGTGGGCTTCGAGCTGATGGACAACGAGAAGTTCGGCATCAGCCAGTTCGCCGAGCAGGTGAACTACCAGCGCGCGCTCGAGGGCGAACTCGAGCAAACGATTCAATCGATCCAGAGCGTGAAGTCCGCGCGCGTGCACCTGGCGATTCCGAAGCCCTCGGTGTTCGTGCGCGAGCGCGAGGCGCCCACCGCCTCGGTGCTCGTCAATCTGTATCCGGGCCGCGTGCTCGACGACGGCCAGGTGGCCGCGATCACGCACATGGTCGCCTCGGCCGTGCCCGATCTGCCGGTGCGCAACGTCACCGTGGTCGACCAGGACGGCAACCTGCTCACGCAGAGCGCCACCAGCGCCGGCCTCGACGCCTCGCAGCTCAAGTACGTGCGCCAGGTCGAGCACGACACCCAGTCGCGCATCGACGCGATCCTCGCGCCGCTCTTCGGAGCCGGCAACGCACGCTCGCAGGTGAGCGCCGACCTCGACTTCTCGAAGCTCGAGCAGACTTCGGAGAACTACAGCCCGAACGGCAACCCGCAGCAGGCCGCCATCCGCAGCCAGCAGCAGAGCATCGCCACCGACGCGCAGCAGGCCAATGCCGGCGGCGTGCCGGGCGCGCTCTCGAACACGCCGCCGCAGCCGGCCTCGGCGCCCATCAGCGTGGCCGCCGGCGCAAACGCGAACGGCGCGGCGCCGGCCACGCCGATCTCGGACCATCGCGACACCACCACGAACTACGAGCTCGACCGGACCGTGCGCCACTTCCAGCAGGCGGCGGGCGACATCAAGCGCCTCTCGGTGGCTGTGGTCGTGAACTATCAGCCGCACGTGGACGCCAAGGGCCACGCCACCATGCAGCCGCTCGACGCACAGAAGCTCGCGCAGGTCGATCAGCTCGTGAAGGACGCCATGGGCTACGACGCGAAGCGCGGCGACTCGGTGAACGTGGTGAACGCCGCGTTCCAGCAGGAAGTCGACCCGAGCGCAAACCTGCCGTGGTGGCGCCAGCCCGACATGATCGCGCTCGCCAGGCAGGTCGCGACCTGGCTCGGCATCGGCGTGGTGGCCCTGTTCCTCTATTTCGTGATGGTGAAGCCGGCGCTGCGCCGCGCCTTTCCGCCGCCCGCCCCGGCTGCCGCCACGCCCGCGCTTGCCGGCGAGCACGAGCCGATGCTGCTCGACGGCCTGCCAGCCCTCGACAGGCTCGAAGGCGCAGGGGACGCCGAAAGCGACAACGGCCTCCTCGCCCTCGAGAACGACAAGCACAAGTTCGAACGCAACCTGGAGTTCGCGCGCAACATCGCGCGCCAGGATCCAAAGATCGTCGCAACCGTGGTCAAGAGCTGGGTGAACGATGAACGCTGAAGGAGCCACCAAGAGCGCACTGCTGCTCATGTCGATTGGCGAGGAAGAGGCCGCGCAGGTCTTCAGGTTCCTCGGGCCGCGCGAGGTGCAGAAGATCGGCGCCGCCATGGCCGCGCTCAAGAACGTCAAGCGCGAAGAGATCGACGCCGTGCTGCACGAGTTCGTGAAGGAAGCCGAGCAGCACAGCGCGCTCTCGCTCGACTCGAGCGACTACATCCGCAGCGTGCTCACCAAGGCGCTGGGCGAGGACAAGGCCGGCGCCGTGATCGACCGGATCCTGCAAGGCGGCGACACGAGCGGCATCGAAGGCCTCAAGTGGATGGACTCGGGGTCGGTGGCCGAGCTGATCAAGAACGAGCATCCGCAGATCATCGCCACGATCCTCGTGCATCTGGACCGCGACCAGGCCTCCGAGATCGCCTCGTGCTTCACCGAGCGCCTGCGCAACGACGTGCTGCTGCGCATCGCGACGCTCGACGGCATCCAGCCGCAGGCGCTGCGCGAGCTCGACGATGTGCTGACGGCTCTGCTCTCGGGCAGCGACAACCTGAAGCGCAGCCCGATGGGCGGCATCCGCACGGCCGCCGAGATCCTCAACTTCATGACCAGCCAGCACGAGGAAGGCGTGATCGAGAACGTGCGCCAGTACGACGCCGAGCTGGCCCAGAAGATCATCGACCAGATGTTCGTGTTCGAGAACCTGCTCGACCTCGAAGACCGCGCGATCCAGTTGCTGCTCAAGGAAGTGGAGTCGGAGTCGCTCATCATCTCGCTCAAGGGCGCCCCGCCCGCGCTGCGCACCAAGTTCCTCTCGAACATGTCGCAGCGCGCCGCGGAACTGCTCGCCGAAGATCTCGACGCGCGCGGCCCCGTGCGCGTTTCGGAGGTCGAAGCGCAGCAACGGCGTATCCTTCAGATCGTTCGCAACCTTGCCGAAAGCGGCCAGATCGTGATCGGCGGAAAGGCGGAAGACGCTTATGTCTGACGAAACAACGCAGATGGCAACGCAACAGCCGCGCGCGCGCTCGGCGTACCAGCGCTGGGAGATGGCGTCGTTCGACCCGCCTCCTCCGCCCCCGCCGCCGCCCACGCCCGACGAGACGGCCGCGTTCGAGGCCGAGCTGGTGCGCGTGCGCGACGCCGCGCACCAGCAGGGCCTCACGTCCGGCCACGTGGCCGGCCAGGCGCTCGGCTACCAGGCCGGCTACGACCAGGGCCACAAGCAGGGCTTCGAGCAGGGGCGCGAAGAGGCGCGCGTGCAGGCGCGGCAACTGGCGCTGCTCGCGCAGCGTTTCGCCGATGCATTGCAGACGGCCGAAGCGGGCGTGGCCGACACGCTCGTCGAGCTCGCGCTCGACATTGCGCAGCAGGTGGTGCGCCAGCACGTGCAGCACGACCCGACGGCGCTGCTTGCGGCGGCGCGCGAGGTGCTCGCGCACGAGCCGCAGCTCGCGGGCTCGCCGCAGCTCGTGGTGAGTCCCGCCGATCTGCCGGTGGTGGAGGCGTATCTGATGGAAGAGCTGCAAACGCGCGGCTGGACCGTGCGCACCGACGCGGCGCTCGAGCGCGGCGGCTGCCGCGCGCAGTCGGCGACCGGCGAGTCGGATGCGGCCATCGGCACGCGCTGGGAGCGCGTGGCGGCGGCGCTCGGCAAGGCACGGCCATGGTGAACCCGACGCTGCACCAGACCGTGCACCAGGCGATCCACACGGGCGGCCTCACGCCGCTCGAGCAGGAGCTCGCGCTGGCGTCGTTCGGGCCTGGCGCGCACGACCCGGCGCAAACGCACGGCGTGCTGGTGGGCGACGACGCGCAGGCGGGCCCGCACGACGCCGATCCCGAAGATCTGCAGGGTGCGCAAGCGGGCGCCGGCGAACGGCTCGCGCCGGTGGACGCAGCCGAAACTGCCGGAATGGCTGATATTGCCGCCGGAGCCAGGCCGGCTGCCCAAGCCACCCAGGCCGCCCACGCGCCGCACGCCGCCGAGCCCCAGCCCTACGCCGCACCCCGCACGGCGCCCTACACACCGCCGCCGAACTACGACCCCAGCAATCCTCACCTTGTTGCCTGGAATGCGCATCTCGCGAGCGTGCGCGCACGCAACGCGCTGGCCTTGCCGCTGCGCGGCTGCGGGCGCCTCACGCGCGCCGCGGGCCTCGTGCTCGAGGCCGTGGGGCTGCGCCTCGCCGTGGGCGCGGAGGTCATGATCGAGCTGCCGCCGGGCAGCTCGCTGCCGATGGCCGAAGCCGAGGTGGTGGGCTTCGCGGGCGACAAGCTCTTTCTCATGCCGACCACCGAAGTCGCGGGCCTCTTGCCCGGCGCGCGGGTCTGGCCGCTCGAGAGCGCGCCCATTGCCGACCCGATGGCGGGCGCCAAGCGCCTGCCGGTGGGCTGGGGGCTCCTCGGCCGCGTGCTCGACGCCTCGGGCCGCCCGCTCGACGGCCTCGGGCCGCTCAATAGCGAAGCCGATGCGCCGCTCACCGCGCCCGTCATCAACCCGCTGAACCGCGAGCCGATCCACAAGGTGCTCGACGTGGGCGTGCGCGCGATCAACGCGCTTTTGACGGTCGGACGCGGCCAGCGCATGGGCCTCTTCGCGGGCTCGGGCGTCGGCAAATCGGTGCTGCTCGGCACCATGGCGCGCGCCACCAGCGCCGAAGTGATCGTGATCGGCCTGATCGGCGAGCGGGGCCGCGAAGTGAAGGAGTTCATCGAGCAGATCCTGGGCGAGGACGGCCTCGCGCGCTCGGTCGTGGTGGCCGCGCCCGCCGACGTCTCGCCGCTGCTGCGCATGCAGGCGGCCGCCTACACGACCACGCTCGCCGAATACTTCCGCGACCAGGGCAAGCACGTGCTGCTCTTGATGGATTCGCTCACGCGCTACGCGATGGCGCAGCGCGAGATCGCGCTCGCGATCGGCGAGCCACCCGCGACCAAGGGCTATCCGCCCTCGGTGTTCGCGAAGCTGCCGGCGCTCGTCGAGCGCACCGGCAACGGCCCCGAGGGCGGCGGCTCGATCACGGCGTTCTACACCGTGCTCACCGAAGGCGACGACCAGCAGGACCCGATCGCCGACTCGGCGCGCGCGATTCTCGACGGCCATATCGTGCTCTCCCGCGCGCTCGCGGAAGCGGGGCACTATCCGGCCATCGACATCGAGGCGTCGATCAGCCGCGCGATGACCGCGCTCATCGACGAGCGCCATCTGAATCAGACGCGCGCACTCAAGCAGATGCTCTCGCGCTACCAGCGCAACCGCGACCTCATCAACGTGGGCGCGTACGTGAGCGGGCGCGACGCGGTGCTCGACCGCGCGATCGCGCTCTATCCGCGCATCGAGGCTTTTCTTCAGCAGGGCTTTCGCGATACCGCGAACTACGAACAAAGCGTCGGTATGCTCGGCGCGCTAATCGGCAACGGCCAGGGCAACGGCCCGGGAGCGAGAACATGACCAAACAGACCGCGCTGCAAACCCTCATCGGCCTCGCGCAGGACGATGTCGATGCCGCGACGCAACGGCTCGGGCGCGTCCAGCGTGAGCGCGTGGAAATCGAGAAGCAATTGAAGGCGCTGATCGACTACCGCGACGAGTATCACGCGCGCTTCACCGAGTCGGCGCGCACGGGCATGGCCGCAGGCAATGTGCGCAACTTCCAGGCGTTCATCGACACGCTCGACGCCGCCATCGACCAGCAGCGCCGCATGCTCGAGCAGGCCAAGCAGCGCGTCGAGGCCGCGAAGCCCGACTGGCAGCGCAGCAAGCAGAAGCTCGGCTCGTACGAGGTGCTGCAGTCGCGCCAGGACGACGTGCAAGCGCTCAAGGACGCCCGCCGCGAACAGCGCGACGCCGACGACCACGCCGCCCGCGTGCTGCGCATGCGCACTTCGCATCCATGACGCGGGCGCGAGCGCCGCGCGCGCTCATGTCATAGCCGGGACGCGCCCGCGTATCTCCCTGGAGACCCGCTCCGGGCGCGTCCAGATCACGTTCAAGAGAGCAGACAGCATGTCGCTTCTATCCGCAGTCAGTTCGTTGTTCGGCGCCGCCGTGGATGCCGCCACGGGCAGCAACAGCAACGGCGCGAGCCCGTCCGATCTCGCGAGCCAGGGCTTCGCGCAAACGCTGCAGCAAAGCATCGCCGCGCAGAACATGCCGGGCCCGCAGGCAAGTGCCTCGCAGCAGGGCGCGCAGGCGAATGCGTCGATCTCGTCGGCCGCGACGTCGGCTGCCTCTTCGGCTTACAACAGCGCGAGCGCGGCGGCCGCGCAGCATGCGTCGCAATCCTCGCAATCGTCCCAGTCGGCGCAGCAGGCCAATGACGGCGCCTCGGCGCACGGCGCGCGGCACGCGTCGAATGGCGCTCACCGCACCGGCGACGCCCATGCGCGCCAGAAGCAGGACGAAGCCTCAGGCTCGCAGGCCGCCGCGGCACAGGTTCAGGCGCAACAGGCACAGCAAGCGGCGCAGCAGGCCCAGAGCGACGGCGACGACGCTGCCCAGGCCGCCGACGCCACGCTCGCCGGCGTGGCGTCGGCCGCGAACGGAGCCGCAGGCACGGATGCCAACGGCGCGGCAGGCGACGGCACCGCCAGCGGCGACCCGAAGTCGGTGAGCGACGCGCTCAATGCCGCGCTCTCGACGCTGCGCGGCGGCGCGGCCACGCTGAACACGCACGTGGCGAGCGCCGCGCAGGGCGCGGCTTCGAGCGGATCGGGCATCGCGAGCAGTTTCGCGGCGCACATGGGCACGCAGGCGAAGGCCAAAACCCTGGGCACCGGCGTCGACGACAAGAGCGCCGCCGACGGCACCACGAAGTCCGTCGCCGCCACGGCAACCGACAGCGGTGCGCAGAACGCCAACGCCGCGCTTGCCGCGGCGGCAGCGGCGACGCAGCAGGCCGCGTCCACACAAACGGCCGCATCGAGCAGCGCCACGGACGCGCTCGCCGCCACCCAGGCCGCCGCCGCAGCAGCGGCTCAGGCCCAGGCGACCCAGGCCACCCAGAGCGCGAGCGCCAACCCGGCCGCGGCGGCTGCGGCGTCCACCACGCTCGCCCCGCAAGTGGGCACCTCGGACTGGGAGGACGCGCTGAGCCAAAAAGTGGTGTTCCTCTCGAACGCGCACCAGCAGTCGGCGGAGCTCACGCTCAATCCCAAGGACCTCGGGCCGCTGCAGGTCGTGTTGCAAGTCGCCGACAACCACGCACACGCGCTCTTCGTCTCGCAGCATCAGCAAGTGCGCGAGGCTGTCGAAGCCGCGCTGCCGAAGCTGCGCGAGCAGATGCAGGAGAACGGCATCGGCCTCGGCAGCGCGAGCGTGAGCGACGGCTTCTCGCGCCAGATGAACCAGCAGGCGCAGCAAGACAGCGGCAGCGGCTCGGGCGGCTCGCGCACGTCGCGTTCGAGCGGCGCCGCCGGCATCGGCTCGGCGGGCGGCGTGGACAGCACCGCGAGCGCCGCCACGACGGCCACGCAGCGCACCGTGGGCTTGATCGACACGTTTGCCTGAGGCATGACGTAGCGCGCGCGCGTGCATGCGCGCGCAACCATGCCGCGCGCATCGTGCCCGCCGCGCCTGGCCGCCCACGCTCGCCCGCGCGCGCGGCACAAAGCCAGGAGATAGCCGCAAATCCCCCGTCTATTCCTCCCATCGCTGTAAGCCAAAAGCCGGAACAATGCAGGCTGCCGGAATGAATGCGAGCGCACGCCTTCCGGCCCCGACATCCGCAACACCGGACTCACCCACGGCTCATCCAGGCTCACAACCGACATGGCGACGACCCCGACCGCAAACCCGCAAGCCGCGCCCCAAAGCGCGCAACCCGGACCGCTCAAGCGCATCCTTCTCATCGCGCTGATCGCGATTCTTGCCGCAGGCGCTGCGGGCGGCGGCGTCTGGTTCTTCATGTCGCGCCACGCGGCCAGCGAGCCGGCCGCCGCGAGCGCGCCGCCGCCGCCGGCCGTGCCCATCTACTACGCGCTCGAGCCGATGACCGTAAACCTGCAGTCCGACGACGGCGAGACGCACTATCTGCGCGTCGGCTTGACGCTCAAGCTCGACAGCCAGGCCACCCAGGACGCGCTCGTCGCGCGCATGCCCGAGATCCGCAGCCGCGTGCTGCTCGCGCTCTCGAACAAGCATCCGTCCGATCTCGCGCCGCTCGACGGCAAGCGCGCGCTCGCGGCCGAGCTCGCGCGGCTCATCGCGCAGCCCACCGACCCGCGCGGCACGCCCGCCCGCGTCGAAGACGTGCTGTTCACCGAATTCGTCGTCCAGTAAGCGCAGCATGAGCACGCTCAACATGAACCCGCGCGTTCGCCCGCATGCCCTGTGCGCGGGCACGACGCAGCCAATCCGGAGCCTGGCATCATGAGCATGGGTCACGACGAGTTCATGTCGCAGGAGGAGGTCGATGCCCTCCTCAAAGGCGTCACCGGCGAAGTCGACATCGAGTCGACCCAGACCGAGCATCAAGGGGTGCGCCCGTACAACATCGCGACGCAGGAACGCATCGTGCGCGGGCGCATGCCCGGCCTCGAGATCATCAACGAGCGTTTCGCGCGTCTGATGCGCGTGGGGATTTTCAACTTCATGCGCCGCACCGCCGAGATTTCCGTGGGCCCCGTGCGCGTGCAGAAGTACAGCGAATTCACGCGCAACCTGCCGATCCCGACGAACCTGAACCTCGTGCACGTGAAGCCGCTGCGCGGCACGTCGCTGTTCGTGTTCGACCCGAACCTCGTGTTTTTCGTGGTCGACAACCTGTTCGGCGGCGACGGGCGCTTTCACACGCGCGTCGAAGGCCGCGATTTCACGCAGACCGAGCAGCGCATCATCGGCAAGCTGCTCAATCTCGTCTTCGATCACTACACCACGGCGTGGAAGAGCGTGCGGCCGCTCACGTTCGAGTACGTGCGCTCGGAGATGCACACGCAGTTCGCCAACGTGGCGACGCCCAACGAGATCGTGATCGTCACGCAGTTTTCGATCGAGTTCGGCACAACGGGTGGCACGCTGCACATCTGCATGCCCTACTCGATGATCGAGCCGATCCGCGACGTGCTCGCCTCGCCGCTGCAAGGCGAAGTGCTCGACGTGGACCGCCGCTGGGTGCGCGTGCTCTCGCAGCAGGTGCAGGCCGCCGAGGTGGAGCTCACCGCCGATCTCGCGCAGGTGCCGGTCACCTTCGAGCAGATCCTGAACATGAAGAAGGGCGACGTGCTGCCGATGAACATCCCCGAGCACATCGTCGCCAAGGTGGACGGCGTGCCGGTGATGGAATGCGGCTACGGAATTTTCAATGGTCAATACGCGTTGCGGGTCCAGAAGATGATCAGCGCAGCCGACACGATGAAGGAAGGTGGATATGAGTGACGTGAACGCCACGCAAGGGGACGAGCCCGTGCCGGGTCAGCAAGCCGCCGCCGGCGCGGCCGATGGCATCGACGCGATGGACGACTGGGCCGCCGCGCTCGCCGAGCAGAACGGCCACGAGAACCACGAAGTGGCCGCGCAGCCCGCCGCCGTGTTCCAGCCGCTCTCGAAGGTCGATTCGAACTCGACGCGCAACGACATCGACATGATTCTGGACATTCCCGTCCAGATGACCGTGGAGCTCGGCCGCACCAAGATCGCCATCCGCAACCTGCTGCAGCTCGCGCAGGGCTCGGTGGTGGAGCTCGACGGCCTCGCCGGCGAGCCGATGGACGTGCTCGTGAACGGCTGCCTGATCGCCCAGGGCGAAGTGGTGGTCGTGAACGACAAGTTCGGCATCCGCCTCACCGACATCATCACGCCCTCCGAGCGCATCCGGAAGCTCAATCGATGAAACGCTTTGCTGCATCCGCCGCGCTGGCGCTGGCGCTGGCAAGCGCAGGCGCAGGGCTTGCCGCCCTGCCCGCGCAGGCCGCCGACCTGCAGGCCGTGAACGAGGCCGCGCGCTCGGCATCGAGCGCATCGGCCGTGATCGCGGGCAGCGCGGTGCCGTCGCTGGGCTTCGGCGCGGTGCTGCAAACCGTGTTCGGCCTCGTGCTCGTGATTGGCGTGGTATTCGGCTGCGCGTGGCTCGCGCGGCGCCTCGGCCTCCAGCACGGCCCGAAGAGCGCGCTCGTGAAGACCGTGGGCGGCGCCTCGCTCGGCGGCAAGGAGCGCGTGGCCGTGGTCGAGATCGGCGACACCTGGCTCGTGCTCGGCGCCGCGCCCGGCAACGTGCGCCTCCTGCACACGATGCCCGCGGGCGAACTGCCGGCCTCTGCCGGCGCTGCTGCCAGTATGGCTGCCGGCTCCGCCGCCCTTCAGGGCACCTTCGGACAGCGCTTTCGTGACGCGCTCAAACACGAAGCAGGCAAACGTTTCAAGCGTCACGACGGCGGAGCGCAGTAAATGCACGGCAGCACCCATCATGACGCGCTCGCGGGCGGCCACGCTCGCGCGCACACTTCCTCGATCGTGAGATTCTCGCGCGCCGCCTTGCCGGCCGCACTCGTGCTCGGCGCGGGCGCCGCGGCGCTGCTGCTGCCGCATCTCGCACATGCACAGGCCGCTGCGCAGCCGCAGGGCCTGCCGGCCTTCAACACGAGCCCGGGCCCCAACGGCGGCACCACGTATTCGCTGAGCGTGCAGACGATGCTGCTGCTCACGATGCTGTCGTTCCTGCCCGCGATGGTGCTGATGATGACGAGCTTCACGCGCATCATCATCGTGCTCTCGCTGTTGCGCCAGGCGCTCGGCACGACGACCACGCCGCCCAACCAGGTGCTCGTGGGCCTCGCGCTGTTCCTCACGATGTTCGTGATGTCGCCCGTGCTCGACAAGGCTTATAACGACGGCTACAAGCCGTTCGCCGCCGGCACGATCTCGATGGACGACGCGGTGGCGCGCGGCGTCGCGCCGTTCAAGACCTTCATGCTGCGCCAGACCCGCGAGTCCGATCTCGCGCTGTTCGCGCGCATCTCGCACGCGGCGCCCATGCAGGGCCCCGAGGACGTGCCGCTCACGCTGCTCGTGCCCTCGTTCGTCACGAGCGAGCTGAAGACGGGTTTCCAGATCGGCTTTACGATCTTTATTCCGTTTCTCATCATCGACATGGTGGTGGCGAGCGTGCTGATGTCGATGGGCATGATGATGGTGTCGCCCGCGACGATCTCGCTGCCGTTCAAGCTCATGCTGTTCGTGCTCGTGGACGGCTGGCAACTGCTGATCGGCTCGCTTGCGCAGAGCTTCACCTGAGGAGTTCGCTATGACGCCCGAAACCGTCATGACCCTTTCGCACGAAGCGATGTATGTGGCGTTGCTGCTGGCCGCGCCGCTCCTGCTCGTGTCGCTCGTCGTGGGTCTCGTGGTGAGCCTCTTCCAGGCCGCCACGCAAATCAACGAAAGCACGCTTTCGTTCATCCCCAAGCTCATCGCGATTGCGGTGACGCTCGTGATTGCCGGGCCGTGGATGCTCACCACCATGGTCGATTACATGCATCGCATGTTCGCGAGCATTCCGTCGCTTGCGGGCTAAGCGCGCTTTTTAGACCTCGCGCGCTCTTCGGCGCTCACACGATGTTCACCGTCACCTACGCGCAGCTCAATCTCTGGCTCACCGCGTTCCTCTGGCCGTTCACGCGCATTCTCGCGCTCGTGGCCGTGGCGCCCGTGCTCGGCCACCGCTCGGTGCCCACGCGCATCAAGATCGGGATTGCCGCGTTCATCACGCTGATCGTCGCACCCACGCTCGATCCCATGCCGCAGGTCATGGTGTTTTCGGCCGAAGGCGTGTGGATTCTGGTCAACCAGTTTCTGATTGGCGCGGCGCTCGGGTTCACGATGCAGATCGTGTTCGCCGTCGTGACGGCGGCGGGCGACTTGATGGGGCTGGGCATGGGGCTCGGCTTCGCGTCGTTCTTCGACCCGCAGGCCAACACGTCCACACCCGCGCTTTCGTCGTGGCTGAACATGATGGCGATGCTCGCGTTTCTCGTCTTCGACGGGCATCTGCAGATGATCGCCGCGCTAGTCGAGACGTTCCACAGCGTGCCGGTGTCGGCCAATGTGCTTTCGGGCAATGGCTACCGGCTGATCGTGGGCTGGGGCGCGACGATATTCAACGCCGGGCTGCTGCTCTCGCTGCCGGTGGTGGTGGCGCTGCTCATCACCAATATTTCGCTCGGCATCCTCAATCGCGCGGCGCCGCAGATCGGGATCTTTCAGATTGGCTTTGCACTCACGATGCTCGTGGGCTTGCTGCTGATTCAGATGATGATGCCCAATCTGATTCCCTACTTCGCGCGGCTCTTCGATGGCGGCATCGATCAGATGGGGCGCGTGGCGGCGGGGCTGAGGCCTGGGCCGTGAAGCGCCTGCGATGCCGCGGCACTCATGCCCCTAGAGCGCCGCAGTGAGCGTCACCCACGTCTGCTGGCGCGCCGCGTGCTCGGGACCCTGGCCAGCCCGCATGGCGTAGCTGATCTGCGCCGACACATGCTTGCCGCTATAGCTCGCGCCAATCCCGTAGCCCTGCAGGTGCACCGATGCCCCCGTCATGGCGCCATCGTTGCGCATTCTGCCGCGCGCGTCGTCGTAGAAAATCTGCAACGCGGTGCCCGGCAGCGGCCGGATGAACTGGCTCACGCCCACGGAAACGATCACGCCGTCGTCCACGGCCGCCGCGTTCTGGTCGTACGCGCGCACGGCCGATGGCCCGCCCAGCCCGAGCCGCTGCGAACCGTCCAGCGCCCGGCTGGCCCACTGGCCACGAACCGCCAGCGAGGCTTGCGTGGTTGACGTGAGCGATTGAATGAACGTGGCGGACGGCTCGAGCTTGTAGAAGTCGTAGCGACGATCGACATAGGGCGCATCGCTGGTTCCATAGTCGTATTCCTTCTGCCTTGTTTCGCCGCGACTCGCCACGACGCTGTACTGCGTCACGTTCCTGCGTGCGCCCCAATTGCCATAGTAATTGCCGTCGGCGCGCAGCGAAGCCACGAGACTGCGTTGCCGGCTCTCGAGGATATTGTCGAATTTTTCGTCGGTCGAGCTCCAGGCCTCCAGGCCCGCGCCGAGGTCGAGACTCGCGTTGGCAGTGCGGATCGCCGGCGTGGAGCCGTACAGGCTGACGACGTCGGCCGAGCCTGTGCCCAGGCCGCTAAACTCCTCGCCGAACTTGTAGTCCACGTGCGAGTACGCCATACCCGCGCGGCTCGCGCCCAACCCGGTCAGCATGTCATAGGACACACGGCCGAGACGCGTGCGCCCTTCCTCGCCGGCGCTCGTCTGCATGAAACGCGGCGTGAAGTAGACCGTCCCCTGCAACTGGTCGCCCAGGCCGAGCACGTTGTTGACGCCGCCCGAAACGCCCACCCGGCGCCACCCCGCCTGGCGCGAACCCGAGTTGTCGAGGGTCGCCGCGGCGTAGTAGCGGTCGGCCGGCGTGACATCGACATCGACGATCGTGCCGCCCGGCTCCGTTCCCGTCGAGAGCGCCGACGACACCGAACCGACGCCGGGAATGCCTTCGACGACGCGCGTATTGCGTTCGATTTCGCGCAGCGTCGGCGTGGTTTCGCTCGTGCTCGCGAGGATGGCCTTGAGGCGGTGCGTCGACACCTTCGAGCCGTTTTCCACGCCGATCGATTCGACGTGGCCGCGCTCGACACCAAAGCGCACGACCCCGGCCGTGACGGTCTGCGGCGGCAGCGTCACGCGCACGAGCGTATCGCCGCCGTTGTAGAGCACCGTCGTCAGCTCGTCGCGCAACGTCTGCAATTGCGCAAGCGTCACGCTGCGCCCATGCCACGGCGCGAGGAAGGCATCGACACGCTGCTGCTCGGCTTCGGACAGCGCGCCGCCAAAATCGAATGCGTTGACGACGAAGGCAAACTCACCCGCGGCAGGCGCCGATTCGGCCGGCTTGGATGACTGCAGGGCAGGAGCGCGCTCGGTCGAGGATTCGCCTTCGATGCCACGCGTCATGTCAGCGTTCTGCCGCAGCAGCGCGCCGGCGCTGGGCGGCTCATAAGCGTGGGCATAGCCGTGCCATGCCGTCAGGCCGAGCAAGGGCAGACAGGCGGGACCGAGGCGTTGGCAAAGGTGCCAGTACCGGTTGGAGACTTTCAAGGTGCGAAGGAAAACGAGGGGGCCAAACAAGACGACCCAAGGGTGCAAATTGGCGTGCGCCAATCCGGCAGACGTTGCCGGCGGTGCCGGGAATCGCAGGGGAATGGGTGCGCCAACCATGAAGGGAGAGGCAATGGATGCCTCTCCTTTGTCGTGCGATCCGGCGGGACCGGCCGGAGGCGGGCGGCCGCTGGCGCGATCGGCTCGGGCCGATGGCGCCAGCGTGCCTCACGCCTGGCCGATCACCGGGGATCGATGCGGCGGTTAGCGTGCGCCGCCACTGCTGCCGCTGTCGCTGCCGCTGCCGTTATCCGAAACGGTGATGGGCGTGGGCAGAATGATCTCCGGGGCCTTCAGCTTGCCCCAGTACGTCGGGGCCAGAGATTCCACCGTGAGCGTCTTTCCGGCCGTGTTATTGGCCGCGAAGACAGCGACCGCGCGCAGCGAAACGTCGACGCCGGCGCGGGTCTGCGACGTCGGATACTGGCCGATCAGGCCGGTATACGAGATCGTCGGGATGCCCGTGATCGGATCGAACGAGATGCCGGGATCGACGGCCATCATGACGCTGCCCTTGCGGCTCGTCACGTTGCCGAGCTGGTAGATGCCCTTCATGCTGCTATCCGTGCAGCCCGTGCCGGGGACGCAGACGTTATTCGTGGAATGGACCACGATGTCGCCATCGGCATTCACATCGCGAATCAGGTAAACCGTGTCGCCCTCGAGCGAGACCGTCTTGCCGCTCAGCGAACCGGTCTGAAGCGTTCCGCTCGTGCCGATCATCACGTCCTGACCCGCCGTGGTGCTCACGCCATAGTCCTGCACGACGTTGGAGCCCGTGAGCTAGACGGAGCCCTTGGACGCCGTGATGTTCGCGTACTGCTTCAGATTGCCGCCGCTCGCGCTGTCCGACGAGATGGACACGTCACCCGTCGAGGCGGTGATCGACGCATTGACGTCGACGCCCGAACCCTGCATGGACACGCTGCGCCCGTTGACCGCGCTGTTGACCGTGAGGGCGCCGTTGCCCATCGCGCCAACCTTGACATCGCCGCCAGCGTTCAGCCGTTGCGCGAGGATCGTGTTGCTTGCGCCGATCTGCACGTCGCCACCCGCCGTGGTGCTGACGCCGCTCTTCTGCAAGACGTTGGTGCCCGTGAGCAGGACCGAGCCCTTGGACGCCGTCACGTTCGCGAACTGCTTGAGGTCACCCTCGCCCGCGCCGTCGGCCTTGACGGATACGTTGCCCGTCGAGGCGGTGATCGGCGCATTGATCTCGAGATCCGAGCCCTGCATGGACACGCTGCGCCCGTTGACCGCGCCGTTGACCGCGAGCGGGCCGTAGTCCGTGCCGACCAGGATGTCGCCGCCGGCGCTCAGTTTGGACGCCAGGATGGTGTCGTTTGCGCCGATCTGCACGCTGTCACCTGCAACGGTGTTGACGCCATTTTTCTGGAAGACGTTGGTGCCCCAGAGCTGGACCGAACCCTTGGACGAGTTGATGTCCGCGTTCTGCTTCAGATCGCCCGAGCCAAAGGCGTCGGCTTCGATGGCCACGTTGCCCGTCGTAGCGTTGATCGACGCATTGGTTTCGACGCCCGTGCCCTGCAACGACACGCTGCGCCCATTGATCGCGTTGTTGGCCACGAGGGAGCCTTCCAGCGTGCCCACCTGGACGTCGCCGTTGCCGATCAGCCTGGCTGTCTGGATGTTGCCGTCCGCGCCGATCGAAATGCCGTCGCCCGCAGTGGTGACGACACCGTTCTTCTGCACGACGTTGGTGCCCGTGAGCAGGACCGAGCCCTTGGACGCCGTGATGTTCGCGTTCTGATTCAGATCGCCATCACCCATGCCATTGGACTTGACGGCGACGTCGCCCGTCGAGGCCGTGACCGACGCGTTGATGTCGACGCCGGTGCCCTGCATCGACACGCTGCGCCCATTGATCGCGCTGTTGACCGCGAGGGGGCCGACCGCCGTGCCGATCTGGACGTCGCCGG
>NZ_BAYD01000090.1 GCF_000685075.1 Paraburkholderia oxyphila NBRC 105797
TTAAGGCCAACGCCCCAAAGATCCGCATCAAACACCTTGATGCCCGCCCCACCCAGTATCCTGATCAAGCGGATAAACCGGCCGCGCAAGCCGAGCATACCGAAACAGCCCATAATCGGAACCAGTAACGCCCCGGCTATCACATTCAACAAGCGTCGCTGCAATCGGCACAAACACCGGCCTGCAATACATCCGCGACTTCAGCAACAGAAAGCGCGCACGCCGCGGATCGACACCGACGCTCTCAAACACCCCCAAATCCCAGGGTTCATGCGTGCGCTCGGTCACAACAAGCGTGGCCGCCCCAATATCAAGCACCGCCGCGCGTCCCATATGAGCGCGCTGCCCCGTATAAGTCGGGCCGCTAATCACATATTCGCCATCGGTAATCGCGCGCACGACACCCGTGGCCATGAACGGCGCACGCGGCGCCGCCCCCTCACGCGCAAGCTTGTTGCCAACGCCAAGCGTCACCCGCGCCCCCACGCCCGCTTCGATCAACGCGGCCACCGCCTCAGGATCGCACAGCGGACCACTCACCATCCCCGTGAGCCCCTGCGCGAGCGCAGCCTCAAGCAAATCCATCGTGTCGCACGTGCCGCCCGACATGCAATTGTCGCCATGATCGAGCAAAAGCACAGGCTTGCCCTCACCCCGCGTTCCTTGTATGTCCATCGCAACCTGCGCCGCACGCGCAACCGATTCCTCGAGCGGCGGGCTACGATAAACGAACTCATCACGTTCGTCCCAAATCTGCCGCGCGATCCGCTCGGCCACCGCCTCAGCCGCGGCGGCATCGCCGTCGCCCACCACCACCACGCTGATGCACGGCGCGGGAATGTCCGCAAGCGAGAAGCCCGCAAGCACCGAAACGGCCAGCATGCCCTGCGCCTCGGCCTCGCGCGCGGCCTCGACGGCGCGGCGCATCGGCCCATCGGCATTCGAACTGCGCAGCGTGGACGTCAGCAGCGGCGGTCGCCGCCACGCGAGCACCGGCCGTGCCCGCCCCGCAATGCGCGCGAGCAGGAGCCGCGCGGCGTGCTCGCCCGTCTCGTACATGTCCACGTGCGGGTATGTCTTGAAACTCACGATCACGTCCGCGTTGTCGATCATCTTCTGCGTGACATTGCCGTGCAGATCGAGCGCAACCGCGATCGGCGCTTCGGGCAGCGCGGCGCGCACGCGCTCGAGCAGATCGCCTTCGCCGTCCGGCGTCTGCTCAGCGACCATTGCGCCGTGCAAATCGAGCATGACGGCATCGCAGCCCGGCGCGGCCGCGAGGATCGCGTCGCAGATCGCATCGTATGCCGCTGCGGCGACCGGGCCGCTCGGATTCGCCGCGGCCGACACCGGCGTCACGATTTCCGCGCCCTCGCGCCCGGCCGCGTCGATGAACGCCGACATGGCCGTGCGCATGCCCTTGTTCTCGCGATATGCGTCCTCGCCCCATGCGGGGCCGCTGGCGCCGAACGAGGCCAGCGGCGTCGCGACCGGCGAGAACGTATTGGTCTCGTGATTCATGCGCGCGATGAGGATCTTCATGCCACGTCCTTCGCGGGAGCGCCCGCCGCAGCGCCGCGAGTCGATTCCTGAACTTGCATTGATGAGGTTCCTTGCATGTGTCGTGAACTGAGTGGGGCGGTCAGACGACCCGACACCCAGAAGCGCCCCGCCAAACGGTGAATGCTATTTATCATGATAAATAGGATGAACCCGATACTAGGTATAATCCATTCGACTGTCAATCATCGCCAATACTCGACAGCACCACCCAGGGGAGTCTCGAAGATGGTCACGAACCGCGTCAGATCGGGGCCCGCCGTCGAAATCAAGCAGCCGAAGCGGGCCGACCTCGTCGCCGAGGAGATCAAGCGCCTCATTACCGAGAAAGACCTGCGTCCGGGCGACCGGCTGCCGCGCGAAGCCGAACTGCAGCAGCTCTACTCGGTGAGCAAGAGCACGATCCGCGAGGCGCTCAAGTCGCTCGAAGTGCAAGGGCTCATCAAGGTCTCGACCGGGCCGAGCGGCGGCGGCATGGTGGTCGAGGTGCCGCTCGACCGCACGCTGCAACTTCTGCAGAACTATCTATTTTTCAAGGATGTGTCGATCGACGACATCTATAAGGTGCGCCAGCAGCTGGAGCCCGAACTGGCGGCGGGTGCGGTGCCACACCTGACTGATGCGGACTTCGTCGCGCTCGAAGCGAACATCGAATGCTGCGATGGCGTAAACGGCCCGGACGACCGTGGCCATCTCGTGCGTCAGCGCCAGGAGGATATGACCTTTCACGATATCCTTGCGGCAGCGAATCCGAATCCATTCCTGCGCTTCATCTGCGAGCTGATCAACGAGATGATCCGGCAGTTGATCGAATTCAGGAACGACACGCCGCTCGCGGACCAGCGGCGCTTTGGCGCCGCGAACGCGAAGATTCACCGCGAGATCTTGCAGGCCGCGCGCGAGCGCGACGCGGCGCGCGTGCGCGTGCTGATGGTCGAGCACATGACCGAAGCGCCGAAGCACGTCAAGCGCATGAAGGGCAAGCTGCGCGGCAGGCTGATCCTGGACTCCGAAATCCGCAAGCGGGCGCGTACGATGGTGGCAGCCGTCGGGAAGGAAACGTAAAGCGAACGCCGGATTGCACGGCGCCATCCGCCGTGCAATCCATTGCGCAGTCACGCCGGACGTGAAGCTTTCAATTCTCGCAACGGCCATTACGGCGCGTTACCCCGCACGCGCGCCCCACTGGCAAAAAAGCCGCTGTCGTAAGCCAGACACCCCGCCTTCCACTCCGATGCGGCTCCCTGGCAGCGCCGACGTTTGCTTACACTTGGCAAAGTCTTTTCATACGGCGAACCGTTACGCTTTGAGTACGGCCCGAGTGCCCTTTCGCTCGACAAGTCCTCAACGATTCGTACGACGCACTATGAAAAACATCCTTTCTCGCAGCACCCAACGCAACCCGAACCGCCGTATCGCAAGCGGACTGCTGGCCGGCGCGCTCCTCGCCACGGCATGGTTCGCCGGCATCGCGCCCGCCTCCGCTCAAATGGTCGTGCTCGCGCCACCCGCACCCGTCTATGAAGCCGCGCCGGCGCCGCGCGTCGGCTATGTCTGGGAACGCGGCTACTGGGGCTGGGATCAGGGCCGCTATGTCTGGGTGCGCGGACACTGGGCCGCCGTGGTGCGCGACGCCGCCGTGCCGCCACCGCCGCCGCCCGCGCCCGTCGTTCAAGTGATGCGGCTTTCGGCGGACACCCTGTTTCCGTTCGATCGCGGCGCAGCGTCCGACGTCCTCCCGGGCGGCCGCGCCGATATTCGTGAGATCGCCGCGAAGTTGACTGCGACGCACTACGGCCGCATCGAAGTGCGCGGCTATACCGATCGTCTGGGCTCTGCCTCGTACAACCTCGAATTGTCGCAACGGCGCGCCGATGCCGTGAAGGCGCTGCTCGTCGAACAAGGTATTCCGGCCGAGCGCATCGACGCACGTGGACTTGGCGAGCAAGACCCGATCACGCAGTGCTCCGACAATCAGTCGCGAGAGAGCCTCGTTGCCTGCCTGCAACCGGACCGCCGCGTCGAGATCGTCACGCATGCGCGCACCGGCGATCGCTATGCCCTGCCGCCGTCGTCCGGTCCCGCGACGTGACATGACGTGACGCACGTCACATGGTAAGCATCGTCCAGCGTGCGCTTCGCCTTCGCACTACGCGAAGTCCTTATGGCGAAGCGCACCACGCCATTCAATCAGCAGTCCTTTCTCTCGTGACCCGTGCGGACGTATTCGGCTGCGCGGGATCTCAATCCCGGTCCGGCGCGCCCAACGGAAATAGCGGCCGGTAAGGCCGTGCCTCTTCCACCGCGCGCGCGGACGACGGTCTCGCGAGCAGGCGCGCGCGATAGGCGCGCAACACCGGAAACGTCTGCGCTATGCGGTGCGTCCAGTCGGCGTAAAAGAGCGAAGGCGCCGCCGCGCAGTCCGCCATCGAGAAGTCCGCTCCCGCTGCCCAGGCCCTGCCCGCGAGCTGCGTTTCGAGCCAGGCATAGGCGAGCTCCAGCTTTTCCTGCGCGAACGCGAGCCCGTCCGCGCGCCTCGCCGCGTCGCCCGACAAGGCGCCGTCGACGGCGCGCTGCACCGGCGTCATCACATGCAGGTCGAAGAAACGGTCGAGAAACCGCACGTCGAGCGCGGCCATCGGGTCGGCAGGCAACAGCCGCACCGGTCCCGGATGCGCGAGCTGCAGGTATTCGATGATCACGCTCGTCTCGGCCACATTGCGCTCCCCCTCCACCAGCACCGGAAATTTGCGCAGCGGCCAGCGCTGTAGCCAGTCGCCCGTATGCGGCGAGTCGGGACCGATAGTGCGGAATTCGAACGGCGTGCCGTTCTCGTACAACGCAATGAGCACCTTCTGCGTATAGGAAGAAAAGGGATGGCCGTAGAGCGCGAGCGACATCGTGAACCCCTCGAAACAGGCTGATTGCGACAGGCGCCAGAGTACCTCAATCGGGAGAACCCCTCGATCATGCGCGGCCAGGCGCCTTCTACGCGGGTAAACCCGCTTCGTGACGAAAATTTGCGATCCTCTATTGCGCAAATTATTTTGCGTGTTAATACTAAACGCAAATGTAATTGCTTGTACCCATCAATCCACCACCGAAGAGGTCGTCATGAAACTCGTTGCAAAGCTCGCCGTGGCCGCACTCGTCGCCGCATCCTTTATTGGTCAAGCGGCGCGCGCCGATACCTTGCTGGTCGCTTGCGATACCGCCTTCGTGCCATTCGAATTCAAGCAGGGAGACAAGTACGTCGGCTTCGACATCGACCTGTGGTCGGCCATCGCCAAGGACCTGAATATCGATTACAAGCTGCAGCCAATGGACTTCAGCGGCATCCTGCCGGCGCTGCAGACCCACAATGTGGACGTCGCGCTGGCCGGCATTACGATCAAGGACGAGCGCAAGAAGGTCATCGACTTTTCCGACGGCTACTACGACAGTGGCTTCATGCTGATGGTGCCCGTTGCCAGCACGATCAAGAGCGCCGACGACCTGAAGGGCAAGTCGCTCGCCATCAAGACCGGCACTTCGGCGGCGGACTATGCCAAGGCCCATTTCACGGGCACCGACCTGCGCCAGTTTCCCAATATCGACAACGCGTATCTGGAATTGCAGACCGGTCGCGTCGACGCGGCCATGCACGACACGCCCAACGTCCTCTACTACATCCACACTGCGGGCAAAGGCCGTGTGAAGGCGGTCGGCCAGCAAATGATGGCGCAGCAATATGGCATTGCGTTCCCGAAAGGCAGCCCGCTCGTGCCGAAGGTAAACGCCGCACTCGCGAAGATCAAGGCCGACGGCCGCTATGCCGCCATCTACAAGAAATGGTTCGGCGTCGAACCGGCCAAGTCCTGATCCACCGGAACCCGGAGAGCCACCATGCAGTTCGATCTCTCGGTCGTGATCGACGCGCTGCCCGCCTTGCTGCAGGGCGCGCGCCTCACTGTGCTGATTGCCGTTGTGGGACTAGCGGGCGGCCTGCTCGTAGGCTTCCTCTTCGGCTTGATGCGCACGTACGGCAACGCCTTCGTGCAAAAAATCGCGTTCATCTACGTCGAATTCGTGCGCGGCACGCCCATCGTCGTTCAGGTGATGTTCATTTACTTCGCTCTCCCGATGTTGTTGCATGTGCGAGTGGACGCGCTCACTGCCGCGATCGTCTCCATCGTCATCAACTCGGGCGCCTATATTGCCGAGATCGTGCGCGGCGCGTTCCTGTCCGTGCCGCGCGGCCTGAAGGAAGCGGGACTCGCGCTCGGAATGCCGATGTGGCGCGTGCTCGCATTCGTCGTCGGCCCGGTTGCGGTGCGGCGCATGACGCCGTCGCTCGGCAACCAGTTCATCGTGAGCCTGAAGGACACCTCGCTCTTCATCGTGATCGGCGTAGGCGAGCTCACGCGCCAGGGCCAGGAAATCATGGCCGCGAATTTCCGTGCGGTCGAAATCTGGACGGCCGTGGCGGTCATCTATCTGTGCATGATTGGCGCGCTCACCTTCTGTCTGCGCGCGATGGAAAAGAGGATGCGGATACTATGAACGCCGGAAAAGCAATGGTGCAGTTCAAGCGCGTGACCAAGCGCTTTGGCCAGACGACCGTGCTCGATGCGGTGGACCTGACCATCCACGCCGGCGAAGTCGTGGTCCTGATCGGACCGTCCGGGTCCGGCAAGTCGACGCTGCTCAGGTGTATCAATGCGCTCGAGCACATCGACGGCGGCGACCTCGTCGTTGACGGCATCAGCGTGCTCGATGGCGCGAGCCAGGTGCGCGAAATCCGCAAGGAAGCCGGCATGGTGTTCCAGCAATTCAACCTGTTTCCTCAGCTGACCGCGCTCGAGAATGTTGCATTCGGTCCGCGCCAGGTACGGGGCATGAGCAAAGCCGAAGCACAGGCGCTCGCCCGCGAGCTGCTCACGAAAGTCGGTCTCGCGGGCCGTGTCGATCACTACGCGAGCGAGCTCTCCGGCGGCCAGCAGCAACGCGTGGCCATTGCGCGCGCGCTTGCCGTGAAGCCCAAGTTGATGCTGTTCGACGAACCGACCTCCGCGCTCGACCCCGAACTGCGCCAGGAGGTGCTGCGCGTGATGCAGTCGCTCGCCGAAGAAGGCATGACGATGGTCGTGGTCACGCACGAGATGGCGTTCGCACGCAAGGTGGGCACGCGGCTGATCTTCATGGAGCACGGCCATATCACCGTCGACGGGCCGCCCGCCGAACTGCTCGACGCGCCGCCGAATCAGCGTCTGCGTGACTTTCTTCAGCATGTCGAATGAATGGGAACCCATGCCAGCACTCGAATTCATCAAAATATCCGGCACCCCCTTCGAGGCCGGGCAGGCACTGGGCCGCTTCGGTTTCGGCGCGGTACAACGCCATTTGCTCCAGACGGCCGCCTGGCACAACGTGATGCAAAGGCGCGGCAGCCCGTTGGCGCTGGCGATGGCCGAGCACGTTCGACAGCGCTTCCCGCGCATCTGGCAAGAGCTACTCGGACTGGCCGAAGGCCTCGGCGTGCCCTTCGAACAGGCCTTCTTGTGGAATTGCCGCGGCGACCTCGCCACGCATGAGACGCTCACGCACGACGGCTGCACAACCGTGCTGCAGCCGGGCCGCGAGCACCGCCGCATCAGCCACAATGAAGACGGCGACCCCGGCTTCGCGGGCCATTGCGCGATCGCCGAATGCCGCATTGAAGGTAGCCCCGGCTTCACGTCGTTCGTGTATCCCGGCTCGCTGCCCGGACACACGTTTGCGGTAACGGATGCGGGACTAGCCGTCACCGTCAACAATCTGCGGCCGCGCCACGTCGATGCGGGCGTGCCGCGCATGGTGCTGACCCGCGCAGTGCTCGATGCCCCCGACCTCGACATCGCCGTCGCGACGCTGCGCGATACGCCGCGCGCCGGCGCCTTTCATCTCACACTCGGGCATCGCGCGAGTCCGGACCTGCTCAGCGTCGAGTTCAATGCACGCCATTGCTCGGTGCAGGCGCTCACGCAGCCGTCGCTGCATGCCAATCATGCGATCCATCCGTCCATGCGCGACGATCCGCAAGTCGTGACGGATTCCTCGCGCGACCGGCAGCGGCGCGGCGACCTGCTCCTGGATCAGGCTCGCGAGGCGGGCCACGCACCTGATCCGCTCGCGGTGCTGGCCGATACGAGCGCTACCGACGATACGGGCGCAGCGGCACTGCCGATCTATCGCACCGATCCGCTCGACCCCGATGGTGAAAACACGCTCGCAACCGCTGATATCGCGATCAAAGCATCTCACATAGAATGGGATATTTACGAACAACCCGGGACGCCGCCCCGGTATCGATTGATCGATGGATACAGACAAGCACAAGACGCGCCGCACAGGTGCCCGTCCAGCGGGCAACCGGGACGAAGCACAGGCGCTTGAAGCCACGGCCGCAGCGCCGCGCAGCGTCGACGGCCTGCGCGAACTCATGGTGCGCATCGGGCGCGGCGAGGCGAATCTTTCTCTTGGCGGCAAGGCGAACTCAGTGCTCGCGCGGCTGCTCGAGCAGCCGGAGGAAGTTGCCGTGCGCACGATCACGGATCTGGCCACGGCATTGGGCGTGAATGCGTCAACACTCACGCGCCTCACCACGAAGCTCGGCTATACAGGCTTCGCCGATTTTCAGGGCGTGTTCCGTGACAGCCTCGCGCAACGGCATCGCCATTTCTATACGCACCAGGCCGAACGGCTCGTTGCCGGAAAGAAGCCGCGCGGGCAATCAGCCGAGACCCACCGCACGTCGCCCGAGGTCGAAGTCGTCACCCAGCTCGCGCACGAATCGATCGCCAACGTCGACGCCTTTCTCTCCCGGCTCTCGCCCGCCGATCTGCACGGCGCGGCCGCGCTCCTTGCCCTTGCGCCGCGCGTGCGCGTACACGGCTTGCGCCAGTTCAGCGCCTTGGCGAGCTTTCTTTGCTACGGCCTCGGCATGATCCGCACGGACGTGGCCTTGCTCGACGCGCAAGGGCTCGGCGTGGCCGAGGGCCTCGCGCAGTTGCAGCCCGGCGATGTGGTGGTGGTCACGAGCGTCGCGCCCTACACCCGCAGCGTGGCCGAAGCCGCCGTAGCCGCCGCCGACGCCGGGATGACCGTGATTGCGATCACCGACACGCTCGCCTCGCCACTCGTGCCGCCCGCGCGCCATACGTTCCTGATTCCGCATGAGAGCAGCTTCTTCAGCAACAGCATGGGCGCGTATCTGATCTTCTGTGAAGGATTGCTCAATCTGGTCGCAACGCATCTGGGCAAGCAGTCCCTGCAGGCGCTTGCGCGGCGTGAACGGCTCATTACGGCGCTGGGCATCGAGTCGGAATGACGAGGCGAGGCCTGCGGAAATGGGCCGCTTGCGAATGTTGCAGGCGCCTACCGCAAACGGCCGAGCGCGAGATTCCCGCGCGGCATCGTAGCGCGTTTGAGGCGCAATGCGGGGGCCTCGATGCGTCGCCAGCTTGCAAGGGCGAGCGGTGCGCAAATTACCGTAACGCACACGAAAGCCACCAGTGGCGCGATTGACGGCACCCAATGCGCGGTCAGTTGCATGACGGGCCATCCATACAAATAGAGACCATAGGAAAGATCGTCGCGCATGCGCAGCTTCGCAAGCCATGGAGACTGCAGTTGTCCGCAATAAAGGATGAGGTAGGCCCCCATCGTCGATATCACCGCACGCAATACGTTCTGAGGCCCAAACAACGCCGCAACAAACACGATGAGCGCGACAGCGGCCAGGGACCCACGCAGAGGAATGCGCTCACGGAACACGTAGAAACACACGCCGGACAGATACATCGACGCGAACCAGATCATGAAGCCCGACACGCCGAAGAACGGCAACCCCTCGGCGCCGCGTTGATGCGGGGCGCCGAGTATCGCGGCGACATTGACGACGACTGCCAGCAGCAACAACGCCCAGCGCCGTTTCACGACGCCGCACAGGCCGAGTACGGTCAGCAGTAGATAGCAACGGAGTTCGAACGTAATCGTCCACATCGCCCCGTTGACCGACTGAACGGGCGACCCCGCGAACACAGGGGGCGTGCGCGGCTGGCGCAACCCGATCAGGTCGGCAATGAACTTGTAAGGCGACCACTCGGCAAAATAGTGCTGCGTACTTGCACCCAGCGGGCCGACGACGAGCACCGACAACGCCGACGCCACGACAAACGCCGGATAAAGACGGAGTGCCCGCTTTTTCAGGAATGCCAGTGCCAGCGGCTCGTGCGACCAGCTCTGCGCCGTGAGATAGCCGCTCAGCAGAAAGAAGCCGCAAACGCCGATGGTCCCGGCCGACATGGCCGACGACATGCGCTCCAATGGATCTGGAGAGCCGAGCAGTTCGAACGAGTGAGAATAGATAACGGCGACCGCGAATAGCAGCCGCAAAAGGTTGTAGTTGTTGTTATGCACGCGCTTATGATTTTTGTGTCCCCGTAGATAGCGCGGACTATATCATTATTCAGCGTCGTGCCAAGGCGCATTTCGGCGGCCGATAAAGCCGTACGCTACGGCTATCGGCCATCGCAAACGTTTGCTATGCGGAGCGCGGCGCGTCCGGCGCAAGCAGCACGCCCTTCGCGAACACGAAGCAGCCATAGCCGCGCGTTTCGCCCGTGGCGATCACGCAGTACGCCTGGCGTGCGCGGGCATAGAAGGCGTGGCGCTCGATCGGCGCGAACGGCACCGCGCGTCCCTCGGCGGCATCGACCTCGGCTTGCACCTCGCGCTGCACGGCCGGAATCGTGCCGGGCTCCCCCACCACTTCCATGCGCATCGCCGGCGACGTCACGAAGGTGTCGAGCGGCAGCACGGACAGGATGGCACGCACGGCGCGTGGCGCATCGGCGCCGTCGATGCGCAGGAGCTTGCCCGAGATAGTTGCGCGCGCAACTGAATCGGCGGGAAAATTCGCGTCGCAAACCACGAGCTCGTCGCCGTGGCCCATGGCGCGCAGCGCCTGCAACACGTCGGCGTTCAGAAGCGGATCCAGATTTTTCAGCACGGTTGTCTCCTCTGTTGACTCACGGCGCCTATGATCGATGAAAGTGCGCCTCAGGTCGCCCACCGACTCGCGTCCGGCCAGCGCTGGATTAGCAGCCGATGCAATTGTATCGTTCGTGGCCGTCTTGCATGCCGGCTGGTGTTTGGCGCCGAAAGGCGCTGGGCGGTAGAGGGAGCGCGGATGACAGTTAGTTGCACAATTCCCGGAAACCCGCAAACCCGTTTGATCCACTCAGGACGCCCGCCATAGGCCTACGTTGTCCTGCCCTCTCTAGCCAACGTCGCGCACCGCGAAGAATGCCGCTGCGTTACACCGGCAGCGCATGCGTCGAGAGAATCTCCTTGAGCACCATGAAGCTGCGCACCTGCCGCACGCCGGGCAGATACAGCAACTGCTCCGCGTGAAGCTGGTTGAAACTCTCGTTGTCGCGCGTGCGCACGAGCATGAAGTAGTCGAACTCGCCGGTCACGACGTGGCACTCGACGCACCCCGACACCTTGCGCGCGGCCTTCTCGAATGCACTGAACGCCTCGGGCGTCGAGCGATCCAGCACGAAACCGATCACGACCAGCATCCCCGCGCCTAGCGCCTTTGGGTCCAGCAGCGCGACGATGCCCCGTATCAATCCCATCTCCTTGAGCCGTTCGACGCGCCGCAGGCACGCGGGCGCGCTCAGCTTCACCCTGGCAGCGAGGCTCACGTTCGAGATGGACGCGTCCGCTTGCAGATGCTTCAGGATCGCGCGGTCGATACGATCCAATGCCGGTAGTGCATCTGACGCGGCTGCCGATTGCTTGCTTAATTTCATTGCGCATCACTCCAGTTTTACAAACTAATCCTGTTTATCCTGGTGGTTTTATGCCTCAAAAGTAGGCCTCATGGATTTTTTTCGCAAGCACATTTCGCGCACATCGGCCTAGCATTTTTCAGGCGGAATGTGCGCCTCAGATGCGCAGCGATCGCAGCCGCTCCCCGCGTGCCACCCTTTTCCGGAGACATTCGATGAACCTCCAACGCTTTCCCCGTTATCCGTTGACGTTCGGGCCAACGCCCATCCAGCCGCTCAAGCGCCTCAGCGCTCACCTCGGCGGCAAGGTCGAGCTCTATGCGAAACGCGATGACTGCAACAGCGGCCTCGCGTTCGGCGGTAACAAGACGCGCAAGCTCGAATACCTGATTCCGGACGCGCTCGCACAAGGCTGTGACACGCTGGTCTCGATCGGCGGCATCCAGTCGAACCAGACCCGCCAGGTCGCCGCCGTGGCTGCGCATCTGGGCATGAAGTGCGTGCTTGTTCAGGAGAACTGGGTAAACTACGCCGATGCCGTCTACGATCGCGTCGGCAACATCCAGATGTCCCGGATGATGGGCGCCGAAGTGCGGCTCGTGCCGGACGGCTTCGATATCGGCATTCGCCCGAGCTGGGAGGAAGCGCTCGAGAGCGTGCGCGCGGCGGGCGGCAAGCCGTATGCGATCCCGGCCGGCTGCTCCGAGCATCCGCTCGGCGGACTCGGCTTCGTGGGCTTTGCCGAGGAAGTCCGCCAGCAGGAAGCCCAGCTCGGCTTCAAATTCGATTACATCGTCGTGTGCTCGGTCACGGGCAGCACGCAGGCGGGCATGGTCGTCGGCTTTGCGGCCGATGGGCGCGCGGATCGCGTCATCGGCATCGACGCTTCGGCGACACCGGAAAAAACGCATGCGCAGATCACGCGCATCGCGCGTCATACCGCTGAGTTGGTCGATCTCGGGCGCGCCATCCACGAGCGCGATGTGGTGCTCGACACGCGCTACGGCGGCCCCGAGTACGGCTTGCCGAACGCAGGCACGCTGGAGGCGATCCGCCTGTGCGCGCGGCTGGAAGGCGTGCTGACGGACCCGGTCTACGAAGGCAAGTCGATGCACGGCATGATCGACAAGGTGCGCCGCGGCGAATTCGAGCCGGGTTCGAAGGTGCTGTACGCGCATCTGGGCGGCGTGCCGGCGCTCAGCGCGTATAGCTTCCTCTTTCGCGACGGCTGAGGCGCGGCAGGCACGGCGCGAACGCCGCTCGTCCGGTCAGGGCCGCAAGGTGCCAAACGGAAGCGAGCCAATACAATGGCTCCTTTAAATCCCGACTCAGCCCCCGCAAAAGCGCGCGATTGAGGCCACTACCCGGCAACAGCCACCGGCAGCCGGGTGGTGGCCACGCACGTCAGTCCATGCAACGCGCACAACGCGATGAAGGCCCACCCATACGGCCCGAACATCCCCAGAGCGGCATGCACCGGCTCCTTCAACTGCCAGGCAAGCAGCAAGGTGCACAGCGTGGTCCAGGTGGGCCCGCCGAGCCGCTGGACGATATTCATCGTCGTCGTGGCCATGGGCAGATGCGGCCGCTCGACCGATGCATACGCCGCGGATAGCGACGGCGCACCGATAGTGCTGAGCCCCATCCCGCGCAAAAAAAGCCCTGCAGCGAGCACAAACGGATGGAGGCCGTTGCTCGCCAGCCAGACAAACGGCAACGTCCCCACCAGCGCAAGCAATGCGCCACCGAGGGCAAGCTTGCGCACACCGAACCATGTCGTGAGCTTGCCCATCCAGAGATACGTGAGCAGCATGCCCAGCCCCATCGGCATGAGCATCCAGCCCATTTCGCCGGGCGAGCGTCCACAAGCGTCGATCAGGAACATGGGCACCAGCGCCTGGCCCGCGAACATCGCGCCGTTCGACAGGAACTGCGTCGAGGCCACGGTGCCGAAGACTGTGCCCCGAAAGAGCCCCAGATCCAGCAGCGCACGATCGCCCTTGCGGCGTTGCACGTACAGAAAGACCATCAGCAGTGCGACACTGACTGGCAACGCCACTACGCCCACAGGCTCGCCAAGTCGCGCACAACCATAAAGAAAGAGGACCAGCGCTGGCGATAGCAGCATGAGCCCGATCCAGTCGAGTTCGCGCGGCCGCGTCTGTGATCGGTCGTACGGCAGGAAGCGCCATGCCAGCACGAGTGCGAGCACGCCAATCGGCAAGTTCAGCAGAAACAGCCAGCGCCAGGAGGCATGCTGCAGGATTGCGCCGGCGACCAGCGGCCCGAGTATTGGGGCTGCGAGCACCGGGACGGCCATGTAGCCGATCACGCGCGCCATCTGCTTACCCGCCGCGCGCGCGACGATCATCTGCGCCATCGGCGCAAGCAGTCCTCCGCACGCACCCTGCAGCACGCGAAACGCGATCAGCGAAGACGCGGACCACGCCATGCCACACAAGGCCGATGCGAGCGTGAAGGCCAGAAAACACCACAGATAAACGGCCTTCGCGCCAATCCGGTCCACCAGCCAGCCGCTTATCGGCAGAACCAGTGTGAGCGTCAGCAGATAGCCGCTCGTGACCCATTGAATCGTCGCGAGGCTGGTATGGAGGTCCGCTGCGAGACTCGAAAGCGAGACGTTCACGATGGTCGCATCGAGTTGGGCGAGTAACGAGCCTATCGTCGCTACGGAGATGATCTTCCATTGCGAGGCATCGAGCCGCCTTGCGGACTCGATACCCTTCACACCGCCATCCCCTTCAGGCATGGCGCCGATCCAGGGCCTCACAGATGGCCTGCGCCGTGCCGGTTTCACCCAGCAGCGGGAAGATTCGCAACAGACTGTTCTCGTGGGCTTGCGCGCTCAGGTCGGACATGGCGTCGATCGCAAGCGTCACGTTGAACCCCAGTTCATGCGCCTGACGCGCGGTGGATTCCACGCCGATGCTGGTCGCAACGCCCGAAAGCACCACCTGCGTGGCACCGCTTGCGCGCAGATACGCCTCAAGATCGGTGCCGGTGACAATCGTCGTGATGCTCATGCGTCTCTCCTGCGAGATCGAAAAGAATGGCGTATTGACGGCTTAAATCAGACTCATGCCGAGTCGCCCGATGGCAGGTTGCCCAATCGGCTGATCAAAGGAATCGCGGCTTCGAGTGCGCGCAGCTCCTCGGGCTGGAAGGTGGCCAGCGCCGCCATCATCCATTCGCGTTTCGCGACGCTACGCCTTCTGCGTTCTTCAGCGCCCGAAGCCGTCAGCACAAACAAGATCTGGCGTCCGTCGGTCGGATGCGGGCGCCGCTCGACCAGTCCGTCTTCTTCGAGGCCCGCCAGGATCACCTTCATCGACTGAGGCTTCATGGCCTCCATACGCGCCAGATCGGCCGTTGTCGCGGGGCCCTGCCGCTCCAGCCTCGCCAGCGCACCCATCTGCGACAGGTTCAGTTCGTGCGGATTGGCTTCGGAGCGCAGCCTGCGAACGAGCTGGCCCAGTGCCAGCATCAGGTCCGCGGCGAGGGTGTCGGGAGAAGGGTCGGATTGGCGCGCTCGTTTCATTCACACATCATAGATATCAACAGTTTATCTTGCAAGTTTATCTGTCTATTTTTCATGCACCTGTGGACAATGCGACCTGCAATGCATGCCCGCTGCGGCCGACGGTAAATGGTTTGATTGCGCATTGGCGCACGTTGCGTGCGCAGGCACGCTCTGCTTCAGGCAGTGCGCCGGTGGGAGATGAGGCAAGTTGGCGTTGACGGCGTGCTCGAGTGCGCGCGAGTCCGGCGGGCGACGCGCCTGGCGGCGCCGCAAGGCGGATTGTCCCTGGAATGCTAACGTCGACCGGTCAAACCGCCCCTATCATCCGGCAGCGGCCGGCGAGACTCCACGCCTCAAAAGGTCGTCCATGAACTGAAGTGTGCGCCAGCCAACAATCCTGGCCACGAGAGGCCACCTGAGCACACATCGCATGCCTACCATCAAAATTCCAGCCTGGTGGCGGTATCCCATGACCCCAAATCAGTGGCTAGTACTCGGGGCGGTCCTGTTCGGGGCGGCGCTGTGCGCGCTCGTTGCCCTGCTCGTTATCGGGTTCAATTAAACCCAGGCTGCCACGCCGGCTACCGGCATTCGTGCGCGCGCATTGCACGCTCGACCCACTAAGGATGCACAGCGCACGAATCGGAACCATGGAGCTGTTGCTCCAGGCGCCAATCGGCAAACGTCAACGGACGCGCCAGCAGGTCATCTCCGTCCAGACGCGTCCAGCTGTAAAACGCACCCGGAAGCCCGTTGATCGGATGAGGCACCGCGTAGCGCACGATTTCCGCCCCGGGCCGGTACGCCTGGTGCGGCCAGAAGACCGGCATGGTGCGCCGCGCATTCATCTCATCAAGCAGCTCGCGCGGACCACCTTCATCCGCGATCACGTCGCATTGCAGCGCCCAGTCGGTCTCGTCCCAGGCGAGAAAAATGCCCGCTTCGCCAGCGGCGTCGAAAGTCAAGATGGCGTTCCCGTCGGGTCGCCAGTAATACTCGGTAATCGACTCTCGCCTGGCGAGGTTTTCGAGCACCGCGATCGTCTCCGGCCGCGAATAGACGGCCCCCGTATCGTGAACACTGACGAGCCCACGGCTCATGCAGTGCTTGCGTCGCGCCTCGCCTAACAACGCGCGCAGCTTGACGATCATTTCCGCGTCCGACTTCTTCAGGTAATAGTCGATCAATCCGGCATTGAACGCGTCGACGGCCTCGGGAGCCCCCGCTTTGCCGGTCAACAAGACTCTCGTGCAATCGATGCCCTTCATTTGCGACAGGAACGTGAGCCCGTCGATTTCCGGCATCTCGTAGTCGACCACGACAGCGGCGACCGATTGGAAACGGTTGCCGTCCTCCATGATGTCGTCACCAACGGCATTTCCAGCGCCACAGTCGACCGCCGCATAGTCGCGCCCCGCCAGCCGCGCGCCCCTTGCCGGATATCCGTTGCGCATCACGAAGTCCAATGCCTGCCCGGGACGGGCAAAGAAATGATGCGTGCGGGTATCGGGAAACATGCTCCGCAATGCCGAGAGGAATCCGACACTGTCGTCGAGGAATACGACGGACGCGGGAAAGGAAACGGGCTGCCGGGTAAAATCGCTCATGGTCGCTTATGTCGTTGAGCCGCAGAATTAACGCGATTGCATCATCGGTTCGCGATGCGTATTGAATCGACGCGATTAACTTTTGATGCAGTCCCTGGGCATTCCCCTGAAATGCTTCAAGAGCATTCTATGGCAGAATGCACGAGCGTGCGGAGCAGATTCGGAATACCCGATCAAGTTTTACAAACTGCATCCGGCACTATCAAAACAGCCATGAAAGACGATCCATGCCGACCTCGTCCTTCGAGAAATATGCGAGACATCCCCATTCGATTTTCACCTTCTGAGCCGTTGCGATGAGCGGCCAGGTTCAACCTTCACCGCTCATTCTCTTCGTTGACGACGATGAGATGTCACGCACGCTATTCGCACGCGCAACGCGCGGTCTTTACCACGTTCGCGTCGCGCAGCACGCGGATGAGGCGATGGCGATTCTGGACAGGCATGCCGCCGAAACCGCCATTATCGTGACGGACTTCCGGATGCCGGGCCGCAACGGCGACGATCTGCTGCGCGAGATCGCGCAGAAGTATCCGCATATCGTGCGCATCCTCGTCACGGCATACGCGGACAAGGACTTGCTGTTGCAGATGGTCAATACCGGCAACGTGTTTCGTATCCTCGAAAAGCCGCTGCGAATGGAGGCCATCTGCGAGGTCCTGAGTCTCGCGATCGCGCACTTCAATGAGCGGGAGAGCCGTCATCAGCGGCTGCTGGCCATGGACGAGACGTTGGGCTTTCTCGCCCATGAGCTCAATACGCCACTGGCGGCGATTGCGCTTTTTGCGCGCGGCATTGGAGAGGACAGGCCCGATGAAACCGAGCCCGAGCGCCGTGCCAGGTTTGCCGACGCGGCCACCTCCATGCTCGATAACGCGCAGTATTGCCTGAGCCTGATCGAGTCGTTCTGGTCGTCGGTCAAAGATGGCGGTCAGCGGCCGTCATCGCCGGCGGCCATGCACGAGGTCAGGGCAACGCGCCTCGTGGCCGGACTGATCGAGACCTACCCGTTTGTCTCCTCGCAGCGCGACTGGATAACCGTCGATGTGCAGGGTGACTTTGTCGTGAGCGCGATGCCCAATTGCGTGGCGCTGGTGCTGTCTTCGCTGTTGTCGAACGCCCTGCGTGCGCTCAATGGCTCGAACGCGCCGTCGTTGCGCATTGAAGTGACGACACTGCCTGCGCCTGCGATTCGCATCTGCGATAACGGTCCGGGGATTGCGCCGGACATCAAGGCGCGCCTCGCGCACGACGTCGTGACCACGCATGCCGGGAGCGGTGGCCACGGCATGGGCATGATCTTTTGCAACCGCATCATGCAATCATGCGGCGGAAGCCTGCGGATCGAATCCGCCCTGGGCGTGGGCACGACGGTCACGATGGACTTTGGCAACTCCAGAAAGCGGGCTTATGCCATCGACAGCCCCGCGCCGCTCGAAGCTCATTCGTCGCGCGGTACCTTGTCGTAGCCGCGCGTCGTTCTGGCCGAAGCGCAATACGTTTGCAGCGCATCGGCCGAACGCTCGCCCAGTGCCGTGATCCGGCCAATCCAGTCGGGTTCCAGAGGCCACTGACCGGCTACCAGCCGTGGATAGACGTTCCTCACCAGCGCGTGCAAGGCCTGCGCCCCCATATTGCCGCTGACACCGAGTAGACGATGCAGCGCCGCATGGGCCGCTTCGATATCCTGCTTCTGTGCGGCACCTGAAAGCTGCGTCAGCAGCGATCGAATCTGCGTGATGCCATTGAGGAAAGTCTCGTCGAGCAAATCGAGTCTCGCGAGTTCGTCGAGTTGCTCTTTGTCCAGCAGTTCGCCATCCGTTGCGATCGGCTGGACATAGGGCGGAATGAGCGAGGCCGGCGACGAGTCCGCCTTCGTCAAGGTGTGCAATACGCGCTGCCGCGCGAACTGCCTGGCAAGCGCCGCGTAGAGCGCGCCAACCTGAACGGGCTTGGTCACGACTTCATTCATGCCCGCGGCCATGCATTCCCGAACCGCGTCCATGTCGGTCTGGCCAGTCAAGGCGATGATCGGGATCCTCGCGTAGCGGTCGTTGCGGGCACGAATCAGCGAGGTGGCTTCCACGCCCCCGATCCCCGGCATGTTCACGTCGATCACGACCGCGTCGATGGCGGTGCCGTCCTTCAAACGACTCAGCACGGCATCGCCGTGCTCGGCTTCGATGACGCTCGCACCGCATCGCTCCAGATAAGCCTTGGCAACGAGCCTGCTGAAGGTGTCGTCGTCCGCCACGAGGATCGATTTGCCCTGGAAACCCTCGAAGCCCTTGCCCAGATGCCGCCGGTCGCCGCTTTCGAAGAGCGCCTGAAGCGACGTGATCAATTCCATCATGCCGCAGGATTTGCTGATCACGTCATCCATGCCGGCTCGGCGCGCCAGGACATGAGCCACATTGCCGGACTCCGCGGTATAGCCCGCGATCAGGACATCCCGGTTCGGCAGTTCACTGCCTGCGCGAATTCTTTCGGTGGTCGTATAGCCATCCATGACCGGCATATTCACGTCCATCAATACGAGGTCGCAGGGCGCGGCGCCCCTGCCCTGCAACATGGCCAGCGCACGCTGCCCGTTGTCGGCCTCGCTGATCTGCGCGCCCAGCTTCGACAACACGCGCTGAACTTTCAATCGCTGGTCAGCGTCGTCATCGACGAGCAGAATGGATTTCCCGTGAAAGACAGGCGTGGCCCGCGCGAGAATCTCGCGCTCGTGCTCGGCGATCTCGCGGTCGGCAATAGCGGGAAAGCGCAACGTGAATTGCGTGAATTCGCCCAGTTCCGAATGGCAGGTGATCGTGCCGCCGAAGGCCTGCATCGCGCGCTGGCAGTATGCGAGCCCGAGTCCGGTCCCCGCCGAATTTCCCGCGGTACGGAAAGGCTCGAACAGATGCGGCAGGATTTCCGGGGAGATGCCCGGGCCGGTGTCGCGCACGACCACGGTATGGCGGTCGACCACCAGCGTGAGCGTGGCCGAGGGGTGCGCCGCCATGTGATGCAGCGCGTTCTTGATCAGGTTGAAGAGCGTGAACAGATAGACCGTTTCGTCGACCTTGAAGACGAAATCCTCGAGCACGAGGAGCCTGACCTTGCTGTGCTCGGTGTCGTCGGCAAAGCCGTATTCGTCCAGCACTTTACGCGTGGTGCTCGCCGCGCGCAGATAGACGAGATGGTCGGAGCGAATGGGTTTCGCGCTCACTTCGTCGAGCGTCATGGCAATGATGCGCAAGCCCCGCTCGATCGAGAGTTGGCCCTGTGCGAGGTAGCGATAGAGCGACGTCGCATTCGCGTGCGTCAACACCAGCGACCGGCCGATTTCGGTCGACGCAGGCAGGGTCTCCTCCATGCCGTCGAGCACGTACCTCAACTGGCTGAGCGGATTGCGCATTTCATGGGCGATCGAGCCCGCGAGCGCCTTGAGCGCCCGATTCTTTTCGACAAAGATGCGGCCTTTGCTGATCGCGTGACTAAAGGCCATGCTGCACAGCACGACCACGGGGAGCAGCGCGATATTCGACATATCGGCTGCGCTGACGATGATCGGCGTTGGCGAAGTGATGACCGCCGCCACGGTGCTCGCAGCGATACCGGCGCCGATGCAGGCCATCAGCAACAGCGGGCTGTCGATACACAGCGCCAGAATGAAGATCATCATGACTTCGGTCATCATCCACATCGTGGAGAAGTCATTTCTGATCGCCAGGAACGTACAGACGAACGGCAAGACGTAGATCAGGCAACAATGCCAGTAGATGAGCAGATAACGGCTGTACTGCTTGGGCCAGCGTGCCTGAAAGATCAACGGGATACAGAGGCACGCGGCGCTCAGGCGCAGAAAAAGATTGTCGTAAGGCTGCGGCAGGACCCAGGTCCAGACCACGTAGTAAATGGGGTGGCACAGGAGGCCCAATATGCCCCCCCAACGAATCGCAAGCCGGCTTCGTTCGAGCATGTCCCTCATGCTTTCGCGCGGCATCACCATCAGGCCTCCAATGACGTTTTTATGACCCCACCGGTTCAGGCAGGGCGCTCTGTTGTGCTTCCCGGACGATGGACGAACCGTTCTTCCCGTGGAACGGCCCAACCGAAAATCCGTACTTCTTCAAAAGACTGTGAGTATAAGAAACCGACCACACTGGCGGACTGCCGACAATGAAATCGGACGCTATGCCTTCCTGCCAGGCCGCATAGCCCTCGGCGAAACAGGTATAGCAGTCGCGCGTGCTCGGCAGCCTGAACGGGAACGCCGTGTTCAGCCCCGCCGGGCCACGGGCGAAGCATTCAATATATAGCGTCTGGCCGCGTGAGGCGAGTTCTGCTTCGACGCTCGCCGCCCGCGGATGGGAGTCGTCAATCCAGAATTGCGCGCGCCTGAGGTCGGCTGCCGTAAGGTACGGGACGCTGGTGCTGCTGGCGAGGATCGCGCCGTCGAACTGCGGCAGCGGTGTGTGCGGACTGAACGTGTGGATCGACACCTTGACCCGCCCCAGCAGGTCGGCCGCCAGCAGCTCGCCCGCCTGCTCCCTGAGCAGGTTCACCTTGTCCGGCAAGTCGATCAGCACGAGCTCTCTCGGCGCGTCCTTGTAGAGCACGTACTTGGCCACCGTCGTGCCCAGCCGGCCGGCGGCGCCAAACAGCGCGAGCTTAGTATTGCCAAACTCCAGGCCCACCTCGTTGCAGCAGTGCATGGCCCAGTCCTTGAGCATCGCCGCGGTTGCCGCGTGACCCGTGGTGATATGGGGCGGCTTGCTCGGACGCGGCAGCGCGCCATAGTTGCAGGCATAGGGCGTCGATGCGCCCATGGCCACCATGTTCAGCCCCGCTTGCCTCGCCAGCTCGAGCGCCGGGAAGAATTGCGCCTCCCTGAACCGCTTGATGCCACGCGCGCTGCCCAGCCACAGTTCGAGGGGCACCGGACAGGCGATGTTCGCCCCGATCACCTGCGAGCCCTGATAGATCGCCGATGCAATAAAGGGGCGCGTTCTCCAAAGCTCTTCTTCGAACGACGCGCTTCGATGCTTGACGTTATGAAACGAGAACGCCAGCGTGTCCCAATCGGTCGCGTGGAACAGAAAGCCAATGCCGCCTCGCCCCGCTGGCAGGTTCTCGCGTATTGCTTCCGGGTGGATGATGTGTTTGAGCTCCAACGGCGCGCTGTTGAGGTTAAGGCTGGAATAGATCCGCTCATCGAACCCGGCCGTCATTTCGTTATGAATTGGCGTCATTATTTATTTCCCTTCGCGTGAAGTCTTGCCGGATAGCCGGCGCAATGTCGCCAGTCGGGATTGACTGGCAATCCTTCAACTCTAGAGAAATATCCTGGCCTATGGTCATGGGGCCGTTGCTAATCGAATTGCGGTGGGCGCGCTTTCGATGTAGTGCGAAGGACTCCTGCGCGGGGCGCCATCCCGGCAAACAGGCGTGGCGGATCCTTCCGCTTTCTGGAAGGGTATCTTCCCGAGATCATGGTTAACCCTGGGCCCTGAAACTCCTAGACTTTGGTCATCGGTTGCAGCGAATCCGCAGCATCGAAAGCCAAAACACCATGGAGGTTGTCATCATGAAGTCCCTTATCCAGGCCGTCGCAGTGGCTGTTGCCCTCATTGTCCCGGTTGCATCGTTCGCCCAGTCGAATGGGCCGCTGACCCGCGCGCAGGTTCGCGCCGAACTGGTGCAGCTCGAAAAGGCCGGCTATAGCCCGGGCCGCGGCAACGATCCGCACTACCCCGACGACATCCTTGCCGCACAAGCCAAGGTCAACGCACAAAACAGCGCGTTTGGCGGCGTCGCCAACGGCTCGGCGGCCTCGGGCGCCCCGGTTGCCCGCCCCGCCTACGACGGGATGAAGCCGATCTACTTCGGCCAGTAAGCAGCGGGACTAGCCCATTCCCCAAGGGGCGCCGCACTCGTGCGCCCGTCGTTTGAAAGACTGGCCCGCTCCCGCGATCAAGCCCGGAACGAGCCAGTTTTTGCATGAATACCTCCACCATGGGGGCCCCGCCCCGATGGTTTCACCCGGACCTCGCCGGTCTGGGTCTTTTTCGCCCTCGCGGGTGCGGTGCTAGCCGTCATCGCCCGAATTCCTTATATTCCCCATCGCGGATGCCCCGGAGCGTTTTATGCGCGGCCGGCTGCGCACGACGCCGCCGCCAATCCGGCGCGCCATCCCCCCGATTCGACGCTACCGCGTCCAGGCCAATATCAGGAGCCCCCACCCCATGAGCGAAAGCCGTTATTGCGAAGTTGCCGACCTGGCCCATGCCCGCGAGCAACTCAGCGAGATCCGTCATCACATCCACCAGCATCCGGAGCTGTCCTACGAGGAGGCCGATACGGCCGATTTCGTCGCGCGCAAGCTCGAGGCGTGGGGCTACGAGGTGACGCGCAATGTCGGCGGCCATGGGGTCGTCGGCTCGCTGAAGGTGGGCACGAGCGCGCGCACGGTGGGCGTGCGGGCCGACATGGACGCGCTGCCGATCCAGGAGCAGACCGACCTCGATTACGCGAGCATTCACGACGGCAAGATGCACGCGTGCGGCCACGACGGCCACACCACCGTCCTGCTCGGCGCGGCGCAACAGCTCGCGAAGACGCGCAACTTCGACGGCACCGTGCACCTGATTTTCCAGCCCGCGGAGGAAGCGGGCTCGGACAGCGGCGCCGTGCGCATGATTGCCGATGGCCTGTTCGAGCGCTTCCCGTGCGAAGCGATCTTCGGGCTGCACAACCATCCGGGCATGGCGGCCGGCACGTTCGGCTTTCGCAGCGGCGCGTTGATGGCCGCCTGCGACACCGTCAAGGTGCGCATCGCGGGACGCGGCGGCCACGCCGCGCGTCCGCATCTGGCGATCGATCCCGTGCTGGTGGGCAGCAGCATCGTGATGGCGCTGCAATCGGTGGTGTCGCGCAACGTCGATCCGAACGAGGCCGCGGTGGTGACCGTCGGCTCGTTCCGCTCAGGCTTCGCGCCGAACGTAATACCGGAGGACGCCGTGCTGGAACTGAGCGTGCGCTCGTTCTCGCCGGCGGTGCGCGAGCTGCTGGAATCGCGCATCCGCGCGCTGGTGGAATCGCAGGCGCAGGCTTATGGCGCGAGCGCGGAGATCAACTATATCCGCGGCTATCCGGTGCTCGTGAACAGCGGGGCCGAGACCGAATTCGCGCGCCAGGTGGCCGAGGAGCTGGTCGGGCCGGAGCGCGTGGTTGCGCCGTTCCCGCCGATTGCGGGCAGCGAGGACTTCGCGTATTACCTGCAGCAGCGCCCCGGCTGCTTCGTGCGCCTCGGCAACGGCGAAGGCCAGCCGATGCTGCACAACGCCCGCTATGACTTCAACGACGAGAACCTCACCATTGGCGCCGCGTTCTGGACGCGTCTGGTTGAGCGCTTTTTGAGCGCGACGCGTACATAAGGCAGCGCAGCGCCGGTATTTGGGGCCCTTACCCTCCTTAACCGGCCTCTTCGCTTTTCGTCTCGACCGCATTGCTCGGATAGCGGGCCTGCCCATAGCGAATCAGCAACACACCCAGCGCGATCAGCACGATCGCGCCCGCTGACGCCAGCAGGTGCAGCTCCGTATTCGAGCCCGAGCGCAGAATCAGATCTCGCGCGATCGACACCATCGCGATGTAAAGCGGAAAGCGCACCGGCAACTGCCCGGCCTTCAGGTACTGCCCGACCATCGCGAAGACTTCCAGATACAGGAACATCAGCAGCAGATCGGTCAGCGTGACGCCATCGGAATTCACCATCCGCCAGATGAGATGCACCATCGCCGCGACGGTCCCGATGCCAATAATCCCGAGGCCGAACAGCTCCGCAAGCTCCATCGCGCGCTCGAGACGCACTTTGATCGCCTTTTGCAAGGCGCTCTCGTATTTCATATGTTCCTTCAATCCGTTGAATAACCGTCAGGAACGAGGAATCGTACCGCGAGACTGTGAAATGAAGAAAATCGGGCCGGAAAAGTCGGCGTGCGGGGCACCGATACTTTATATGTGCGGGTTTATATGTTTCGACGCACCCGCTCGGCTGCCGGGAAGCTGGCGGGAAACCGCTCGACTGCATGGCACGCCGGCTTCCAGTCGATGGAATGTTGTAATAACGCAACGGCTAATGTGTGCCAGGTCCGCGAATCGCCGCTCCGGGCGCGCCTCGCCCGCCTCTTTCCTTGCATTCTGGCGGGGCGTCGCTATAATAGGGTTTACCCTTAGGTAACTACCCTGGAATCGAGGACACCATGGCTGCGCTCATCGCCGCAATTTCGTCTACCGTCACTCACGCTTTCGAGGCTGTTGGCCGCCTCAGCGTCAAGGCACTCAATCGCCACCTGGAATACTGCGAGCTGCTCGCAGAAGCGCAACGCCGCTACTAATCCGCTCAAGCAGAGAAGACTCCCGATCTACCGCGACATACGCCGTGCCCGCATGGGCAGCGGCGCCGGTGGATCGGTGCGGGCTACGCCCGTCTGCGGGCACAGTCCGCTGTACCGGATGGCATCAGAACCGGTGCACGATCCCCACTCCGGCCGCAAACATGCTGCGCGAGTCGAGTACGTGGCGCCGCCGCCCAAATCCTCGATTCGAGGTTGTTGTTAATTCGCTGTTCTTAGTAATTCGATTTTTTGGTCCGATTGGCCATGCGCCCGACGGACGCTGTCGCGCCGCCCGGTCACGGCCGATCAATCCACCGTTGTCGTTGTTTTTGAAGCCGTGCGCGCGTTTGCTTCGCCCTGGGCCACGGGCTCCGGAATCGCCTCGATACGGCCCATCACGAACACGAACGACACGATGCCCACCGCGAGGATCACGCCCGCCACGAGGAATGCGTTGGTAAAGGAATTGGTCGCGCCGACGATGAAGCCCGTCACGATCGGCGCGGCCACGCCCATCAGGTTATTGGCAAAGTTCATGATGCCGCCGATGGTGCCCACACCGCCCTTCGGCGCGATCAGCGAAGGCAGCGACCAGCCCACCGGCGCGGCGGCGGCTAGGCCGCCCAGCGCGATCGAAATCCAGAAGATCGCCCAGCCGGGATTCGTGGTCTGCGTCGCGCCAAATACCGCGAGGCCGAACAACATGCCCGTCACCAGCACCGCGCGGCGCACGCGCGTCTCGTCCTTGCCCCGCGCGATCAGGTGATCGATCAGCCAGCCGCCGACCAGCAGATCCGTTGCCGTGGCCACGGCCCACGGAATCGCCGCGAAGCCGGCCGACTTGAGAATGCTCATGTGCATGGTCTGGACCAGATAGCCCGGCAGCCAGGTCAGGAACAGATAGAACGAGTAGCCGTAGGCGGCGAAGCCGATCGTCAGGCCCCAGACCTTGGTCTTCGTCAGCAGGTAGCCCAGCATGCCGAACACGCTACCGCCCGGCGTGCCTTCGGGCGTGGCGCCGCCCTGCTGGATATAGTCCAGCTCCGCCGCGGAAAGTTTGCTGTCCTTGCCCGGATCGCGATAGATCATGAGGAATGCGATGAAATACGCGATGCTCAGCAGCGCGGTGACGCCGAAGCCCCAGCGCCAGCCGGCGTTCACGACGACTACGGCGACCAGCGGCACGCCGATCACATTGGAGAACTTGGCCGCGGCGTCGAAGATGGCCGTCGCCAGCGCCCGCTCCTTGCGCGGAAACCAGTAGCCGGTGGCCTTCGAACTGACCGGAAAACCCGGCGCTTCCGCGATCCCGAGCACCGCGCGCGCGGCGAACACGCCGCCGAACCCGCTCGCGAAGACGGTGATGGCAGAGGCCAGGCCCCACAGGAATGCCCCCAGCCGGCCAATGCGCGTCACGCCGTAGCGGTCGAGCAGAATCCCGGCCGGCACCTGGAGCAAGGCGTACGGCCAGAAGAATGCGCTGAACAGCAAGCCCATCTCGGCTGGCGAGAGGTTGAACGCCTCCTTCATCTGCGGCGCCGCCACCGAGAGGTTGATGCGGTCGAAGTAGTTGATGAGCACGCCAACGCCCAGCAACACCCCTATCGCCCAGCGCCGGTTGGGGATGCGTTTTCCTGATGCGGTTGCCATCGTTGTCTCCTTGCTTGTCTCTATCGTTCTGGTTCTAATTTTCTGTCTCGTCAGCCTGAGGGCCAGACTATAGACAGCGCTATCTCAAGCGGCCTGCATAAAGCCCGGCTGCATTTGCGTGCTCGCGCACCACGCGACCGCATCCGTGACGATGCTGGCGAGCGAGCGCGTGCCGTCGACGGTCAGGGTCAGCGGCTCGGCGACCGGCGGCTCCAGCGCGGCAAACTGGCTCTCGACCAGCGAGGCCGGCATGAAATGGTCGTCGCGCTGCGCAACGCGCCGCAGCGCCTCCGCCTGCGGCAGATCGAGAAACACGAAGCCGAGCGACGCCGTGGCCGCACGCAACCGGTCCCTATAGCGCTCCTTGAGCGCCGAGCAGGCCAGCACCGCTCGCTCGCCCCGGCTGGCGGCGCGTTCGAGCTCCGCGCTGAGCCGGTCGAGCCAGCCGGCGCGGTCCTCGTCGGTGAGCGGGATGCCGCGCGCCATCTTCTCGACATTCGCCTTCGGATGGAACGCGTCGCCTTCGATCAGCACGCCGCCGACGTGCTCGGCAACCGCCCGCGCCACGCTGCTCTTGCCGCAACCCGCTACGCCCATGACGACGAGGGATGAAATTTGCCGGGTCATTCGAGTCTCCCAGAATCTTGAGATAGCGCTATCTCAAACTTTCAAAAAAAAGTGCACCACCGCGCGCGATTCACATTGGCCGCCATATTAGGGGCACTACCATTGCGCCAGGTGCAAGACAGCGCTATCCTAAATCGACCATGGCACATTCAACAATCAGGAAAACCCGCAGCACCGGCCGGCCCACCCTCGAGGAGGTCGCCCGGCGCGCCGGCGTGAGCACGATTACGGCATCGCGCGCCTTGCGCGGCGTGGACTCGGTGGGGCCCGACCTGGTGGAGCGCGTCAAGGCCGCCGCCGCGGCGCTCAACTACGTCACGAACCCCGCGGCGCGCGCGCTCGCGTCGTCGCGTAGCGACGCCGTGGCCGTGGTGATCCCGTCGATCTCGAACGCCGTGTTCGTGGACGTGCTGGAGTCGATTCACACCGTGCTGCGCCCGCGCGGCTATGAAGTGCTGATCGGGAACTCGCACTATTCGCGCCACGCGGAGGAAGACCTGATCCGCCATTACCTGGCTTCACCGCCCAGCGGCCTGATCGTCAGCGGCTTCGACCGCACCGAAAGCGCGCGCCGCATGATCGATGCGAGCGGTGTGCCCTGCGTGCACATCATGGAGCTCGATGCAGCCGAGGGCGTGCACTGCGTAGGCTTCTCGCAGGTGCGGGCAGGCGCTGCCGTCGCCGGGCATTTGCTGGGCCGCGGCTGCCGCCGCAATGCTTTCGTCGCCGCCCAGCTCGATTCGCGGACGATGCAGCGCGGCGAGGGCTTTCGCGAGGCGCTCCAGCGCAAGGGCCTCTACGACCCCGATCTCGAAGTGCTCACGCCGTCGCCCTCGTCGATCGGGCTCGGATGCGAGCTGTTCCGGCAATTGCTGCAACGCCGGCCCGACGTGGATGGCATTTTCTTCGGCAACGACGACCTCGCGCAGGGCGCCCTGTTCGAGGCGCGCCGCCAGGGCATCGAGATTCCGGCCCGGGTGGCCATTGTCGGCTTCAACGACCTGGCCGGCGCCGCCGATTGCGTGCCGCGCCTGACCACGGTTCGAACGCCGCGAGCGGAAATGGGACGCGTCGCGGCCAATCTGTTGCTCTCGATGATCGACCGCGAGCCGATTGCCAAGCCGGCGGTCGATCTGGGGTTCGAGCTGGTGGTGCGGGAAAGCGCTTAACGGCGCTCGGTAACCGGCCCTTCAGCATCGACGCGGCCGACGGCGCCCGCCGCGCCGCCGACGTTGATCGGGCCGCGCGCTTCCAGATCGCCGTGGACGACGAGCGGGCCGTGCACCGTCAGCGGGCCATAAAAGGTGTTTTCTCCTGCGCGCCTGGCCATGGCGGGTTCGTCGGGCGCAATTCGTTCAACCCGCGCTGCCGATATCGGCCCAGCGGCGTGGATGTCTCCGGCCACCCTCAGCGAACCCTCGACAGTCAACGGCCCGCGCACGTCGAGCGACCCCGTGACGTTGAGCGGCCCGGTGGCAACAGGCTCGGCATACGCCGATGCGCACCGGCATACTGTCCCTCGAGCCGACACATTGGCGTGCACGCGTGTCGATACACTCCATCTACATTCAGGATGCCTGATTATCTGGACACGGCGCAGCTGCCTGCAATGGCTCCCAAAGAAAAGGAATATCGCTGCGAGACTGGCTAACGATCCTTTACATTTTCTTAAGGATATCCGACGCAAAATCTGCCAGACTGTGTGCGCTGAATCGAATTCACGGAATGAGTGCAAGCACGACGATTTCCCCATGGTTGCCGAAGCGACATACAAGCCAAACGACGCCGGAGGACTTATCAATGCTGCAATGGATCGTGACCTGGTGCTCGCGCCACGCGCCAACACCGCAGAAGCAAGCCGAGCGAGCGCTCAGTGAATTGCGTATGTCCTTGTTTCAGGCCGAACAACGCGTCCTGGACGCGCAATTCCAGGCAAGCTACTACCGCACCCGAATTGCGTTCTACGAAGATGTCGTGAATAGCGGCATCGAGCAGGTTTCGGATCAACGCAAAGAGCAAAGCGCTACGGCGCGAACACCCTCGCCCACGCTCAAGGTTGCAGGCTCGCCGCTGTGAAAAGCGTGCAATCGAAAAATGCACGCGTACCCTCAACGTTCGAATTGCAGGCCGCTGAAGACACCCAGCGGCCTGCCTCGTATTTACGAAGCGAGCTTGGCCGCGAGCTCGGCAACGTGCTTGCCCTGATAGCGCGCGATATCGAGTTCGTTCTCGCTCGGCTGGCGGCTGCCATCGGCGCCGGCAAGCGTCGTCGCGCCGTACGGCGTTCCGCCGGTGATCTGATCCATCTTCGTCAAGCCCTGGCAAGCGTACGGCACACCGACGATCACCATGCCGTGATGCAGCAGCGTCGAGTGAAACGATGTGATCGTCGTTTCCTGACCGCCGTGCTGCGTGCCCGTTGAAGCGAACACGCTGCCGATCTTGCCAACGAGCGCGCCCTTCATCCACAGGCCGCCGGTTTGATCGAGGAAGTTGCGCATCTGCGCGGCCATATTGCCGAAGCGGGTAGGCGTGCCGAAAATGATCGCGTCGTAGTCCGCCAGCTCGTCGACCGTCGCAACGGGCGCAGGCTGATCGAGCTTGATATGGGCTGCCTGGGCCTGCTCGGTGGGAATGGTTTCGGGCACGCGCTTGAGCGTCACGCTCGCGCCCGGCACCGAACCCGCGCCCTCGGCAATGGCCTTCGCCATCGTTTCGATATGCCCATACGACGAGTAATACAGCACGAGAATTTTGGCCATCTGGTTTCTCCAGTTTTACGGTAGCCCCGGTCGGGTTCGCCTGGCGCCGCGGATGCGCTGCGCAGTTGTTCAACACGTCAACACACCTGCGATCAAGTCGACTGCCAGGTTCAATGGTCGACTGAATGCGCTCAAGTACGGATCAGTCCAGGCGATCGCTCCAAGGAATCAACCGAGCCGCGCCGTACTCTCCGTCACGCTCTAGTGGACAATCTAGTCGGGCAAGCCCGTTGATCGAGGATCGCCTAAGGCGCCGATGGCAAGCTTTCCGAAAGATAGTCGAGCAACGCCGCAACGCGTGCAGGACGGAACACCCGGGGCGGCGTGACCAGACTCAGGTAGATCTGCGCGATCTTCCACTCCGGCAGGACTTCGACCAGCTCGCCGCGCGCCAGCGCATCCGCTACGACAAACTCCGGCTGCAGCGCCATCCCCATGCCGGCCAGCAGCGCCGGGATCAACGACTCGGCATTGTTGGTGCGCATCCGGCTGTCCACCGTCACGCTGCACTGCTCACCCGACGCGTGCTGGAAACGCCATGACAGCGACGTCGAATGACTCGCATAGCAAAGACATGTATGACTTTCGATTTCCCGAGGGTGGGCGATGAGCTCATGTCGAGCGAGGTACGTCGGGCTTGCGACGAGCATGCGGCGTATCACGCATAGATTGCGTGAGCGCACCGATGAATCTTCGGGTGCCGCAATCCGGATAGCCACATCGAAGCCACCACTCACGACGTCGACTACGGCGTCATCGAAACAAACATCGAGATTCACATCCGGATAGCGGGCGAGGAACCCCGGCATGAGGGGCGCCACATACTTGAGACCGAATGACATGGGCGCCGAAATACGCAGCAGGCCCTTGGGCGCCCGCGAGTGCGCCGTTGTCTCCGCCTCGATCAGCTCGCCCTCTCTGACGATGTGCTTGGCGCGCTCCATGACGAGCTGACCGGTTGGCGTGAGGGAAACCCGGCGCGAGGTTCGGTAAAGCAGCGTCGTGCCGAGCCGCCTCTCGAGGCGGATGATCGCCTTCGACACCGTGGGCTGCGTCATGCCGAGTGTCTCGGCCGCTTTCGCGAAAGAGCCTGTTGTGGCTACGCGCGCGAAAATCGCCCAAGCCTCGAGATCGGGAAGATTTTGCATGCAATAGTTCTGACTGGGGGAGTTCCACGAGTTCTACTGGCCGGTATTGACAGGTCGGCTCACCACCTGCAGCGGTGATTCGATGCCCCGCTGAATTGTCTCGGGGTCATGTTATCGGAGCGCAAGCCAACTACAAATAGAACAAATGGAATAGATGTAATTCCAGATTTATCGATTCGTAGTAACATCGAAGGCCATAAATGCATAAAAAATCGGCATTTAAATGGAGCTCCGGATTTCAATAAAGCGCTGCGCGTTTCGATCGAGCTCCCCAACCGGCGTCGTAGCCGCGCCGGCATCGCGATACCATGTCGGGTCTCTTTGTGCAATTTTGAACCAGTGGCCTCGCGGCCATTCTGCTTTCCATGCAAACACTCCCTGACCTCGAGGCGTGGGCCATCTTCGCGCGCGTGCTCGAAACCGGTTCGTTCGCCAAGGCCGCCGAGTCGATGGGCATCTCGCAGCCCACGGTGTCGAAGGCCATTGCGCGGCTCGAGCACAAGCTCGGCACGACGCTCCTCTACCGCAGCACGCGCCAGCTTTCGCTCACGCCCACAGGCGAGCTCGCCAAGGCGCGGGCCATACGCATCCTGACCGAAGGCGAGGCGGTGGAGGCCGAGGCGTCCGCGCAGGCCGTCCAGCCGCGCGGCATGGTGCGCGTGACCGCGCCGATGTCGTTTGGCATCCGCTACCTCGCGCCGCTGATCCCCGCCTTTCTCGAGCACTACCCCGATGTGGAAATCGACCTCTCGCTCACCGACCAGATTGTCGATGTGGTGGCCGGCGGCTTCGACGTGGCCATTCGCATTGCGGAGCTGGGCGATTCATCGCTGCGCTCGCGCCGGCTGTGTGCCGTGAACCGCCCCCTGGTGGCCACGCCGACGTATCTCGAGCGTCATGGGCACCCCACGCACCCGCGTGAGCTGGCGCAGCATGCCTGCCTCATCTACACGAATCTGGCCACGCCCGAGCTATGGCACTTCCGCCATACCTCCGGGGAGGAGTGTGCGGTTGCCGTGAAGGGCCGCATTCGGAGTAACAATGCCGATGTGATCGGCCCGGCGCTACTCGCGGCGCAAGGCCTCGCCTTGCAACCGGAATTCATCGTCTGGGATGCGCTTCAGGAAGGCGTGCTGGTCGATGTGCTGCCCGACTGGCGCATCAGTCAAATCAACCTGAATCTCGTGACGCCGCCCAATATCCTGCGTCCGGCACGCGTGACCGCACTGCTCAACTATTTGTCCGAGTCTCTCGCCGCGGCGCCGTGGGCGGTCGTTGCCGCCTGAGTTCGGCACGCCCCGCGAAACGACTTTGAAGGCGGCACTTGCGGTCGTCTGAGATCCGTTTTTCCCAATACTTCGCAATCCTGATAGATGAAGAAGCTGTTACGGACCTTTGCCGGATTCATTCTCAACCTGCAAATTTTCGTGATCGTCATGCCTGGTTGACCGATCCAGAACACCGTGCGCCGGCAGGCTGCGTGCGGGCGCCAGCGGCGCGCCCGCTCGATCCACCCATACGCTGATGGGCCCGTTTGGCAAGCCCGGATATTTTCCTGATCGACGAGAGCGGGTCAAATTGGGTATTGTCTTACCAACCCGGCCGATGTCCGCGCCCGCCCCGAACCATTCGAAATTCATTCACCGGGCCCGCATCGTACCCCAGCAAGCGCATCCGCGCGGTCCCTGGCCCCCATGCGCCAGGCCCGCGGGCCGCCTCTCGTCCACCCCATTGACAACACAGGAGACAGCATGCCGACCCGTACCCCGTCCGCCCTATGGGCCCAGCAGTTCAGGCGGACACCGGAGTCGAAGGCAACGCTGCAGCACCAGATTCGCCAGATGCTGGTCGCGGCAATCCTCGATGGCCAGCTCCCCCCCGACTCGGCGCTGCCGTCGAGCCGCGAGCTGGCCGACCAGCTCGGCGTCGCCCGCAACACCGTCGTGCTCGCCTACCAGATGCTCGTGGAAGAAGGCTATTTGCTCTCGCGCGAGCGCAGCGGCCACTTCGTCAACCCGGAGATGCTGCAGGGCCTGCACGGCCTCACGGCCCGCCAGCCCGAGCCCGACACCGAGCTCGCGCAGGGCGGCGAAACGCCCGCGCGGCCCGCCTGGCAAAGGCGCATCGTGCGGCCGCCCTCGGCCCAGCGCAACATCGTCAAGCCCGCCAATTGGCAGAACTACGCGTATCCGTTCATCTACGGGCAGTTCGATCAATCGCTCTTTCCCACCAACGACTGGCGCGAATGCTGCATGAAAGCGCTCTCGATCATGGAGATCCGCAACTGGGCGCCCGACCTGATCGAACGCGACGACGAATCGCTGATCCAGCAGATTCGCACGCGCGTGCTGCCGCGGCGCGGCGTGTTCGCGATGCCCGAGGAGATCATCATCACGAACGGCTGCCAGCAGGCGCTCTATCTCGTGGCCGACCTGCTCTGCGGCAAGCGCACGACGGTGGGCTTCGAGAACCCGGGCTACCCCGACGCGCGCAACATCTTCGTGAACCGCAACGCGCATCTGCTCGAGCTGCCCGTGGACGCCGAGGGCATCGACCCGCAGCGTCTCGCCGACTCGCTCGCGCGCTGCGATTACGTCTACGTCACGCCGAGCCACCAGTGCCCGACCACGGCCACCATGCCCATCGAGCGCCGCCGCGCGCTGCTCGAACTCGCGCAGCGCCACGACTTCGTCATCATCGAGGATGACTACGAGAGCGAGAACACCTTCTCCGGCACGCCGCACCCGGCCTTGAAGAGCCTCGATACGGCAGACCGCGTGATCTACGTCGGCAGCCTCTCGAAGACCTTCGCGCCGGGCCTGCGGCTCGGCTACGTGGTGGGCCCGCAGGAGCTGATCCGCGAGCTGCGCGCGCTGCGCCGCCTGATGGTGCGCCACCCGGTGGCCTATATCCAGCGCGCGTTCGCGACGTTCCTCGCGCTCGGGCACCACGACGCGCTGCTGCGCCGGCTCGCGCATGCCTACAAGGAGCGCGCGCAGGCGTTGATGGCGGCGCTCGACGCCCATCTGCCCGAAGTGCGCTACGTGCCGGTCACGGGCGGCGCGTCGTGCTGGGTCGAAGGCCCGCCGTGGCTCGACGCCGCGCGTCTCGCCGACGACGCGCGCGAAGCCGGCATCCTGATCGAACCCGGCGGCGTGTTCTTCGCCGATGAAGCCGAGCGCAGCCCCTGGTTCCGCATGGGATTCTCGGCGATCAAGCTCGAGAAGATCGAGCCCGGCGTGCGCGCGCTCGCGCAGGTCGTGCGCCAGCAGCAGCCCTCGTAGCAACGCTGCCGGCGGCCCCGCCGGCAGGCCTGCTCGCCGCCCTCCCGGCAGCGCTGCGGAGCGCTCCCCTCGCACCCCAGCCCTTCAGTCTTCCCCTCCCCGCAGAGCCGCGCGCAGCCTGCCTGCGCGCTGGCCCAGGCGAATCCTCCGCACTGGTGCTACCCGCTTCAACGGGCGATCTCTAACGTGTCGCTATACCGTGCCGGGCGCGTCGATTGCCCGACGCACGGCACCGGCTTTCCACCCGTTCCTAGGAGACATGCATGGCAGACACGCTCACCGCTCAAGCCGCCGTTACCGCCGACACGCTCGCCGCCTTTTCCGACGCCTTCAACCGCCACGACGCCACGGCGCTGATGGGGTTCATGACCGAGGACTGCGTGTTCGACGCGGCCGGCGGGCCCGAGGTCCACGGCACCCGCTTCGTCGGCCGCGAGGCGGTGCGCGCCGCCTTCGAAGCGGTGTTTCGCACCTTCCCCGACGCGCACTGGGGCCAGGGCCGCCACTACGTCGTGGGCGAGCGCGGCGTATCGGAATGGGTGTTCACGGGCACGCACGCCGAAGGCTGGCGCATCGAAGCCGAAGGCTGCGATCTGTTCGAGTTCCGCGACGGCCTGATCGCCGTGAAGCGCGCGTTCCGCAAGGAACGCCCGAAGCAGCCCGCGTGACCCGGCTAACTGCGGCCCAACCTGTTTTTGAAACGAATCGTTCCATTCCATTTCAGATTCACCCATCAAGGACGGAATTGCTTGATCCGCAAAACGCGGCGAATAGCATTCGAAACACGCAATTCCGTCACACGACAACCGGAGACAGCTGATGAGCGACAAGACCCCTACCCAGACGGCAACGGCCAACGGCCCGCAGGACATGACCCCCTCCGAAGCCTTCGTCGAGACCCTTGCGGCCAACGGCGTGACCGACATGTTCGGCATCATGGGCTCGGCGTTCATGGACGCGATGGACATCTTCGCACCCGCCGGCATCCGCCTCGTTCCCGTGGTCCACGAGCAGGGCGCCGCGCACATGGCGGATGGCTATTCGCGCGTCTCCGGCCGTCACGGCGTCGTGATCGGCCAGAACGGTCCCGGCATCAGCAACTGCGTGACGGCCATCGCGGCGGCTTACTGGGCGCATAGCCCGGTCGTGATGATCACGCCGGAAGCGGGCACGATGGGTATCGGCCTCGGCGGCTTCCAGGAAGCCAACCAGCTGCCGATGTTCCAGGAGTTCACCAAGTACCAGGGCCACGTCACGCACCCCGCGCGCATGGCCGAGTACACCGCGCGCTGCTTCGACCGCGCGATGTCCGAAATGGGCCCGACGCAGCTGAACATTCCGCGCGACTACTTCTACGGCCAGATCAAGGCCGAGATTCCGCAGCCGCGCCGTCTCGATCGCGGTGCCGGCGGCGAGGAGAGCCTGAACGAAGCGGCGGAATTGATTGCGAATGCGAAGTTCCCGGTCATCATCTCGGGCGGCGGCGTGGTGATGGGCGACGCGATCGAGGAGTGCAAGGCGCTCGCCGAACGCCTCGGTGCGCCGGTCGTGAACAGCTATCTGCACAACGACTCGTTCCCGGCGAATCATCCGCTGTGGTGCGGCCCGCTCGGCTACCAGGGTTCCAAGGCCGCGATGAAGCTGATCTCGCGCGCCGACGTCGTGATCGCGCTCGGCTCGCGTCTCGGACCGTTCGGCACGCTGCCGCAGCACGGCATGGACTACTGGCCGAAGAACGCGAAGATCATCCAGATCGACGCCGACCACAAGATGCTCGGCCTCGTGAAAAAGATCTCGGTGGGCATCTGCGGCGACGCGAAGGCCGCGGCAGTTGCACTGACCGAGCGCCTCGCGAACCGCACGCTCGCATGCGACGCCACGCGTGCCGAGCGCGCCGACCAGGTCGCCACCGAAAAGGCCATGTGGGAGAAGGAGCTCGACGGCTGGACGCACGAGCGCGACGCCTACAGCCTCGACATGATCGAAGAGCAGAAGCACGAGCGCCCGCCCACGGGCGGCGAGTATCTGCATCCGCGCCAGGTGCTGCGCGAGCTCGAAAAGGCCATGCCCGAAGACGTGATGGTGTCCACCGACATCGGCAACATCAACTCGGTAGCGAACAGCTACCTGCGCTTCAACAAGCCGCGCAGCTTCTTCGCGGCGATGAGCTGGGGCAACTGCGGCTACGCGTTCCCGACCATCATCGGCGCGAAGGTGGCGGCGCCGCACCGCCCGGCCGTCTCGTATGCCGGCGACGGCGCCTGGGGCATGAGCCTGATGGAAACGCTCACCTGCGTGCGCCACAACATCCCCGTGACGGCCGTGGTGTTCCATAACCGCCAGTGGGGCGCGGAGAAGAAGAACCAGGTGGACTTCTACAACCGCCGCTTCGTGGCGGGCGAGCTCGACAGCCCGAGCTTCGCCGCCATCGCGAAGGCGATGGGCGCCGAAGGCATCGTGGTCGACAAGCTGGAAGACGTGGGCCCGGCGCTCAAGCGCGCGATCGACATGCAGATGAACGAGGGCAAGACGACCATCGTCGAGATCATGTGCACGCGCGAGCTCGGCGACCCGTTCCGCCGTGATGCGCTCTCGAAGCCCGTGCGCCTGCTCGACAAGTACAAGGACTACGTCTGAGGCGCCGGTAGCGGCCGGCGCGCGTGCGACGCTGCACGCACCTCGCCGGCCACGCGTCACCGGCCGCAGGCGGCTCACCCGCCTGCGGCCGCTTGCGTTTCTCTGGTTCGTTTTTTGCCTGCATGATTCCAGCGCTCACTGAGCCCATGACACCATGAAAGCCCTGAACCGCATTGTCGAAGGCGCGCGCATGTCACCGATGCGCATCGTGCTGTGCGAAGCCGAGGACGCGCGCGTGCTCGCCGCCGCCGCGCGCGCGAGAGAGAAAGGCATCGCACGCATCCTGCTCGTGGGAGAGCCCTCCGCCGTACGCGCAAGCGCCGCGCGCGAGTCGATCGATATCGGCGAGATGACGCTGATCGACCCGCAAGCGAGCGCCTGGCGCACGCGCTTCGCCGACGAGCTCGTCGCGCTGCGCGGCGCCAAGGGCATGACGCCCGCGCTCGCATGGGAAGAGGCCGCGAAGCCGCTCACCTTCGCCAACCTGATGGTGCGCCTCGGCCACGCGGACGGATCGGTCGCGGGCGCGCTCCACACGACCGCCGACGTCGTGCGCACGGCCATCCAGCTGATTGGCGTGGAGCCCTCGTTCAAGCTCGTTTCGAGCTTCTTCCTGATGATGCTGTGCGAGCCGTTTCACCGTTACAAAGGAGGCCTGATATTTTCGGACTGCGCGCTCGTGGTCGACCCCGACGCCGCGCAGCTCGCCGAAATCGCCATGGCCGCCGCGGACAGCGCGCAAAGCCTGCTGATGGAAGACCCGCGCGTGGCGATGCTGTCGTTCTCGACGAGCGGCAGCGCCCATCACGCTTCAGTGGACAAGGTGATCGAAGCCACCCGGCGCGTGCACGCGCAGCGCCCTGCCCTGTGCGTCGACGGCGACGTGCAGCTCGACGCGGCCATCGTCGCGGAAATCGCCGAGCGCAAGATCGAGCATTCGCAGTGTGGCGGCCACGCCAACGTGCTGGTATTTCCGAACCTCGACGCGGGCAACATCGGCTACAAGCTCGCCGAGCGCCTCGGTGGTGCCAAGGCCATCGGCCCGCTGCTGCAGGGTTTGAATCAGCCCGCCAACGACCTCTCGCGCGGCTGTTGCGCGGAAGACATCTTTTACGTGATCGCCGTGACGGCGGTCCAGGCGCAGACGGCCCGCCAGCGCGCCGCCACTCACTCGAAGGAACCCCACGCAGCATGATGCACGAGAAGGTCCTGGTGCTGATCGCCCTGATCGGCGCCGCCAGTTATTTTCAGACGATCACGGGCTTTGGACTCGGCATGATCGTCATGGGCGCAACAAGCGGCTTCGATCTCGCGCCCGTCGCGAGCATCGCGACCCTGTTGAGCCTCGTCACGCTCACGAACAGCGCGACCGCGCTGCACGGCAAGCTGCACCATATCGATTGGCGCGCGGTCGGCGCCGCGACGCTCGGCGCGCTGCCTTCGGTGGTCGTAGGCGTGCTGCTGCTCAATTATTTGAGCGCTTCAGCATCGGGCGTGCTGCAATTGCTGCTGGGCGGCGTCGTGCTGTACGGCGGCCTGAGCGCCGCGCTGCGGCCCACGCCGCTCGCACAACGCTCGGGCGATCGCAGCTTTTTCGTGAGCGGCTTGTGTGGTGGCTTGCTGAGCGGGATGTTCGGCGTGTCCGGCCCGCCGCTCATCTTCCAGTTCTACCGGCAGCCGCTCAAGCTGGTCGAGATTCGCTGCGCGCTCATTCTCATCTTCGCGGTCACGGCGTTCACACGTGTGCTGTTCAGCGTGTATGAAGGGAAACTGGGCTCGTCGATTTGCGTTCAGGCCATGCTCGCTGCGCCCGTCGTCATGCTCATGACGCTTGCCGCGCGTCGCTACCCGCCGCCGCTTTCTTCGATCGCGACGCGGCGGCTCGCGTTTGGCGTGCTGATGGCGATTGGGGCTTCGCTGGTGTTGTGCGCGGTCAGGGCGTTGACTCGCTGAAAAGCTGATGTACCTGTTCAGGCGGCGTCGCAAATCCGCGTGTAGTGGGCGGCTAAATCATTGTGCATGCCGATCTGGACAAAGGCGTTGAAGACCTCTTGCGCACCCCAGTATTGCCGGTAGCGTTGGTATATTGCCTTCACGCACGCGAATTTTCTCAAATCGCAGTAGACCTTTAGCAAAGCCACCCCTCTCGGGGAAGAGAGCGTCTGTATATCGACATCTCGAATGATTTCCAGCATCGTCTTGTCTTCGACGTGCCGCCACATGTTGATGAGCCCGTGAAAACCAAACGACGGACGTGTGGGGACCGCATATTCGTAAGAAAATCGATCGGCTATTTCGGCCGGCGCAAAGCGGATCCCGTAATCGTTTTCGAGCGCCGATCGCCAGGTATCGCAAATCAAGACATCTTCGAGCCTCTCGGTGCCGGTGGCAAACCGCTCGTCTGCGAGTGCCTTGAGCAGCTTCGAAGAACGTAACGAGAAGCCACCGTTGCCCACTTCAATGCCTTCCTTCGCATTGAGCCAACGCGCTCCGATATAGTCGTATTGGTAGAACGCTTCGGTCCACCGCGACCCGTCCACTACGTAGCCGTCCCACTGTACGACGAGCACCCAAGGCGTGGAAATGTAGCGCCCAAGCTGTTTGATCATGAATGTGGAGTACGCGGCCAGCGACTGGAGGCGGTCTATCTTGACGATTCGTGCGCGCGTGGACACGGCTTCGTGCGTAAGGAGCAGCGCGTCGCCAAACCGGCACTGTGACATCGAAATATCGAGCGCGCGCGCCGCAAACGCGGGGTTGATGGTATCGACGGCACAGATCGTCACGTCGGATAAATCGGGAAATGGATTGTCGCTCATCTGAAAAATACCCGGTGGCCGCTGAATCAGATGGCTAGCTTAATCGATGCCTAATATGAGAGAAGCCTCGATCCGACAGGGATAGTTGCAAAATTCAATATGTTTTAAATGAAATTGGGATCCATCAAATTTGCTCTCCGACATTCCTGCTGACCGGGTACACCTTGCATCGGATCAGCGCCGCCTCTCCCCAATCCACCTCGCCAGTCCCGCGAGCCGCGTCATGTCGAGCGGCTCGTCCAGGTCGACCGCAACGCAGTGCCGGTAATACGGGCTGAGATCGAGCCCCACGCCCAGCCCGATCACGTCGACGTCGCGCATGGCCTCGTGTTGCGCCACCACCTGCTTCAGATGATTGTCGAGATAGAACGCGTCGTTCGCCTGGGCGGTGGCCGCGTCCATCGGGCTGCCGTCCGAGATCACCACGAGGATGCGCCGCGCCTCGGTGCGCGCCGCGAGCCGCGCACACGCCCACTCGACGGCTTCGCCATCCACGCCTTCGCGAAACAGGTCGGCCTTGAGCAACGCGCCAATGGCCCCGCGCGCGCGCCGCCAGCTGTCGTCGGCGGACTTGAACACCATGTGACAGGTCTCGTTCAGCCGCCCCGGATGCGCCGGCCGTCCGTGCGCGAGCCATTCGTTGCGCGCCCGCCCGCCGTTCCAGGCGAGCGTGGTGAAGCCGAGCACCTCGCTCGCAAGCCCCGCTTGCTCGCAGGCGCGCGCGAGCAGATCGACCATCATTGCCACCGGCTCGATATGCGCCTTCATCGAGCCCGAGCAATCGATCAGGAAGCCCACCACGCAATCGCCGCGCGGCTGCAGCCGCTCACGCGTGAACACGCGGCGCTCGGCGGGCGAGCTCACGACCTGCGCGAGGCGCCGGCCGTCGATGCAGCCCTCCTCCTCGCCGAACAGCCAGCCGTCGCGCTGCGGCACCGCGAGCGCCGCCTGCAGCACGCGCGCGAGCCGCGCGACGTTGATGCCGCGCGCCGCGATGCGCTCATCGAGGCGCTCGCGGTACTCGCGCAGCAACGCCTCGCGCACGAGCGTGGCCGGGCGGATCTCACGGTCGTATTGCGTCGTGTAGGCGCGATAGCCCTCGGCCGCCGCGCCCAGCACGCGGCTCTCGCCGGTTGGCGCGAGCGCGGGCAGGTCGGCGTCCGCCTCGTCGAAGTCCACCCAGAGCGAGAACGACGTCAACGCGTCGTCGGGCTCGCGCGCATCTTCATCGTCGTCCTGGGCGCGAGCCGCGGCGCGCGCGTCGTCGAGCATCGCCGCAACACTGCGCGCGAGCTCGAGCGCGTGTGACGCGTAGGCGCGCTGGTCCGAGCGATGGCGGCGCAGGCCGGCGAGCTGCGTGCCGATCGCGGGCACGATGCCGGCGCGCGTCGCCTCGATCAGGTCTTCGGTCTCGTCGAGCACCGGCCAGCCGGTCACGCGCGACCAGACGATCTGCGCGACCGTGTAGAGCAGGATGCCGAGATGGCCTTCGCTGAGGCCCGCGCGGCAATACGCGCGCGACCATGCCTCGAAGCGATGCCGCAGATTCCGCGCGAGGCCCGGCATGCCCGGTGGCAGTTGCGCCTCGCAACGCACCTGCTCGAAAAGCTCGAACAAGAGGCGCTCGATTGGCTGCTCGGGGCACAGCAGCCGGTGCAGCGCCGCATCGGAATGCAGGAGGCGCTGCGCGGCCCCATCGGCGGCACCACGCAGCGAAGCGAAATCGTCCTCGTACGCGTTGCTGCGCAGATGCGGCGCATGGAGCGGCAGCGGCCGCAACTGCCGGCACAGCCGCCCTCCGCGATAGTGCAGCGCGGCGTCGCCCGTGAGCGCACGCACGGCGGCCGCGCACAGCGCCTCGCGCCGCAACGCGGCACGCACGGCTTCGCGCGAGGGCAGCGTGGGTTGTGTGGGCTGCGTGGGTGTCATACGGCACGCGGCTCAGAAGCACCGCCGGAAGGCGTGGCACCAGGCCACGCGGCGCCGCCACCGTCCGGCGGCGCTGCGTCGAGTTCGACACCGAAGCAGCGCTGGTAATACTCGGCGACGATGGGCCGCTCGGCCTCGTCGCATTTGTTCAGGAAGGTGAGCCGGAACGCCAGCGCGGGATCGCGGAAGATCTCGCAGTTCTCGGCCCAGTTGATGACGGTGCGCGGCGACATCAGCGTCGACAGATCGCCGCTCGCGAATCCCTTGCGTGTGAGCGCGGCCATGCCGACCATCGAATCGACGAGCGCACGGCCTGCGGCGTTGGCCATCTCCGGCACGCGCGCGAGCACGATGCCGGCCTCTTCCTCGCGCGGCAGGTAATTGAGGGTCGCGACGACGTTCCAGCGGTCCATCTGCGCGTGGTTGAGCATTTGCGTGCCGTGATAGAGCCCGTTGAGATTGCCGAGTCCTATCGTATTGGTGGTTGCGAAGAGGCGGAAGTATGGGTGCGGGCGGATCACGCGGTTCTGGTCGAGCAGCGTGAAGCTGCCGTCGCGCTCGAGAATGCGCTGGATCACGAACATCACGTCGGGGCGGCCCGCGTCGTATTCGTCGAAGATCAGCGCGACTGGGCGTTGGAGTGCCCACGGCACGATGCCTTCCTGGAACTCGGTCACCTGGCGGCCGTCGCGCACGACGATGGCGTCTTTGCCGACGAGGTCGAGCCGGCTGATATGGCCGTCGAGATTCACGCGCACGCACGGCCAGTTCAGGCGCGCGGCCACCTGTTCGATGTGGGTGGATTTTCCCGTGCCGTGAAGGCCCTGCACCATTACGCGGCGGTTGCGGGTGAAGCCGGCCAGGATGGCCAGCGTGACTTCGGGGTTGAAGCGGTATGCCTCGTCGAGGTCGGGGACATGCGCTTCGCGGGCGCTGAAGGCTGGCACCTTCAAGGGCGAGTCGATGCCGAAGTGGTCTCGGACCGAGATCATTTGGTCGGGCTTTTCTATCGCGAGCGATGTTGTCATCGCGGGCTCCTCAACGGCGTCGTGGCTGCGCGCAAGCTGTTCCATCGTTAGGTCTTCCATTTTCACTTACGTGTCGGGGTGGCGCGAAGGGTCGCTAGTTGGCCTTAA
>NZ_BAYD01000089.1 GCF_000685075.1 Paraburkholderia oxyphila NBRC 105797
CGAGACCTGCTCGAGAGATTTCTAGACCTCGTTCACTTGCAGCCGTGCAAGAAGATCTCGCGCGCTTTTCAGTATCCACATATCCGTCCAACGCCGGCCGCCTTGATGCTCAGAGCTTGATGCGTTGAAGCTCTGCCTGAATGAGATCGTGGTCGATCGCGGTGGGGTCGAACGTTTCGCCGTACCAGTCGATCATGCGTTCGTGCTCCGGGTGGGCGGAGTCGGCAATCGCCTCGAGGAACCCAGCGTAGCCATATGGGCCGCCTACATCTTCGGGCGGGCAAGCATTGGCGCCGCCGAGGTATACGGGCGTCGGGCAGGCATCCGCCGGCAAGACCTTTTCCACCTTGATCTTGTGCTCCCAATCGTCGCCGAAGTCGTAGACGTACCGCAATGAGGCGGCGCCGCCCAGGCTCTTGCTCAGCCTCACTCTTACTTCAGAGACTACCGATTTGTCGTCGAACTCCGGATCGGGGATGCCATAGCGCTCTCCGGCGATTTCGAACTCATGCAGATGGTAGTCGTACCAGCCCATCGCGGCTTGTATGACCCGATGTAATTTGGCGAGCGTGATCGTCTCTGGTACTAGAACTCGCCGCCAGATCAGCGGCTTGATTCCCGACAGTTCGATCTTCAATTGCAGCAGTTGTCGCGACGAACGGGAAGTGGTTTTTCATGCAGCCATCTCACGCGGCCTCTTGCAGGACGGGGTGCATTTCGATATTCCGGGGATCCGACAAAACAAAAAGCCCGTCACTCGCATGACGGGCTTTTTCATTTTATCGCTAAATTTCAGCGATAAAACCGTTTAGCGCTCCAGGAACGGACGCAGCTTGTCGGCGCGGCTCGGGTGCATGAGCTTGCGCATCGCCTTGCTTTCGATCTGGCGGATACGCTCGCGCGTGACGTCGAACTGCTTGCCCACTTCCTCGAGCGTGTGATCCGAGGTCGTGTCGATGCCGTAGCGCATGCGCAACACCTTCGCCTCGCGCGGCGAGAGCGCCTTGAGCGCCTCGTCGATCGCGGCGCGCATGTTCGCGTGGATCGCCGCATCGGCCGGCGATGCCGAGCCCGCGTCTTCGATCATGTCGCCGAGCGTCGCGTCGCCATCGTCGCCCACCGGGCTTTCGAGCGAGACCGGTTGCTTGGCGATCTTGAGGATGCCGCGCACCTTCTCTTCGGTCATGCCCATGCGCGCGGCGAGATCGGCCGGATGGGCTTCCATGCCCGTCTGCTGCAGAATCTCGCGCGAGATGCGGTTCAGCTTGTTGATCGTTTCGATCATGTGCACCGGCACGCGGATCGTGCGCGCCTGGTCGGCGAGCGCGCGCGTCACGGCCTGACGCACCCACCATGTGGCGTACGTCGAGAACTTCCAGCCGCGGCGATATTCGAATTTGTCCACGGCCTTCATCAGGCCGATGTTGCCTTCCTGGATCAGGTCGAGGAACTGCATGCCACGGTTCACGTACTTCTTCGCGATCGAGATCACGAGACGCAGGTTGGCCTTGACCATCTCGCCCTTCGCCTGACGCATCTTCGCTTCGGCGGCCGTCATGCGGCGGTTGATCGCCTTGATCTGCTGCAGCGAGAGCGACGCGGCTGCTTCGATCTCGGCGAGCTTGCGCTGTTCGGCGTGGATGGCCGGCAGGCTGCGCTCGATGGCGGGGCCGTACTTGCTCGAGGCAGCGGCGGCGCGCACGCCCCAATCGAGGTCCGTCTCGTGGCCCGGGAACTGCTCGACGAAGGCTTCGCGCGGCATGCCGCAGCGGTCCACGACGATCGCCAGCACGTTGCGCTCGATCGCGCGGATCTGCGCAACCTGCTCGTGCAGCAGCGTGCACAGACGGTCGATGGTGCGGGCCGTGAAGCGGATCGGTGCGAGCTCGGTCTGGATGTCCGCGCAGATCTGCATTTCGGCGGCCGACGCGCGTGCGTTGGCATCCGTCGTGCACGACATCTGTTCGAAGAGCGTGCGCACACGGGCGAAGATGGCCAGGCTGTCGGCCTTCAGCTGCGCGAGCAGGGCTTCGTTGGCCTTGCTGTTGTCGCCGCCATCGTCTTCGTCGCCGTCCGAGTCGTCCGACTCCTCTTCCTCCGAGGCCTGCGCTTCGATCTCTTCATCGGCGTCGGCGTCGGCCGCCGCGGGCTCTTGAGCGGCTTCATCGCCGCCAATGCCGTCGACGAGCTCGTCGATGCGCATTTCCTCAGCCGCGACGCGGTCGGCGTCGGCGAGAATCGTCGCGACGATCGACGGGCAAGCCGCGATCGCCTGGATCATTTCCTGGAGGCCGTCTTCGATGCGCTTGGCGACTTCGATTTCGCCGGCGCGCGTGAGCAGCTCGCTCGAACCCATTTCGCGCATGTACATGCGCACGGGGTCGGTCGTGCGGCCGAATTCCGAGTCGACCGTCGAGAGCGCGACTTCGACTTCCTCGTCGGCTTCGTCGTCAGCCTGCGAGTCTGCGCGCGCATCTTCGTTCAGCAGCAGCGTGTCGGCGTCGGGCGCCTGCTCGTAGACCTGCACGCCCATGTCGTTGAACGTGGCAACGATCGTTTCCAGCGCGGCCGTCTGCGCGAAGTTGTCGGGCAGGTGGTCGTTGATGTCGGCGTGCGTCAGGTAGCCGCGTTCGCGGCCGAGCTTGATGAGCGCGCGCATTTGATGCTGGCGCTTTTCGAGTTGCGAGCCACCGTCCATCTGAGTCGTATCGCCGGTCTTGTCCTTGGCTGCGCGGCGGGCGGGGCGGGCAGACGAGGGCAGCGCGTCTTCCCGGTCATGGCTTGTCAATACAATCTCCTCGAAAGGATTTGCCCAGCGAGGGCAAAAAAGGGTCACGCGCCAGCGGCGTGGCGTCCTGGCGATGACGAAAAAATGCAGGGGAATGGGCGGAGGCGAATGCCGGTCCCGCCGAGCAAGCGCCAAACGCACAATGGCGTGGCGGCCTGGATTTTCGTGCAATGCAGAAAGATCGCGTATGGTAGTGCGTTCCGCCACGTGAGGCAACCGTAATCGTCGCTTCGGCGCACCTGGCAGGGTCGCCCGGGGTCGAAACGTAATTGAAAGGTCGTCAAGGTGGCGGTTTTTGGCGCTTCGCGGCTTTCCACGCGCGTGATTAGACGCGATTCCGGGACGATGGTTCGCTCGTTTTATCTCGCCAGATAAAACGGGCGCATTGCCTGGAATTCCGCCGAAGAGACGCCTGGGTGCACGAGACGCGCTGCGATCGATCCCCGCTGTGCCGATTGCAGTGCGCCGCAATATAAGAAGAACGCCTGGACATGCGTTTGGGTTGACCGTCGTGTCCTCTCCGGCGCGTTATGGCGGAAATTCGGCGTATTGCGGTAGCGCATCGGCAATCTCGTGCCATGGTGCCTTGGAGCCGACAAAGATGTGTCCTTGGGGGTGGATGGACGGCGTGTCGATGAGCGTCCCCATCGTGACGTGGACGAACGCCCCTTCGCGAACTACGGAATACAGCAGCGAGCCGCAGTGGCGGCAATGAACGTCGTGTGCGGCGCCTGGATCGCCGTAGACAAGCAGATCGCCCTCGCCTTGTTCGAGACGCAAGCTCGCGCGCTCGATGCCCGCGAACGGCTTGAACGCCGAGCCCGTGGCGCGCCGGCATTCCGAGCAATGGCAATTGAAGGCGTAGCCGAATGCGTCCGCGACGTGATAGCGCACGGCGCCGCACAGGCACTGGCCGTGCAGCGTGGCGTGGGTATTTTCAGCCGGCGTTGAATTCATGGGAGCCAGGAAGCAAACGAAACGTTACCGACGCGCCGTGTTGCGCATTGCCGTCTTGTTTATAGACGACCGTCGCGAAAAGGCGTGTCTCGTTGTACAGCAGTCCGTGCGCGGCGAAAGGTAACCACTTATGGGATTTTGCACCCTGCAAATTGGCTTGCCGCGCGCTGCGACCGCCCCGCAAGGCCGATAGAAGCCCCTCAAACCCCATCCAGCGCACCTTTTAGTCTGTTGGCGCACATCAAATGGGACCCATCACGCTGCGCCCGGTCCCAAATCCGGTTACCTCACTCACAGCCATTCACGGCGACGACCGGACCAGCCAGCCACAACGGCTGCGCTTATCCGGGCCGTTCCCTCAACTCCTTCAGTCCCTTGATTACGACGAGCAACGCGCGGCCGTGCTCCTCCGAGCCGTCCCACACGTCGACGATGGCGTTGCGCAGCAGCTCGTTATAAGCGGCCGCGTGCCGCGAGGCGGGCTTCACGCCGTAGAAACTGCATAGCTTATTGAATGACGCACTCCGGCGCAGCCTGCGGCCGTTCGACAGCCGAAGCCGTGAGACCGTTGGCTGGCTGACCCCGGAAAGCCGCGCAATTTCGCTGGACGAGCGTGCGTCGGCCGATAGCCGGCGCAGCAGTTCCTGCACGGGAAAATCAGTGTCTGGGGCTTCCATGTCATGCATTATACCTATACAGTAACGTTTATTGAATTGCTCGCCGGATTGGCGGGCACGCTGCATTCCGAGGAAGTCGATGGCACTGAAACACCTACCGCCCACGTTTTGCTGGTCCAGGATCGGATCGGAGACGGGAGAAGATCTCCCCACGATCGTCCTTCGCAAGGAGTGGGAGCGCCGGTTGGGGGGCGGGCGGTTTCTGTGGGGCATCAACCAGTCGCTCGGCAGCAGCGCGCAGGTCGCCGCGCTGCGCACGGGCTCGCTCCTCGCGCTGTTCTCGCCGGCGGCCAGCCGTCCGCGGGTTGCCGACGTCAAGCGTGAAGACGCACTCGTCTGGAACGCGTGGGTGGACGCGAGCGGCCAGGTTCGGCCGCTGCCGCAGCACGTGTTCGTCACGAGCCGCACGCGCTTTCCTTCGGGCAAGCCGCGCGATCATCACTACGCGCTCGTGTGCGCGTCGCCCACGGAACTCAGCATCGGCAGCAGCCTGCGCGTGCAGCCCGAGCGCCTGCGCAGCGTGAGCACGGCAAAGGCGCCGTGCGCGACGCAGGGCACGGTGGTGGTGGACCGCGTCGAGCGCGCGGCGCCAAAGGCGGGTGCGGAATTCGGCGCGAAGGGGTATCCCGTCGCGTTTGGCGTGGAGCTCGAGGCGCCGTATTTCGTGCGTCTTGCCCAGCCCACGCGCGTAAAGGCGCGCGATATGGCGGCGCTTCACGAGGCGGTGCGCAATGCCGACTTCGAGGCGTATCTGGAACTCACGAAGCGTCTGCGCAGCGAAGCGCCGGCGCAGCATGCGCGTGGCGTGACGAGCGATCTCTTCGACCTGCTGGCGAAGGCGCGCGACCTTGCCGCGATGCGTTCGATCTCGCGCGACACCGACTTCGACGCCTATGCCGAGCGGGCGCGCAGCCGCTGCGGTGAAACTTCGGCGCTACTGGCGCGCGGTGTCACGCGCGAGCTCTTTGCGCGCGACCTCTTCGATATGGCGCCGGCGGAGCGCACGGCACCCGCACGGCGAGGCGGGGGGGCTCGCGCCAGGAGCGCGTCATTCGGGGCGTCCCCCAAGGGGAGCACTCTCGGGGTGCAGGGGGACTTGCTGCACTGCGTCCCCCAAGGGGATTTGCTACGCGGCACAGACTGGACGCAATTAACAATGGAACTCATCCATGGCGATCAACACCCGTTCAAGCGAGGCCGAGGCCGCCCGACGCTTTCTTGAGGCCAGCCGCAACGTCGATCAGGCATTCCGCGCCATGCGCGCCGTGCACGACGAAAGAGACGACTCGGACCGGACACTGGCCTGCGGCGCGGCCCAGTCGCGTCTCGATCTCGCGCTGGACGAGCTGGCCCGCGCGCAGGCGTTGTTCGACTCAGTGGCGCGCGTGCAGGGGCGGCGGCGCGTCCGGGGCGGGATGGATGCCTGAAAGATCGCGCCAGGCGGCCCCCATCACTGACATGCCGAAATGACGCGCGAGGCCGCGCAAACCGGCGTGGGCCCCATGGCGCTGGTGGCCGTCGAGCAACAGCTCGCGCCCCAACGGCGCATCGTCGAAGACGATCTCGCCGCCGCGCTGCTGCCCGCGCCCGCCCGCTGGCTCATCGCGTTGATGGGCCAGCGCACGGCGGCGCACATGGCCGCGATGGCCGAGCGCAAGTATCCGGGCTTGTGGGGCGGCATGCTATGCCGCAAGCGCTATATCGACGAAAAGCTGCTCGAAGCGCTCCCGCAAATGGAGGCGTTCGTGAACCTCGGCGCGGGCTTCGATACGCGCGCCTACCGGCTGCTGCGCGGCACCACCGTGCATGCGTGGGAGCTGGATCAGCCGGTCAATATCGCGGCCAAGCGCAAGCGCCTCGCGAAGCGCTTCGGCGCGATACCGTCATTCGCGACGCTCGTGGCAGTGGATTTCGAGCATCTCGCGCTCGATGCCGTGCTGGCCGCGCAAGGCTATACGCGCAACCGTCGCACCTTCTTCGTCTGGGAGGGCGTCACGCAATATCTCGACGAGGCGACCGTGCGCGCCACGCTCGAAATGCTGGCGCGGGCCGCGCCCGGCAGCCGTCTCGCGTTCACGTACGTGAGCAAGGATTTTCTCGAAGGGCGTGTACCGCCCGGCCAGGAAGCGCTATATGGGCGCTTCGTCTCGCGGCAGGCGATCTGGCGCTTCGGCCTCGATCCCGAAGCGGTGCGCGCGTTTCTCGCGCCTTACGGCTGGCGTGCGATCGAGCAGCCCGAGCCCGAGGCGCTCGCACGCCGATACATCGCCCCCACTGGCCGCCCGCTCACCTGCATGCCGATCGAGCGCACGGTCTATGCCGAGCGCGTCTAGCCCCACCGCCCACTCTAGCCCCGCTGGCACCGTGGCACGCGCGGCAACTACTCGCGCGGCTCTGCCTTGAGATCGAGCAGTTGTGCGACGAGCGGCCAGCGTCCGGCGGCTGCCTGCCAGGCGTCCTCGGCCTGCACGTCGAAATAGCGCTCGGCGTCCACGCCCTCGACGAGTCGCGCGAGCGCGTCGATATCGCCAGGCAGGCGCGCCACGTTGCGTGCGCGCCGCCCGTTCAGCCAGCGTCCCAGCGCCATTTACTTGCCTCCTTGCACCCAGACGCCATCCGGCGTATGGATCACGTAGCCGGTGGGCGTGGTCATCATCACGGTGCCCTCGTTCTCGCCCACCATGCGCGTTTGCGGCAGGTTCGTCGCATATTGGGCGAGCGGCTGGGCCCCCGGCAGGAACGGGCTGCTCGCGACGAGGTTCGAGAGCAGTTGCGCGAGCGCGAGATAGCTCGTGGGCGTATCGATCGTGACCGGCCCGCCCGCGTGCTCCGTGCCCGCACGCAGGCCCACCACTTTCACGCCCACCGGCACGTGCACGATGTTCGGCGTGGGGATCTCGCGCATGCCCGCGATCTGGTTGTCTTCGCCGCGCAGCGCCGCGCCATGCTCGGGCACGAACACGATCACGGCCTTGCGGCCCGACTGTGCGACGAGGTCGATCAGCTTGTCGACGTCGCCGAGCAGCGACTGCAGACGGATCGGATAGGACTGCAGGCTCGTGAGATTGGCGTTGGCGCCGGGCAGGCGGTTGCCGTCGTGCATCGTCACGGTGTTGTAGTAGAGCGCGACCGGCCCGCCGCCAGCGGCGACGCGCTGCTTGTACCAGCGCGAAAGCACGTCGTAGTCGCCCACGAGCGGCGAGCCGTCGAACTCCTTCATGACCACGGGCAGGCCGTCGTTCGGGGGGATCGTCACGCCCGGCAAGCCGATTTCCTTGAGCACGGTGCCGCGGAAGTCGTCGAAGCGGCCATTGTGGTTGAGCAGCGCGTTCGGCGTGTAGCCCGCCTGCGCGAGCTGCGCGAACAGGTGGCATTCGGGCGGCGCCGGATCGTAGAGCGCCTTGTGCGGCTCTTGCCCGCAGGTTGCGCGCAGCACGCGGATGGCCGCCGGACCGCTATAGCTCGCGCCGGAGCTGAAGTTCGTGAAGATGTAGTCGAAGCGCGAGAAGAGCGGGTTGTTGCGCATCTTCACGACGTCCATATCGTCCCACGAGAGCGAGCAGATATGCACGACGATGATGTCGAACTGCGCGCTGGCGTCGCTCGTGAGCGGCGTGAAGTTGACGTGGCGGCCTTCCTCATTGGCGCGGAACGCGGCGAGCTGCTGGTCGTAGTCGCCCACCTGATCGTTGCGCGGCTCATTGCCGGTGCCGTTGGTGTTGTCGCCCTGGTCGCCGTTCTGGGCGAGCGCGCTGGTGGCGTTCGCGATCAGCGTGCCCGCGCCCTGCCATAGCGGCACCGCGATGAGCGCGATCAGCACGAGCGTCGTCACGCGGATCCAGCGATTGATGAGGAAGTAGAGCAGCAGGGCGAGCGCCGCGCTCACGACCATCGATAGCGACACCACGCGCCCGATCAGCTCCAGCATGTACGAGGCCTGGAAGGTGAGCAGCACGGGGATCTGCGAGATCGCGCGCTCGATGGGCGGCATGCTCGACTCGTGATAGACGAGCGCGATGCCCGCGACGATCGCCAGCACGTTGCGCACGATGCGTAGCCAGCGCCGCTTCACCGGTATGAGCAGCGCGAACGCGAACAGGATGTTCAGCACCCAGTCCGCTGTGAGCTTGCCGACCGAGAAGAGGTACAGCTTGGCTAAGAAGTAGAGATTCCAGAGGCCCATGTTCAGTCGCGTTCCAGCGTGAATTCCGTGTCGTTATGGCGTGCGTGCAGTGTGTGTGCGTCGCGCCCTGCGTGCTAGCCGTGTCGTCGCTGCGTCGTGTCTGCGTTGTCTCGCTCACGGCTGGCGCGCCGGGTTGCCCCGTTCGGGCCGGCGCCGCGTGAAGAGGTTCTCGAGCGCGTCGAAGAACGCATCGGCGAGACGCAGATAGCCCTGCCAGCTCAGCGTGATCAGTTCGACGAGCCCGTTGAGCGGGGCGTCCTCGCGTGGCACGTCTTCCCATTCGAGCCAGGCGTCGGCGCGGCCGAAGGTGCACTCGACGAGCCGCCGCTCGCGCTCGATCGTCAGGTCTTCGAAGCGTACGCCCAGGTGCCCGTTGGCCAGACGCGCGACCACGGCCGGGAAGTCGTGCTCGAGCGTGCCGCGCGAGAGGCACACGCTCACGCGCTCGCCGGTCGCGAGCGTTTCCGCGCCGGCCTCGGGCGGTAGCACGAGGCCGAGGCCCCCCATCGAATAGTTCTCGGTCTTGCAGGCGAGCGTGCGGCCGTCGGGCAGCGTGAGCATGGCGGGCACGCGCAGCGGGATGCGGTGGGCGACGCGCACCTGGCGCGCTTCCTTCGCCACGCCCACAGCGAGGCCGAGCACCGTGAGGTTCACGAAGGCCCAGAACAGGTTCATGAACACCGTGGCGGGCTCGTCGCTTTGCCAGATCGTGAGCCGCCCGATGCCGGCCAGCACGCCGATCGCGTTGAGGCCGAGCAGCACGAGATACGGCGTGGAAATGGTCCAGTCGAGATAGTCGCGCTCGATGTGGCCGCCCTTGGAGGTCACGTTGAACTTGCCGAGCTTCGGATTGATGAACGCCATCGTGGTCGGCAGCACGATGTACCAGGCGAGCACGCTCTCGTAGGCTTCGGCCCAGAACGAATGGCGATAGTGGCCCTGGATGCGCGAGTTGGCGATGGCGGAGATCAGCAGGTAGGGCAGCACGTAGGCGAGGATCACGGGGGCAGCCGTGTTGATCACGTGCAGCCCGAAAAACAGGAACGCGCACGGCATCACGAGGAAGATCAGGCGCGGGATGCCGTAGAAGAAATGCAGCATCGCGTTGCTGTAGCACAGGCGCTGGAAGAACGAGAGCCCCTTGCCGAACCACGGGTTGTCGACGCGGAAGATCTGCGTCATGCCGCGCGCCCAGCGGATGCGCTGGCCGATATGCCCCGCGAGGCTCTCGGTGGCGAGGCCCGCGGCCTGCACGGTGCGCAGGTACGCCGAGGTGTAGCCCTCGCGGTGCAGGCGCAGCGAGGTATGCGCGTCCTCGGTGACGGTCTCCACGGCAATTCCGCCGATCGACTCGAGCGGCTTGCGCTTGATGATCGCGCACGAGCCGCAGAAGAAGGTGGCGTCCCAGAAGTCGTTGCCGTCCTGGATCAGGCCGTAGAAGAGGCTGCCTTCGTTGGGCACGCGATGGAACGTGTCGAAGTTGCGCTCGAACGGATCGGGCGAGAAGAAGTGGTGCGGCGTCTGCACCACCGCGCATTTCGGGTCGGCGAGGAAGGTGCCCACCGTGGTCTGCAGGAACGAGCGCGTGGGGATGTGATCGCAGTCGAAGATGGCGATCAGATCGCCCTGGGTGAGCGGCAGTGCGTGATTGATGTTGCCGGCCTTGGCGTGCGTGTGCTCTTCGCGGCGGATGTAGCCCACGCCCACCTGCGCGGCGAAGTCGCGGAATTCGTCGCGGTCGCCGTCGTCGAGGAGGTAGACGCGCAGCTTGTCGCGCGGCCAGTCGATCGTGCTCGCCGCGAATACGGTTGGACGCACGACCGAAAGCGGTTCGTTATAGGTCGGAATGTAGATGTCGACCGTCGGCCAGTCGGCGGGATCGTCGGGCAGTGCGCTCGGCTTGCGGCGCAGCGGCCATGCCGTCTGCACATAGCCGAACACGAGCACGACCCACGTGTAGAGCTCGGCGGCGAACAGCACGTAGCCCACGAAGGCCTCGGCGGGGCTCGCCAGATGCAGCGTCTGGGTGCTGCGCCACCAGACGTAGCGGCCCGTCATGAGGATCGAGAGCATCACCATGAGCATGGTGGCGAGATGCCCCGGGATGCGGCGCGCGACCATGACCATGAGCCACACGAGGAAGAACAGCATCACCTGGCTGCCGAGCGGCAGCGGGGTCGTGCAGATCGCGACCGCCGCAGCGAACGCGAGCCACAGCAGACACTGGCGCAGGAAGGGCACGCGGTCGAGCGCGGCGGAGCCCCGTTCGAGGCGCGCGCTGATGCCGTCCCAGTCGATGGCGGGCAGCCGTGCCGTCAGCGCCGCGTGGCCCTTGGCGACGCGCCGGTAGACGGGCTCGAGACGCTTGTCGAGCCACACGCGCAGCGCGATGCGTTGCGGATGCGGGGCGGTGTGCTGCTTGCGCAGGTCGGCGGCGAGACGGCGGCGCGCGCGGCGCGGGCGCAGGAACAGGCGCAGGAGCCACGCGCTCTTGCTGCGGTCGTCGCCCACGTCGAGCTGGTCGGCGATCTCGCGGCCCAGCGCCGCGAACGCGAGCGCGGGCCAGTCGCGCTTGCCGGGGCGCGGCGGCCGGAAGAACAGGCGCAGCAGCCACAGGCCGAACGCGGCGTCGGCGGCGACGCTCAGTTCGCGCGCGCCCACCCGGCGCAGGCGCGCCCAGAACGACGTCCAGAGCCCGATCGCCTGCGCGCGCATCATCGGCCGGCCCCCGTTGCGCCTTCGGGCACGTTCTCCGGCGTTTCGGCGCGCGTGTTCGTCGCCCAGTGCGAAATCCACGAGGCGATGCCGTTCAGGTCGTGCGCGGCCTGCGAGGCGGGTGCGCTGCGGCAGAAGTTGGCGCCGGCCGCGAGCGCGGCGGGCACACCGGTATCGGCATGCACGAGATACGGCAGCATGGCCGCACCGAGGCGCGCGCGCAGCAGCACGACGAGATCCGAGTGCAGCGGCCGCGCGGGGACGACCGCATTCGCAACGAACGCTGCGCGCTTGCCTGTGCGCGCGAGCGCCGCGGTGAAGCGCGGCAGCGTCGCGCAAGTGGTGGCGTCGGGCGTGAGCACGCCGAGCACGAGGTCGGCGGCGTCGATCGCCTGGCGCGCGTGCGGCGAAGGCCAGGGCGCGGCGTCGATGAGCGCGATGCCGTTCGCCGGCAGGTCCACGCGCGCGAGCCGCTCGCGCAGCCAGGTGCGGTGGGTGTCGAGGTGGGCGGCGCCGTCGTCGTCGTCTTCTTGCGGCGCGCTGCCCCAGGGGAGCACGAGCACGCCGTCGTCGCTTTGCAGCGCGGCGCGGGCCCAGCCGTCGCCGGCCGGATTCGTACCGCGCAGATTCGTGACGAGGCCTTCGCGCGCGCTGTCGCGCAGGCCGAAATGCAGCGCCAGCACGTTGCGCGGATCGCATTCGACGGCGAGCGTCGTGTGCGAGCGCGCGGCAAGCAGGCTCGCGAGCGCGGCGGTGAGCGTCGTGCGGCCCGCGCCGCCCACGGCGGAGACGATCGCGACAGTTCTCATGAGCGAGGCTCCGCAAGGTTGGCCGCTACGGCCGGGGTGGCCGCGGTGGGGGGCACGGACGAAGGCCGGCGCACCACGACATCGGTGCGGCGCTTGCCGCGAATCACGAGGGCGCCCAGCTGCGGCGGCAATTCGAGCGGCCGCGAGCGCACGGGCTTGGCCCAGTTGGGCACGAAGCGCCCGAGGCGCAGTCGCCACGCGAGCCACCAGAGCGGCGCGGCGAGCATCAGCCCCCAGACGAAATAACCGAGGAAGATGTTCATGTCAGTCTCCGCCGGGCAGGGAGTGCAGTGAGCGTGGGGTCTTCATATCAGCGGCGTTCCTGGGCTTTGAGCGGCAGCGATACCGGGCGTGGCTCGGCGCGCGGCGCTTCGCTGCCGTCCGATTGCCACGTGCTGGGTGCGGGCACGGCAGTGGCGAATGCGGGGAGTGTCGGCAGCAGGCCGCCGGCTTGGGGCACATCGGGCGCGGCGCTGTTGCCGGTCGCGGCGACAGCGTTTGCGGTAGCACTGCCGCCAGCGGCGCTTCCATCCGGCGTGCGTGCCGCCGCCGCGTGTTCGCCCGCCGGCGCCTGCGGTGCGTCCGGCGCATTCAGCGCGAGCCAGCCCGAATAGTCGGGCGGCGTCTGCGCCTCGATCTCGTCGGTCAGCGTCTCGAGCAGCGCCGCGATCGATTTCGGGTCGCCGCAGCGCTGCTCGCCCTGGAAGAGCTCGGCGAGCGCTCGCTTGAATACGCGCTGGAGCACCGCATCGGCGTCGCCGAGGCGGCACGCGAAGAAGAACACGTAGAGGCTGTCGCCCGCGGCCGTCACGATGTCGCCCGCGCGCCGCAGCACGCAGGCCTTGAGCGCGTCGACGTGGGCCACTTCGGGCATCAGCGCGAGCCGGATCAGCACGCTCGGCAGCTGGATCACGCGGCTGCGCTCCACGGCGGCGCCCACGAGCTCGACGAAGCGCGTCGCGCCCACGTAGCCGGTTTCCTCGCCGTGCATTACGCCGGCAAGCGCCTGGCGGTAGTCGGCGGGCACGGGCCGCGAATACACCTGGCCCTGCAGGCTCTCGACGATCGCCTCCACCTGGGAGAGCGTCGTGTGGCGCGCCACCACGCGGTTCGCGCCCAGATTGAGCATCAGCGATTCGTAGCGCATTGCCACGGCTTCCTCGCGCACGATGATCTTGAGCGCGTTGCCGCATTGCAGCCGCAGCGTGTGCACCTGCTCGGCGAGCGATTCGAGCTGGCGGCTCGCGCCGAAGTCGAGGATCACGGTGGCGGCGACGGCGGTGCGCGCGGCAGCAAGCGCGGCTTCGTTGTCGTCGACCACTTGCCAGCTGGGCGGCAGCACACGCTCGTTGAGCACGGCGTCGCGCGAGGTGATCACACGGCCCTCGTCGGGCGCGAGCAGACCCACCACGTCCATTGAACGCTCGACCGTGCCGCTCGTGCTCGTGACCATGAGCCGGTGATCGACCGCCGCGAAGCGCAGCGGCAGCGACTGGCTGCCGAGCACCGTCTCGCCGGCGCGCCAGAACGCCACTTCCCAATGGAACTGGCCCTGCGTCTGCAGCAGTTGCGCGGCACCGGCGAAGCGCGCCTGGAAGGCGGCGAACTCGGGGTGCGCCTCTTCGTCGCCAAGGCCCGGCGGCTCGGCCACCAGCAGCACACCGTGGCGGTGCTGGGTGCACCAGTTCGCGAGCTGCGCGCCCTGGCGCGCGAGCGTGGCGGCGTCTTGCCAGGCGAAGAAGGCTTCGGCGCCTTCGATGTAGAACTGACTCGCGGGCGCCGCGCACTGGTTGGCGAGGGCGTCGAGTGCCTCGATCAGCACCTGTGCGCCGTCGCGGTCGGCGAGCGGGACGAGCGAGCAGACGTTGGCCCAGTGATGGGTCGCGCCGGGCCGGTCGATGTCGATGCCGTGATCGCGCAGCGTGGCCGCGATGCTCACGCCGTCGCGCGTGGAGAGCACCGTCGCGGGGCCTTCGAGCGCGGCGGCGGCGGTCTGCCAGAACAGCGCGTCGCGCGCCGGCGAGGCGCTGGCATAGACGACGTGCACCTGGCCCGGGCCCAGCGCGGCGAGCGCGGGCGGCAGACCCTCGATGGCGAGCGGCGCGCGCCGCGAGAGGCGCGCGAGCAGCGACGGGTGCGGCTCGCGGCCGGTGCCCATGGCGGCAGTCGCCACGCCGGGCGTCGCTACGCCGGACGCAGCGGCGCCCGCCGCGGACGCGTGGGCGCCAGCGGGTGGCCGTGCGGGCGGCGCCGGTTCAGAGGCGGAGTCGCGTGCGGGCTCGTTCATCGTCGTGTCTCCGGCAGCGCGGTTTGCATCGAAATCTTCATACGACGTCTCAATAATCTGAGTATGGCCTCACTGGCGTCGGCGGGTAAGGTACCGGGCCATGCTGCGGCGAGAAGAAGTAGCGCAGATACACGAGCCCCACATTCGGCGCATAGTCGCGCGAGCGGTCGAGCCGGAAGCGCCCGCCCGCCACGAAATGCGGGGTGATGCGGTACTCGAGCGCCGCTTCCACGGCATAGCTGAAGCCGCCGCCCGAGCCGCCGCCGAAGTACGGGTTGCCGGCCGCGGCCTGGAGCACCGGATTCGTGGGGAAGTACGGCGAGCGGTCCTCGTTCGTGAACGAGACGCCGACCGAGCCGTCGATCTCCCACGAGAGCTTCTGGTAGCGGCCTTTCCAGTCGAGCGGGATGCCGAACGAGAGGTAGCTCTGCGGGCTGTAATAGCCGCCGTTGCCGAACGTGTAGAAGTGCTCGTTTTTCGAGTACTGCCAGTAGTTGATCGTGAGGCCGCTCGAGACGTCCTGGTCGGGCCGCTTCCAGACCGTCCAGTCGTAGCCGCTGCGCACCTTGAACTCCTGGTTGGTCGGCACGTTGGAGCCGGTCAGGAGGCCGAAGCCGAGGCTCGTGAAGAGCGTGCCGGGACCGAAGTCGTGCGCGCCGCGCACTGTGATGCCATTGCGCACCACTCCGCCCCAGGTCTCGCCGGTGACCGGGTCGCGCCCGCCCGCGTAGGACACGAGGCTGCTGGTCATGGCGCGGCGCGAGACGTCGACGGACACCGATGCGCGCGAGAAGTCGTAGCGGTACAGCAAGCCGCCCAGCACGCTCGAGATCGGGAAGCCGAGCGGCGTGGAGCCGATATCGGCGCGCCAGTTGGTGTTCGCGCGGTTGTACTCGTAGCCCGCCGCCAGCGCGACGCCCCTGGCGGTCTCGTTGATCGACGGAATCCTGTTCCTGGTCGCGGCGTCGACGGCCGGAACCGTGCCGTAGTCGTAGGACCCGAGGCTGCCCGCGGGCAGCGTGCCGGCGTTCAGATAGACCGTGTCGGCGTGGAAGAAATAGTGGCCCGTGTAGCCGTCCGGAATGCGCACGTAGAGCGGAATTTCCGTGGCGTGCAGCTCCGAGATGCCGGGGTCGCCCGAGAGGTTCGACTGATACCACTCGGTTGCGACCTGCCCCTGGCGGCGGTCCTCCAGCCCCTGCAGCGCGCGGCCCGCGGAGGTCAGGCCGTCGGGGCCGGGCTGCTCGCCTTCGGCCTGCTCCTGCGTGAGCGAGCTGCGGTAGAGGCTCGCAGCCTCGTTGTAGTCGCCGCGCGACTGCGCCACGCGACCGGCCTGGGTGGTGACGTCCGAGCGGTCGGGGTAGCGCGCGCGCAGCGGGTCGATCACGTCCTGCGCTTCCTGGTCGAGCCCCTGCGCCGTGAAGCGCCGCGCGATGGACAGGCGCGTATCCACGTCGTCGGCGGGGGTGTCGGCCAATACGTCGCGCACCATCTCGGCAGCCTCCCGGTCGCGGCCCATGCGTTCCAGCATACGCGCAACCGTCAGACGCGCATCGGCATCGCCGGGCTGCTGCACCAGCACTTGTTGCGCGGACGCCATCGCGCCCTTGTAGTCGCCCTTCGCCTCGAGCAGGTCGGCCTGCTCCAGCAGCCAGCGGCGGTTCGACTTGAGCCGTTCGGGCACGGCGTCGAGCGTGCGCTGCGCGCTCCTCAAGTTGCCGCTTTCGATCAGGCGGTCGGTCGCGCGCACGGCGAGGCGCAGCTCCTGGTCGTCGAGGTCGGCGCGCTGTTCGTCGGTGAGGCCGGGCCGCGCGCGCGTGGCGTCGATCCACTTGGCCCAGTCGTCGTCGCGATTGGCGGCGGCAAGCAGCTCGCCGTAGCGCACGCGCGCGCCGTTGGCCGCCGGATCGTCGGGGTGCGCCGCGAGCCAGTCCTGCACGAGCGCGAGACCCTTGTCCGTTTCGCCGATGGCGATCCATTCGCGCCCCACCGAGGCCAGCATTTGCGGGTCGTTCGTGGCGTTGGCGTCGGCGGCGGCCGAGTCGAGCACGGGGCGCGCCTCGTCTTCCTTGCCCTGCGCGATCAGCTGGCGGGCCTGCGCAAGCTTCTTCTGTGCCGCGAGGTTGCCCATCAGCTCGCGCATGCCGGCGCTGCGCTCGGCGGCCGGCACGGCGTCGAGCTGGGCGGTGGCGCCGTCCACGTCGTCCACCGAATTCAGATAGAGCGCTGTGGCGTAGTGCATGTCGGGCGACTGCGAGACCTTCAGGCCGTCTTCCATCACCGCGCGGCCGAGCGCGGGCAGCCCGAGATCGCGGTACTGGCGCGCGAGCGTGAAGCGCAGCCAGGCGTCGTCGGGCGTGAGGCGCACGGCGTCCTCGAGCTTGGCGATGGCCGGACTCTTGAGGTTCTCGGCCAGCAACTGGTCGGCCTGGATCGCGAGCAGCTCGGCATGCAGGCGCTTGAGCTCTGCTGTGGAGCCCGTGAGGCGCGGCGTCGTCGCCGTGATGAGCGGGCCGATCTCGTTGTCGCGATGGGTTGCGCGCAGCACCGTCACGAGGCTGCGCAGCGCGTCCATGTCGGGCGTTTTCGCGTCGACCAGCGGGCGCAGCACGGCTTCGGCCTCGGTCCACTTCTTCTGCGCGATGAGCGAGTCGGCGAGGACGTGCTCGGCGTCGGTGTTGCCCGGATCGAGCTTGAGCGCCTCGCGGGCGAGCGCCTCGCCCTGCTCGGGCTGGCCCTGCGAGTTGGCCGCGCGCGCCTTGGCAATGGTGCCCCAGATCGTGGCCGTCTTTTCGAGGCTGCGCCACTTGCCGGCGTTGTCGGGGTCGAGTTTGAGCGCGCGCGCGAACAGTTCACGCGCTTCGTCATGGCGGCCTTCGCGCAGGCGCACGAGGCCGAACGCGCCCAGCGTCGCGCCGTCGTTCGGGTTCGCGCGCTGGGCCGTCTGCAGCGAGGCTTCGGCATCCTGGAGATCGCCGCGCTGCAGTTGCGCGAGGCCACGCTCGCGCGCGGCCGCGCCCGGACCCGCCGGACGCGCGCGCGCGGCGGTCGATGCGCCGCCCGACGCCTTGCCCGCTACGATGCTCGCCGGCGGCACGTAACTCTTGCCGCTCGCCGCTGCCGCGTTGGCCTGCGCGACGCCCTTCGGCCCGAGCTTCTGCGCGAGGTCGGCGACGGTCTGCTGGGCGTCGGTGTCGTCGGGCACTTCCTGCAGGTAGCGCTGATACCAGACGTAGTAGGCCGGATCGTCGCGGCCCGCGCTGTTGAGCGCGGCACGCCAGTAGTCGAGTGCACGCGCGCGGTTGCTGTCCTGACGCTGATAAACGCGATAGATCAGGTTCAGGCCTTCCATGCGCGTGTTGGGGCGGTCGGTGAGCAGGTCACCGAGCGTCAGCGCCGCGACCGTATCGTTCGGGTTCTGCTTGATCCGCGCGCGCAGCTCGTTGATCACTTGCACGCGGCCGTCGGCCGTGCCGGCGATGATGCGGTAATAGTCCCGCTCGAGGTCGCCCTTGGGCGCGCCGTTCGGGAACAGCTTGCGCATGCGCGCCGCGGCTTCCTCGCCCTTGCCCGCGTTCGCGAGCAGGCGGATCTGCGCAAGCTCGTTCTTGTCGGTCGTGGCGAGGCGGTAGGCGTCGGCGAGCTCCTGGGTCGCGCTCGCGTTCGGCGCGGTCTTTTTCAGTTGCGCGAGGATCTTCGCCGCCTCGGCCGTGTGGTTCAGGCGTAACTCGATCTGGCCCATCAGCGCAAGCGCGTCTGCCTGCTGCGGATCGAACAGCAGGGCCTTCTGCACGAGACCGCGCGCGACGTCGGGGCGGTTCTTCGTCATCCACATGCGCGCCGCCGACAGCAACTGCGCGGCCTGCGCCGAGGGTGCGGCGGCGTTCGCGGCCGGTTGCGGGGCGTTTTGCGCGGACGGTGCGCCCTGCGCGTTTTGCGCACGCGCGCCGCAGGGCAGCGCCGCGATCAGCAGTGCTAGCAGCGGCGTGAGCGAGGGCGCGCGGCGCGGCGGCCTCGCGGGGAGGGTCAGCGCGGTGCCGGGCATCGGGTCGTCCATGCGGGCGCGACGCGGCCTTGCGCGTCGAAATGGTAGAGGCCTTGCAGATAGCCGAGGCCGAACAGCATCAGCACGCTGCTGTAGTAGCCGGGCGGCGACTTCTGCGCGAGCGCGCGGCTGCGCTGGACCTGCGCGTCGGCGAGGTCGGTGCGGCCCAGCGCCGAAAGATACGGGGCGACCGCTGCGGAGAAGCCGCCATTGCCTTCGTTCGGTCCCGCCGTGCCGGTTTGCGTGTCCACGCGCTCGGGCGGGAAGCCGTGCGCCGCCACGAAGCTCGAGAGCGGCGCGAAAGTCGCGAGCGTGGCGCTGCGCAACGGATCGTCGTAAGCGAGCATGCCCGCCCACAGGTAGACGCGGATCGCGTTATAGGCGCTTTCGGCGTGAGTCTGCGCATCGGGGGCGAAGGCGCCCTTGCCGCCGTTCTGGGCGCGATATTCCACCCAGTCCGGCGAGTAGCCGTGCGGCGCCGTGCCGTTGACGAGCTGCGTCGAACTGTCGAGCATCGCCTTCCATTCAGGCGCTTCCGGCGCGGCCTGCAGTGCGAGCGCGAAGCGCCGCATCAGCTGCAGCGGCACATAGCTCGGATTGAGCCGCCACGTGTTCTTGTCGAGCTTGAAACCCACCGGCCCGGGCAGCACGGTGCGGCCGAGGCCCGGCAGCTCGGCGCTCTCCTGGCGCACGATGTTGCGCGCCATCAGCATGCCGAGCGCGGTGTAGCGGCGCTCGTTCCAGAGGCGCCCCGCTTCGAGCAGCGTGTAGGCGATCCAGAGGTCGGCGTCGCTGGCGGAGTGCGCGTCGATCACACCCCACGCGGGCTTTTGCGCATGCGCACCACCCGCGTCGCTCGCCGCGCCGCTGGCGGTGGCGCCCGATGCTGCGGAGGCGGGCAGGGCCGCGCCGTCTTCGCCGATATCGGTGCGCCCCCAGATCCACGCGGGCAGGTGGGTGGCGAGATCGCCCTGGGCGAGATTGTTCTCGGTCCACGTGAGGACCTTGTCGAAGCTCGCGCGGTCGTTCGCGACGAGCGCGAAGAACAACGCGTAGGACTGGCCCTCCGACACGGTGACCTGGCGCGGCGTGCTCGCGTCGATGACGCGGCCGTCGGCGCTGATCAGGTCGTGCTTGAAGGTGTTCCAGTCGGGCCATGCGCAGGCGGCGGCCGGCGAAGACGGCGCTTGCGCCGTGCCGCCCGCGCCCGCCGCCGCGGACGTGCCGGCTGCATGGGCCACCTCGAGAGGCAACAGCGGCGCGAGCACGCAGGCGCTGGCCGCGAGCCAGCGCGCGAGGCTGGACGATGCGCGGCGCATGATCAGTCTCCGGTGCGGCGCAAGGCCATGCGGCCCAGCGCCCAGAACACCGTGAATGCGACGATGAGACCGGCCAGGATGCCCGCAAGCGCCATCAGCGACGGATAGCGCGAGATGTGCACCCACAGGCGCGCATACCACGGCAGGTCGCCGACGAAGTAGCGCTCGCCCACGCGCAGACCTTCCACCTCGCCGTGCCGCACGACGCTCAGGTCGCCGTGTATGAGCGCGACCGTGGTGCTGTCCTGCAGGGCGTCGAGCACGTCGCCGAGCTGCGCCGAGGACGTGCTGGTGAGCGCCACGACGCTGCGGTCCGACGTGAGCGGCGACTCGAACCCGATCAGCGCGGCCATCGGCCCGCCGAGCGAGACGATCGAGCGGCCCTTGGGCGTGGCTTCGTCGTCGTCCTCGGTGCCGCCGAGCCAGCCCGGCCAGCCGCCCTTCTGGTCGCGCGTCGCCACTTCCGTCTTGCCCTGCTCGATGAGCAGCGGCAGGTCTTTGCCCCACTTGGAGAGCAGATTCGCGGCCGAGCCCGAGCCGATCACGAGCAGATCGTCGTCACTCACGCTGTCGATCTGGCTGGCGGGCGTGAGCTTCACGCGCAGCGTGGGCAGGCCGGTCCATTGGCCCATGTGGCCGAGCATCGTGAGCAAGGCCTCCTGATCCTTCGCGTCGGGCGCGTCGGGAATCACCACGGCCGTTTCCGAGAGGTCCGCCATGCGCGTGAACGGATAGCCGCTGTTGGCGAAGTAGGCGAGGTTCGGCAGCGCCGTGTAGTGCGCGAAGCCGCTGAAGTCGACCACCGAGTCGGGGTCGACGGCGGCGCGCGCGACGTCGGCGGCCGTCGACGAGCACAGGCCCGTCTTCTGCGAGTCGATATGGAACTGGAACTGGAACTGGTTGTTCGAGCCCACACGGAACGCCGGAATCTCGAGGTTGCTCGTGGCGCGCGCATCGGTGCCCGAGAGCAGCGGCACGGCGATACGCGTCTCGTCGGAGGCACGCGTGATCGGCTTCAGGCGCTGCGAGCGCACGAGCTGCTCGTTGATGCTCACGTTGAGGATCGAGTCGTTCCACGTCGACGGCGCCGTGTAGCGATAGCGGATGTCGAGCGGCACGTTGCTGTGCGCCCACGCGTAGAGGTCGGCCGGCACGCGCATGTTCACGCGGATCGCGGGCGGGTTGTAGCCCGAGACCTGCAGCTGCTGCGGGTCGCTCACGAGTTCGCGCAGCATCACCGGGCGGTCGGTGGGCACCCAGTTGGGCGCGTCATAGGGCTTGCGCGCAGGGCCGAGATCCACGGACTGCACCACCACGCTGCTGCCCGCCATGCCGGCCTGGCCGAGCACGAGCGCGTCAGCGGCCTTCTCGAGTTCCTCGGGCGTGCGGCCCGCGAGCACGAGCAGCTTGCGGCCCGATTGCGGATCGGCGGCGGGATTGTTCATCACCGTGATCGTCGGGCCCTTGATCTCGGGCAGCGTGATGCCCTCAGGCACCTGGCCCGGCAGCGCGAACGCGATGGCATTGGCGTCGGCGGGCGCTGTGCGCGCGACAGGAAAACGTGCGCCGCGATAGCTCGCGAGCGCGCCGAACCACGACGCGACTACGCCCGCCGCGCGCAGCGTGGGCACGCCCGCGTTGGCCGCGAGCACGAACGGCAGGCGCAGGAGGCTTTGGTCGTGCTTGTCGAAGAACGGCGCGGGCAGCAGCCCGAGACTGTTGGGCAGGTCGATGGCCGCCGTATTGAGCGTGAGCGTGCTTTCAGGCGCGACGTCGGCCCACAGTGCCGAGTGATACGGGTCTTCGCAGTGATCGAGCGTGTAGTGCGCGATCATCTGCACGTTGATGCGATTGAAGTCGGTAAAGAGCCGCGGATCGAGATTGATCTCGCTCGTCACGAGTTGGCCGGCCGTTTCCTTCACGAGCGGAATGGTGGCGACCACTTCGCCGTTCACGAACACTTTCAGATGCGACAGCGGATAGATGAGCGACGGCGAGTACGTATAGAGGAGCCGCAGCTTCGCGCTGGTCACGACCTCGTCGGTGCGCACCTCGACATTCATGTAGCCGGTGGGGTCGAGCCCGCGTAGCTCCAGCGGGCCGTAGGAACCCAGTTGACGCAGCGTGAAGACGTGCGTGCGCGGCAGGCCCATCGGGGCGGATGCGGCATTGGCGGCGGCGGGCATCGCGATCGTGCCGGGCGCGGTCTGGATGACGGCGGGGCCGCTGCCGCCCGCGGTGGTCGCGATGGTGCCGGGCACGCCGCCCAGCGAAGCATCGGGGGAGCCGGCGGTGGTGCTCGAGGCTGCGGAAGCCGGCGCGGCAGGCGCCGTGGCGGATGCTGCGCCGGGAGTCGCTTTGACAGCCGGCTTGTCGGCTGCAAGAAGGCTGGACGTCAACAGCAGGCCAGCCGTCAACGCGCCAAGGCGGACAGGTACGGAAACTCGCATCGCAAACGGCCCCTTGTTGTGTTCGCGACGGCTACCTCCGATTTGCACAGTCAGCCGTCTGGTGATATTGGCGGTCTAGCGTCGCCCGCCGGGCACTGCGCTGACACATCTCGAAATTCGTCGGAGTTTATCTGACTCTCATCAATCGCGGCAGATGATTGCTCACCGTTTATTGCAGGCAAATCGTTAACTATTGTTACGTGACAGATAAGTATTGACGGCAGCCCCACTTTTGTACTGCGGGGATCCTCGCGCGGCGTTACGCGTTGCGAATGCGCGTCTCGCGCTCGGCGCGCGTTTTTATCGCGCGGCCAGTTTGCCGATCCGGCCTTCCGCCCCGCGTGTGGAGGGCTGGGCATCGGCTGCCGCGAGCCGGATCGCATCGATCAGCGCGCGCGCTGCGGGTGAAGGCGTGCTGTCCGCGCGCAAGGTGAGGCCGATCTCGCGCCGCGAGCCCGAGAGCGGCACGTCGAGCACCGCGAGTTGGCCCGACGCGATCTCGTAGTGCAACTGCTGCACGCAGACCGCGGCGATCATGTCCGTGCCCATCAGCACGCCGCGAATCACCGCGAGGTCGGCGGTCTCGACGCTCGGCATCGGCGGCTTGAGCTTCAGGCGCCTGAACTGCGCTTCGAAGAGCGCGTGCGCGGGCGAATGCATGCGCGGGGCGATCCATTGCGCATCGCGCAGGTCGCTCAGGCTCATGCCATTCTGCCGCGCGAGCGGATGGCTGCTGCGTGCGAGCACGACCATGTCTTCGGCCATCAGGCGCTCATTGGCTAGCCCGCTCGCCGCGTCGTCTTCGCGCAGCGCGCCGAGCATGAAATCGATGTCTCCCGCGTGTAAGCGCGCCACCAGCACGTCATAGGCGCTTTCGTCCGTGACCACACGAACACCGGGATGCAACGCGCTCATGCGCACGATGGCGGCGGGAAGCATCAGTGTGCGGCCGAGCGGCAGCGCACCCACCGTTACCGTGCCCTGAATGGTGCCGTGCAGCGCGGCGATGTCGTCGGGCACATGGCGCAGCTCGTTCAGCGCGCGCCTCACGCGCAGAAGGAAAATCTCGCCCTCGGGCGTGAGTTGCAAGCCGAGCGGGCTGCGGTGAAACAGCGTGATGCCCGAGCCGCTTTCGAGCACGCGCATGGCGCTGCTCACGGCCGGCTGGCTGATGCCGAACGCGGCCGCCGTGCTCGGCATGTGACGGTGGCGCGCGAGCGCCACGAAGAGTTGCAGGCGCCGCGTATTGAGCAGCCACGGCGGCAGGGTGCCTTCGGGCGGGGCGCGGCGGTGCGTCTGGCGCGTCTTGCACCATTGTGCAAGCGTTTCGAGCTCGATAAAGATGCGCGCGCAACGATCCAGCACGACGTGCCCTGCGGCGGTGGGCAGCATACCGGAGGCCTTGCGCTCGAAGAGCGGCTCGCCGAGCGCCGTTTCGAGTTCCTGCACCGAGCGCGTGACGGCCGATTGCGCACGGTAGAGCGAGGCGGCGGCGCGCGTGGCGCTGCCCGTGCCGGCGACGAGACGGAACGCGTGCAGATGCGCGAGGTTGAGGAGATCGGTGGGATTCATGGAGCCCCCGCAATCCGATACGCATGATCGGCCGGTAGATCGAGACGCTCCTTCGAGTTGGGGGTGTGCTCTTTCATGCGGGTCTCCACGCTGACGGGGTGATTCTGCGCTGCTTCCGCAATCGGTGTCTGGAAGCGGGCATACAGGCAGACACCGGCCGCCACGCTGCGCCTTCCTGTATCCTCCATCGCGCTTTGTCGGGCCGTACGCCCGTGTGTTTCACGGCGCCGGTCTTCAATATGGGCGAAGCACGGTCAAGTGAGCAGACTGTCCCGAACACTACTTCCAGACAAAACGCGATGAATCGATTTATTTCGCATACCGTATTGGGCACGCTTGCCTTGGCTGGAGCACTGCTCGTGCCAGGCATCGCGGCGGCGGCCAGCTTCGATTGCAGCAAGGCTGCTTCGGCTACCGAAAAGCGCATCTGTGCTTCGCCGCGCCTCAGCAGCATGGATACGCAACTCACCGCGCTCTATCAGAAGCGCGCCGCCGGCGCGGACGCCGCGGCATGGCGCGACGATCAACGCGCGTGGCTGCGCGAGCGCGATCAGTGCGGCGACGCGGCCTGTCTCGCACAGGCATATAGCGAGCGCCTCGTCGTGCTCGCGAACGGCGCGGGTCCGTTCCACTGGCAAGGCAAGTGGTGGCGCGTGGATGCGAGCGGCCACTATGGTTCCGCGCTCACGATCAAGAATGTTTCGCCGCATGGCATGCAGTTCGGATTCGACGCCTACGCGGGCGCCAACTCGGGCGCGCTCGAAGGCAGCGCGGCATTCGGCAAGGACCAGGCGGCGCATTACACGGGCAACGCGAAGGACTTCACGCAAAACTGCGAACTGACCTTCAGGCGCAAGATCAACCGCATCGAGGTCGCGCAGCAGGGCGATTCGGGGGACTGCGGCGCGGGTGCGGGCGTGCTCTTCGACGGCACTTACGTGAGCGCCGCACAGGACCCGAATGCGAAGGCGGATCTGCTTACGCTCGGGGTCGTGAAGACGTCCGCGCAGGACGACGCCATCCGCAAGTTGCTGGGCCGCGACTACGATGCGCTGCTCGCTACAGCCGGCTCCGTGAGCGACGACAGCGCCGCTGCCGGCATGCCGGGCGTCACGGTGGTCGGCACGTTCGTGCGCGGCATCGCGTGCGATACGAAAGCGATCGTCATGTACGACGCGAGCGGCCACTACTGGATTGCGCTGTGGTCGCCGCAGGCGCAAGCGGGCAAGGACGGCACGAGCATCACGGAACTGAAGTACTACACCAACGTGGCCGCCGACAAAAAGGCGCTGCCGAAGCCGATCGACGCGCAACGCAATCAGGTGTGCCCCTCGGAGCGGGAGGTCGTGCGGATGATGCCGTGAAGCGGCGCCTCGCCAACGCTCGCGCGCGGACGTGGGCGCGAAACAGGCACAATAGCGCTACGGTTAAAGCGTTCGCACGAAGAGGAGTGAATTTCGATGACTGACACGGTCGATTGCGTCGTGATCGGTGCGGGGGTGGTTGGCCTGGCGATCGCACGAGCGTGCGCGCTGCAAGGCTGGGAGACGGTGCTCGTCGAGGCGGAGAACGCCATCGGCACGGGCACCAGCTCGCGCAATAGCGAGGTGATTCACGCGGGCATCTATTATCCGCAGGGCTCGCTCAAGGCGCGGCTATGCGTGCAGGGCAAGCAGCGCCTCTACGCTTACTGCGACGAGAAGGGCGTGCCGTACGAGCGCTGCGGCAAGTTCATCGTCGCGACGCACGAAGGGCAGCTCGATGCGCTGCGAGCAATACGTGCCGCCGCCGCGGCCAACGGCGTGGACGACCTGCGCTGGCTCGAACGCGGCGAAGCGCAGGCGCGCGAGCGCGCGCTCCATTGCGTGGCGGCGCTCGAGTCGCCCTCAACGGGCATTGTGGACAGCCACGGCCTCATGCTCGCGCTGCAAGGCGATTTCGAGGCGGCCGGCGGCATGCTCGCATTCTGCTCGCCGGTGAAGGGCGGCGTGGCGCAAGCCGGGCAGCCGATTCTGCTGAAGGTGGGCGGCGAAGAACCGATGGAACTGTGCGCGCGGCGTGTGATCAATAGCGCAGGGCTTTACGCGCAACAGGTGGCGGCGTCGATCGACGGCATCCCGGCCGGCTCGATCGCATCGGGGCGCTATGCCAAGGGCAATTACTATTCGCTTTCGGGTGCCTCGCCGTTCTCGCGCCTCATCTATCCGATTCCCGAAGAGGGCGGCCTGGGCGTCCACCTGACGATCGATCTCGGCCATCAGGCGCGCTTCGGCCCCGACGTCGAGTGGATCGACACGATCGACTACACCGTCGACCCCAGCCGTTCGGCGAAATTCTACGAGGCGATCCGCAGCTACTGGCCCGATTTGCCCGATGACGCTTTGCAGCCGGGCTATGCGGGCATCCGCCCGAAGCTGGCGGGCGCCAGTGACTTCCTGATTCAGGATGCGCGCGAGCATGGCGTGCGCGGGCTCGTGAATCTTTACGGTATCGAATCGCCGGGATTGACGGCCTCGCTCGCGATTGCGGAAGAAGTGGTCGCGCGGTTGAACGGCGAGGCGTGGTAACGTTAGGCGCGCGCCGCAACTGCGCGCGCATTCATGAAGCAAATGAGCGAAAAGAAAGGAGCAGAACGTGGTCTACGAAATGGCGCACATCTCCGTGCTGGCTGGCAAGAACGCCGAATTTGAAGCTGCCGTGGGGCAAGCCCTGCCGCTATTCCACCGCGCGCGCGGCTGCACCGGTGTCGAATTGCAGCGCAGTGTGGAGGAGCCGAATCAGTACGTGCTCGTCGTGCAATGGGACACGGTGGAAGACCATATGGTCCACTTTCGCGAGTCCGCCGACTTCCAGGTGTGGCGGGGGCTCGTGGGTCCGTACTTCGAGAAGCCGCCGGTTGTGGGGCATACGCAGGTGGTGGTGAAGTAAGCGGCGAGCGAGTTGCGAGCGCTTGCCGTGCCGCACGACGCTTGCATGCCTCTGGGGTGAGGGATCGGCACCCGCTCAAACTCTCACCCCAAACCCCTCCACATAGGCCGCGGCATCCAGTCCATCCCAAACTTTCCCATCAACGAAAACCGGCTTGCGCAAGGCCTCAAATACCTCAACCCCCATCGCCCGCGCCGCCTCCCGATACAGCGCCGTCTGATTGACCCCCCGCGCGATCTCCCGATAATCGTCGCGCCGCGCCATCATCCCCCAGCGCTCGAACTGGGTCAGGAACCAGACTCCTTCGGACTCCAACGGATCGTTCACCGCGCCGTCCTCGAAGAACTTCATGCGTGTTCCATCGGGAACGCCAGCGCCCTCGAGCTGTTCCGCAATCAACGCCGAATCCACGCCCAGCATTTCCGGCCGCGCCAGCCACTGCGCGATTTCCCTGCGATGCCCCGCGCCGTCGAGCCATCGGCACGCTTCCAGCATCGTCTGCACGAGCGCACGCGCCGTATTCGGGTAGCGCGTGACGAAATCGCGCCGGCATGCGAGCACTTTCTCGGGATGGTCGGGCCAGATTTCGCCGCTGCGGATCACCGTGCGCCCCACGCCGCGCTGCTGCGCCAGCGCGGACCACGGCTCGCCCACGCACAGGCCGTCGAGCCGCTCTTCGGTCAACGCGGCCACCATCTGGGGTGGCGGAATCACCACGCTCTCGATGTCGCGCAGCGGATGCACGCCCTGTGCGGCGAGCCAGTAGTACAGCCACATCGCATGCGTGCCGGTCGGAAAGGTCTGCGCGAACACGGGCTTGCGCTCGAGCGTCGCGAGCGCGCGCGGCAGCGTGCCGTGTTCGGCCAGCGCGTCGGCAAGGCGGTTCGATAGCGTGATCGCCTGGCCATTGCGGTTGAGCACCATCAGCACACCCATGTCCTGCTGAGGTCCGCCAATGCCGAGCTGCACCCCGTACACGAGACCATAGAGCGTATGCGCGGCGTCGAGCTCGCCCGTCAGCAGCTTGTCGCGCAGTGCGGCCCACGAGGGCTGGCGCGAAAGCTCCAGCGTGAGACCGTGCGCGTGGCCGAATTCGAGCAGCTTCGCGGCGACGAGCGGTGCCGCATCGGCGAGCGGCACGAAGCCTATCTTCAGGTGCGTCTTCTCTGGCGCGGCGGGCGGGGGGGAGGTGGCGTTCATGGTCGGCGCTTCTTTCGTGCTCGTTCGTGCTCAATCTGGCTGGTGCGAACCGGCGCGGTGATCTGCATCGGTCATTTGCGGGGTTCCGGTGGCTCGGACGCCGCGACGATCTGTCGGGCGACCTCGGCGAGCTTCAGGCTCTGGTTCATTGCGCGCTTGCGCAGCGTCGCATAGGCGGCGGGCTCGGACATCTTCTGCTGCTCCATCAGGATGCGCTTCGCGCGGTCGATCAGCTTGCGCTCGGCCAGCTCGTTCTCGGCCTGGGTGAGCCGCTCGCGCAATTGCGCCTCTTGCGCGAAGCGCGCGAGCGCGACTTCGAGAATCGGCGCGATGCGCTCGCCCGCGAGCCCTTCCACGAGATACGCGGTCACGCCCGCCTGCACGGCGGAGCGAATGAGCTGCTGGTTCGCGTCGTTGCTGAACATCAGCACGGGGCGCGGCGCCGTGGCGTTCATCACGGCGAGCTGCTCGAGCGTGTCGCGCGACGGCGATTCGGTGTCGACGATGATCACGTCGGGCCGCTCGAGCTCGACGGCGCGATGCAGCGCCTGCGGCGTCGCGGGGTTGGCGAGCATCTCGTAGCCGAGCCGCGCGAGCGCGTCGCGCAGATCGCCGATGGGCTTGTCGGTATCGGTTACGAGCAGGACACGCAGCATGATGTTTCGGTGGTCGGCGGCATGAAAACTTCGACGGATGATCGGTCGATTCTTTAAGAGCAAGTGCCGCTTACGGTGCGTGTGCCGTTGCGGAACGTACACCATTCAAGCAAAGGATGTGCCAGTTTTGATGTTGCATTCGAATGAGGTGGGGCGCCCGCTGCCACCGATCGACGCGCGCGCGTGTAAAGCACGTGTGGTGCACCGCAGCAGCACGCTGTGCCGCTGGCCGCACCCAGCTGGCGCAATGCCTCTACGCGAGCGGCTTGGCACGCATGACCCTTCAACGCTTGATTTGCAACTAACAGCCCAGCCCGCCAACCGTCTCCGAACAGGCACGCAAGGTGATGAAACTGGGCCGTTCACAAACACCGGTGCGGCAGGTATACCCGCGTTCGTGTTTTCCCTGGCAGTCGCAAGGGCCCATGCAGCCGCGTGAAGGGGTTTGCAGCGCACCGCAGCGGTGCGCGCATCATCCACATGGATGATGGTTTGCGCACCTGAATCGAGCAGGCTCTTCGTTTGGTGAAGATCCCGATGGCAGCGTCCGGCGAGTTCCTTAAGCTGGGTGCCTCGCCCAGACGGGGGAAGCCGGATGGAGGCCGGAGCATGCTGATGGAGACAAAATGGGCTCAGCACGAGAGCCAGTTGATGAGCGAGGAGGCAGGCGTCTGCGTTGCGGAGTTCAGCGAGCTGGCGGACCGCATCTATCAGGGGCCGCTGGAGGAACGACCGTGGACGGGCGCGCTGGACCTGATACGGCGGCGCCTGCGCGCCAACTACGTGACGCTGATCCTGCGCGTCGCGGGCAACGACCGCCGCTCGCCGCTCTCGGTGCACGCATCGGAGTTCGGCCCCGAGGTGCCCGACGCGGCCTCGTATAACGACTACTACTATTCGATCGACCCGTTCGTGGGCCTGCCCGCCGATCGCGTCGTCACCGTGGACGAGGTGTTCGGCGACACGGGCTGGCTCTCGAGCGAGTTCTACAAGCAGTTCCTCAAGCCCTCGGACGTGCGCCATATACTCGGCGCGGATCTGCGCACGCAGTCGGGCGTCGAGTGCCGTCTGCGCGTGTGCCGCGGTCACGCGGAAAAGCCGTTTTCGTCGGCCGACAAGGCGTTCTGCACGTTGCTGCTGCCGCATCTGAAACGCGCCGTCGAACTGCATTCGCGGCTCGACACGGTCGAGGTCGAGCGTTCGATGTACGCGAACGCGATCAACCGGATGCAGGTCGGCACGATCACGCTCGACATGAACGGCGTCATCATCGACGCGAATGGCGTCGCCAACGAGATCCTCGCGCAGAACAACGGCCTGTGCATCGCGCGCGGCACCGTCGAGGCGAGCAATGCAGCCGAGAACCGTACGCTCCAGCGGCTGATCCGGCAGGCGGTGATGGGGCACCTCGGCACGGCAGCGCCGATCGTCGAGGCGATCCCCGTCACGCGCAGTTACGACAAGCCGCGTCTCGGCCTGCTGGTGCGCACGATCCTGCTCTCGGACTGGTCGGAGGACAACAAGCGGCGCGCGGCTGTTGCACTCTTCCTGCGCGATCCCGACCGCAAGCCGCAGGGCGCGCAGGAGATCATCCGCAAGCTCTTCGACCTCACGCCCGCCGAGGCGTCGCTCGCGCTCATGCTGACCAACGGGCTCACGCTCGACGAGGCGGCCGAGGAGTCGGGCATCAGCAAGAACACCGCGCGCACGCATTTGCGCGCGATCTTCTCGAAGACTGGCGTGGCGCGCCAGGCGACGCTCGTGCGCATTCTGCTCGGCAGCGTCGTGCCAATGGGCTGAGCGTCGCGGCGCACCGGAAGCTCAGTTGCCCGAGCTGCGGATCGCGTCCGGCGAGAAATACGCTTCGTTGAACTGTGGGCTGTTGTCGAGCTTCGGCATCGGCTCCTCGTTCGTCAGACGGTCCGCGAGGTACGCGTTCGAGATCAGGTCGTGATAGAACACCGCGGCGGGATAGAACGTCTTCGCGTCGTACGCATAGACCGTCGTGGCGATGTTGGTGCGCCAGAGCTCGCCGCGCGCGTCGTAGTTGTCCGCGAGCAGCGTGATCCACGAATCCTCGTCGAGGTACAGCACGCGCTTCGCGTACTCGTGGCGGTAGCCGTTCTTGAGCGTCGCCTGCAGCACCCAGACGCGATGCAACTCGTAGCGCATGTAGGCCGGATTCTCGTGGTTCTTCGCCAGCACGTCGCTGTACTTGACCGAGCCGTCCATCAGCTTGTAGTTGTCGTACGGCACGTAGATCTCGCGCTTGCCGAGAATCTTCCAGTCGTAGCGATCGCCGGGGCCGTTGTAGAGACGATCGTCGTCGACGGTGCGAAAGCCCCCGGCGCCGAACGGCTGGTCATAACCGAATTCGGGTGCCTGGCGCACGCGGCGCGTGCCCGGGTTGTAGACCCAGGTGCGCGACGAGTTGTCGGCGCCGGCCTTGTCCCAGTTCGTGTAGCCGACCGTCAACGTGCCGCGGTCGCTCAGCGGCAGTTCCGTGGCGATCCGGTAGTACGAGCGGTTGTTCAGGTCGTCCTTGATGTCGTACTTGCCGTCGTTGCGCGGCGAGTAGATGTCGTAGCGCACCTTGCCCCATGCGATGTTGCCGTCCGGGTAGACCACGGCCTGATCGTAGGTTGCCTGCTCCGTGCCGATCGCCGACGACATGCGCTGGTTCCACAGCAGTTGGGCGGCCGTTTTCGGCAGCGGGAAGGGCACCTGCGGCGGCGCGTTGGTGAGGCCGTTGTCATCCGCGGTCAGCGTGGAGTCGGGCGCGTAGGCGCGGATCGCCTTGTACACCGAATCGTCATAGCGGAAGTCGCGATGGCTCGGATAGACCGGTATCCTGAACGTGGCCGGATAGTGCTTGAACAGCGCCTTCTGGCCTTCGGTCAGATGGTCCGCGTACTGCTCCATGTTCTGCGCCGTGATGACGAAGAGCGGCTTCTCGTCCGCATACGGATCGCGATAGCGCTCGCCGCGCTTGTAGCTCAGGTCCGGCGGCGTGCCGAGCCACTTGCCGCTCCAGGCGGGCACGGCACCGTCCTTGCTCGCGGCACGCTGCGCGCCCATGGGCGTCAGGGTGGTGTCGAGCGCCGTCAGGTCGTCCTGGGAGATCATCGAGAACGCCGTTGTCGTGACGATTGCGCACGCGGTCAGTGCCGATGCGCGCAGGATGGGGAGATGAATTCGCTTCATGACTATCCTCTTGTTGTTAGTCGTGCACCGCTTTCACGACGTACTGGCTCGTTGGCAGCACGTCGATCTTGTCGAAGTCGATGAAGCGCGCGCAGCTTTCCATCATCGCCTGCACGTTGCGCTGGAATTTTTCCTCATCGCCGACCGCGTCGAAGAACGCATGTGGGTCGGTCATCGCGGCGGCGGGGAAGCACTCCTCGACGATCGCGTCGTAGCGCGGCGCCGCGTGCGTCAACGCCCGCACGACGACGTTCTGCACGTAAAGGAAGTTGTCCTGCGTATCGATCGCGACGCGCGTATGGTGGTTGTGCCACACGTCGAGCCAGGCCTCGGGCGTGAGGCGCGGCGGCCGCGTGAGAAACGCCAGTTGCGAGAATCCGGCCGTGCGGTCGCCGGCTTTCGGCACGAAGCGCGTATTGCGGATCGGTTGCGATTCGGTCACCAGATACGCCGCGAGATGCGGGACCACGGCGCGCACGGCGTCGTCGAACGGCTGGCGCAGCATGGCGACCGCGCTGTCGATCCACACCGACACGGTGCCCGCCATGCCGGGCTGCGTGTTCTGCTGGCGCAGCGCGGCCGCCGCTTCGACGTCGCTGTCCGCGACATTGACCTGCACGCCATGGGCGCCGAGCGAGAGCAGCTTGTCGGCGAGCGCCGTGCGTAACGTTTGGCGCCATGCGTCGGGCGATGTCTGCGCATCGCGCCACAGCACGTAAATCACTTTTTCCATCGACTTGTCTCCGGGTTGAAAGCGTTGAGCAGTGCGGTTACGTCTGAAAGCGGTTCGCCGTGAGCCTGAACGAGGCGGGAATCGGCGAGGTGACGGTTTCGAACAGGCGCTCGTGGGACGTGGCCGCGATCAGCCAGACACCGTCGCGTTTCACGTACTCGTCCTCGTAGAAGGCGGCGCCGTGCAGCAGCGTGTTGTGTTCGAGGTCGATCGCGTGGTCTTCCAGATACCAGGTCCCGCGCGCGTAGTCGGCGGCGAGCAGTTCGAGTTCCGGGTGATGGCCGTGATGCATGGTCAGGAAAGTCGGCCGGTCGAGCAGCGCCTGCAGGGTTGTGACATAGGCGTCGCGGCCATCGAAGGCGTACTGGCCGCCGTTCAGGCGCGCGCGGCAATCCTCGCTCAGGCACTGCGCGAGCAGCGTCCAGTCGTGGGTGTCGACCGCGCGGAAGTAACGGTATTTGAGCTGCCGGATCTCTTCGTATGCCCAGAGCGTGCGGGTGGCGTCTTCCATGGTCCAGTGTCTCCTTGGTGATACCGGATCGTAGAAAGCGGACCGCCCGCGCACATCATCCGACTGGATGATGAGCCGGCGCGGCAGCGCTTGTACCGTAACGGCCGGACAACCGCAAAGGAGACCCGATGAACCCGATCGATCAACTCGAAGCGCGCCTGCGCGCGCTCGAAGACGCCGACGCAATCCGCAGCCTGAAAGCGCGTTATTTCGCCTGCTGTGACATGAAGGACACGGAGGGCATGCGCGACTGCTTCGCGCCCGGCCGCGTGCGCATCGACTATGGCGCGATCGGGGTGTTCGACGATCGTGACGGACTGGTTGAGGTGTTCGGGCGGCTGGGTTGCCATCCCCATATCGTGGAGATGCATCACGGCGTCAACCCGCAAATCGAGGTGCTCGACAGTCACCACGCTCGCGGCAGCTGGGGTTTGCACTACCAGATGCTCGATACGCGCGAGCGCGCCTTTACCCAGCTCGGCGCGTACTACGAAGACACGTACCGCAAGATCGACGGCCAATGGAAGATCGCTTCGACGCGCTGCGTCGTGACCTCCATGCTCGTCGGGCATTACGCCGGGGCCACGCCGGGCGTGCGCTTCGGCGGGCGCCCGGCCGATGCGCCGCAGGCTGGCGCCTGAGCGCGCGGTTCACAGCACGTACAACAGGACACCCTCCGTCTGGATGATGGGCGCCGGTGCGGCGCCTCTGAGTGTTTGCACCTGGTCCAAACGGATGAGGGTGCGCGCGACGCGAGACGCTACCTTTGGAGCTATCTCGATCCGGGCCGCGTCGTGTGGCCCGGTCTTGGCCTGTCCGCGCCCAACCTCTGTCCTGCTCCGCACATGTCGTCAAACTGCTCAGTGAACCGTCCTTTACCCTCGCGTGCCGTGCCTCGCTGGGACGCCGAACACGATGTCGTGATCGTCGGCTTCGGCGCTTCGGGTGCGTGCGCCGCAATCGAAGCGGCCGCGGCCGGCGCCGATACGCTCGTCGTCGAGCGCGCGTCAGGCTATGGCGGCTCGAGCGCGCTCTCGGGCGGCGAGATCTATCTCGGCGGCAATGGCGGCACGCCCGCGCAGCGCGCGGCGGGCTTCAGCGACGAAACCGCCGACCTGTACCGCTATCTGATGCTCGCCGGCGGCCGCGATGCCGACGAAGCGAAAGTGCGCCTCTACGCGGAGCACAGCCTCGCGCACCACGACTGGCTCGTCGCGCAAGGGCTGAAATACAAGAACACGTTCCTGCCCGAGCGCATGGTCGAGCCCGAGACCGACGATTGCCTGATCTGGTCCGGCAGCGAGGAGGCCTGGCCCTTCAGCGCCGCGGCGAAGCCGTGCCCGCGCGGGCACACGCCGCAATGGCCGGGCTGGGGCGGCGGCCAGATGCTGATGAGCGTGCTGGCCGCGCGCGTGGAGGCGTCAGGCGTGGCCGTGCGCTACGACGCGCGCGCGCAGGCGCTGATCGTCGACGAAGCGGGCGCGGTGTGCGGCGTGGTGCTGCGTTCGTGCGGCGTGGACACGTACGTGCGTGCGCGACGCGGCGTGATTCTGTGCGCAGGCGGCTTCGCGATGAACCGCGAGATGGTGCGCCGTCACGCGCCCATGCTGATGCGCTCGGCCGATCCGATCGGCAATCCCGGCGACGACGGCACGGGCATCCTGTTGGGCCAGAGCGTGGGCGGCGCCGCGATCCATATGGATCAGGGCTTCGTGAGCCTGCCGTTCTATGCACCCGAATCGCTGATCAGGGGCATCTTCGTGAACGAGCGCGGCCAGCGCTTCATCAACGAAGACGGCTATCACGGCCGCACGGGATGGCATGCGCTCCAGCAGGCGGGCGAGCGGATCTTTCTGCTGGCCGACAATGCGGCCTATGCGCCGCCACCCGAATTCACGCGCATCGGCATCGCCGCGGCGGGAGAAAGCTGGGAGGAAGTCGAACAGGAACTGGGCATGCCGGAAGGCTCGCTCAGCGCGACCGTGCAGAGCTATAACCGTCACGCGGCGCAAGGCTGCGATCCGGCCTTCCACAAAGCGGCGAAATGGCTGAAGCCGCTGGACGAACCGCCGTTCGTCGCGCTCGATTGCCGGATCGACTACGCGTTCTATCCGCACTTCACGCTGGGCGGACTGGACACGCTGCCGAGCGGCCAGGTCGTGAACGAAATGCGCGAGCCGGTGCCGGGGCTGTTCGCGGCGGGCCGCACGGCTTGCGGCTTGCCGCGTTGGGGCGCCGGTTATAGCTCGGGGCTTTCGCTGGCCGATGCGACGTTTTTCGGGCGTCAGGCCGGGCGGCACGCCGCGTCGAATGGATTGAATTCGCCATCCAGTACCGACTGACCCGCGGCGACTTTCAACGCATCCGGGGGCGCAGGAGACTACCTGTCCGACCTGCCCGCACCCGGTGGTCCACTCGTCAGCATCACTAAGTTATTCTGATTACGCGCCGGCTTCGGAGCGGCGCGAACCGCGCGCGTCGGGTACGGCTACCCGACGCGCGTTCACTGCCTGCTGCTTACTGCGCGAGGCAGTGTGCGACCACCTCATTGACCGCGCGCTGCACGTCGCCGCGCCGATACCCGAGCAACGCGAGATCGGCTGCGTCCGGCTCGTATGAGACGACGTTGCCGCGCCCCGTGTAGATCGCGATGTCCGGCAGCAGCGGGTGCTCCTGGTCGAGCGCGGGTACCGGCTGCGAATTGCCCGCCGCGCGAAAGAACGTCGCGAAATAGTCGGCGAAGCTCAGGTTCTCGTCGCCGACGAGATAGGCCTTGCCCGCCTCGCCCGCTTGCAGCGCGCCCCAGATCGCTTCCGACAGCGATTGCGTCGAGATGAAATTGCTGCCGCCCGCCGGCCCGAAGACCGGCAGACCGGCCAGCTTGCCTTGCGCATAGCCCGTATAGGCCGCGAACATGTCGTTGCGCAGCCCCGGCACCGAGCCCACGACGAACGGCGCATTCACGCTGCACACCGAAAACGCCGGCGTCGCGAGCGCGCGCACGCGCTCGTCGGCGAGATGGCGCGAACGCACGTAGGGGATCGTATCGATGAGGTGCGGCGCCACCTGAGGATAGAAGCTGCCGACGAGCACGGCCCGTTTGATGCCCGCCTCGCGCGCGAGCGCAAAGAAGCGCGGCACGGCCTCGACGTTCGCGCGCTCCCAGTGCGCTGCCTCGTCGGCGTCGGGCGGCAGGTGACGGATGTCGTTGCCTGCCGCGAATACGACCGCGTCGAAGCGGGCGAGATCCTCGCGGGTGAAGTTACCGGCGACGTAGTCGCGCAGCAGCACGTCGAATTGCGCGAGCGCGGAGCCCGGCGCGGGCGGCTTGCGGGCCGCGAGCGTGACGGTGTTGCCCTGCGCGTGCAGGTGCAGCGCAGCATGGCCGCCGATAAGGCCGGTGCCGCCGATGACGAGGATGTTCATGAAGTCTCCGTTGGCGGTTCGTGGACCGCCTGAAATTGAATTGAAGTCCAGCCGGCACGCGGCCGCTCAGGCATTGAAGCCGTTGCCGGTCACGACCGGAATGTTGGTCCAGAAGCCGTTCGGGTCGCGATACCAGCCGGCCGCCGCGAGCGCGCCACCGTCGACGTGCAGCGTCGTGCCGGTGACCCACGCGGCGAGCGGGCTGGCGAGGAACAGCGCCGCACCGGCGATGTCGCCGGCTTCGCCAAAGCGGCCAAGCGGAATCCAGCGCTCGATGTGCGGACGATGCTCGGCCGCGATCATCGCGCTGACCGGCACCTGCGGCGTCTCGGTCGTTTCGGGCGCGATCTGGTTCACGCGGATGCCGGCGGGCCCCAGCTCGAGCGCGAGGCTCTTCGTGAAACCGCTGAGCGCCGCCTTGAACGACGCATAGACCGAGCAGTTCGGGATCCCGCGAAAGCCCTCGATCGACGACACGCTGACGATGCTGCCGCCGGCGCCGCGACGCCGCAGCAGCGGCAGCATCGCGCGCGTGACGACGAACACCTGGCGCAGGTTCACGTCGAAGAGGCGAGCGATGTCGTCGTCGGTGTGGTCGTCGAACGGCTTGGCGATCTGCAGGAAATCGCCGACGTTGTTGACGAGCACGTCGAGCCCGCCGAAACGTGCATCGATCGTGCGCGCGAGCGCGCTAACTTGATCGGTGCGCGTCACGTCCACGATCTCGACGAGCGCCTCCACGCCCGCCGCCTCCAGCGCCTGCCGCACGTCCTGCGCGCGCGCCGCGTCGATTTCCGCGACGACGACGCGCGCGCCCGCCGCGCCGAACGCCGTCGCGCAGGCGCGGCCGATGCCCGCGCCGCCGCCCGTAATCAGCACGGTCTTGCCAGTCAATGAAATCATCGATGTCCTCCTGTGGGTGATAAGCGTTGACGCTTCGTCGAAGCGACGAAACCTGCTGCGCATGGTCGATCCGCAGCTTGGGGCGCCGTTGACGAAGCGCGACTCGTCCGGCGCGAAGAAAGCGCCGCTGAGCGGTTCAGGTGTCGCTCGGCGTGCGGCCAGCCTTCACGGCTTCGAGCGCGGCCATGCCGAACATTTGACCGATCGCGTCGTCGACACAGGGGTTCTTGCGCAGTTCGTGGCCGCCGTCGACGGCGAAGCTCTGTCCCGTCACCCAGCCCGATTCCGGACCGGCGAGATAGCGCACCGCCCGGGCGATGTAGTCCGGCTCGCCGAGCACGCCTAGCGGCACCTGCTCGAGAAAGCCCTCCAGCATCGCGGGGTTGTCGAACAGCGGCCCGGTCGCTTCCGAGCGTGTGAGACCGGGGCGCACCGAGTTCACGCGGATCTTCGCGCCGGCGAGTTCCTCGGCCGCTGCGCGGACCAGCGCCTCGAGTCCCGCCTTCGCGGTGCAATAGCCGGACAGCCAGCGGAAATTGATGCGCGCGGCGGTCGACGAGATGCAGACGATCGAGCCGCCGCCACTCGCCGCGAGCAGCGGCGCCGCGTGGCGGATCGCGAGGAACGCGCTCGTGATGTTCAGGTCGAGGTCCGCGCGGAAGCTCTCGGCATCGTGCATCAGCAGCGGCCGGAACGCGGCGCCGCCGACCGTCGGCACGACGATGTCGAGACGCTCGTTCAACGACCACGCGAATTGCAGTGCGTTCTGGATGTCGGCCGCGACGCAGGCGTCTCCTGTGTGGGCCTCTACGCGGCCGCCTGGTACTGCGTCCGTGAGCTGCTGGCGTGCGCGTTCGAGTGCGTCGTGGCGGCGGCCCATCAGTACGACCGTAGCGCCGTCTGCGAGCAGCGCCTGGGCGCACGCGGCGCCGATACCGGCGGAACTGCCCGTCACGAGCGCGGTCCGGCCTTCGAGGGGGAGCGATGTGCGCATGGGTCAGCCCTCCAGTGGCAGGTCCTGCGTCCAGTCGACGAGCAGCGTGCGCGACGCGAAGCGCCACGCACCGTCGTTGCTGTCGCTGTTGTCGAACACGCAGCGGTCGTGGTAGCGCAGGCCCCAGTCGAGCTTGCGTTTCTGGCCGTCTCGCACGTAGATGTGGGACGCGATGCCGTAGGTCTCGACCGACGCCTCGCCGGCGTCGAGCGTCACGAGCTGGTTGTGGACGTGATGCTGGGTAAGCTCGTAATGCGCGAGTGCACCCATCCCGGCGATGATCGCGTCGCGGCTGTCGAACGAGAAAGCGGGGCCGCTCAGTTGTGCGTTGGGCGTGAAGAGGGTGGCGAGCTGCTTCCAGTCGCGCCGGTCGACGGCCTGCGCGTAGCGGCACGCGAGCTCGTACAACGCGTGACGGGGATTGGGATCGGTCATGCGGTGCTCCAGTGAAAGGATGGTGGAGGGCGGCCGCGCCGTCAGGCGGGCGCGGCGGTCCTGCCACACGCAGGTTCGCATCGAACGCGGCGGGGCAAATCATCCATACGGAGCATGCGGAAAATGGTGGGGCGATGCGCAGTTGCCCGCCCCGCCCAACCGGTTCGGCTCAGACCGGACGCGACACCAGCTCGCCCAGAACCCTGTCCAGCTCGACCTGGCCGCGGATGATTTCGTCAGGATGTTTTTCGAAATCGATCCAGCCTTCGTTGAATCCATCCAGCATGCGCATGCGTGGCACCGGATGCTTCATGCCTTGAGAGCGGAACAGTTCTTCCCAGGTCTGCCTGTCGACAACCTCGGCACGGACGGGGCGGCCAAGCACGCGTGCAAAGCCCGCCGCGAGGTCGCTGGGGCTCACCCGGCGCGGACCTTCGAGTTCGACGAAGCGCACGCCGCTCCACGTCTGCTGGAGCAGTTCGGCTGCGACGCGCCCTACGTCGGCGGTGGCAACCATCGGCACGGGCTTGTCGAGCGGCTGCAGGTAACTGGCGATGACACCTTCGTCACGCGCGGACGCAATATCCCATGCGGCGTTTTCCATGAACCAGCCAGACCGCAGGAACGTCACCGGCATCGGCATGTCGTGCAAAGCCTGCTCCATCAGCGTGCGTTGAGTGAGGAGATTGCTCTCACTGGCCTGTGCGCCGATCGTCGACAGGCAAACCACTTTTTCGGGCCGCGCCTTCAACAGTGCCGTGGACACGGCATCGATCACCGCACGCGCTTCGGGAAAGCCCGGCGCAGGATCGAACTCCGAGGGGGGCAGGATGAAGACACCCGCCGCGCCTTCGAACGCGGCGGCGAGCGACAAGGCATCTTCCATCCGGGCCGTCGCAAGTTCACAGGCGCGCTCTGCCCACGAGCTTGCCCGTGCGACGTCGCGCACGACCGCACGCACCGGCTGACCTGCCGCCAGAAGGCGGCGGGCAAGTGTGCCGCCGACCTTGCCAGTGATTCCTGTGATTGCATACATAGCTCGTTCTCCTTGCATGGGTAAATAAAGTGGCGCCGCGTCGAGTTAGCGGCTCCCGAGCTTTCAGGCGCGCTGAAGTCCGTTATGGAGCGCACGCTCGAATTGCCCGTAGGGATCAACGACACGAGCCTCAGTGATGCGCGAACAACGCGTTCTGTGCGCCATTCACGCCCTCGCGGCTCCCCGAAGCGGACCGGTCATTCGCCGCGCCGCCTACGGCGCTGACGGCATACGGATCGGCACTGGCAGCCGCGCGAATCCGCGCTTCGGCAGCGAGGAGGTCGTCCGGGTAATGGGGGTCGTTGGCGCGGCCCGGTCGATACCCGGCACGCTCGAGTTGCACGAGTTCCTGACGGACCTGCTCGCGCGTCACGCGCGAAGCGTCACTCTGCGCATGTGCGGCGACCGGAAGCGCAATGGCGGTCGCGATGGCAACGATGAAAATGCGGCTATGCATGGCAATCTCCTTTCGATCGGCGGGACGGAATGTCTCGTTGAGAGGCATTCTGGACATGCGCCAGTCGAAACAAAATGACATGGATGGAACTAGATAAATGACAATGAGTCATCAATGAGGCATGATGGACACGGGCGCCCAGCGCTGCTGACCGCTGGAGCTTTGCTGCGTTAGCCTTCAATTGATCGATTGCGACCCATCACCCGTATTCACCCGCGCGACCATGAGACCCAGTAGCGAGAAGCTGTCCGGTAGCATTAGCGTGTTCGCCGCCGTAGTCGATGCGGGGACGTTTGTGGCCGCTTCGGAAGTGATAGGCATGTCGCCGCCGGGCGTCAGTCGAGCGATTGCGAGGCTGGAAAAGAAGTTGAAAATCCGGCTCTTCAACCGGACGACGCGCTCCGTCTCGCTGACGGAAGAGGGCCGCCGCTTTTACGAGCAGGTCATGCCGCACCTCGCCGGGCTGGAAGAAGCCGCTGCTGCAGCGGCAGGTGGCGCGTCGGCTGTGCGCGGCAAGCTGAGAATCAATCTGGATCCCGTCTTCTACCGGACCATCCTCGGGCAGCAGCTCGATGGGTTCATGGACGCGCACCCCGACCTCGAAATCGAATTCATCGCGCGAGACAATCTTGGCGATCTCGTCATGGACGGCTTTGACCTCGCCGTGCGATTCGGCGAGCCCAAAGCATCCACCCTGATTGCGCGAAAGCTGCTCGATACCGCGGTTGTTACGGTTGCTGCGCCTTCATATGTCGCGCGTTGGGGACGCCCGGCACAACCCGGGGACCTTGAAGGCGGAAGCCACAAATGCCTGGAATTCCGCAACCCGGAGACGGGCAAGCCGTTCCCCTGGGAATTCCATCGCAAGCGAAAGCGCGTTGTGCTCGATACCCGGGGACGCCTCACGGTCAACGATCCCAGTGCGCTTCTGAACGCATGCCTTGCCGGCTCCGGGATTGCGCAGATGCTCCTTCTCGGTGCCGAGCCTCTGATTGCCGACGGCCGATTGATCAATCTCTTTCCCGAATGGGCAGACGAGCGGTATCCCTTATACGCCTACTACCCATCGCGGCATAATGTGCCGGCAAAGACGAGGGCTTTTCTGGACTTCGTTGTCGAGCTGGCGGGAAATAACCAGCGCGTCGGCACAAGCTAGCGCTGCTGAGGCGAACTGCCGAGGCGACGTCGACTAACCCTTTACGATCACTGCCGGACACCGAAGGCAGAAGTCGACCCACAAGGGACTGTCGTCTCTGAATCGTGAGTGACCGCTTTTGCAGTTCTCGCCGTGCCATGCCGCTTCGATGACGCGCTTCGCTAATCTTCGGCTCATTTTTTCCACGTACGATGGAGCGTGCTTGGAAATTCCCGATGCTTCCGCATTGCCAGCATCATAACCACCCTCGCCGATCGTAAAAAATGAAATTTGCCACCAGAATCGCTGATTCACACCTCCATTTTTACGATCACAAACAGAACCGGCACACGTTCTTGGACGAGGTCGATCGCGGCTACGAAGCATTTGTGGGCAATTACGACGCTCTGCCACGACGATACCTGCTGGACGATTACCTCTCCGAAACCAGCGGCTATAACGTTGAGGCCGTGGTGTGGCACGAATTCCTGTCGTCGGAACCTTTCGAAGAAGCGGCTTGGGCGCAAAGGGCGGCGAATGCGAGAGGGATACGGCATGCGCTGGTAGCATTCGTCGACTTCCTTGACCCCGAACTGGAACGCAAGCTCGACCAATACAGCACGCTTCCCAACCTGACGTCGGTTCGGGAGCATCTTGTATGGGACGAACGCAATCCTTTGAAGCGATTCGCGAAACGCCCCGATTTGCTGGCAGATCCCGCCTGGAGAAAACAACTTCCCTTGTTGCGCAAGCATGATTTCAAGTGTGGGCTCGAGGTATTCGCCCATCAGTTGCCAGACTTGACTCGCGTCATCCAGAATCATCCGGACATCGGCTTCACGATCGCGTTGATGGGGTGGCCGCTCGATTTGAGCAAAGAGGGCTTCGATTGCTGGCGGCGAGATCTTGCCGCACTGAGCACCTGTGACAACATCTGCGTGGACATCTCCGCATTAGAGTGCATCTTTGGTATGCAATGGTCCGTCGCTGAGGCTGCCCCCTGGGTTTCGGCTGCAATCGATACTTTTGGCGTATCGCGATGCATGTTTGGCAGCCACATGCCTATTGCCAGGCTCTCGACAGGGTTTGCCGATCTTTATGAGAGGTATGCGCAATTAGTGACTGCCTATTCGGAGAATGAGGTAGATGAAATGTTCTTCGGTGTAGCCAGTCGCTGGTTCAATCCGACGTGACTGGTGCCACGTATCGACGCATACGATGTTTTTTTTGGAGGTCCGAATGTCCCGAATCCTTGCAATTGATCATGTTGCTATTACCGTAGCTGACCTCGCGGCAAGCTCTGCATTCTACGATGACCTCTTCGGGATAGAGGTCGTCGCCGAGCATGTCATAGACGGCCAGGTGCTCGTGCGCCAACTTGCAATCGGCGGCGCGGTCCTGAGCATTCATCAAAAGGGCAACGGGGTCTATCTGGTCGCCCAGCGTCCAACGGTAGGGGCAGCCGACATATGCCTCCACTGGAATGGCTCGGTTAGCGATATGCTCGACCTGCTCAAAGAAAAAAACATCGACATCCTTGAAGGTCCGGTTGCACGGATGACGGCCGACAGACAGCCAAGTCAATCGGTGTTCTTTCGCGATATCGACGGCAATCTTCTCGAACTCATGGCCGCCGACAAAGACAGGACGAGCGGGCGATAGCCCAGCAATTGCAAAGCAGCCATTCGCCTGCAAGGTATGGAGGACCGCTTCTGGCCGACGAACTCGGCCGCCTCTGCTGCATTTCCCAGTAATCCGTGAAGAACCTTTTTTGTCCTGCGAGAAAGCTCACTATAGATCTGACTGTCACCAATACGCCGCCTCAGCGCGGTGAGCACGCATGATTGTCTCGCTGACGCAACAATCCATCGCGCCCGGAC
>NZ_BAYD01000088.1 GCF_000685075.1 Paraburkholderia oxyphila NBRC 105797
CTTCTGGTGGCTGGGTGATACCGGGACTGGATGCTTGACGTGGCACAACATCGCCGGGGCCTGCGCGACAAGTGTCTTGTTTCCGGGGGCATTCGCGTCTGAAAAGGAAGCATTGAAGCATCGGACACGTCTGAACTACGGGGTGGCCGACACGCATCGACTTTGCGCGATCCCGCGAGCAGTAACGTAATACGTAATAGACCCGCCTTCGGCCAGAACCGCTTATATCGCCCCGCTGAGAGCGGCTGGAAACCGCTGGCGACCCCGCCCCCGGTGTGCTGCATCGACCGTGGCCCGCAGCCGGAAAGTCGTGGCCTCAGCATCGTCCGTGTCCAGTCGCCGTGGGCCATCGCAAACCATCCATCCGCGCGGGCGGATGGCCAGCACCTACCCATTCCCGCCGTTGGCTCCCGGCGGCTTACGCGGGGCTTGCTGAGCCTTTTTGCAACTCAGGGACGATGCGACGTCAGGCTTCGTGCCGGATGGCGTCGAGCGATTCACGTGGCCATGCGCCAAGCGCCGGTTCGCGTGACTTGCCACCGAAGCGGCAGCGGTAGCAAAAGTGCACGCTGACGCCGTTCGCCCCGGCGTGCACCTTGCCGGACAGGCCACTGCCTTCCGTCAGTGTGCGGTTGTGATCGGCGGCAGTGAACTTCAGGACCACACTTTCGCTGATCGTTAGCGATGATTTTTCCCCCACGGTATTCCCCACAACACGGATGCGCTTGTCGGAAACTAGTCGGCCTCGAATCCAACAGGCGAACATCTAACTCGTCGAATCTAAACAGAACAGATGTTTATGAGGCTTGTGCACCGCGAAAGAAATTCATTAAAGTATCCGTAAGGTCGGTCCGATAAAATCGCAACGGTTTGCACTATCCGCCGTCGTCTTGTCGACCCGGTAATCAGGTACGCCGATGCCTCTCGCGCTGAACTTCTACTGGCTGACCAATCTGCTCGCCATCCTCTTCGTGGTCGCGTGTCTCTATGACTCGCGCTACGACGAATATGGCACGCTGACGCTTGCCGCCGCGGCGATGGGCCTCATTGTGATGGCCATCGAAGTGCTGCTGCGCCCCGCTTTCGAGATGTCGCTCTAGCCTTACTTTTGTCTTTCGCGGGACGCAGCGCGATTCCCCTGGCGCTCATCTCTTATTGCGTTTTGCTCTCGTGCGCGCAGCACGCCGATTGCCCGGTGCCGTCCTCATAGCGATCGTGGTGGCGCATCCACTCGCGCATATCCGTCTTCTCGTTGCGCCCCTTCGCCGTGAATTCGAGCATCGCATACGCGCCCAAAACCATTTCCACGCCACGCGCGTAAGCCGAATACGTGTGATAGACGTTGCCCGCTTCGTCGCGATAAAACGCGCTGATGCCCGGCAACTCGTCGCTCACATAGTCCTGTTCTTCATAGTTGTAGAGCGCCTTGCCACGCGCCTTATCCGCGTCGCCGAACGAAACGCGATAGTCGAAGTTGAAGTCGCTGCCATGCGATGAAACCCACGGGAAATGCCAGCCCATGCGCCGCTTGAAGGCTTCGAGCTTCGCGAGCGGCGCGCGCGAAACGGCCACGTAGGTCACGTCGTGATGCTCGAGATGCGGCAGCATGCCGTCCACGTGGTCGGAGACGAACGAGCAGCCCGGGCAGCCCTCCTCCCAGTCGGGGCCGAGCATGAAGTGATAAGTCAGCAGCTGGCTGCGTGGCCCGAACAGCTCCGCGAGCGTGCGCGTGCCTTGCGGCGTTTCGAACGTATACGTCTTCGTCACCTTCACCCACGGCAGCGCCTGACGCTTCGCCACGAGCGCGTCGCGTGCATGCGTAAAGGCGCGCTCCTCGCTGAGCAATGCCTTGCGCGCCGCCAACCATTCGTCCTCCGAAACGATCTTGTGCATCTCCATCATCGACTCCTCCTATGTGTGGATCGGGGTGGGTGCTAGCGCATCCATCCCGGTTCAGCCGAACGCCGTCATTCGAACAGCTCAACCAGACGATCGAGCCCGCTCGCCCAGCCTTCCCGATGCGAGTCGCGCGCGGCTTCGTCGAAGAAACCTTCGTGGCGCAGCGTGATCTCGGTGGTGGCGCCATCGGGGCGCAGCACGACCGTCACGCATGACTCGCGCTCGGGCGTGCTGCGCCACGCCCATGTGAACACGAGCTTCGCCTCGGGCACCACTTCGAGATAGGTGCCGCTCGCGTCGTGCTCTTCGCCGTCGGGCGAGCGCATGATCACGCGAAAGCGCCCGCCCACGCGCACGTCGGCCTCGGCATGCAGGCAGATCGTGTCGAGCGGATGCATCCAGCGCATCAGTTGCGCGGCTTGCGTCCATGCCGCGTAGACCTTCGCGGCGCTCGCGTTGATGCGGCGCCGGAGGACGAGGCTGGGGCCGGCGTGGGCTGCGCCGCTTGCGGGTCCTGCGCTGGCGCGAGCGTCTGCGGTTTGGGCTTCGATTTGGCCTGCACCGTGGTCTGCGCCGTCGCCTGCGCGGCTGCCTGCGTTGTTGCCTGAGTTGCTGGCTGCGCCAGCGTCGGGTTGGGTGGACATGCGTCTTCCTCCACGAAAGCGGCCAGACGATCGAGCGCGCCGCTCCAGAAGCGCTCGTAGTGCGCGAGCCACTGCATCGCGTCCTCCATCGGCCCCGCCGCGAGCCGGCACGCCACCGTGCGTCCGGTCTTCGCGCGCGTGACGAGCCCCGCCTCGGCGAGCACGTCCAGGTGCTTCATCACCGCGGGCAGCGACATCGCAAACGGCTGCGCGAGCGCGCTCACCGAAAGCTCGTCCTGGAGGGCCAGCCGCGCCAGCAGCGCGCGCCGCGTGGGGTCCGCCAGCGCCGCAAAGGTGCGGTTCAGCGTATCGTCTTCATACTTAACCATGAGGTTAAGCATAGAACGTGAGCCGTCGATGTCAAGGCCGCGCGCGGGCTTCGCCCTTGGCCGCACGCGCAGCCCGTAGAATGAGCCTGCGCGGCCACGCGCGCCTGTGCCTGCCCGCCCTTCTCATTCACCTCGAATCGATCACGCCATGCCGTCCAAAATCCGCAATTCGCTGCTCTGGATCTTCGACGCGTTCGAGCGCGAGCCCGACTACCTGTGCAGGCGGATGTTCGGTTGCGACGCCGCCTATATGGACGGCCTGCTGTGCCTCGTCGCTGCCGATCGCGAAAAGCCCTTCAACGGACTGCTGGTCTGCACGTCGCGCGACCGGCACGCGGCGCTCATCGACGAAATGCCGGCCCTGCGCCCGCACCCCGTGCTGGGCAAGTGGCTTTACGTGACGCAGGAAGATCCGGAATTCGAGGCCACCGCGCAACACCTGAGCGCGCTCGTGCTGGCGCGCGACCCGCGCGTGGGTGTGGAGCGGAAGCCGCGCAAGCCGAGGAGCGCGCGCGGCAACAGTGTGCTGCCGAAGTAATCGCGGCCCCCCTGTCCGCGACCCCTGATCGCAGCCCCCAATCGCCCCCCCCCCAAAATGCCGCACGGCCCGCGCCGCCAGAAAGCGGACGCGGGCCGTGAAGCCGGCAAGACGGGCCGCCGTGGCTCCGTCTTGCCGATGACCGGGCTATGTGGGCGCTAGTCGCGCATCAGATAGCCCAGCCGCCCAGGTAGAACGCCACGAGCACGGCGGCGATGAGCACCGTGCCGACGTTGAGCTTGCGGATCTCGCCGCTCACCACGCGGCCGATCACGAGCGTGGCAAAGCCCAGCATGATGCCCGTGACGATGTTGGCGGTCAGCACGATGAAGACGGCGCAGACGAGGCCCGACATCGCATCGACCATGTCGGCCATGTCGAGGCGCGCGACGCTCGAGAGCATCATCAGGCCCACGTACATGAGCGCGGGCGCCGTGGCGTAGGATGGCACGAGGCCGGCGAGCGGCGCGAAGAACATCACCGCGAGGAACAGCAGGCCCACGATCGCGGCGGTCATGCCCGTCTTGGCGCCAGCCGAGACGCCCACCGCCGATTCGATATAGGCCGCTGCCGGCGCACCGCCGAAGAAGCCCGAGAAGATCGAGCTGAGCGAGTCGGCCGTGAGGGCGCGGCCGCCGTTGATGATGCGCCCGTTGGCGTCGAGCTGGCCGGCCTGGCCTGCCACGGCGCGGATCGTGCCGGTGGCGTCGAACACGGCGGTCATCACGAGGGCGAGCACGCTGGGCAGCACGGCGAGCGAGAGCGCGCCCTTGATGTCCATTGCGCCGATCAGCGAGGCATGGCCCGGGCTCGAGAGCGACGGCCATGCGAACACACCGTGGTAGGTGACGGCCGGATCGATGGCGAGGCCGAGCGCCGAGATCGCGACGATCACGATCAGGATCGAGCCCGGCACGCGGCGGCGCACGAGGCCGAAGATCGCGGCAAGACCGACCACCGAGAGGATCGCGGGCAGCGCCGTGATGTGGCCGAGCGTGACCGGCAGGCCTGCGCCCGGGTTCTTGATCACGAGGCCCACGTCATTGGCCGCGATCAGCAGCAGGAACAGGCCGATGCCGATACCGGTGCCGTGCGCGATGCCGTGCGGCAGATTGCGCAGGATCCAGGAGCGCACGCCGGTCACCGAGATGCCCGTGAACACGAGGCCCATCAGGAACACGGCGCCGAGCGCGACTTCGGGCTTGAGACCCTTGCCGAGCACGAGGCCGAATGCGGTAAACGCGGTGAGCGAGATCGCGCAGCCGATGGCGATCGGCAGGCGTGCCCACAAGCCCATCAACAACGAGCCGAACGCCGTGGTGAGACACACGGCGACAAAGACCGCGCTGGTGTCAAAGCCCGCCTTGCCGAGCATGCCCGGCACGACGAACACGGAATACACCATCGCAAGGAAGGTGGTGATGCCGGCGATGCCCTCCTGGCGCACCGAACTGCCGCGCGCGGAAATGTCGAAATAACGGTCGAGAAAACCGCTCGCGCCAACGGCGTCGACGGCATCGCCCTCGCGGATCGCAGCATTGGCAACGTCGGCCATCGGCTGTGCGTGGGGTTCGATCATGGTGAGTGCCTCCTTTATCAGCTTGCTGAAACGGTCCGCGTTCATGTTGCGGATCCGCCATCAGGTTCGTCTCGTCTGGATTGGATTGACTAGGGGTGTCGACGCCAGCCAGGCGCACCTTCCGGCGCGCTATACCCATTCATTTTTTTGACATCTTTTTACAGGGTCGAAGGTTAGGCGAACACGACTTACGCTCCCATCGCGCGAAACACATTGAGGTCATGCCGCGATGCTTATATCGCCGTACACAGGGCGCGTCGCACAGCCACGCCTCGCGTTTACCCCGGTGCGCTGGAGCCGTCTTGCGCATGCCGCTCAGGGCACAACGGGCGGCACGCGCACCCTGATCCGCCCCCAATCGGGTAGCGCGCTGCGGCACGCCTATACCCTGAATGCGCCCTGAATGCACCCGATCGACCCTCCGACAAGGGTTTTGTCAGCGGATTCGCGGCCGTTTCGGCCGGAACAAGGCGCCATGCGGGTTAAACTCTCACGACCCGGTTTTCCCCTCGCCGCGCGCCCTGCGCCGGCCGCTCCTGGAGTTTCTGTTGATGACAGGCGGTTTCCCACGTCCCGTTATTTCCCTTCCGCACGCCTTTGCCCTGCTCGTTCTGGTCGCGCTGTCCGGCTGCAGCCTGTTCCGCCCGTACCAGACGCCCGCGCCCATCGTCGAGGCGACCGTTGCCGTCAGCGCGCCCGAGAATCTCGCGAGCGGACCCGAGGCGGCCTCCGCGCCCGAACCCGCCAGCGCTCCGCAGCCGCCTGAGCCGAAGCCGGCGCCCAAAAAACCGCACTTGCCCATCATCCGGCGCCCCAAGCCCGCGCCGCCGCCGCCGGTGCCCGCTAGCGCACCCGTTGCGCCCACCCCCGCCCCGCTCGTGCAGACGCACACGCTCGAGCGCGGCACCTTCCGCACGCTGCTCGACAGCGAAGTGCAGAAGCCGGACGGCAAGGTCGTGGGCCGCGCCGTGGACATGGTGGCCGGCCCCGGCGGCAAGCCGCAGGAAGTGGTCGTGAACCTGCAAGGGTTCATGGGCGTGGGCGACCGCAAGGCCGACTTCCCGTGGAGCGCCGTGCGCATCAACACGCAGCCGAAGACACCCGCCATCACGCTCGCGCTCACCCCCGCCCAATTGCAAATCCCCGACCGGCCCAAGGCGGGCGCGCCGCAGCCCGGCACCTCCGAGGCGAGTCCGACGCGCCTGCCGATGCTCGACGCCGAGGTCGAGCGCGCCAACGGCGCCAAGGTGGGCCGCGTGGTGGACGTGCTGATCGGCGGCGGCGCCGACCCGCTCGCGGTCGTGCTCGACGTGAGCGGGACGCTGGAGAAGCGCCGCACGATTGCGGCCGACTGGTCGGCCCTGCGCTTCGTCACGAAGAACAATGCGCTCGAAGCCCAGCTCGAGATGAGCGACCAGCAGATCGACGCCTCGCCCCCCTATGCGAACGATCAGCCGGTACGCGCCGTCAGCCCCGCCGCCGCGGGGCCGGCCGCTCCTGCAGCTCCTGCGCGCGGTGCCCAATGACAGGTACCACGCATCCCACGCCCGACCTGCGCAGCGTGCGCGCGCTCGACTGGCTGAACTTTTTCGTCGCGAACGTGCAGACCGGCTTCGGCCCGTTCATCGCCTCGTATCTCGCCTCGCACAAATGGACCCAGGGCGAGATCGGCCTCGCGCTCTCGGTGGGCACGATCAGCGCGATGGTGAGCCAGGTGCCGGGCGGCGCGGCCGTGGACGCCCTGCGCAACAAGAAGGCCGCCGCCGCCTGGGCCATCATCGCCATCATCGTCTCGGCGGTGCTGCTGGCCTCGAGCCCGACCGTCGTGCCGGTGATGGCCGCCGAGGTCTTTCACGGCTTCGCGAGCTGCATGCTCGTGCCGGCCATGGCGGCGCTCGCCCTGGCACTGGTGGGCCGTCAGAACCTGGGCGACCGGCTCGGGCGCAACGCGCGCTGGGCCTCGATCGGCAGCGCCGTCGCGGCGGGCCTGATGGGACTGTGCGGCGAGTACGTCTCGCCGCGCGCCGTGTTCTGGCTCACGGCGGCGCTCGCGCTGCCCGCCCTCGTCGCGCTCGCCATGATCGAGTACGACAAGCACGCGAACGCGCCCAAGCCGCTGAAAAGCGCCAAGGCCGACAAGGCCGCCCAAGCCAGCAAGGCCGCGCCCGCCGACGAGCCGCGCGAGACCCTCTTCGACCTGCTGCGCGACAAGCGCATGCTGACCTTCGCGGCCTGCGTGGTCCTGTTCCACCTCTCGAACGCCGCGATGCTGAACCTCGCGGCGGGCGAAGTGACGGCCGGCATGGGCGACAACGTGCAGCTCGTGATTGCGGCCTGCATCATCGTGCCGCAAGCGATCGTTGCGCTGATGTCGCCGTGGGTGGGCCGCACCGCGCAGCACTGGGGCCGCCGGCCGGTGCTGATCCTCGGCTTCAGCGCGCTGCCGCTGCGCGCGCTGCTGTTCGCCGCGGTCGGCAACCCGTACCTCCTCGTGCCGGTACAGATGCTCGACGGCCTCTCGGCCGCCGTGTTCGGCGTGATGCTGCCGCTCATCGCCGCCGACGTGGCGGGCGGCAAGGGGCGCTACAACCTCTGTATCGGGCTCTTCGGGCTATCGGCAGGGATTGGCGCGACGCTCTCCACGGCGCTCGCGGGGTTTATCGCCGACCATTTCGGCAATACCGTGAGCTTCCTCGGCCTCGCCTCGGCGGGTGCGGCCGCGGTGCTGATGGTCTGGCTCATCATGCCCGAGACGCGCGATGCGCTCGAGGATGAGACCGTCGGTGACAAGACGGCATGATGACGGCCTGAAGACGGCATGGGTGTGGTGCCGGCAGGCCCGGGATCGGGCCGGCCAGCGCCGCACTCGAGCGCATCGAATATCCGGATTGAAAGACGCGAAGCGCGACGACGCTGGGCCTGCCATGACCTAGCGCGGCCAGCGGACGCTGGAACAGAACCTTGGGAAGGCTTGTGGGAGACGCCGGACGAAGGCTCCGGGCGGAGCGCCAAGCCAGGAAAACACCGGAATTGCTACTGAAAAAGACAAAAAGCCAACCGCCCGCATCGAGCACTCGATGCGGGCTCTGCTAGCTGCGGAGCCGCCGCCTCTACCTGGACGCAGCCCTTCTTATGCCACAGTGACGCCCTAATTACGCCGCCAGCGCCTCGTCGAGACGCGCAGCCACGACGCCGCTGGGAAAGGCGTCCAGCTTGCTCGCGAGGATCATCGCGTCGGCGTTGGCCGGGCGATGACGGCGGTTAGGGCTCGGGCGGAACACCGCGTCGCCACGGCGGATCTTCTCGCCGGTCAACGCGCACACCGCGCTGCGACGCGCGGTGCAAACCCGCCACAACTGGTCGGAGTAGCGCCCATAGGTGGCGTCGCTCCAGCAGACGGTGATGCTTTCCGGATCATGACGCCGGATCAAGGTAATGCCTTGCGCATCCCACGAACGCACGGTGGCGCGGCGCCGGTTGGCCGCCTCCGATGCGCTGCGCGTGATCGGTACCGGTTTGCAACTCCTGATGCCATCGGGCTCGCTGTCCGGGCCGAAGGGCTCCGAGGCGGCGGACAGAAGATCAATGGTTTGTTGCCATGCGCTGCCGGTATCTAATTTCGTCATAATGCACCTCGTGCACGTGGAAACGATTCAAATATGCCGGTCGAATAAGCACTCTGCCACGTCGGGATTATAGCGTGCGATTCTCGCAAGCCACAGAAAAAACTGAATATTCACACGATAATCCCGGATGCGCGGCAAATGAAGCCATCGGACTTTCAGGCGTGATTGTAAGACAGCAATGCTAGTTTCTTTACATTTGTGCGTGCGACTTTTTTGCCGGTTTGTTGATCTTTAACATTTTCAGCCAGGAAAAATTAACCGGAAACGCGCTCTGGACACCAGTCGACAATGCCTTAGTAATACTATTGCGCGTCATGCAAAGGCATGCGACACACCGGCGCCTCGTCACTCCGGATCGGCCGCGACGGACGTTGCGTCTATCCCCGGGCCGTTTGGCGGCGACGCCCGCGTAGCCTGGCCGTTGCTCCCCGATCAATGAAACGCATGACACTTCCATGACATATGCATATTGGATTGCCGTTTCATACGGATCATCCGGGACGCGAAGAATTGTCGCACACGGCATGCGCATCCCAGGAAGGTGGGATTTCGAGACTCGCCTCTATTTCATGAGGTATTAATCGAAAATGAATTGTGCTTTAGCCGTTTTGTCATGCGCAAATGGGCCAACTCGAATGCACCAAATGAGCAAGACGCGCGCAATAGAAACGGCGATTCCCGGCCGCAAATTGACCATTCAATTGATGCCTAATGACGGCATGAACAGGATGCAAGCCCGTGCCCGATTTGCCGAATCGGCATCATCTCGCGCGCGTTTCAGGCGCCTCTACCTTGATCGAGGAAATCCGCTGCGCGGCGCCTGAGCATCGCGCCAAAATCGTCGAGCCAGCCAATCGACAGACGCCAGCTTTGCCAATAAAGCTCGACGTCGAGTGCGCGCCCCGGCGTGAGTTCGACGAGCTCGCCGCGCGCGAGGTGTGGCGCAATCATGCGCTCGGGGCACATGCCCCACCCCAGCCCGCTCACGCAGCAACGCAGAAAGCCCGCGACGTGCGGAATCCAGTGCAGCGGCGCGTCCACCTGCGCGCGCGTGATACGCCGCACGAAGCGCTTTTGCAGTTGATCCTTGGGATTGAACTCCACGCACGGTGCGCGGCGCAGCGCCTCGCGCCCCACGCCCTCGGCGAAATAGCGTTCGAAAAACGCCGGCGAGCACACCGCGAGGTAGCGCATGCGGCCAAGGCGCGTCGAGCGGCAGCCCTGCACGGGCTCGGCCTGGGTCGTCACGGCGCCCTGCACGCTGCCGTCGCGCATGCGCTGCGCGGTATGGTCCTGGTCGTCGATCACGAGATCGAGCAGGATGCCACGCTCGACGCAGAAACCCGCCACGGCGTCGATGAACCAGGTGCCCACGCTGTCGTCGTTGACCGCGACGCGCAGCGTGGGGCGCGACGCGTCGAGCGCGCCCGCCACCGTGGGCATGCCGCCGCCCAGCTCCGCTTCGAGCAACTGCACGCGCTCGGTGTGGCGGCACAGCAGCGCGCCCGCCGCGGTGGCCACGCAGGGCTGGCCGCGCTTCACGAGCACGGCGCCCACGCGCTCCTCCAGCAGCTTCACGCGCTGCGAGACGGCCGAAGGCGTCACGTTGAGCGCGCCGGCCGCGCGGTCGAACGAGCCGTGTCTCACGACGGCGGCGAGCGCATCGAGCAGCGCGTAGTCGAGCATTAGCGTTCCTTAATCCAGTTTAAGAAAATGAGCTTTGCTTAATCGGGCTCCGGCGGCAGACTAGCGCCGTTTGCTTCCTCTGTCGAGACACTTGCCGCAACGCCCGCCCGCTCGCTCTCTGCGGTGCGTTGCGCTCCGCACCCCGATTTCAGCCACCGACCGCTCAACCATCATGAACTGGCTCGCTTTTTCGCACGGCGCCGCGCTGTGCGCCTCCCTGATCGTCACCATCGGCGCACAGAACGCCTTCGTGCTGCGCCAGGGCATCCTGCGCTCGCACGTGGGCAAGATCGTGCTGCTGTGCACGCTCTCCGATTTCATCCTGATCGGCGCGGGCGTGGGCGGCGCCTCCGCGCTCGTCGAGCGCTACCCCACCTTCGTGCATTTCGTGCTCTACGTGGGGCTCGCGTGGCTCGTGTGGTTCGGCATCGGCGCGCTGCGGCGCGCGGTGAAGCCCACGCACGCCGTGCTCGAAACGGCGAGCGCACAGGACACGCCCGCGCAGCGCGCCTGGCCGATCATGCTGATGACGCTCGCGTTCACGTGGCTCAATCCGCATGTCTATCTCGACACGTTCCTGCTGATCGGCACGGCCGGCGCGCGCGAGCCGGAAGGCAGCCGGCTCGCGTTTGCGATCGGCGCGATGTGCGTGAGCGCGGTGTGGTTCGTGGGCCTCGGCTTCGGCGCGCGGGCGCTCGCCCCGCTGTTCCGGCGCGCTGCTGCGTGGCGCGTGCTCGATGGCGCGATCGTCGGCATGGTGCTGTTCATCGCGTTCGCCCAGTTGCGCTGAAGCGCGGCGCATAGCGAAGCGCCGGTCTGCCCCTCCCTTCAAGGCCGCTCGAGCCTTCTTCTCGCCCCAATATCCCCTGAGTCCCTGGCCGTGCGGCGTGCCCCCAAAGTCCGCGCCGCGCGGCGCCATGCCTGACGAAGGGGGCGCCGGCCGCATACGGCGTGCCCCAAGCGCCGCGCCCTTTACAATGCCCCCAATGCGATCCGCGCGATGTGGCATCGCCGCGGCACGTTGATGCCGGCTGCATCGGACCTTCACTCTCGTACTGCGTCATGAACACCAGCCAGGCTTATTCGCGGCCCGCCCGCCTGTTGCAGATTGCCTCGTGGATCATCGCCATCGTGTTCGCGATGTTCCTCGACATGCTCGGCAGCCTCGTGATCCGCGACCTCATGTTCGCGCCGCAGGGCGGACCGCCGCGCGCCGGGCAATTCGTCGACAACGCGGCCGTTGCGCCGCTCGAGGCGCAAACGCGCGAACTCGAGCGCCAGCGCGGCGCGCTCAACGACAAGGCGCAGACGCTGCGCATCGCATACGACCGTGCGAACACCGACTATCGGGAAGCCCAGGAGAGCCTGCGCAACTGGCTCGCCACACGCACGGCAACGGGCGACAGCCGCAACGACATCGAACTGCTCGCGCGCACGCGCAAGCTCGACTTGCTGCAGGCGAGCGCCAGCGACTGGCAGCGCCAGCGCGATGCGCTCGCCGACCAGCAGCGCGCGCTCGATGCCCGCAGCGAGCAACTGAACGCCCAGCTCGCGCGCCTGCAGACCGAGGCCGACGCGCGCTACGCCGCCGCACAGCGGCGCTACGAGCTCACGGTGTTCGGCTGGCGCCTCGCGCTCACGCTGCCGATCCTGCTCGTGGCCGTCTGGCTTTTCATCCGCCACCGCAAGAGCCGCTACTGGCCTTTCATCTATGGCTTCGGCCTCTTTGCGCTGTGCGCGTTCTTTGTCGAGCTCGTGCCGTATCTGCCCGATTTCGGCGGCTATGTCCGCGTGCTCGTGGGCATTGCGCTCACGGTGTTCGCGGGGCTCTACATGCTGCGCGCGTTCCAGCGCTACGTCGAGCGCAAGCGCGCCGAAATGCAGCAGAGCCAGAGCGAGCGAGCACGCGGCGTGGCCTGCGAAAAGGCCATCAGCGCCTATCAAAAGAAGCTGTGCCCGTCTTGCGACAAGCCCTGGCACCTGGGCGGCGATCAGGTGTCGTTCTGCATTCACTGCGGGCTGCGACTCTTCGAAATCTGCACGTGCGGCGCACGCAACTTCGCCTTCTTCCCGTTCTGCAATCAATGTGGCACGCATTTGACCCATGCCGATGACGAAGGCGTTGCCACAGATCGTGCCGGCTCGGCAGCAGATTCGGCGCATCGATGACACAATGGCTCCGCCCGACGCGGTAACCATCGAACAGGACCACCGCTATAAGCCTTGTCTGGAGATACTTTCAGATGAACGATCAGGTACTCGACACCTTCGATACGGCGCAGCTGATCCCCGATTTCAATGCGCCGCAACTGCCCAGTGAGCGCCCCGACCACGCGACGCTGCACGCCGCCGAACACAATACGCGCCACTGGACAAGCCGCGAAAGCGGCCCGCTCACGCCAGGCTCCGACGCGCACCGCCGCGAGACCTGCCGCATGTTCCGCGAGACCTTCAACCCCTACCGGCCTTCCGTGCTGGAATGGCCCAAGCTCGAGCCCGAAGCGCTCAAGCGCATCGTCGAGCTGCCGATCTGGGACATCGCGGTGCAGACCGAAGGCAAGGCGCGCCTGCGCATGGCGGCCTACGCCGCCACGATCGACGACCCGGACATGCGCGCCGCGCTCGCGCTCAACGCCTGGGAAGAAAACCGCCATAAGGAAGTGCTTTCGCGCATGGTTCAGGCCTACGGCATCGCGCTCGCGAGCGAGCCGCCCTATGAGTTTCCGAAGGACGCCGAGTGGGCCTATCTCGTGACGGGCTACAGCGAATGCGTGGACAGCTTCTTCGCGTTCGGGCTCTTCGAAGTCGCGAAGCGCTCGGGTCTGTTCCCGCCCGAGCTCATCGACACGTTCGAGCCCGTGATGCAGGAAGAGTGCCGCCATATCCTGCTATTCGCGAACTGGGTGGCCTGGCACCGCACGCGGCTCTCGTGGTGGCGGCGCGTGCTGTTCGAGCTGAAAGTGGTGCGCGTGTGGATGTTTCTGGGCTGGGAGCGCATCGGCCTCGCGCGCTCGATGGACGCCGAGGGCAACGAGCAAGAGCACGATAACAACTTCACGGTGAACGGCGCGCAGTCGGTCTCGGACGTGGACCTCAGCGTGCCGGATCTCATGCGCCTGTGCCTCGCAGAAAACGACCGGCGCTTCGCGGGCTACGACACGCGCCTGCTGCGCCCGGAGACCATGCCGAAACTCGTGCGCTTCGCGCTGCGCTTCATGCGCAAGAAGCCCTCGACGCAGTCAAGCTGACGCATCGTCTTCAAGCGCTTGCGTTGGCAACAGCGCTCGTTTCGAAGAGCGCGCCCACGCGCTCGGCATCCGCAACGCGCCACGCGTCGTCCAGCAGCGCGCGCGCCTCTGCTTCGCTCGCCGCTTGCGAGAAGGCCGCAAGGCGCACGAACTTCGTCGTCAGCTCTTCGCGCGAGAGCGTGTTGCCGGGGTCGCCCTTCGGCTCGTCCACGCGCGCGCGCAGCGTGCGGCCGTCACGCGTGGTCACGCTCACCTTGCCGATCCAGCGTGCCGGATACGCGCGGTCCACCTCCTCGTCCAGCGCCATCGTCACGCGCTCGCGGAACGCGGCAATCTGCGCTTCGCGGTAGCCGTGCTCGAATTCGTTCACGCCCGCGTAGCCGCGATACGCGCACAAACCCAGCACCGTGCCCATGTTGAACTTCGCCTGATGGACCGTGGTGGGCACCGTCACGCTGCCCAGCACGTCGATGGCGCCCTGGTGCACGTGCGCGGTCACGGCGGCGATATCGTCGGGCGCGAGCCGGTGCTCGGCCATCGCGGCGAGCAAGGCGTCGGCGGCCGGATGCGTATGGCGGCAGGCCGCGTGATACTTGAACGAGGTCTCCACGATCGCCCAGCGCTCGCCGAGACGGTCGACGAGCTTCGCCGGGTCCGCGTCGCTCGACATGCCCGCTGCCATGCCCTGCGCGCCTTCGAGGATGCGCTGCGCGCCGCGAAAGCCGTCGGCGGCCAGTTGCGCCGCCATCAGCCCGTTGGCGGCGGCCATGGCCGTGTGCAACTGCTTGGAGTCGGCCGCGTCGCGCAGGAACTCCCACAGGCCACTCGCCTGCGTGCCCGCCGAGCCGAACGCGTCGAGCATCTGCCCGGGCGTGAGCTTCAAGAGACGCCCCGCCGCCGCGGCCGCCGCAATCGCGCCGACCGTGCCGGTCGTGTGGAATATTTTGTAGTGCGAACGTCCCATGAATTCGCCGACACGGATGCCCACTTCGTAGCCCGCCACCGAGGCCGCGATGAACTCACGCCCCGAAGCACCGAGCGCCTGTGCGAGCGCGAGCGTGACCGGGAACACCACGGTCGCGGGATGGAGCACGGAGCCGTTGTGCACGTCGTCCTGCTCGACGAAGTGCGAGGCGGCGGCGTTCGTCATCGCCGCGAAATACGGCGTGCTGCGGCTGCGGTCGATCACGACGTCGCACGCGTCCTCAGGACTCTGCGCGCCGCGCGCCGCGCGCGCGAAGCTCGCAATGGTCTCGACCGGGCGCGCGCCGCTGCCGCCGAGCGCGGAGCCGAGCCAGTCCACATAGAGATTGACGGCACGCTCGACGACCGGCACGGGAATGGCGTCGAAATCAAGCGTGGCGGCAAAGGCCGCGAGCGTGCGGCTGGGATGGTCTGTCATGGCAGGATTCATGGGAACGTAATCGAAATACGCTGAGTGGTCAGGCTCAGTAGAACGTCGCGGTGGCTTGCATCGTCAGATAACCCTCGTGGTCCTTGGCCCACAGCTCGACAGAGCGGCCATCGTCGGCCGGCCTGCCGCAAAGCGTGAACGCGTTGCCGCCGAAGGTGGGACGCACCACGCGAAACGCGAACGAAGCGACGCTCGCGTCGGGGCGCTCGCGATGCACGAGATCGAGCAGCAGCGTCGCAATCAGCGGCCCGTGCACGATGAGCCCCGGATAGCCCTCTTCCTGCGTGACGTACGGGAAATCGTAGTGAATCCGATGGCCGTTGAAAGTGAGCGCGGAATAGCGGAACAGCAGGACGGGGTCACCCACGAGCGTGCGCGACCACGTCTGCCCCTGCGGCGCCACGATGGGCTTCGGCACGCTCGCGCCGGGCTGCGGGGCGTCGCGATAGACGATGTCGTGCTCTTCCTCGATGCACAGCGCCCCCGCCGATTCGTAGCGATGCTGCACCGTCACGAACACGAGCCGGCCGCTGCGCCCGGTCTTGTCCTCGATGCTCGCGATCGTCGAGGTGCGCTGCGCCGTCTCGCCCGCGCGCAGCGGCGCGTGGAACGTGAGGCGGCCGCCCGCCCACATGCGGCGCGGCAGCGCGACGGGCGGCAGGAAGCCGCCGCGCTTCGCGTGGCCATCCGGGCCCACTTGCGCGAGCGGCGCCACCGGCAGGAAATAGAGCCAGTGCCACAGCGGCGGCACGGTGTTGCCGGGCGCATCGCGGTCGAGCGTCGCCGCGAGCGCGCGCAGCGGAAACGACGTGATCTCGTCGCTGAGCGTTTCGGTCTTGTCGAGCCACGCCTCGAGCGGCAAGGCTTGCGGGACTTCCGGTTCTGATTGGGACACGGCAATCCTCCGTTGCGGTAATGGATCAGGCCTCGCCGCGCAGATGCGCCGACGCCTCGTCCTCCACACGTTGCCACAGTTCGAACGACATGGGCCGCTCGCCTTCCTCGAGCAGATGCCCGACCAGCCCGATCGCGCGCGCCATCACGCCGAAGCCGCGCACGATGCGCCACGGGAAGCCGAACTCGCAGCAGATCGCACCGATGGCGCCCGTGGCGTTGATCGGCAGCGGCTTGCCCGAGACGCGCTCGGCCTCGGCGCCGATCAATTGCATGAGCCTCACATAGTCGCCCGACAATCCGTTTTGTGCGGCCAGTTCGAACAGGCGTGGCGTGCGCGGGTCGATGGGCTTGTGCAGCGGATGGCCGAGGCCCGGGATCGGTGTGCCGCGTGCGCGCCACGCGGCCACCGTGTCCACCGCGAGCTTTTCGAGGTCGTCGCAGCGTGAGCCATAGGGCAATGCTTCGGAGAGCATATGGCACGCGCCTTCCATGCTGCCGACGAACACCGAGCCGAGCCCGCACAGCCCCGCCGCCACGGCCGCCTGCAACGACTCGGGCGCGCCGGCGTAGGTCATGCGCGCGGCAATCGCGCTGGGCGTCATGCCATGCTCGACGAGGGTGATGACGATCGCGTTGAACATCGCGGATTGCTGCGGCGTGGCGGCCTTCCCGGTGAGCTGCAGGAACGCGAAGTCGCCCAGATTCATGTGGCCGAGCACTTCGTCGGGCAGGCTCTTGCCGCGCACGACGATGCGATCGGGCGTGCTGTACGCAATATCGGAGCGCACCAGCGGTTTCGGTTGACGGGCCATGACTGCGGTTCCTTCGTGTGTGTATGCGATTGCGGTGAGGTTTCGGTGATCGAGGGCGCGCGATTCAGCGCAGCGTCGCAGTGCCGTTGTTGAGCACCACGACGTCACGCTCGACCACGCGCGCGCGCAAGCTCACGGCGTTGCCGTCGCGCCAGATCTCCGTGCGGATCGTCTCGCCCGGATAGACCGGCGCGGCGAAGCGCGCGTGAAAGCGCGCGAGCCGCGCCGGGTCGCTCGCGCACAGCGTCTTGAGCAGCGCATGCGCGGCCACCGCCCAGGTGGCGAGGCCGTGCAGGATGGGCCGCTCGAAGCCGGCCGCGCGCGCGACCTGCGGGTCCGCGTGCAGCGCGTTGTCGTCGCCGCACAGGCGGTACAGCAGCGCCGTCTCCGGCCGCGTCGGCAGCGTGCAGACGTAGTCGGGCGCGCGCTCGGGCACCGCGGGCGGCGCGGCAGGCGCCTCGTCGCTCAGGCCGCCGTGCGCGCTGAAGCCGCCGTCGCCGCGGCAAAACGTGAGTTGCGTGAGCGTGGCGTAAAGCTCGCCCGTGGCCTTGTCGGTAATGCTACGCTGAATTTCGAGCAGCGCGCCCTTGCCTTCGCCCTTGTCGACCACGCGCGTGATCCGCGAGCGGCCGATCACCGTGGCCGCGGGCGGCAACGGCTTGTGAATCTCGATGCCCTGCTCGCCGTGCAGCAGTCGCACCCAGTCGATGCCGCTCTTCGGATCGCGCGCCCAGAAGCCGGGAAAGCCGAGCACCACCGAGAAAGTCGGCGCCACGCGCAGTTCTTTCCCGTAGACGAAGGCGAGGTCGTCGGGATCGATGGGATCCGCGCCATAGCCGACGGCGAGGCTATAGAACATCGCATCGCGCGCCGCGTAGGTCTGTTCGATGCCCTCGAAAGGCCAGTTGCGCAAGGTGTGGTAGTCGATCGTCATGGCTGTGCTGAAGATAGAGAACTATGGAGTGCGAAGCGGTCGCTCACGCTTCGCGCGCGGGCCACTTGAAGAGCGGCTCCGCCTTGTCGCGAAAGCGCCTCACGGCCTCCTGGTGGTATTCGGTCGTGAATGCGATGCCCTGCGCCGCGGCCTCGATTTCCAGCATCGTGCGCAAGTCGCTGCCGAGCGACTGATTCAACGCGCGCTTGGCCACGCCGAACGCAACCGGCGACGCGGCGGCGAGGCTCGCCGCGAGCTGGGCCGCGCGCGCGTGTAGCTGGTCCGGTTCGACGATCTCGAGCACGGCGCCCATCGCCTTCGCCTCCACTGCACCCATCTCGCGCGCCGTGAACACGAGATCCTTCGCACACGCGAGGCCCACCACGCGCGGCAGCGTATAGAACGCGCCGCAGTCGGGCACGAGCCCCACCTTCATGAACGGCATGCAAAAGCGCGCGCGCGTGCTGGCGATCACGAAATCGGCGGCGAGCGCGAAGCTGAAGCCCGCGCCGTAGCACACGCCATCCACCGCGGCGATCACGGGGCGGTCGAGGTCGATCAGCATGCTCACCCAGCCATGCAGATCGTCGATGCGTTCGCGCCCGGCCTGGGCGCTCGTCACGTTCATGCCGCGCACATCGCCACCCGAGCAGAAGTCGCTGCCCGCGCCACGCAGCACCACGGCGCGCACGCTGCGCTCGGCGCGGATGCGCACGACCGCGTCGTGAAGCTCGGCACGCATGGCCGCGTTCATCGCGTTCTTCGCTTCGGGGCGGTTGAAGCACAGCGTCGCGATGCCGTCCTCGATATCGACCAGCAGGGTTGAACCGCTCATGCGGCCGCTCCCTGCGCATGCGTGAGCTCGGCGAGCGCCTTGTCGAGGGCCGTGAGCAGATGCACGGGCTCGACGCCCGCGAACTCCACGTCCGCGCGCGCAAGGAACGCTGCGACATGCGCGCCGCACGCTTCGCGCGTGGCCGCCAGTCCCGCGAAGCCCTCTTCGAGCCAGGCCACCGAGCGCAGCGGGCGCGGATGCCAGTCGCCGTTCACGATCGCGCGCTGCACCACCCCGTCGCGCACCAGCAGGCTCAGCCAGATCAGCCCGGCAGGCGCTTTCTCGCGGCCCCGCACGACGCGGTCGCCGGCCTGCTCGATGGGCCCATAGCGTGTTGCTTCGCTCTTCTCGTGGAACCAGGCATCGTCGACGAGCTCGCGCGTATATTGCTGGGCGTAGGCGTGCTCCGCTTCGCCCAGCTCGCCTGCTGCGAGCGCGATATCGCCGAATGCCCGCCGCACGCACGCCTGAACCCACGCGCGCAGCTCCGCCTCGCTCACCGCACGGCCCAGCTCCTGCTCCAGATACGTGTAGCGCGAGCCGAGGTCCTTGTGCTTCTTGTCCTTCACTTTTTCCGGCGCCATCGGCATGGCGCGCGCCGCGATTTCCGTGTCGATCGCCTTGACGTTCAGCAGGATGCGGAACGTGAGCACGCCACTCTCGATCTTCATCGAGGTGGCCACGAGCTTGCGGCCGTCGATCTCGACATCGTTGAGCGGCCGGTACGACGCCGCAAGCCCGAACACCTCGCGCAGCGCCTCGGCCACGTGCCCGAGAATGGCCGGGAAGGCGGCCGCCGCCGTATCCGGCACGCCCGGCAGGTCGACTGGCAGATACAGCGCGAGAAAGGCCGAGCCGCTGCCCGCATAGATCGCCCCGCCGCTGCTCACGCGCCGCCGTGCGAGCACGTTGTTGCTGCGGCAGAACGGCAGGTCGAGCACCTGGTTCGGATCTTCGTTCACGCCCACGGTGATACTGTCGCCGTTGAAGACGTTCAGGAGTACGGTGGGCGGTGCCAGACCCTCGGCCACGGCGCGCTCGATGGCGGGCGAAACCGAGGTCGAAAAATCGGCGTAATTGTGGTCGCCCACGACATAGCGCCATGGCGCCGGAGCTGCTTTTACGTTGTTCATGTTGTCTCTCTCCTTTGGTCCTGCACCAGCGCCGTACCTTCGAGCTTCGCGACGACCTCGATCGCGTCGGCGTGAATCAGCGTCTGGCGCTTGAAGCGCTCGGCAATAGCGTCCAGTTCGGTGGGCGCCCCCTCGACGAGCAGCGTGAGATGGTCGCCACCGTGCGCCTTTGCGCCCACCACGAGACGGTATGCTCCCGTGGCACCCGCGATGCCGACCAATACGCTCTTGATCTCGGACGGGTACACCTTCACGCCCTTGATCTTCACCATCGAATCGACGCGCCCGAACACCACGCGCGGCAGCGACACCGTGCGGCCATGCACGCTTGACGTGCGCTCGAGCACGGTGAGGTCGCCGGTGCGGTAGCGCACGAGCGGCTGCAGCTCCTTCTTCAGATGCGTGAGCACGAGCTCGCCGCGCTCGCCGTCGGGCAGCGGCGCGAGCGTGTCGGGGTCGATCACTTCGGCATGGAGCAGTTCGTCGAAAACGTGCACGCCTGCGCCACCGGGGAACGTGCGCGCCACCGGCAGACATTCGGATAACGAATAACTGTCGATGAGCAGCGTGCCAGGCATCGCGGCCCGCACGCGTGCATAGAGCGCCTCGTTGCCGCTAAAGGGTTCGCCGCCCGCGAAGAACACGCGGGGCACCGGACACCCCGCTTCGATCAGCTTGAGCGCATGCGTGGGATTGCCCGCGAGCACCGTCACGCCGCACTGGCGCGCCACCTGCGCAGCACGCTCCGTTTCGCCGGGGCCATGCGGGATGCACGCGACGCCACGCGCCTCCATCTGGCTCTGGTAGAAGAGCCCGGCCACGAACAGGTGATAGCCGAACGTGACCATGCAGACGTCGCCCGGGCCAATGCCGCAGGCATCGAGGTGCTGGCCGCATGCCGTTTCAATGGCGCGCAGATCGGCGGCGCTGTGCAGGATGGGCACGAGCGCCGCGCCCATGGGCGTCAGATGCACGCGCACGGGCGGCACTGGCGGCGCGAACGCACCGTAGCCGGGCTTGCGCATCTCGGCCACCAGTTGCGCGCGCGACATCAGCGGCACGCGTTCGGCGAATTCGGTCGTGCTTGCCACGCTGCGCGGCAGCCGTCCCGCGTAGAACGGATGTGCATGCAGACGTTCGAGTTGCAGATTGAGCGAATCGAGCGGATCGCGCATGTGTCCTCCATGATTGAGGCGGGCGGCGGTGCCATGCCGCCGACCTCGTGTTCGATGCGCCGCGCTCGCACACTGGCGCGCGACGCCCTTGATGCGTCCAGCCTTACGCCGCGCGCTCGAAGATGGCGGCGATGCCCTGCCCGCCGCCCACGCACATCGTTTCGAGGCCATAGCGCCCCTTGCGGCGCTGCAGCTCGTAGAGCAGCGTCGTGAGCATGCGCACGCCCGTCGCGCCGATCGGATGACCGAGCGAGATGCCCGAGCCGTTCACGTTCAGGCGCGACTCGTCGTGCCAACCCCAGCCCTTGAGGACCGCGAGGACCTGGCATGCGAACGCCTCGTTCAGCTCGACGAGATCGAGCTGGTCGAACGTGAGGCCGGTCTTCTGCAAGAGCTTGTGCACGGCGGGCACGGGGCCGATGCCCATGGTCGCGGGCTCGCAGCCCGCCGCGGCCCAGCCCGTGAGATAGCCGAGCGGCGTGAGGCCGAGCTTGTCGAGCTGGTCTTCGGCGACGATGAGGCAAGCCGCCGCCGCGTCGTTCTGCTGACTCGCATTGCCCGCCGTCACCGTGCCGCCCTCGATGAGCGGCTTGAGCTTCGCGAGCGACGCCTCGCTCGCATCGGTACGCACGCCTTCGTCGCGCGCGAACAGCACGGGGTCGCCCTTGCGCTGCGGCACCGCAACCGGCACCACTTCCCCGGCGAAGCGGCCCGACTCCCACGCCGCAGCCGCGCGCTGGTGGCTGCGCACCGCATAGGCGTCCGCCTCTTCGCGCGTGATCCCGTATTCCTTCGCGAGGTTCTCGGCCGTTTCGATCATTCCCGAGATGTAACCGAAGCGCGCCTCGGGCTGCGAGCGCTCGCGGCCGCGCTCGAGCCGGTCGTGCATGCGCACCGAGCCCGAGCGCGCGCCCCAGCGCATGTCCGTGGTGTAGTACTCGATATTGCTCATGCTCTCCACGCCGCCCGCCACCACCACGTCGGCAGCGCCGCTCTGCACCATCATCGCCGCGGTCACCACGGCTTGCAGGCCGCCGCCACAGCGGCGGTCGAGCTGCATGCCCGGCACCTGCACGGGCAGCCCCGCTTCGAGCGCGGCCCAGCGGCCGATGCAAGGGGTCTCGCTATTGGCGTACGACTGCGCGAAGACTACGTCTTCGATGCGCGCCGCGTCGATGCCGCTACGCGCGATCGTCTCGCGCAGCACCGTTGCGGCCAGCGTCTCTACCGCAACGGGGCGCAGACTGCCGCCGAAGGTGCCCACCGGCGTGCGCACCGGCGCAACAATGGCTGCTCTTCTCATTTCGTTATCCTCTGTATTCTTTCGATTAGCGTTCTGTATCGGTCATCCAGGCTGGCCCATTCAAGCCACTAGCGTGTCGCGCTGCACGTGATGCGCGGCCGCTAACGCCTCGCGGCATTCGGGCGGCGCGATCGCCAGCATCCTCTCGGCGCGCTGTGCCAGCGTCAGCCCGCGCAGGTCAGCCACGCCGTGCTCGGTCACGATCACGGCAGCATCGCCGCGCGGCGTGCTAACCGGCCCGGACAAGCGCGCGACGATGCGGCTGCCGTGACGCGTGCTCGACGCAAGCGCCACGATGGCCATGCCGCCGCGCGAGCGCGCCGCCCCGCGCATGAAATCGAGCGCGCCGCCCACTGCGCCCACATAGCGCCCCGCCGCCACTTCCGCGTTCACCTGGCCAGTCAGATCGACTTCGAGTGCGGAATTGATCGTGACGAACCGGTCGATGCTGCCGAGCACGTCGATGTCGTGCGTATAGGCCGTCGAGCGAAACTGCACCTGCGCGTTGCGATGCGCGAAGCCGTAGACGCGGCGCGTGCCCATCATCGTGCCCGCGATGCTCACGCCTACATCGCGCGTCTTGCGCGCGTTGGTCACCACGCCCGCTTGCACGAGGCCGGCGATCGCGTCGCCGATCGTGCCCGTATGCACACCCAGGTCGCGCCGGTCGTCCAGCCGCGCCGCAATCGCTTCGGGCAGCGCGCCAAGCCCGAGCTGCAGCGTCGAGCCATCCTCCACGAGGTCCGCCACGTGGGCCGCGATGCGCGCCTCGACTGCCCCGGCCTGTGCCGCCGGCGCTTCGAGCGGCATGCGCTCGGTGTGCACGAGCACGTCGAAGTCTTCGGCGCGCAGCATGCGCTCACCGTAGGTCCACGGCGCCGCCGCGTTCACTTCGGCAATCACGACGCGCGCGGTGTCGATGAGCGGCACGAGATATTCATGCGCGATCGAGAGGCTATAGCGGCCCGACTCGTTCGCGGGCGCAACTTGCAGCAGCAGCACGTCCACGCGGTTCGGCCCGCGCGTGAAGGTCTCGCGGAACTGCGAGTAATGACACGGGAGAATATCGAGGACGCCCGCGCGTTCGAGCCTCCGGTTCGTGCCTGCCGCGCCATACGCGAGAAAGTCCACGACGTCTGCATGCGCCGGTTCGAGCGTCTCGGACCACGACGCGCCAATGAACACGCGAAAGCGCCCGCCGGCCCGACCCTGGCCGCCCTGCGCGGCGATGGCCTTGCGCTGCGCCATCAGCCGCGCCGTGAGCGTGCAGGGCTCGGCGCCGCACTGCCCCCACGCGACGAGGTCGCCGGGGCGTACGTATTGCGCGAAATCGAGCGCGTCTGCCTCGACGACACGCGCGGCGCGCGACATCAGACCGGGTCCCAGCTGAAGACGTCGGCCGAGACGTCGAGTTCATGGAACGAGCCGCGCAGCGCCGGCATGGCGTGCTGAGCGATCGTCTCGGGCGTCCAGCCTTCGCCGCGATGCACGGAGCGCACGGGACGCGGCTGGCTCATCAGGAAGATCTCGTTGTTGCGCACGGCAAAGATCTGCCCCGTGACATCGGCGGCCTGCTCGCTTGCGAGGAACACCGCGAGCGGTGCGATCTTCGCGGGCGTCATCTGCTTGATCTTTTCGACGCGCGCTTCCTGCTCCGGCGAATCGATCTTGATCGAGTTGATCATGCGGCTCCACGCGAACGGAGCAATGCAGTTCGATCGCACGCCGAACTTCTGCAGATCGAGCGCGATGGACTTCGAGAGCCCCGCAATGCCCAGCTTCGCCGCACTGTAGTTGGCCTGCGCGCGATTGCCGATCAGGCCCGAGGTCGAGGTCATATGCACGAAGGCGCCGCTGCGCTGGTCCTTGAAGTGGTCGGCGGCGGCGCGCGACACGTAGTAAGAGCCGTACAGGTGGACCTTCACGACCGAATCGAACTCCTCCTCGCTCATCTTGTGGAAGAAGCGGTCGCGCAAAATGCCCGCGTTGTTCACCACGCAGTCGATGCGGCCGAACACGTCGAGCGCGTTTTGGACGATATGCGCCGCGCCCGCGGCATCGGCCACGCTGTCCGTGTTCGCGGTGGCCTGACCGTCGAACGCCTCGATCTCGTTGACCACGGCCTGCGCGGGGCCGTCGTTGTGGCCCTCGCCCGAGAGCGATGCGCCCACGTCGTTGACCACGACCCTGGCGCCCTGGCGCGCCATCGCCAACGCGATGTCGCGGCCAATGCCGCCGCCCGAGCCCGTCACCACCACCACCTTGCCTTCCAGCATCCGTTGCGTTGTCATCGTTCGTGCTCCTCCGTCCCGCGTTGCACGGGCATTCGTTCCAATGAATCTGCTGTGTCGGCGCGCGCCGTCTCGCGGTTTGCCGCGCCGTTTGTCGTGTTTGCAGCTTGACGCAACGTACGCGCGGGCACAATTTGGATATGCCGAATGCCCGATTCGTCCAGGATTAACCCGTAATTCCGCTAATGGCGCGTGTTGCGCTGCGACGCAATAATGCGCAAGATCCGCAGAGTCTTGCCGCTTGTGCGCTGCTCGCACAATCTCGTTCGAACGAACGTTGACAGTGGCGGCGCCGGCCCCGCGGTCACCCAAGCACCAAGGCACTACTGGGCGAAACCATGCATTTCGATCTTGTCGACCTGAAGCTCTTCACGCACGTGGCAGAGGCCAGCAGCCTCACGCGCGGCGCGGAACGCGCGCATCTCTCGCTGCCCGCGGCCAGCACGCGCATCAAGAATCTCGAAGAGCAAGTCGGCGTGAAACTGCTCTCGCGCACGAGCCAGGGGGTGACGCTCACGGCGCCCGGCGAGACGCTGCTCGCGCATGCGCGGCGCGTGCTCAAGCAACTGGAGCAATTGCGGGGCGACCTGCAGGAGTACTCGCAGGGCGTGAAGGGGCATGTGCGCGTGTTCGCGAACACCACGGCCATGAGCGAGTTCCTGCCCGCCGTGCTGCGCACCTACCTCATCAATCATCCGGATGTGTACGTGGATATCCACGAGCGGTTGAGCCCCGACATCGTGCGCGCCGTGCAGGACGGCACCATCGATATCGGCATCGTGGCCGGCGACGTGCGCACCGAGGGGCTCGAAGTCATGCCCTACCGGCGCGACCGTCTCGTGCTCGCGACCGCGCTCTCGCACCCGCTCGCGCAGGCGAGCGAGATCGACTTCGCCCAGACGCTCGACTACGACTTCGTGGGCCCGCCCGACGACAGTGCAATCTATGCCTTTCTCAAGCGCGCCTCTTCGGACTTGCAGCGCACCATCCGTTGGCGCATTCAGGTCAGCAACTTCGAGGCCGCGTGCCGCATGATTGAAGCGAACATCGGCATCGGCGTGCTGCCCGAGGGCACCGCGCGCCGCCACGCGCAGACCATGGCGCTCAAGATCGTGCCGTTCACCAACGAGTGGGCCGTGCGCAAGCTGCAGATCTGCGTGGCCGAGCGGGAGGCGCTGCCCCTCTTCGCGCGCAAGCTCGTCGATCTGCTGGTGGCCGACGGCATCGGCCGGCTTGAATGAATCTCCCGTTTTGCCCGCTATTTCGGGGCTGAATCCGCGAAAGAGCGGCGGCGAACCTCGCGCCGCCGCCTTCGCGAATCAAAGCGCTTGCGCGTCGCGCATCATGTTGCGCGCGATGACGATCTGCTGAATCTGGCTCGTGCCTTCGTAGATGCGGAACAGGCGCACGTCGCGATAGAAGCGCTCGATGCCGTAGTCGGCCATATAGCCCGCGCCGCCGAAAATCTGCACCGCGCGGTCGGCCACGCGGCCGCACATCTCCGAGGCGAAGAGCTTCGCGCATGCGGCCTCGGTGCTCACGTTCCTGCCTTCGTCGCGGCGGCGCGCCGCGTCGAGCACCATGCAGCGCGCGGCATAGAGTTCGGCCTGGCTGTCCGCGAGCATGGCCTGCACGAGCTGGAATTCGCCGATCGGCTGGCCGAATTGCTCGCGTTCCATCGCATAGCGCAAGGCGTCGTCGAGCATGCGCTGCGCCACCGCCACGCAGATCGCGGCGATATGGATGCGGCCCTTGTCGAGCACTTTCATCGCGGTCTTGAAGCCCACGCCCTCCTTGCCGCCGATAATATTCCCGGCCGGCACCTTCACGTCCTCGAAGATCACGTCGCAGGTATGCGCGCCCTTCTGGCCCATCTTGCGGTCGCGCTTGCCGAAGCTGATGCCGGGCGTCTTCGCATCGACGATGAAGGCCGTGATGCCGCCCGCGCGCGGCTCGTCGGGATTGGTGCGCGCCATCAGCGTAAACATGCCCGCCTGCGGCGCATTGGTGATGAAGCGCTTGGTGCCGTTCACGACGTAGTGGTCGCCGTGGCGCTCGGCGCGCGTCTTGAGCGAGGCCGCATCGGAGCCCGAGCCCGGCTCCGTGAGCGCGAAGCTCGCGATGACCTCGCCGGTTGCGAGCTTCGGCAGCCAAGTTGACTTTTGCTCCTCGGTGCCGTCGATCACGATGCCCTGCGAGCCGATACCCACCGTCGTGCCGATGATCGAGCGAAACGCGGGCGAAGTCTTGCCGAGCTCGAACATCACGAGCACTTCTTCTTCCATCGTCAGGTCGAGGCCGCCGTAGGCCTCCGGAATCGTGAGGCCGAACAGGCCCATCGATTTCATGTCGTTCACGATGTCGGCGGGAATCTCGTCGGTTTCCGCCACGCGCTCCTCGTTCGGCACGAGGCGCTCGCGCACGAAGCGCGCGACGTTATCGAGCAGCACGTTCATCGTTTCCTGGTCGCGAATCATTATTGGCATCCCTTATGAGTTGAGTTCGGCAGCGCCTCGTTCCGGTCAAAGCTCCGGACAAAAGCGCGCCGCTTCGAATTGGAACGACGCGCTAGCGGCGGCGCGCAGCCAGCTCGCGCAGCGGCTGCTTTTGGAGCTTGCCGCTCGCGGTGGTGGGAATCATGTCGATGGGCACGATCTGCACGGGCCGCTTGTAAGGCGAAAGCCGCTCGCCGATATAGCGCTGCAGCGCCTCGATATCGAGCGTCGCGCCCTCTTTGGGCTCCACGAAGGCCACGACTTCCTCGTTGCCTTCGGCATCGGTGCGGCCCACCACGGCTGAGAGGCGCACGGCCTCCCAGGTGTTGATGACCGACTCCACTTCGATGGGGTAGACGTTGAAGCCCGAGCGGATGATGAGGTCCTTCGAGCGCCCGACGATAAAGAGCGCGCCATCGGCTTCGAGCCGCCCGAGGTCGCCGGTCTTGAGCCACCCATCGGCGTCGATCGCTTCAGCCGTGAGCGCGGGCTCGCGATAATAGCCATGCATGACACCGGGGCCACGCACCCATAGCTCGCCCGCCTCGCCCTGCGCGACTTCGCGGCCGTCGGGGCCCACAATGCGCAGTTCCGCGCCTTCGACGATCTCGCCCGAGGACGTGTCCTTGCGCGGCCGGTCCATGCGCGTGATGAAGAGCGAGCCCGCGTACTCGGTCATGCCGTAGCCGTGATGCAGCGGCATGCCGAAGAGCGCTTCCACTTGCTGCTTGAGCGTGGGATCGAGCGGGCCGCCGCCCGTGTAGAGATAGCGCAGGCGCGGCGCCTGCACCGCGCCGCCATGCTCGCGCGCCCACGCGACGATCCGCGTGAACATCGTGGGCACGCCCTGCAGGATGGAGATTTCCGAGGCGCGCAACGCCTTCACCACCTCTTCCGCCGAGAAGCGCGTGGCCAGATACAGGCTCGCGCCCGCCTCGAAGGTGGCGAGCAGCAGCGTGGCAAGGCCGAAAATGTGCGACATCGGCATGACCGCATAGGCGCAGTCGGCGGCCGTCATGTCGCGGGAAGTGGCGGACACATGCGCGAAATGCAGCAGCCCGCGATGCGTGGCCATCACGCCCTTGGGCTGGCCCGTCGTGCCCGAGGTGTAGATGAGGAGCGCCACTTCGTGGGCAAGCGCATCGGGCTCGCTCACGGCTTGCGGGTCGGGGTCCGCCATCATCAGCGGGCCGAGCCCCTCTGGCGCGATTTCTTTCGCGCGCTGGCGCACGCCGTGACGCAGCGCGTCGGGCGAAGCCGCATGCGTGAAGAGGATCAGCCGCGGCCCGCAATGCGCGCGGATCGTCTCGATCTCGCGCTCCGAGAGCCGCGCGTTGACGATGGCCGGCCACGCGCCGATTTCCGAAAGCGCGAACAGCAAGGTGATAACGGCCGAGCAGTTCTCGGCCACGACCATCACGCGGTCGCCGGTGCCCACGCCCTGCGCGCGCAAAAAGCGCTGCGCCGCCTCCACGTTGCGCCAGAGCTGGCCGAAGCCGGTCTCGCGGCCCTCTTCGCGTATCGCCGTGGCCTCGGGCGCCGCCTGCGCCCAGTGCCGCGCGATGTCGCTGATCTTGCGCGCCGCCCGCGCCACGCCTGTCACCACCTTCGCCTCCTGTCTTTGCTCTCTCGGTTCTCTCACGGCACGCGTGCACGCGCCGCCTCGCGACAGTTCTCAGTGTGGTGGAGCGGCGCGCAGCCAACAATTCGTTTTCAAAGAAGCCGGCATTCGTCTGGCCGGAAGTCGGCAATAGCCCCGATGTTCATCCTGCTTGCGGCTCCTGCCAGCAGCCGCGATATCGTCAGCAAAACGTAATATTCGTGCTCGGGACCCGGTACGCTCGCGCTCACGCCCTAAAGCTCCAGTATCAGCCGTTTGCCGCGTGCGCGCGAGCAGCAGGTCATCATGCGGGTCTGCGCCTCGCGTTCGGCGCGCGTGAGCACGACATCGCGATGATCGATCTCGCCCGCCAGCACGCGCACTTCGCACGAGCCGCACAGGCCTTCCTCGCAGTCGCTCTGCACGTCGATATTTGCGCGGCGCAGGGCCTCGAGCACGGTCTGGTCCGCGCCCACCTCGAGCACGACGCCCGAATCCTTGAGCTCGACCTCGAAGGCGTGCTCGTTCGCCGGATCGAGCTTGCCGGCGCTCGCGGCGAAGTGCTCCATGCGCAAAGCGTCTGCGGGCCACGCAGCGCTCGCGGCCTCGAGCGCGTCGAGCATGCGCGCCGGGCCGCACGCGTAAACGCGCGTGTGCTCGTCCACGCGCAGCGCGCCGAAGTCGTTGCGCGTGCTTTCATCGGAGGCGTAGAGATGCAGCCGTTCGCCATGCAACTGCGCCAATTCGTCGACGAACGCCATGGTCCGGCGCGATCGGCCGCTGTAGTGCAACACGTAGTCGATGCCGAGTTCGCGCGCGCGGCGCGCCATCGCGCTGATCGGCGTAATACCGATGCCGCCCGCGATGAAAATGGCGCGGTGCCCCGCCTCGCGCGTCTCGTCAAGCCGGAAATGATTGCGCGGCCCACGGATCCTCAGACGCATGCCCTCGCGCAGCGCGTCGTGAATCCACGCGGAACCGCCGCGGCTCCGCGTTTCGCGCAACACGGCGATTTCGAACGCGCCCGTGTCGGCGGGGTCGCCGCACAGCGAATACTGGCGCGACAGCCCTTCATGGCCGCTTTTGCCCAATTCGTCGGCGGCTATGCCGAACTCAGTGCCGCATTCCACGTCGATATGCGCACCGGGCGCCCAGCGCGGCAACGTCGCGCCCTCGGATGCGGCCAGACGCAGCCGCACGATGCCCTCCGCCACGGTCTCCACGCGCTCGACCACCACCGGGCGGCTCAAGGCATGCGACGACGGCTCGCCGATGCGCACCGGCGAGCGCGCGCCCAGCAACGCACGATTCGTGCGCTCGGGGTTCTGCGCGGGGTCCCATTCCACCCAAAGATGCTCCGGACCCCGAAACGACGTATTGGGCACGTAAGTAAACTGCTGACCGGCCAGACGCATATGCGGCAGCCGGCGCGTGAATTCCTCGAGAAAAATCTGCATCTCCATGCGCGCGAGGTTCTTGCCCATGCACTGGTGCGCGCCATAGCCGAACGTGACGTGGTCGCTCGCATTCTCCCGCCGGATATCGAACAAGTCGGCGTCGGCGAAATGCTGCTCGTCGTGATTCGCCGACGACGTCACGATCAGGAGCTTCGAGCCCGCCGGAATGTCGATGCCGCCGAACTGTACATCTTTCGTCGCCAGACGCCGCCACGCCGCGATCGAGCCGTTGTGGCGCAGGCACTCCTCCACCGCGTTCGGTATCAGGCTCGGGTCTTCGCAGAGCTCGCGCCACACGCGCGGATGCTGCAGCAGCAGCTTCATCGCGTTGGCCGTGGCGTTCGCCGTGGTCTCGTGCGCCGCCACGATGCCCGCCATCATCATCGAATGCAGATAGGAATCCGTGACGACCTCGGGATGCGCCTGCTGCTTGCGGATGCCGTATTGCATCCAGCCGGGGCCCTCGGGATTCTGGCGCATCTTCTCGAGCACCTTGCCCGCGAACTGCCAGAAGTTGCCCACCGCGTGCGCCACCGCCACCTGCTCTTCAGGGCGCGGGCGGCCCCAGGTGTTGACCGTGTGCGCGATCGAGTAGCGGCGCAGCATGTCCATGTCTTCCTCGGGCACGCCGAGAAAATGCAGCGCCACCGTGAGCGGCACTTCCCAGAGGATTTCGTCGACGAGATCGGCGCGGCCCGAATCGATGAAACGGTCGACGTATTCGCGCGTGAGGCGCCGCACCATCGGTTCGTGGCGCTTCAGATGTTCGGGCGTGAACGGCTCCATCAGCACGCGGCGACGCGGCATGTGCGCCGGCTCGTCTTCGTTCACGAGCGTGCGGTTCATGGCGTAGCCGTACGACTCGAGCACCGCGTTGGCTTCGTGCCCGGTTGGCGTGATCTTTTCGAGCGCGATGGAGGGCGAGAACGTGAGGTTGTCGCGGAAGATCGCCTTGATGTCGTCGTAGCGCGTGACCACCCAGTAGCCGAGCTGCGGGCTGTAGAACACGGGCTCCTGCTCGCGCGCCCAGCGCACGTATTCGGGCGGGTCCTGCTGGTAGCCGTCGCTGAACGGGTCGAAGGCTGCAGCGTTCGCGCTTACCGGGCAGCGCGCGGCGGCGGCCGGGGCCGCGTGAGCCCCGTGGGGAACGGGGCAACGCCCTGCCGCCGCATTTTGGGGCCGGAAATCCGGCGGCGGCGCAGCGGTATCGCCGGGTGTCTCGCTCATGGTGCTGCCTCCTGCAACGTTGCGCCGATATCGTTTTGCGTAACTCTAGTACGCATTGCGTAACGTAAAGATAGGGGTTAACCTCCACGCATGCCGTCACGCGTATGGCGGGGCGGCGTCACCAGGATCGCTGAATGATTAAAAAAGCCGCATCCATAACACCCGCGCCCGCCGGCGCAGCGACGCGCGAGCGCCGCCAGCGCGTGCAGTCCGCGCAAACCGGCATGGCCGTGCTCAAGGGCCTCGCGCGCCTGGGCGGCCGCGCAAGCCTCTCGGGGCTCGCGGGCTACGTGGGCGAGAGTCCCGCCAAGGTGCACCGCTATCTGGTGAGTCTCATCGAGGAAGGGCTCGTCGCGCAAGACAGCGCAACACAGCAGTATCTGCTCGGCGCCGAAGCCATGATGATCGGCGTGGCGGCGATGCGCCAGGCCGATCCCGTGCGCGCGGCCGAGCCCGCGCTCGTGCGGTTGCGCGAGGCGCTGGAGGTGACCTCGTTCGTCGCGGTGATGGGCAATATGGGACCCACGATCGTGCGCTTCGAGGAGCCGGGTCTGCCGGTCACGGTGAACGTGCGTGTGGGGTCGGTGATGTCGCTGCTGTGGTCGTCCACGGGCCGCGTCTTTCTCGGGCTGCTCGACGACTCGCGCGTGCTCGCGCTGGCGCAGGAAGAATTCAGGCATTCGGCCCCTGCGTTGCGCGCACTGCTCGAACCGGATAAAGCGCGGGACGATACGGACAACGAAACGCACGCCCCCGCCCCAGTCGAAAGATTGCGCCGCGCGGTGCAGGCCGAAATCGAAGCGCACCGCTGCGCGAGCGTGAAGGACACGAACCTCAAGGGCATCAGCGCCGTGTCCGTGCCGCTCTTCGATCACACCGGCCGGATCTGTGCCGTGCTCACGGCGCTCGGCGCAACCGGCGGCTTCGACGCGTCGCCCGAGAGCCCCGTGGCCGACGCGCTGCGCCGCGAAGCGGCTGCCGCGAGCGCCCTGCTCGGCTTCACGCCGCCGGCCACGCGGGCGGCGTGAAGCAGCGGGATCACGGCCCGTGCGGCGGCTGCGCGCCGGGCCGGTAGCCGTCGTCGAGCGTCTTCAGGAAGGCGATCACATCGTCAATGTCGCGCGCGTTCCAGACGGGCTTGTCACCGGGTTTGCTGGTCAGCGGCGCATCGATGGTGTCGACGTTGCGGCGCAAGGCCGGCGGCAAGTCGTCGAACTTCACGACCTGGCCGTGGGCGTCACGCGGATACCACTTCTCCGGGTTCGTATCGCGTTCGACGTAGAAGCGCAGCGCGTCGCGCAACGTATGGAAGCGGCCATTGTGGAAGAACACCTGGCGCGTCGCCACATTGCGCAGCGTGGGCGTCTTGAAGAGGCCGCACATCGTCTGGTCCTTGGTGAGGTCGTGGCGCAACGGCCCGCATAGCCCCTCGTCGTAGTACGCCGGATCGCGATTGACCCGCAGCTCGGGATTGCGCGGCACGCCGAGCGCCTCGAACTGGAAATCGGTGAAGAGCGGATGCGCGCCGTTCGCGCCGGGCTGGTCGATATGGCAGGACGCGCAATTGCCGCCGTTCGGATCGTCGAAGAGCTTCTTGCCGCGCCGCTCGCTCGCGGTGAGTTGCGCCTTGCCGTCGAGGTAATAATCGAACTTGCTCGTGTACGGGTGAAAGTCGGGCTCTTCGAGCTCGTAACGCTCGATTGCCGTCATTGCCTCGCGCAACGCCACTTGCGGCGAGTCGAATACCGTCTCGCCGAAGACCTGCTTGAAGCGTGCCGCGTACGGTGCGCCCGCAAGCTTCGTGACAACCGAAGCCGCGTCGCGGTTCGCCATCTCGCCGGGATTGAAGAGCGGAAACGTGGCCTGGTCGCGCAGGCGGTTAAAGCGCCCGTCCCAGCCGAAACCGCCCGCGGGCGAGTTGTCGTCCTCGAAGCGCTCGCCGAGGCTGGCCGCCTGCACATGCGTCCAGATGGGCGTGCGGTCGAGCACGTAGCGCAGCGTCGGCACGGCGCGTGTGCCCTGCGAACGCAGATCGGCGCCGCCGAGCTGCGCGGCGAGGCCGTTCGGCGGCCCGTAGGCATGCGCGGGGCTGTGGCAGCTCGCGCACGACATGCGCCCCGAGGCCGAGAGCGACGGATCGTAGAACAGCAGCTTGCCGAGCGCAGCCGTGTCGCTGAAGACGGGCTTTGCCGCGGTCTGCGGGGCCGCCGCCGGAGAGGGGATGCGCGTGGCCTGCGCCTCGGCCATCTGCGGCGCGCTCGATGCCACGATGGCCATGCCGGCCGCTACCGCCGCCATAGCGGCGCGAGCGGGTATGGAGCGCGCAGCCTTGACGACGCGGCGCGCCGCCCGGGTCGCGGCCCCGGTCACGAAACAACGGTCGGTCATAGGCTTACAGGTTCGTGAAGATGTCGTTGCCGAAGCCCACGAGCCCGGTCTGCCCCGCATAGCCGAGATGACTGAGGCCGAAGATGTCCTCGATGCTCTTGAGCATCGAGTAGTGGTTGTACGGCACCGTCGAGACCGTGCCCGGCTTGATGAACCTCGAGATCATCACGGCGCCCGTCTGGTCCCCGCCGTAGTTCGACTTCGCCAGGACGAGCGAGATGTCGCCGAGCGCTGCCGGCAGACCCGGAATCGCGCTGGCCGACACCGAGCCGTATGCCTGCGACTGCGGGAACGCCGCGAGGTTAGGCCCCGGCTGTTCGCTGCAGCAGGTGTCGCCCGCATAGGTCAGCGTCAGCGTGGCCGGCTTCGTGCTCGTGTTCAGCGTCTGACTCGCGTAGCTGCTCTCATCGAAATTGATGATCAGGAGTCCGTCCTGCTTGAACGCAGGCGAGGCCGTGATAATGGGCACCCACTTTTGCAGGAACGCGTTGGCGCTCGTGAGGCCGCCCGGCTGGCCGTTCACGCACGGCGAGTCGTGGCCGTCGTCGCACAGGTTCGGCGTGATGAAGTTGAAGTTGGCCGTGGTCGCGATCAATTGCAGATCGTTTTGCAGATGGTTCAGGTTCACCACGTTCGTCCCGCAGTCGGACGAGTCGATGATCGAGTGGAAGTACATGAACGGATTGTGGCGCGTCGCGTACTGGTCGCCCTCCGGCACGGCCGCGCTCGGCGCTTCGGCGCGCTGCGTCTGATCCGCGGTGTTCAGGGCCGGGTGGCCGCAGGTGGCGGCTTCGCGCGCCGGGTCGTTGCCCATGTCCTCCGCGTAGCCCTTCCACGTGTAGCCCGCCGCCTTCAACTGATCGGGCAGTGTCTTGATGCTCGCCGGGAACACGCAGCCCGTGCCGATCGCCTGACCATCGGAGGTCATCCCGGTCAGGTTGTAGTCCTCATAGTCCGAGCAGTCGTTATCGGTTTGCGGCGTGGGCGCCTGGCCGCTCACCATGGCGATGTAGTTGTCGAGGCTCACGTGGCCCGTGCCGTAGTAGTTCTGCACGACCGCCCCCTGCGAAGCCAGGGTCTGGGACAGATACGGCGCCTTCGAGCTGGAGCCGAAGGTGCTCGCGTAGTTCTCGTTTTCGAGCGTGATGACGAATACGTGGCGGATTTGCTGCTGGCCGGTCGCGGCCGGCGTTGAGGAGGAACCGCAGGCGCTCACGAAGAGCGCCGCGAAAAGCGCAGCAAAAACGGACGCGTAAAGCGCCCAGAGCTTGCCCCGGAAACGTAAAGCCATGGATGTCCTCTGTTTTGTGGAGTTGTTGTGGGATTCTTTGTGAGCACGCGCTGCATGCACGTGGTTTGGAGCCGCGAAGATTAGGCAGCGTATGTGACGAACGCGTGAAAAACGATGCTGATCTCCCGTTAAAACGCCTGCATCGTCCAAATGAACTATGTGCGCGCACACAACCGCATGGCCTGACCAGCGCCCTCCAGAGATGGACGGCATGTGAGCGCCGTTATGTGCGCATGCGTGGCGGCTGGCTGGGTTTTCCGCCGGTGTCACGCCGAGGGGCTATCATGTGCGTTCGAACTGTAGATGGAACGAACGAATCACATGGCCTCCCCCCAGGAAAACGTCAGCATGGCGGTGTTCTGCGACTTCGAGAACGTCGCGCTCGGCGTGCGCGACGCGAAGATCGACCGCTTCGATATCAAGCCCGTGCTCGAGCGGCTCTTGCTCAAGGGCAGCATTGTCGTGAAGAAGGCCTATTGCGACTGGGACCGCTACAAGGGCTTCAAGGCGTCGATGCACGAAGCGAGCTTCGAGCTCATCGAGATTCCGCACGTGCGCCAGTCGGGCAAGAATTCCGCCGACATCCGCCTCGTCGTGGACGCGCTCGACCTCTGCTATACGAAGTCGCACGTGGACACCTTCGTGATCGTGAGCGGCGACTCCGACTTCTCGCCGCTCGTCTCCAAGCTGCGCGAAAACGCCAAGAAGGTGATCGGCGTGGGCGTGAAGCATTCGACCTCGGACCTGCTCGTCGCGAACTGCGACGAGTTCATCTTCTACGACGACCTCGTGCGCGAGCTCGCGCGCGAGCAAAAGGAGCGCGCCAGGGCCCGCGGCGAAAGCGGCGCGAACGCGAAGCGCCAGGCCGGCGACGATCGGCGCAACACCGCCGAAAGCGCCGCCGAGAACGCCGAGGAGCGCGGCGAGGAACGCAAGTCCAAGGCGATCACGCTAGTGGTCGAGACGCTCGACGCGCTCGGCTACGAACGCGGCGACAGCGGCAAGATCTGGGCCTCGGTGCTCAAGAGCGCCATCAAGCGGCGGCGGCCCGATTTCAACGAGGCGCGCTACGGCTTCCGCGCATTCGGCAACCTGCTCGACGAAGCGCAGGCGCGCGGCCTGCTCGAAGTGGGCCGCGACGAGAAGTCGGGCACCTACGTGACGCGCACGAGCCAGCCGGCGAGCACGGCGAGCGCGAGCCCGGCCGAAGAAGCCCCGGCGCCGCGTGCGGACGAGTCGCGCTCGCGACGCAAGGGCCGGCGCGGTGGCCGCGGCGCGGCTGCGGCGGGCGAGAATGGGCACGAGCAGGCGCGCGAAGCGAGCGACACGCGCGAAACACGCGAAATGCAGGAAACGGCCGAGGCGCATGTGTCGTTCGAATTCGAGCACACGCGCGAGTCCGAGGCCAGCGCGGCGATGTCGAACGGCGACCTCTTCACCGAGGCCGCCGAGAAGCAATCGCATGGCGCGCACGCACGCGAGCGCGCGCGTGAACACGCGCACGGGCACGACGACGCGCGGCACGCAGACGACATGCCGCTCTTCGGACAGCCGCCGGGCGGCGCGCAAGAAAGCACGGCCGTCGAGACGCCAGCCGCGGCACGTCAAGCGCCTGATGCCCCTGAGGCAGCCGAAGCGCCTGAAGCACCACGGCGCGCACGCAAGACCGCATCGCGCAAGAGCACCGCGCGCAAGAAGGCCGCCCAGCCGGCAGCGCAGGAAGCCGATGCGGAGCCGCGCGAGGTGACGGAGCAGCCCGCGCCCGAAGCCGACGCGGACCACGAGCCCGCCAGGAAGAAAGCAAAAGCGCCGAAGAAGTCAACGGCGCGTGCACGCCGCCCGCGCAAGGCGGCTGAGGAAAGCTGAACGCCGCGAACTCAGGTAGCAGGCAGCCTGAGAGGTAGCGTCAAAAGCGGCGCGTGAGGCGGCGTCAATCGTCGCCGAACGGGTTCGCAGGGCGCTTGCGCGGCGCCGGTTCAGTGGTGCTTTCCTTCCCGGACGAAGGCGTACCGAATGGATCATCGCCCGCCTTCGAGGCGTCGGACGGCTTGACCTCGCCGAACGGATTCGCTGCCGGCGCGGGCTTGGGTTCACCGAACGGATCAACGCTCGCCGGCGCGTGCGTCCCGCCAAACGGATCGTCAACTGGCGCGCGCGGCGCCTCGCTCTCCTCCTCGCCAGACGCCGCGAGGTTGTACTCCGCCTGCACCTGCGCGAGCACACCGGCGATGCTCGCCTCGAACCCCGCCGCGTTGCCGAAATTGCGCATCGTCCAGTTGCAGCCCGTGCGATCGGGGGTCTGCAGTTGTGGACGCGGCACGCCGATCTTCACGCCGTCGTCCACGACTTCCTGGAGCCGGTGAATCCGGCGCTTCACCTCCTCCTGCAGCCGCGACGCGTTGAGGGTCTTGCGCAGCATCGGGCACCTCCTTTTCCATGCTCGAATCGAAGAGCGAGTCTAGCGTACCGCGTAGCTCGAAGCGACACGATGCGAAGGCGTGATGCAAAGCCACGCGATGGCACCAGCGGCAGCCCACGCGTCACGGCTGCTGCACCTGCGGCACGAGCGGGCGGTTCATATGCGCGAGCGCGTCGCGCATGGATTCACTCGGAATCACGATCTCCCCCGTAAACGGCGTGTCGAAATCGACGATCACATACACCGTCGACGAAATCGACACCGCACCCAGCACGATCATCACCAAGGCGAGCGCGTTATGCGGCGCGATCAGGCCGAAGCTCAGGAAGATCAGCATGAGCCACAAGGTGAGCATCGCGAAGAAGGGCGGCGAGATGGTGGCGTGCGCCTCTTCGATCAGGCGCCAGCGCGCATCGCGCACGCGCCCGAACAGATCGGTCAGGCGCGCCGCGAGCGCGGCCTGATAGCGGTCACGCGGCTCGAAACGGCCGATCTGTTGGCCGACCGTATTGAGCAGCGCGCCGAGCGTCTCGCTTTCGATTTCGCCGTCGGTCGCGGGTTGCACGCGCGGATAGTAGTCGCCGGGCGGCGGGGTCTCCTGTGGCCACGTGGAGGCAACGGCCGCCGCGGTGTAGCTGCGCAGGGCGGCGCGCGCGGCGGCGGCATCGGGACCGTAGTCGCGCAGGCGATCGTCGAGCTGAATCAGGTCCGCCGAGTAGGCGCGCATGTCGTCGGTGGCCGTGTCGTAGCTCGTCTTCGCGGACGCGATCAGCAAGCTCAGCACCAGCGCCGCGAACGTCACGAGCATGCCGAGCACCAGTTGCACGAGCTGCACCGTTTCATGCTTGCGATGCTCTTCGGGCAGCAACGGCTTGAGCAGTAAGCCGAGCCCCGTGCCGCCCAGCAGCAGTACGAACACCAGCAGTGCGCTCTCGATTTCAGTCATGGCGCAGCACCACGCTGTGCTTCGTTTGCGGCGCTATCGGCGGTATCGGGAGTCTCGCCGCGTGCTGCCGCCGAGACGGGCGCCGCCGTGCCGTGCAATTCGGGCGTCGGCGCTACTTGCGTTGTCTGGGCGTTGATGTGAGCGTCCGCGCCAGTCTCAGCGAATATGTCCGGCTCGCCAGCATCCACCGCGTGCGCATCCGCACCTTTCCCTAGCAGCAAGTCCGGATGCGCGCGCGGCACCGCCCGCTTCCATGCCGCGTCCAGTTCGCGGCGGATCGAATCGTAAATCTCCTTCGAAATCGAGCGGTCCTCATACATCGCCACCACGCGCGCGCGTCCCTCGCGCAGCGCGTAGAGCAGCATCATGCGGCGCTCGAGCACGTCCGCACCGTTCCCGCCAAAGCAGCGCCGCACGTTGTCCAGCCCGCGCTCGGCCTTCTCGATGCGACTCTTGAGTATCGTGCGGAGCAATTTGGCCAACCGCTCGCCCAGCAGCGGCGTGAGACTCGCATCGGCGAATTCCAGCAGCTCGTGCAGCACCACGCGGCGGCACATCAGGAGTTCGAACTGATCGGCGAGCGCGTCCGCGTACGGCTGGTTGATATGCAGCCAGCGCGCCACGAAGCGCGCGACGCGCAGCCCCGGCGTCTCGGCGAGTATCTTCGCCGCCGCGCGCTGGTAGCCGATGCGCCCGCTTTCGCGGGCGGCCTCGATCATCGCGTCGGTGTTGCGCATCATGGCGTCGAGATTGCGGATCGTGATGATGCCGCTGCCGTACCGGGGAATCAGGTCGCGCTCCTTGCTCGCGAGCGTGGCGAGCCCGATGGCAAGGCGCTCGCGCTCGGTGAGCGCCGCCTCGATATCGAAGGCCGTCGCGCTCAGGTCGATGCTGTGCCTGAAGCTGTTGCAGGCATCGTCGGCGATCGACTCGGGTATGCGGAAGGTGCGCGCCGCCAGATGCACCTGCTCGGACACGCCCAGCGAAGACAGCCGCACCGCCTGCTGCTGCAGCGCTTCCTCCTGCGGCGAAAGCAGATCGAGCTTGAGCCGCTTGATGAGCAGCTTGAGCGACGAGCCGTTCACGATCAGGCTCACGAGCACGAAGCCGGTGGCGAGGATGGCCACGAAGCGGCGCGTGGTCTCGGGCAACGCCTCGTTGCGCGCGAGGCCGAGCGCGAGCACGAGCGTGACCGCGCCGCGCAGCCCGCCCCATGCGATCACGAGCTTGTACGCGGCGCTTACGGGCTCGGTGAGCTTCAGGCGGCTCAAGAGCGGCAGCATGCCGAACGCCACGACGAGGCGTGCCACCAGCGCCGTCACCACCACGACCACAAGCGCGATGAGATCGAGCCAGTGCGCGTCGCGCAGCGTGGCCGGAATCTGCATGGCCGCGAGCAAGAAGATGGCCGCGCCCGCCATGGCCGCCACCTGCTCCCAGATCAGCTGCAGATGCTGCCAGTTCACGGGTGAAAGCCGCGTGCGGCCAAGCCCGCTGATGACGAGCCCCGCCGCCACCACCGCGACCACGCCGGAGACATGGAGCGTTTGATCGGCGAACAGATAGAGCGGATACGGCAGCGCAAAACTCAGCGAGATCTCGGCCTTGCCCTCTCCGCCGAGCGCCGGCAGCAGATACGCGAACGCGCGCCCGGCCAGCGCGCCCACCGCCAGGCCGCCGAGCAATTCGATGGCGAGCGTGCGCAGCGCGGCGCCGCCCGTTGCGGCGGCGGTGTCGCCGGTGATAGCGGCGATCAGCACGGTCGCAATGGCGATGGCGGCCGCGTCGTTGAGCAGGCTCTCGCCTTCCACGAGGCGCACGAGACGCTCGGGCGCGCCCACTTCGCGGAACACGGCGAGCACGGCGGAGGGGTCCGTGGTCGCGATCATCGCGCCCAGCAGCAGGCCATCGGTGAGCGGGCCAAGGCCGGTCAGGCCGATCGCGCCCCCCACCATCGCCGTGGCAACGAAGACAGCCACTACGGCAAGCAGCAGAATGGGCGCGGCGTCGCCGAGCATTTCGCGCACGTTCACGCTCAGCGCGGCCTGAAACAGCAAGAGTGGCAGGAAGATCCACAAATAGGCTTCGGGCGGCAAGCGCGGCGCGAGCGCCGGCGTGAAGACGCTAGTGGCCAGTTGCGGCCAGGCCTCGCCACTCACGAGATAGATGCCGCCAAGCGCGAAGCCCCAAGCGGCCAGCAGCACCGATTCGGAGAGCGCGAAGCGCAGGCTCACGGCCTGCACCACGGCGATGCTCGCCAGCAAAAAGCCGCTCAGGAGTAGAACGTGGATGATCATTGTTATCCGCGCGACGATTTCAGCGCGCCGCCATCCATACCACGGTCAGCGATCTCACCCCTTGCGCGCCCTGTATGAGCACGCCCTCGATATCGGCCGTCGCGGAGGGCCCCGTCACCAGCGCCGCATAGCGCGCGCCGCGAAAATCGTCGCGCCGGTAGGCATCCTGAAGACCCGCCACGAGTTCGCCCGGATCGAGCAGCACGTAGAGATGCTGCACGAGGTAGCCCAGCGCATTCACCACGTACTCGCGCTCGGAAAGCCACACCGAGCCCGTTTCCGCCACGCCGAAGCGCGCCCGCACGACGCCCACCTCCACGTCTTCGAGCGACACGGGCGGCGTGGCCGTGTCGAGCGCACGCGTGCCCTGCACCTCGGGGGCCGCCGACGCGATCGAGGCCTGCGCGCCGAAGCGCTCGCGTATCAGCGCGAGCACGGCCTCGCCCGATTCGGCCTGCTCCTCTTTCCCGCCCATCAGCGCGAGTGCGGCGCCAAAGCGCGCACGCAAGTCGCCGGGCGGCGTGTCGAACAGGGGCACCTCCGGCAGCGCCTCGGCTGCGGGCTGCGCGGCGCGCACGCGCGCGAGGAACGCTTCACGACTCGCCATCGCCGCCTCCCTTGCTGCCTTTGCCACCTTTGCCGTCTTTGCGGTTCTTGCGGTACCACGCATGAAAGGTCGTGGACGGTACGTGCGGCAGCGTGCGCTGCCGGCCCCAGATATTGAGCGGGTTGTAGAGCACGAAATTGGGCAGGCGCCGCAGCGCACCGTCGAGCGACGCCACGGCCGCTCGATACATCTTCGGACTCCCGAGCAGCCGCCCCGCCATCTTGAGCACTTCCTGCTTCACGAACGGCACTTCGTGCTGCGCGGCGATCACCTCGCGCCACTGATAGATCTGCTCGTGAATGTTGATCTTCACGGGGCATACGTTCGTGCAGCTGCCGTTGAGCGTGGACGCGAACGGCAAGGCGCTAAAGCGCTTCAGGTCGAAGGTCGGGTTCATGATCGCGCCAATCGGCCCCGCATAGGTGCTGCCATACGAAAGGCCGCCGCTGCGCCGGTAGACCGGGCAGGTATTCATGCACGCGCCGCAGCGGATGCATTTGAGCGAGTACCAGAAGTCCGGCATTGCAAGCCGCGCGCTGCGGCCGTTGTCGACGAGGATGAAGTGCATCTCGGCGCCCTCGCGCGGCGCGCGGAAATGCGAGGTGTATTGCGTGATCGGCGAACCCAGCGCGCTGCGCGAGAGCATGCGGATGAACACGCCCAGATCGGAGATGCGCGGAATCAGCTTCTCGATGCCCATCGAGACGATGTGCACGGGCGGCACGTTGGCCGAGAGATCCGCATTGCCTTCGTTGGTGCAGACCACCACCGTGCCGGTCTCGGCCACTGCGAAGTTGCAGCCCGTCATGCCCGCCGTCTTCTCGCGCACGAACCACGGACGCGTATTCATGCGCTGGCGCTCGGCGAGATAGTGGATGTCGTTGTTGGACGGGTCGGTGCCTATCGTGCGGCCGAATACTTCGGCCACGTCGTCGCGCAGCTTGTGCACCGCGGGCACGACGATATGGCTCGGCGGCTGCCGGTCGAGTTGCTGGATGCGCTCGCCGAGATCGGTTTCCATCACCGCGATGCCGTGCTGCTCGAGGTACGCGCGCATCTCGCACTCGTCGGTGAGCATCGACTTGCTCTTCACGAGCGCCGTGATGCCGCGCTCGCTCAGGATGCGGGCGACCGTCTCGTTGTGCTCGCCCGCCGTATCGGCCCAGTGCACCTGCACGCCATTCGCCTCGGCGGCGCGTGAGAACTGGTCGAGATACTCGGACAGGTGCGAGAGCGTGTGCGCCTTGATGGCCGACGCGAGCTCGCGCAGCGTCTCCCATTCGGCAATCGCATGCGCCTGGGCATCACGCTTCATGCGCAGGTCCCAGAGCCGTTTGTCGTGGAAATCGACATGCTCGGGACGCGAAAGAAAGGCGCCCGCGAGCTTCGCGTGCTCGACCCGCTTCGGGCGATCATCGGGTGACTTTGGCGTACTCATTCGCGCGCTCCGTTGAGCACCTGAGCAATATGGATGAAGCGCACATCGGACTGCATGCGCTCCGCGCAGCCCTGCTGATGCATGAGGCATGACATGTCGCCCGAGACGATGTATTGCGCGCCCGCGCTCACATGGTCGACGACCTTGTCCTGCCCCATGCGTACGGAAACCGCTTCTTCGGTCACCGCGAACGTGCCGCCAAAGCCGCAGCATTCGTCGGGGCGCTTCGGCTGCACGAATTCGATGCCCTTCACGCCCTGCAGCAACGCGAGTGGCTTCGAAAAGGGCTTGCCCGGCACCTCGGAGATCGAGGCCTCATGGAGATGGCGCAGCGCGCTGCAACTGTTGTGCAGGCCCACGCGCCAGGGGAATTCGGCCCACGGAAATTCGCGCACGCGCAGCACGTCGTGCAGGAACTCCACGAGCTCGAAGGTATGGGCGCGGACGTGGCGGACGGCTTCGGTCTGCTCGATGGCGGTGAAATGATCGCGCACGTGGTTTACGCAGCTCGCCGAGGGGCCGACGATAAAGTCGTAGCCTTCGAAGGCGCGCGCGAATACGCGCTCCGCACCGGCTGCTTCGGCCCGCGCGCCGCTGTTGGCCATGGGCTGGCCGCAGCAGGCCTGATCGAGCGGATAGTCGACCTCGCAGCCGAGGCGCTCCAGCAATTCGAGCGTGGCGATCCCGACCTCGGGATAGAACGCGTCGATGAAGCACGGAACAAAAAGGGCGACTTTCATGCGAGGGCTCGCGCGAGAAAGTGGACCGGAACATTCTAGCGCTGATCGGCGCGGCAAGCGCGCCAGGTGGGATGGGGCGCCCTTGCTGCTTCACGCGGGCCGGGTCTGCTGATTTACTGCGCTGCAGCGAGGTGGTCGTGCCGACGTTTGCTCAATGTACGGTGGCGGGCGCGTCCCCTCCCCCCGTTAAAGCGTCTTTGAGATGTGCTTTTTTGTGGTTCTCGGGCGCGTTGGCCTTAACTTGTTTTCG
>NZ_BAYD01000087.1 GCF_000685075.1 Paraburkholderia oxyphila NBRC 105797
CCTTAAGCAAAGAGGTGTAGTGGGCAGTTGAAGTTTGTAGTGGTTGTTGCTTTATGCAGTAGGCAGTTGCAGTACGCAGTCAGTAGTAGAAGTGGCGGCATGCAGTAGAAGGTGCAGTGAGCAAAGAGGTGTAGTTGCAGTATGCAGTTCGCAGTGGAAGTTGCTTTATGTAGCAGGTAGTAGCGGTACGCAGTCCGTAGTAGAAGTTGCAGTAATCAGTAGCAAGCCGAAGTAAGCAAAGAGGTTGCATTAGCAGTTGCAGTACGTAGCAAGCAATGGCAGTAAGCAGTCGAAGTTGCAGTACGCAGTAGCAGCATGCAGTCTAGCGCGGCCCGGTACAAACCGGCCCGCGCTTTTCTCTTATGGGCGCTCGACGCGATGCTCGCTCGCAGAGCGGCGCGGCGTGCCGGAGCCACTCGCACAAACAAGTCCCGCGCAAGTCACTCTGTAAGTGATCCGCTAAATGATCCGACCTATGCTGATCAGATGAAGCGAGTAGGCGGAGGTGTGCGATGAGACCCTGGCTGGTTGCGATCATGGTGATCGTCGCGATAGCGACGACGATCGGGCACTCAACGGCGGGCTATGCACACGATAAGGGCGATGGCTACGCGGGTCCGCCGATCGGATTCAAGAAATGAAAATTTGTTAGCTGCCTGCTGTGCTGTGAGTGCCTGGCGTATTGGCTGCGTTTCCCGCGGCGTGGATATTTGCGTGCGGGACGGCCGGTCGTGATCGACTCAGTGGAGATGACAAATGAAAGCGCGACGCATCTTTGCAGCCATCCTGGCTGTGTTGTTTGCTTTGGCACTTCCAGCTTCCGCGAGTTACGCGTGTGGAAACGATAGCTATAGCCAGCCAAACGGCGAAGGCAAGTAAAGCGGATGCGTGACCCGCAAGCGACCAGAAGAAAAGTCCAAAAGAAAAGAGCAAGCAGAACCACACAAGCCCGGCTTTCTCCGTGAAACGCCGGGCTTGGCTTTATCCGCGCCGCAGCCGCGCGCAAGTCATCAGCGAGCCGGCAGATGCGGCACGCCTTCGTTGCTCGTCACGCTCAACTGATGGATCGTCCGGTGCGCCTTGTTCAACTGCGCTTGAGCGGCGATCCGTTGTGCTTCGAGTTGCGCCACATCCTTGCGTACCTGATGCTGGCGCGCGCTCACGCGATGCTCCTGCTCCGCGTGGCGCTGCAGGTCGACGCGCAGCCGCTCGGCCTGCGCCTCCGATTGCTCGATCTGTTTCGTGAGCATCGCGTTCTGTGCCGCCAGCTGGGCGAGCCGCGTTTCGCCATCGGCGAGGCGCGTCGCCTGCTCTTCGAGATGATGAAACGCCGCGCCGGCCGCATCGAGATCGGTGGCGCGCAGCGCGTGCCAGAGCGTGTTGTCCTGGTGCAGGGTCACGAAGTAGGAGAGCGTGGGGCCATGAAACATCAGCGTCACCACGTAGTCGAAGCTGCGGAACACGCGGAAGGTCGCGAGCTCGTTCGCGGCGGCGAGGGCTTCGAACGAAGCGCCGTCGGCGAGTTGCACGGGCCGGTTGGAGAGGTGCGAGGGCACGGCCGGCACCGCGTGCAGCGTGGAGACCGGGCGCGACGCCGCGGCGGTGTCGGGCGGGCTCGGGGCAAGCGCGCCGGTTTCGGCGGACGGGCTGGCGTCAGTGACGGCCCCGGTGCTCGCGGACCGCGCGGCGGGTTCGTCGCGCTCGACTGCGGCATCCTCGGTGCGTGTTGCTTCTGGCGGTGCCTCGTGCTCGACGGGGACGAGGTGCGACGCGCCGTTGGAGAGCACGGCGCTACGGCGATTCAGGAACGACTTCACGGCGTATCCCCCAAAATGTCATGGTAGACATCGCGGCGGCCCGGGCGTCGGGGCGGCGGGCCGTGGCGGTCGGCACGCGGTCGAGGTGGAGCGGCATACTGCGGGATAGGCAGCCCGCTCCGCCATGGCCTGTGGTCAGCTCAGTGCAGCGGGCGCCTCCGGCGTGCAATGTCGTCAAAGAGCGCACAGCCGGGCTCGAGTGCGAACAGCCAGGTTTCGTCATAGCCGCTCAGGGTGTCGAGCGCGTCGCGCAGGCGCTCGACCACGATGGCCGGAATCTCGACCGTGGCTTCCCGGCCCCCGGACAGCCGGGCGATACTGGCGTGCTGGATCAGTTCGTCGGCGGCTTCGGCGACGTCGGCGGCAAAGACGAGATGGTTGTTCAACAGTTCGACGAGGCCAGGCGATGTCGCGACGTCTTCGACGTTGAGCTGCACAGAAAGGAAAGTGGCTTTGTTCATCCTCGGATTCCTCACGGACGTTGCACCACAGCGAGAGGCCTTTCGTCTGATTATCTGATGAGAGCAGCAAGACCCAGTATAGGCGAGGGTGCAAGCGGGTGCGCCGGGCGTGCGCTGGGTGTCCGCAAGCGTTCCGCGGGCCCCTGGCGGGCGAGGGCGGCGCGCGGCCTGCGCGCGAAAAAAGACCGTCACGCACGGGACGATATAATGGGGGCCGTTCGCCAATTCCGGCTCAATCAGGGTATCGCAGGCGAACGCCAGCGGCCCCACGCGCATTCAAATACGTATCCCTGTCGTACGTAGCGAGGAACCAGCGAGGTACAGCAAGATGAATCGACAACGGCGAAACCCGGGCACGTACGCGGCACTGGCCGCGCTCACGCTCGTCTGCAGCGCCTGCAGCACGCTCATGCCCCCCTGGGAGAGCGCACCGAGCCCCGCACCCGCCATGACGTCCAACGGCGTGCCCGCCGGCTACTACCGCGTGAACCCCGGCGACACGCTCTCGCGCATCGCTGGCGCCTATGGCCAGCGCCCGCAGGACCTCGCGAACTGGAACCAGCTGCCGCCGAACGCGCAGGTGCTGCCCGGCCAGGTGCTGCGCGTGGCGCCGCCGCCGAGTTATGCCAATGTCGCCCCGCCGCCGCCCGCCTATACCAACACCGCGCCCGCGGCCGCCGGCGTCGCCGCGCCTGTGCCGGTCGGGGTCACGCTCGCGTGGCCCGTGCGCGGCCCGATCCTGCAGCGCTTCTCGCCGGGCAAGTCCAACGGCATCATCATCGGCGGAACCCAGGGCGAGCAGGTCAAGGCCGCAGCGGCCGGCCGCGTGGTCTATGCGGGCACGGGCATCGAGGCCTATGGGCCGCTCGTCATCATCAAGCACAACGACCAGACCGTGACGGCCTACGGCCACAACAGCAAGCTGCTCGTGAAGGAAGACGACGCCGTCGCGCAAGGCCAGCCGATCGCCGAAATGGGCGTCGACAACGACGGCATCCCGGGCGTGGTGTTCGAAGTGCGCAGCGACGGCAAGCCGGTCGATCCGCTGCAACTGCTCCCGCGTTAAGTCCGCGCCCTGCGGCACGATCGCGTGCCCCGCGCCGGGTCCCTGCGCACCCGGCGTGTCCAGGCGGTTGGCGCGTCAGCCCCGGCTTCCCACTACGCGCCGTTTGAAAATACACTCGATGGTTTCCACGCCGCGCAACGCGGCGGAACGTGCCGTGCGCGCACGGCCATTACGAGGATGCCATCCGCATGATTGATCTGCGTAGCGATACCGTTACCCGCCCGGGCCCAGCCATGCTCGCCGCCATGACCAGCGCCGAAACCGGCGACGACGTCTGGGGCGACGACCCCACCGTGCTGCGCCTGCAGGCGCGCATGGCCGAAGAGGCCGGCAAGGAGGCGGGGCTGTTCTTTCCCAGCGGCACCCAGAGCAACCTCGCCGCGTTGATGGCGCATTGCGCGCGCGGCGACGAATACATCGTCGGCCAGGCGGCCCACACGTACAAATACGAAGGCGGCGGCGCGGCGGTGCTCGGCAGCATCCAGCCGCAGCCGCTCGAGAATGCCGAGGACGGCACGATCGCGCTCGAGCGCGTCGCCGCCGCGATCAAGCCGATCGACGACCACTTCGCGCGCACGCGCCTGTTCGCGCTCGAGAACACCATCGGCGGGAAGGTGCTGCCCGCGGCCTATGTCGCCGAGGCCACGCAGTTCGCGCACGGCCGCGGCCTCGCCACTCACCTCGACGGCGCGCGCGTGTTCAATGCGGCGGTGGCGTCGAATCAGCCGCTCAAGGCGCTGGCCGAGGGGTTCGACTCGGTGTCGATCTGCTTTTCGAAGGGGCTGGGCGCGCCGGTGGGCTCGGTGCTGGTGGGCAGCAAGGCGCTGATCGACGTGGCGCACCGCTGGCGCAAGGTGCTGGGCGGCGGCATGCGCCAGTCGGGCGTGCTGGCGGCGGCCTGCCTCTACGCGCTCGATCACAACGTGACGCGTCTCGCCGACGACCACGCGAATGCCGCGCGCCTCGCCGCCGGGCTCGCGCAGATCGACGAAGTGAAGGTGGCGTCGCAGGCCACCAACATGGTGTTCGCGCAGTTCCCGCAGGCCGATTGCGCGCCGCTCGAGGCGTGGCTCAAGGAGCGCGGCATCCTCACGCAGATGCTTTACGCGTCGCGCTTCGTGACGCACCTCGACGTGAGCGCCGCCGATATCGACACGTTCGTGGCGGCGGTGAAGGACTACTTCAAGCGCTGACGAGGACGCGGGCGGGGTGTGTGCCGCGCAGGTGCCCCCTGCCTTCCTATTTGCTCACCCCGCGATGCGACGGCGCGAACAGCCGCAAGCCGCTCACCACGCTCGCCACCGCCGCGAATGCGGCGCCCAGACCCAGCGCCAGCGTAGGCCCATGCGCGCCCGCAATGCCGAAGCACAACGCCACGAGCGCCGCGCCCGTCGTCTGCCCGAGCAGGCGCGAGACGGCGATGGTGCCGCTCGCACCGCCACTGCGCTCGGGCGGCGCGGACGACATGATCGCCTTGAGGTTCGGCGACTGGAAGAAACCGAAGCCCGCGCCGCAGATCGACAAGCGGATCACGATGTCGGCCAGTCCGGGATGCGCGGGCAGCATCGCGAGCGACGCCATGCCGGCCGCGAGGATCGCGAGGCCGATCGCGCCGAGCAAGCCGGGCGGATAGCGGTCGGAGAGCCGTCCCGCAATGGGCGCGGCGGCGGCCACGACCACGGACCAGGGCGTCATCAGAAAGCCGGTCTCCACCTGGCTGCGCATCAGCACCGTTTCGAAATAGAACGGCAGCGAAACGAATGCGAGCCCCTGCGCCGCGAACGAGCACATGGCGGTCAACGACGAGAGCGCGAACACGGGCTGCCTGAACAGGTCGATAGGCAGCATCGGCGCGGGATGGCCGGCCTCGCGGCGGATCAGCAGCGCGCCGAACACGAGCGCGGTCGCCGCCGCTATGGCCACTTCCTTGCCCGGCGCGCGCTGCGCCGCCTCGCCGAGCGCGAAGATCAGCGCGGCGAAGGCCACTACGTTGAGCAGCGCGGCGAGCGGGTCGAAGGCATGCTTGCCGCGCTCCGTGTGCGGCAGTGCCGGCAGCGCGAACACGAGTGCGATGACCCCGAGCGGCACATTGATCCCGAAGAGCCAGGGCCAGGTGCCCGCCGAGAGGATGATCGAGGCGATGGTCGGCCCCACGGCGAACGAGACGCCGACGATCAGCGCGTTCATGCCGAGCCCCCGCCCGAGCCGGTGTGGTGGGTAGAGGAAGCGGATCAGCGCCGTGTTGACGCTCATGATCGCGCTCGCGCCGAGCCCCTGCAGCACGCGCGCGCCGGCGAGCGCCGTGAGCGTGGGCGCGAGCGCGCAGGCAAGCGACGCCACCGTGAAGATCGCCAGCCCGCTGATATAGATGCGCCGGTGGCCGATGATGTCGCCGAGCGCGGCGAGCGGCAGCAGCGTTGCCACCATCGCGAGCTGGTACGCGTTGATGATCCAGACCGAGGCGGCGGGCGCCGCGTGCAGATCGGCGGCGATGGCGGGCAGGGCGGTGTTGGCGATGGCGGTGTCGAGCGTCGCCAGCGCGACGGCGAGCATGATGGCGGCCAGGGCGCGGCGGTTTTTGGGCGACATCGGCGCGTCGGCGCGCTCGGTGAGGCTTTGCGCGGTGCGGGTTTCGGACACGGCGGATCTCGGGTGATGCGAAGGTGGGGCAGGTACGCGCAGGCGCGGCGCGGGCGATTCCGCGATTGTTGCAGACGCGGCGCGTTTCTGCAGCGCACGCTTCAAAGCGTGAGCCACCTGTAAGGTGCAGTGAAAACCGGCTCCGAATACGAGCGCACTCACGAAAACTGAACCTGTCGCCAGGCTTCAAATGCAACTAACCGCCAACCGTGCGCGATCCCCGCGAGCCGCCAGTGCAGCGTGCATTCGCGCGAGAGGCCATGCGCAACATGAATGCCGCGCCGCCGCACGCCACCCAAAAATGTCCTACTCTGCAAACTGATCCGCGCCTGCCCAGCCGCCGCCTTGGCCGCATCCGCTGGACGCAGCGCGCCGTTTTTCCGGGAGACATTCGATGACAGCAGTGGGTCTTGAATTCGACCAGTTGAAGAGCAGTGCCGACGCCCTGCGCCGTTCCGTGTCCAACCGCCTGATGTATGGCGTCGGCAAGGACGCCGTGACGGCGCGTCCGCAGGACTGGCTGCACGCCGCCGCGCTGGCCGTGCGCGACCGCCTCGTCGAGCGCTGGATGGTGACCACGCGGCGCCAGTACGACCAGGACGCCAAGCGTGTTTATTACCTGTCGATGGAGTTCCTCATCGGCCGCACCTTCTCCAATGCGCTGCTCGCGCTCGGCATCTACGAGCCGATGAAAGAGGCGCTCGCAGGCGTCGGCGTCGACATGGAAGCGCTGATCGATCTCGAGCCCGACGCCGCGCTCGGCAACGGCGGCCTCGGGCGCCTCGCCGCCTGCTTTCTCGATTCGATGGCGACGCTCGGCATTCCGGGCTTCGGCTACGGCATCCGCTACGAATACGGCATGTTCCGGCAGCAGATCATCAACGGCGAGCAGGTGGAGGAGCCCGACTACTGGCTGAGCTCGGGCAACCCGTGGGAGTTTCCGCGCCCCGAGGTGCAATATTCCGTGCACTTCGGCGGACGCACGGTGCAGAGCAACGGCACCGTGGAGTGGATCGAGACTGAGCACGTGAACGCGATGGCCTACGACACCATCATTCCCGGCTATGCGACGAGCGCGACCAACACGCTGCGCCTGTGGTCCGCGCGCGCCGCCGAGGAGCTCGACCTCTCCGCGTTCAACCAGGGCGACTATCAGCGCGCGGTGGAGGCGCGCAATGTCTCGGAGAACGTCTCGCGCCTGCTCTATCCCGACGATTCGACCATGGCGGGCCGCGAGCTGCGCTTGCGCCAGGAGTACTTCTTCGTTTCGGCGACGATGCAGGACCTGATCCGCCGCTACCTGCGCACGCACAGCACCTTCGGCCGCTTCTCCGAAAAGGTCGCGGTGCACCTGAACGATACGCACCCGGTGCTGGCGATTCCCGAGCTGATCCGCCTGCTCGTGGACGTCCATCACATGCCCTGGGACGAGGCGATGGGCCACGTCAAGCGCGTGTTCTCGTACACCAATCACACGCTGATGCCCGAAGCGCTGGAAACCTGGGATGTCGAACTATTGGCGCGTCTGCTGCCGCGCCATCTCGAGATCATCTTCGACATCAACGCCGCGTTCCTGCGCGAAGCGAGCGAGAAAGGCGCGCACGATCTCGACTTCATTCGCCGCATTTCGCTCGTAGATGAATACGGTCAGCGGCGCGTGCGCATGGCGTATCTCGCGATCGTCGCGAGCCACAAGGTGAACGGCGTCTCGAAGCTGCACTCGCAGCTGATGACGCGCCATATCTTCGCCGACTTCGCACGGCTCTATCCCGAGCGCTTCACGAACGTGACCAACGGCATCACGCCGCGGCGCTGGCTCGCGCAGGCGAGCCGGCCGCTCGCGCGGCTCGTGGACGAGACCATCGGCACGCACTGGCGCACCGATTTGTTCGAGCTCGGCGCGCTGCGCAAGGTCGCCCGCGACGCGGCGTTCGAAGCAGCGTTCCGCGCGGCCAAGCGCGAGAACAAGGTGCGCCTGATCCGCAAGCTCACCGCGCGCACCGGCCTTGCGTTCAACCCCGACGCGCTGTTCGATATGCAGGTCAAGCGCATCCACGAATACAAGCGGCAGCTGCTCAACGTGCTGCATGTGATCACGCGCTATAACCGCATCGTGCAGGAGCCCGAACGGGATTGGGTGCCGCGCGTGGTGCTGTTCGCGGGCAAGGCGGCTTCGGCTTACCGCATGGCCAAGACCATCATTCGCCTCATCAACGACGTGGCCGAGAAAGTGAACCACGACCCGGTCGTGGGCGAGCGCCTGAAGGTGGTGTTCGTGCCGAACTATGGCGTGAGCGTGGCCGAAGTGCTGATTCCGGCGGCCGATCTTTCCGAGCAGATCTCGACGGCGGGCACCGAGGCGTCGGGCACCGGCAACATGAAGCTCGCGCTCAACGGCGCGCTCACGATGGGCACGCTGGACGGCGCGAACATCGAGATCGGCGAGGCCGTGGGCGCGGACAACATCTTCATCTTCGGCAATACGGCCGATCAGGTCGATGCGCTGCGCTGTGCCGGCTACCGCCCGCGTCAGCTCTACGAGGAGAATGCCGAGCTGCGCATGGCGCTCGACCAGATTCGCCGGGGCTTCTTCTCGCCCGGCGACCCGGCGCGCTATGCGGAAATCTTCCACACGCTCGTGGACTGGGGCGATCACTACATGGTGCTCGCCGACTACGCGTCGTTCGTGCAGGCGCAGGAAGCCGCGGACCGGCGCTTTGTCGACGTGCCCAGCTGGACTGCGAGCGCAATCGAGAACGTGGCGGGCATGGGCATGTTTTCGTCGGACCGCGCGATTGCGGAGTATGCGCGCGAGATCTGGCACACGAAGCCGATCGACACGGGGCGCTGACCCGCGCCCTGGCGCGCTCGTGCGCCGTGCGGTTGCCCGCGGGCTCGCCGCGGACCGGATGCGGATTTACTGTGCGGCGGGGCGCGCTGCGCTCGCCTCGGCGCTGGCGGCCTTGGCCGCGCGCACGGCCTGCTCGACGCGCTCGAGGAAGGCAAGGTCGTTGCTCCAGACCGCTTCGCGGGATTCGCCGCCCGTCACCACGAAGAGCTGGTGTTTGGCGTCCTGCCAGATCCACGCGAGCCAACCCACCACCACCATCATCACGCCGCACCCGAGCCCGGCTCCCGAGCCGTATGCGCCGCCCACGGCGGCGATCGCCACGCCGATCAGCGACAGCGCGATGGGCAGGCCGCGATTGCGCCGCCCGGCGACGACGCGCAGGTCGTCGATGTCGCGCAGCGGAAAGACCTGGCCCGCGGCGGATAGTGCGGTGCGCGTGACCGAGACGCCGGCCTCATTGAAAGGGAGTTCCATCGGTTCGATCGCTGCGAGGGGAAAGGGCGCAGCGTACCAGAAGCGCGCGCGGGGCGGCAGGCTGCACGCCGCCGCAGGCAGGCCGGCGAGGCCGCCGCGCCCGCCACACGGTGTGCCTGGCGCCCGCCGCGGCGGGCGCCAGGCCGTGCGTGCTTAGAACTTGTGGCGGATGCCGACACGCACCGCGACCTGGTTCTGCGAGCCGCTGCCCGAGGGCGCGAAGATGCTCGACGAGGAATCGCCGATCTGCGCCTGGACCGGGGCGCCCTTGTAGGTGCCCGAAGCGTCTTCGTAAGCCACGAGCGCGTACACGTCCGTGCGCTTGCTGAGCGCGTAGTCGGCCGATGCGTTGACCTGGTTCCAGTGCGCCGTGAACAGGCCCGATGCACGCGAGTACGTGTAGCCCACTGCGCCCGTGAATGCCGGCGTGAACGCGTACTTGGCGCCGGCTTCATAGGCGTTGTAGAGCGTCGAGGAGCCGGTGACCGGTGCGAAGCGCGTATTGGTCCACAGCAGCCACATCGTGGCCGGGCCGAACACATAGCGGCCGCCGAAGCCGAACGAGCGCAGATCGCGGATCACGCCCGTGCTGCTGCCGGTCGTGTTGACGTTGGCGAGCGAGGTCGAGAAGGTCGTGGGCGATGCCGCGGCCGGGTAGGTGATGTCGGTGTACGCGCCGCCGAGGCTGAACGGACCGTATGCGTAGTTCGCGCCGAAGCTGTATGCACGCGACGAAGCCGTCGTCGTGCCGGCCGGCGAGCCTGCGAACGAGGTCGTGTTCGAGAAGCCATAGAGGCCGCCGAACGTGAAGCCCGAGAAGTTCACGCTCTGGAACTTGACCGCGTTGCTGATGCGGCTGGACGTGAGCTGGTCGACGTCGTTGACGTGGTAGGCCCAGTTGCCCGAGACCGTGTTGCCGCCGGTCGAGTACTGCCCGCCGAGCACGTCGGTGCTGAACGAGTACTGGCGGCCGAACGTGAGCGAGCCGATGTTGTCCTTCGTGAGGCCCACGAACGCCTGGCGGCCGAACATCGAGCTGCCCTGGCCAGCCGTGCCGTTACCGACGTTGAAGCCGTTTTCGAGCACGAAGATCGCCTTCAGGCCGCCGCCCAGGTCTTCCGAGCCGCGCAGGCCCCAACGGCTGCCTTGTGCGACGCCGTCGCCGAACGTGAAGGCACTCGAGCTGCCCTTCGTTGCGTTCTGCGTGTGGTTGATGTAGTTCACGCCCGCATCGATCAGGCCGTACAGGGTCACGCTGCTTTGCGCATGGGCTGCGCCGGCAAAGGTGGTCAGAATAGCGGTGGTCAGAATCTTGTTTTTCAACTGTTTCTCCGGGTAAAGGACGTATGTCTCCGGCGCTCTGGTGGGCCGGTTGATGCGACGCGCTGCAATTTAAGGGTCGGCCGCGAAAGAAATGTGACAGTAAGGATATGCAGGCTGAATGTCGCCTCGGTGTGGCGCGGATGCGACAAGGGGCTTGCGAGCGGCGTCAGGCGGCCACGAGCCGCGCCGGGACTGGCTCGGCGGGATTTTGAAGGGGGGCGATGCGGGGCTGGAACCGGAGAAAGGCGGGTTATAAGATTTTCTGCTTTGAATAATCCAGATGCGTCTATGGATCTTCGGTTTGCCTGGCAATGCGAATGAACTGAGAGGGAGTTTTCCCGATGTGGAGCACTGGCTCATGCAAGACACGAGCCAGTGCGTTTGGGCAAACCTCAGAGCGAGAGCAGCGAACCCGTGCGGATCGGCTTGTCGCCCGCAATGCGCGCGATCTCCATGCCGGCCGTCGCGAAGCGCGCGCTATGCCGCGCGTACATCACGCCGCTCACGCTTGCGTGCAGCGTGGTCAATGCGTCGGTGAGCGGGTCCACGATGTCGGCGACCGGCGCACCGGCTTCGATCCACGCGCCGCATTCGGCGCGGAACACGATCACGCCGCTCGCAGGCGCGACGATCGGCTCCGTGCCCGCGAGCGGCGTGGCCGGATGCGCGAGCGGCGGCAGCGGGGCCGCCGTGCCATCGATCACGCCGCGCTCGATCAGATAATCGACGATGGCCTGCGCATCGCGCTCGGCGAATTCGTGCGAGACGTCGCGCTGGCTGCGCAGCTCCACGGTCACGGAAATCGAGCTATGCGGAATTGGGAAGCGGTGGCCGAAGCGCTCGCGCAGCTCCGACCAGCAGAAGCTGTGAATCTCGTCGAAGGGATTGCCGATCGAGTTGAGCGCGAGCAGCGATGCCCTGGCGTCCAGATAGCGCGCGAGCGGCTCGACTTCGGGCCAGAGCTCGGGATTCGTGTAGATGTGCAGCGCGGCTTCCCAGTCGCAATGCAGGTCCAGCACGATGTCGGCGTCGTAGGAGAGGCGTTGCAGTGCCAGGCGCTGCGATTCGATCTCGGTCTTCGGCGTTTGCGCCGCGAGCGCCTCGCCCATCGCGGCGCGAATGGCCGCGCGGTTCGCGTCGGCATCGGGACCGAGGCGGGACTCGATCTGCGGCAGCACGAGCGCCGTGAGATCGTAGAAGCTGCGATTGAAGTTCTGCGCGGTGTTCGACTCGAAGCGGCCGATGAGATGGCCGAGCCAATGCTGATTCAGGCCGATGGGGTTCGCCACCGGCACGATCACGATCTCGCCGCGCAGGCGGCCCGCGGCTTCGAGCGCGGCAAGCTTGCGCCGCAGCGCCCAGGCCGCGAGCATGCCGGGCAGCTCGTCGGCATGCAGGGACGCTTGCACGTACACCTTCTTGCCGCCGGGTTGGCCGTAGTGGAAGCTCGTGATCTGGCGCGCGGTGCCGAGTGCGGGCGCTATCAACGGATGGTGGTGGGTTTGCATGATGGGCTCGCGCGGCGCGCTGAGGCGCACGGCGCGTTCAGAGTGGGGGTATGAATGGCCCGAACGCGGGCCGGTGCCCATGATCTTAGCTGATATGGACAGCGGGCTGAAAGCAAGCGCCCGCATCCCGCGGTGCGAATAGGCAAGCCCAAAAAGCAAAAGCCCAGACCGGATGAGTCTGGGCTTTTTTACATCGGCAACCCGGGACCGCGTCTTTACGCGGTCGCGGCGCTATTGCAGTGCTTAGCCGCCGTACACGTCGAAGTCGAAGTACTTCGACTCGATCTTCTTGTACGTGCCGTCCTTGATCATGTCGGCGATGGCCTTGTCGATCTTGGTCTTCAGGTCCGCGTCTTCCTTGCGCAGGCCGATGGCGGCTGCGCCCGTCGGGATTTCCTTGCCTGCGAACTGGAAGCCGGCGCCGCGCGGCGTCTTCAGGAAGCCGAGGTCGGCTTGCACTTCATCCTGCAGCGCTGCGTCCAGACGGCCCGAGAGCAGGTCGGCGTAGACCTGGTCCTGGTTCTGGTAAGGCACCACGTTCACGCCCTTGGGCGCCCAGTTTTCCTTCGCATAGGTTTCCTGGATCGTGCCCTGCTCGACGCCCACCGACTTGCCCTTGAGCGAATCGGCGCTCGGCTGCAGGGTCGAGCCCTTCTTGGCGACGAGGCGCGTCGGCGTGTTGAACAGCTTCGCCGAGAAGGCGATCTGCTCTTCGCGCTGCGGGGTGATCGTCATCGAGGACAGCACGCCGTCGAACTTCTTGGCCTTCAGGCCCGGGATCATGCCGTCGAAGTCTTGCTCGACCCACACGCACTTCGCGTTCAGGCGCTTGCAGATCTCGTTGCCGAGGTCGATGTCGAAGCCGACGAGCTTGCCATCGGGTGCCTTCGATTCGAACGGCGCGTAGCTCGCGTCGACGCCGAAGCGCACGGTGGTCCAGTCCTTGGCGTGGGCGACGCCGGCCGAGACAGCCAGCAGGGCAACGGACAGGGTGGCAAGCAGTTTTTTCACTATGTGTACTCCTCGGTATGGTTCAGGGCGCGCAGCATGCGGTCGTGCCGCCGCCGCGCCTGGTTCCGGCGCGGCTCGCGCCGGAACATTCGTTGGGCTCGCTGGCTTGGGAGCGAGCGGCGGCGCAAAGCTTACCCGGTCAAAATTGCTGCGTCGCTAGTGTAATACCGGATAGCGGGATTCGATCCGCTGAACGTCCGTTCGTACGCCTCTACAACGAGGCGCAAAGCCTTGTGGGATAAGGCGCTCGGGGTTAGGGGCGGGAGCTGTCGGCGGCGCCGGCGAGGGCGATTGCGATGCTCCGCCGCAACAGTCTGAAGAATGCGCGCGGCATATGAAGGGGAGTTGAAAACGAAACGATGGCGTACCGTTGGGTCCGTTGTCAGGTACGCCCTTGTTACGCCGTGCCGCTGCCGCAGTGCAGCACGAGCGGCGCGCGTGAACGGGGCATATAGAGAGCGCGCACGAATGCGCGCTTTGCCCAGGCTCAGACCATGCGTGCACCCGCGCGGTACGTGGCGCGCGGCACCGGCAGCGTGTCGAGCATCGTCACGCGCACGAAGTCCGCGCGCAGGCCGGGCTCGATCGCGCCGCGGTCGGTGAGGCCCGCCTTGCGCGCCGGCTCCCACGAGACCGTCGCGAGCGCGCGCGGCAGCGTCCAGTCGGCCTTGGTCACGAGATCGAACGCAGCGGTGAGCAGGCTCGACGGCACGTAGTCCGACGAGAGGATATCGAGCAGGTCCGCCTGCGCCAGCTCGAGCGCGGAGACGTTGCCCGAATGCGAGCCGCCGCGCACCACGTTCGGCGCACCCATGATTGTGGCGATACCGCGCTTTTTCGCCTCGACGGCCGCCGCGCGCGTGGTCGGAAATTCGGCGAGCACGATGCCTTCGGCCGCCGCTTGCTCGACGTGCTCGACGAGCGTGTCGTCGTGGCTCGCGAGCGGGATGTTGCGCGCGCGGCAGCGCTCGACGATCTCGCGGCGATGGGCGTCGGCAAAGCGCTCCTGCTCGGTGGCCATCTCGGCGAGCATGGTTTCGGCCTGCTGGTCGGTCCACTTGCCGTGGCGCTCCTGGAAGCGCCGCCATTGCGCGCGGTCGTGCCACTGGCGCTGGCCAGGCGTGTGGTCCATCACCGAGGCGAGGCGCAGGAGCGGGTGCTCGCTCAGGATGTCGAAAAGCTCGATCACGTCTTCGGTCGCGATCTCGCAGCGCAGATGCAGAAAGTGCTCGGCGCGCAGCAGCTTGCGCTCCGAGAAGCGCGAGAGCGCGGCGGCGCTCGCGAGCTGCACGTCGCGGCCGCGCACGCCCACGGCGGCGCGCGTGCCGATGGCGAGCGCGTCGAACACCGTGGTGATGCCGGCGGCGGCGATCTGCGCGTCGTGGATCACGAATGCGGCGTCGGTGTTCCAGTGCACGCCGGGGCGCGGCGCGAGGTGCTTTTCGAGGTTGTCGGTGTGCAGCTCGACGAGCCCCGGCAACAGGAAGTCGCCTTCCCAGTCCTGCGCGTCGGGTGCGGCGGTCGTGCCGCGCGAGATCTCGCGGATCGTGCCGTCTTCGACACGCAGCGTGCCGGTGAAAACTTCGTCTCGCGTCACGATGCGAGCGTTCTTGATCAACATCGTCGGGCTCCGGAAATCGGGTCGTAATACAGTACAAGCAGCGCTTCGAGCGCGGGTTCAACGGTGATTCTGCCTGCCGCAAATGACAGGCCGCGGCTTTTCAAGGCACTTTCAGGCCATTTCAGCAACGCTCGCCTGCGCCTGCGCCTGCGGGGCGGCGAGCGCCAGCACGCGCGAGGCCACGCGCTCGCGCGTGTCCTCGTCGTGAAAGACGCCGACGATCGCGGCGCCGCGCTCGCGCGCCTCCACGATCAAGCCCGCGACCACCGCGCGGTTTTCGGCGTCGAGCGAGGCCGTCGGTTCGTCGAGCAGCAGCACGCGATGCTGCGCGATCAGCCCGCGCGCGATGTTCACGCGCTGCTGCTCGCCGCCCGAGAAGGTGGCGGGCGCGAGCGGCCAGAGCCGCCGCGGCACGTTCAGGCGCGCGAGCAGCGCGGCGGCTTGTTCGCGCGCTTCGTCCTCTTCCACGCCGCGCGAGACGAGCGGCGCGGCGACGATATCGAGCGCGGACACGCGCGGAATCACGCGCAGGAACTGGCTCACGTAGCCCACCACGTTGCGGCGCAGGCGCAGCACGTCGTGCGGCTCGGCGCCGGTGATCTCCAGATGCTGCCCGGGCACCGCTTCGTCGCGGATGGCGATCGAGCCGCCGCTCGCGAGATAGTTGCCGTAGAGGCAGCGCAGGAAGGTGCTCTTGCCGGCGCCCGAGGGGCCGACCAGCACGACGCATTCGCCGCGCTCCACGTCGAGCGAGACGCCCGCGAGCGCTTCGATGCCGATGCCGCCCTGGCCGTGCAGCGTGAAGGTCTTGCGCACGTCTTCGGCGCGCAGCATGAGTGCGGGGCGTTCGGCGAACGCGCGCGCGATCGAGGGATCGGGAGTCATGGCTCGTCCTATACCGGCAGCACGGAAGCTACCAGAGTTTGTGTGTAGGGGTGCTGAGGATCGTCGAGCACCTGGTCGGTCAACCCCGCTTCGACCACGCTGCCGCCTTGCATCACCATCAGGCGGTGCGCGAGCAGGCGCGCGACGCCAATGTCGTGCGTGACGATCAGCACCGAGAGATGCAGCGTCGTGGTGAGCGTGCGCAGCAGGTCGAGCAGGCGGGCCTGCACCGAAACGTCGAGGCCGGCGGTGGGCTCATCCATGAACACGAGGCGCGGGCCCGTGACGAGATTGCGCGCGATCTGCAGGCGTTGCTGCATGCCGCCCGAGAACGCGGCGGGCAATTCGTCGATGCGCGTGGCGTCGAGCTCGACGCGCTGCATCCACTGCTGCGCGGTCTGGCGGATGCGCCCGTAGTGGCGCGCGCCCACGGCCATCAGCGGCTCGCCGATGTTGGCGCCCGCCGAGACGCCGGCGCGCAGCCCGTCACGCGGATTCTGCTGCACGAAGCCCCATTCGGTGCGCGCGAGCAGGCGCCGACGCGGCTCGGAAAGCGTGAGCAGGTCGAGCGTTTCGCCGTTCGCGTTCACATACTGCAGTGTGCCGGAGTCGGCCGGGGTGCGCAGCGCGAGCGTGTTGAGCAGCGTGGTCTTGCCCGAGCCCGATTCGCCGACGATGCACAGCACCTCGCCGGGATACAGGTCGAAGCTCACGTCGCGGCAGCCGTTGCGGCCGCCATATTGCTTCGTGAGGTGGCGGGCGCGAAGGAGTGGCGTGAAACCCGGCGTCATGCGTGTTCTCCTGCTGGCAATGCCTGTGCGCTGGCCTGCGAATTTTCCTGCGAATTTGCCTGGCTATCCTCAGCGTCTCGTCGCTCGTGGCAATAGTCGCTGTCCGAGCAGACGAACATGCGCTTGCCAGCATCGTCGACGATCATCTCGTCGAGGAAGCTCTCGCGCGAGCCGCACAGCGCGCACGCGTGCTCCCAGCGCTGCACTTCGAACGGGTGATCGTCGAAGTCGAGGCTCTTCACCGGCGTATAAGGCGGGATCGCGTAGATACGGCGCTCGCGGCCCGCGCCGAACAACTGCAGCGCGGCATTCATGTGGAGCTTGGGGTTGTCGAACTTCGGAATCGGCGAGGGCGACGTGAGATAGCGGCCGTTCACCGTCACCGGATAGTCGTAGGTCGTGGCGATGCTGCCGTGCTGCACGATGTCTTCGTAGAGCTTCACGCTGATGAGCCCGTAGTCGGCGAGCGCGTGCAGCTTCTTGCATTCGGCCACGCGCGGTTCGAGCCGGAACAGCGGCTCGGGCATCGGCACCTGGTAGACGAGGATCTGCTTCTCGGTGAGCGGCGTTTCGGGAATGCGGTGGCGTGTCTGCACGATCGTCGCGTCCTGGGTGCGGCGCGTGGTGGCGACGCCCGTCGTGCGCGCGAAGAAGCGGCGGATGTTGACGGCGTTCGTGGTGTCGTCCGAGCCCTGGTCGATCACCTTGAGCGTATCGTTCGCGCCGATGATGGCCGCCGTCACCTGGATGCCGCCCGTGCCCCAGCCGTACGGCAGCGGCATTTCGCGTGAAGCGAACGGCACCTGGTAGCCGGGCACGGCCACCGCCTTGAGCAGCGCGCGGCGGATCATGCGCTTGGTCTGCTCGTCGAGATACGCGAAGTTGTAGCCCTCGGCCGCCTGGGTTTCGTGCGAGGCGAGCGAGGCGTCAAAGGTATCGGGCGCGTTCATGCGGCCTCCCCGGTTGGCATGTCGCCGCGTTCTTGCTGCGCACGCAGGCGGCGCACGAGTTCGAGCTCGGCCTGGAAATCCACGTAATGCGGCAGCTTCAGGTGCTGCACGAAGCCCGAGGCCTCCACGTTGTCGCTATGCGAGAGCATGAATTCGATGTCCTGGGTGGGGGAGGCCAGTGTTTCGCCCAGCTCCTCGGCACGCAGCGCGCGGTCGACGAGCGCCATCGCCATGGCCTTGCGCTCCGCGTGGCCGAACGCGAGGCCGTAGCCCTGAGTAAAGGCGGGCGGCACATCCTTGCTGCCCGCGAACTGGTTGATCATCTGGCATTCGGTCAATTCGATCTCGCCGATCTCGACCGCCCCGCCAAGCTCGTCGAGCACCATTTCCACGGCCACCGAGCCAAAGCGGATCTCGCCCGCGAACGGATGCGAATGCGCATAGCCGCGCTGCGTGGCGTAGCCCATCGCGAGCAGGAAGCCTTCGTCGCCGCGCGCGAGGTTCTGCAGGCGCACGGTGCGATCGGCGGGAAACGCGAGCGGCTCGCGCGAGAGGTCGCCGGGCTCGCAGGCCTCGCTCGACGGCGTCTCCTGCTCGATCAGGCCTTCCTTGTCGAGCAGCGTGACCACGCGCGGCATGGGCGCGGCTTCGTTTGAGGCGTTATGTTGCGCATGAGACAGCGTAGTCGATTCGCTATCCGAAGCATCGTCGCCTTCCGCGAGCAGCGCGAAATCGAGCAGGCGCTGCGTGTAGTCGTAGGTCGCTCCCAGCACCTGGCCGCCGGGCACGTCCTTGAAGGTGGCGGAGATGCGGCGCTGCACGGCCATCTGCTCCGTTTCCACAGGCAGCGTGTAGCCGAAGCGCGGCAGCGTCGTGCGATACGCGCGCAGCAGAAAGATCGCTTCGACGAGATCGCCCGCAGCCTGCTTGATCGCGAGCGCGGCGAGTTCCTCGTCGTAGACCGAGCCTTCGGCCATCACGCGCGCCACGGCAAGGCGCATCTGTTCGCGGATCTGCGCGACGCTCAACTCGGGCACGCGGGTATCGCCGCGGCGCGCCTGGTCGAGCAGGCGCCACGACGCTTCGATCGCGCGCTCTCCTCCTTTGACGGCGACGTACATCAGTTCACCTCCACGCGAGTCGTGCGCGGCAGGCCCATGATCTGGGCGCCGCAGACGAAATAGAAGTCGATGCCGCATGGAAAGAGCGGCGCGAGCTCGGCGCGATCCTCCCAGAAGCGCGCGGGCAGGCCGGCGGGCGCGATGGTGTGCGTCGACTCGATGCCGGGGCCGCGCAGCGTGATCGACGGGCCGTCGGTCAGGGAATCGACGCGCACGAACACCGTGGCCGATTGCTCCGGCGATTCGGGCGTGCCGCATGCGAACGCATCGAGCGGCGGCAGCGCGCCTGCGTCGTGCACGTAGGCGAAGGCGGCTTCGCGCGGCGTGCCCGCGAGCGGGGCGTCCGCGTGGAAGCGCAGCGCGGACGCCAACGCGGCGTCGGGCTGCGCGAGCCACACGGGCGTGGCGTAGTCGCAGAGCGTGAGCAGCGCGGCAAACACCGCGAGACCCGCGCGCGGTGCACCCGATGATGAGGCCGGCTCGCTAGTCGCGGCGGGCAGCGGCGTCTCGATCGTGGCGATCGTGCCGGGGCGCGAGAGCGCGCCGAGCAGCGTGCGGAATACGGCCTGGGTGTCGTGGACCGGATCGGCGAAACCGGGCGCGAGCGTATCGAGCGACTCGTGAAGGGCCGCCTGCGTGCCGGACGTACCGGGCGTATCGGGGATGCTGGGTTGTTCGTTCATGCGTCGCCTCGAACCATCGTGAAGAACTCGACCTTCGTGCTGGCGGTCTCGTCGCGTTGCGCGGCGCGTTGCGCCGCCAGGCGTGCCGCGAGCGGCTCGATCAATTGCGCCTGGAGCCGGGCGTGGTGCTCGGGCTGTTGCAGGAGCGCGTCGGCGAGCGCGGCGAGCTCGGCGCGGCGCTTGTCGCGGCCCAGCAGGCATGCAACGCCCACGGTGGCGCCACTGCCGCCTTGCGCACGCAGCCGCAGCGTGGCGCGCGTGACGGTGGCTTCGCCGAGATTGAAGGCGTTGCCGGTGCCGCCGATGCGCCCGCGCACCATCGCGAGCCCGGTCTGGGGCGGGCGCAACCAGTCGAAGGCCGGCGCGCGCGCGCCGCCGAGCGCCGCGCTGAAGGCCGCTTCGAGCTCGGCGCGCGGGGTGCGCGCGAGAACCGCCATCCAGGCGCGCCGTGCGGCGGACGCGGCGGTGGGCGGGACGGGAGATGCGTTCATCGGAGTTCCTGTGTCGTGAACGAAGGTGTACATTGAAGCATCTACTCATCTAAACGTCTAGATGTTTAAACGGGTAGCAACACTGTGAGCGCAAGGGCAACGTTTTCATATTTTCATCACGCCATGCACACTACAATGCGCAAGCTACACCCCATATTGGAACCGGGAGGAATGACAGCACCATGACATCGAACGACGACGCCCCGCACAGCACGCTCGAGCGCGGCGCAGGCGTGGCGGTGTGGCGGCAGATCGAACAGATCCTCGCGGCCGAGATCGCGGCCAAGGGCTTCGGCGATGACGGCCGCCTGCCGAGCGAAGGCGAGCTCGCGCGGCGCTTCGACGTGAACCGCCACACGGTGCGTCGCGCCATGCTGGGACTCGCGGCGCTCGGCCTCGTGAGCGTGGAGCAGGGGCGCGGCACTTTCGTGCAGCCCGGGGCGATCGACTACACCATCGGCAAGCGCACGCGCTTCACGGAAAACCTGCAGCGTCACCAGCATTCGGCGGTGGGCAAGCTGCTCGCGTCCTCGCGCGTGAAGGCCGATCCAGGCGTTGCGAAGGCGCTGGGCTTGCGAGCGGGCGCGCTGGTTTATCGGCTGGAGACGCTGCACGAGTCGGACGGCGTGCCGCTCACCTACGCGCGCAGCTGGTATCCGGCCGCGCGCTTCGCCGATTTTCCCGCGGTCATGGAGCGCGTGGACAGCACCTCGAAGGCGCTCGCCGAATACGGCGTGAGCGACTATCTGCGCAAGTGGAGCCGCATCGGCAGCGTGCTGCCCGAGCCCGAAGTGGCGCGGCGCCTGAACATCAACCGGCAGCAGCCGGTGCTGTGGGTCGAGAACGTCGACGTCGATCTCGACGGCGTGCCGATCAAGTACGGCATCACGCATTTCGCGGCAGACCGCGTGCAGCTGATGGTGGAGCACGACGTATGAGCGCGGCGCACGAAAGCTGGAGCGAAGCCACGCGCTTTGCGATCTATTACGCGCCGCCGCGCGCGTCGCAGTGGTGGCGGGCCGGCTGCGCCTGGCTCGGCCGCGACCCGGAAAGCGGCGAGACGCTCGCGCCGCCGCGGCCCGCCGCGCTCGCGCAGCCGCTTGAGGCGCTCACGGGCGCGCCGCGCCGTTATGGCTGGCACGGCACGCTCGTGCCGCCGTTCCGTCTCGCGGCGGGCGTGACGCCGCAAACGCTGCTTGCCGCCGCGCAGGCATGGGGTGCGGGGCGTGCGCGCTTCGAGGTTGAGGTGGAGGCAGCCACGCTGGGGCGCTTCGTCGCGCTGCGGGCCGCCGATGAAAGCGGCGCCCAGGCGTTGCGCGAACTCGCCGCTTCAGCCTTGCGCACGCTCGGCCACCTGCGCGCCGCGCAAACGGCCGACGAACTGGCGAGGCGCCTCGACGCGCCGCTCACGCCGCGCCAGCGCGCCTATGTCGAGGAATGGGGCTACCCATACGTATTCGATGAATTTCGCTTCCACATGACGCTCTCCGATTCGCTCGACGACGAAGCGCTGCGCACCTCGCTCACGCATGCCTGGAATGCGCAGATGCGCGACGCGGGCCCGCTGCCCGTGGAGGGTGTCGCGCTCTACGTCGAGCCGCATCCGGGCGAGCCGTTCTCGTTATGGCGACGCGTGGATTTTCCCGCGGATTGCGTTGCCGACGGGCAGGCACGGGTGCGCGCATGACGTCCCGCCTGATCTACGTAATGGGCCCCTCGGGCGCGGGCAAGGACTCGCTGCTCGGCTTCGCGCGGGCGAGGCTCGCGGCCGAGGGCGTGCTGTTCGCGCATCGCTACATCACGCGCGAAGCCGGCGGCGGCGAAAACCACATCGCGCTCACCGACACCGAATTCGAAGTGCGCTCGCGCCTTGGCCTCTTCGCGCTGCAATGGCGCAGCCATGCGCTGCGTTACGGCATCGGCGTGGAGGTCGACCAATGGCTCGGGCTGGGCTGCACGGTGGTGGTGAACGGCTCGCGCGCCTACGTGAGCGAGGCGCTTGCGCGCTATCCGCGTATGTCGCTCGTGCACGTGAATGCCGCGCAGCACGTGCTGGCCGCGCGGCTCGCCTCGCGCGCACGGGAGACGCCGGAGCAGGTGGCCGCGCGTCTTGCGCGGCGCGCGCCGTTCGAGGTGCCCGCGGGCGCGTCGCTCACGCATATCGACAACTCGGGGAGGCTCGAGGACGCGGGCCTCGCCTTCGTCGCGGCGGTGCAGCGGGTGGCGATGGCCTGAGCGAGCCGCGTGCGGGGCGGCAAGCATGCGCCGGGCGCGCTTAAGGCGACCTTATGCGGGCGCAAGGGCGCGCATCGATACTGGGTATTTTTGGCGAGTGCCATGGGTCATGCGAAGATGCATGCGACCCCGTGAACCCATTCGAGAGTGCCCTTGGACCGTTTCCAGGAGATGCAGATATTCACGCGCATCGTCGACCGCCGCAGCTTCACGCATGCGGCGGAAGACCTGAGCCTGCCGCGCGCCACCGTCACGAATTCGATCAAGCGCCTGGAGGCGCGCCTCGGCGTGCGCCTTCTCGAGCGCACCACGCGCCAGGTGAAGCCTACGCCCGACGGCGACGCCTACTACCAGCGCTGCACGCGCCTGCTCGCCGAGCTCGAGGAAACCGAGGAGGCCTTTCGCGACACCGATCCCCAGGGGCGCCTGCGCGTGAACATGCAGGGCACGCTCGCGCAGTATTTCGTGATGCCGCGCCTGCCGCAGTTTCTCGCGCGCTATCCGCGCATCGAGCTCTTCATCGGCTCGGGCGATCAATTCGTCGACCTCGTGCGCGAGGGCGTCGACTGCGTGCTGCGCGCGGGCGAGCTCGCCGATTCGTCGATGATCGCGCGGCGCGTCGCGCTGCTCGAGCAGGTCACGGTGGCGAGTCCCGCCTATCTCGAACGGCACGGCGACCCGGCGTCGATCGACGCGCTCGCGTCGGGCCATCACGCGGTCAACTATCTCTCGCCGGCCACGGGCCGCGCGCATCCGCTCGAATTCGCGCTGCCCGAGGGGGTGCGCACGCTCACGCTGCCGGGCCCGGTGGCGGTGAACGGGGCGGAGCTCTACACGGCCGGCGCCGTTGCGGGGCTCGGGCTCGTGCAGGTGCCGCGCTACCGCGTGCGCGAGCAGCTGGCCAACGGCGAGCTGTGCGTCGTGCTGGCGGACCAGCCGCCCCCGCCCATGCCGGTTTCCGTGCTGTTTGCGCAGAACCGGCAGCTTTCGCTGCGCGTGCGCGCCTTCGCGGACTGGCTCGTCCAGGTGTTCGCCGACGCTTCGTGAGGCAGGCGCGCGCCGCCCGGTGGATCAGGTGCGCAGCGCCACCATTTCCGAGACGCGCTGGGCGGCCTGCAGGAGCGGATCGAGGAATGCCTTGACCATCTGCTTGGCCGAAGTGCGCTGCGCGTTGCCGCTGATGTTCATGGCGGCGATCACGCGGCCCTGGCGGTTGCGGATGGGCGCGGAGATCGAGATGAGGCCGCCTTCGAGCTCCTGGTCGACGATGGCCCAGCCTTGCTGGCGCACCTGCGCGATGATCTTCTTGAGCTCGTCCTTGTCGGTGACGGTGCGCGGCGTGTGTGCGTAGAGCGGCGCGGCGCCGAGCGTGGCGTCGAGCGTCGCCTCGTCGAGCGTCGCGAGCAGCACGCGCCCCATCGAGGTGCAATAGGCGGGCAGACGGCTGCCGATCGAGAGGTTGATCGTCATGATCTTGTGCGTGGGCACGCGCAGCACATAGACGATCTCGGTGCGGTCGAGCACGGCGGCCGAGCAGCTTTCGTGCACCTCGGCCGAGAGTGCTTCCATGACGGGCTCGGCGAGATTCCAGAACGGCATCGACGTGAGATACGCGAAGCCGAGGTCGAGGATCTTGGGCGTGAGCCGGAACAGCCGCCCTTCGGCCTCCACGTAGCCGAGCGTCTGCAGCGTGAGCAGGATGCGGCGCGCGCCGGCGCGCGTGAGGCCGGTGGCGGCGGCGACGTCGGTGAGCGTCTGCTCGGGGTGCTCGGCGTTGAACGCGCGGATCACGGAAAGCCCGCGTGCGAACGACTGCACGTAGGAGTCGCCCGGCTTTTCGGGGATCTCCGGCTGCTCGTCGGAAGGGTCGGGCGTAGCGCGGCTGGCGGGGTTCATGGCGTCGGGGCGTCGGATCAAGGGCTTCAGGCGGCGCGTAAGGAACCCATGACGATAGCGCAAGCGCATTGATTCGCCAACCGGCGCACGGCGAGCGAGGCCGTTCGAGACGGAAAGTCGAGGCGGCAACGGACTTTATCGCTTTGATATTTGATTTTCAGCAATATCAAAGCCGAATATCAGGGTTGACGTAATTCGCGAATAGATATTCCGGCGTTATGTTGGATTCAATCTTATTATCAAATTATCTTCCTGGGAGCCAGTCGAATATTAATGTCAGACTAAATGCAGGACTTGTTGCTTTTCCCTTTTTCGATGCCCCGGAGTCTTTTCTATTTCCTTGGACAGCATGCTCTGCGCATGCTGAGAGCCCCTCTTCATCGGTCATTTACGTGCTTGAAAGATAATTGAAAGTAAATTGCGTCTTTCCGTCGCGCTTGCTCGATCGAGATATGTTGAAGGTCAAAAATCTGTCCGAGATCAAATTTCCGGATAGGCCCTTTCCGTAGAATTTCGCTAAACACGATAGGGGTGCATTTCGCGTGGCTATTTTGCGATGCAAATGCATAAAAGCGTCCAGGTGGTTAAACGGAAGAACAGGCAAACATGAAGAGAAAAGCCTTCAAAAGGTGGTTAATCCCCCTCGGCAGCGGGTTGCTCGCCTCCCTTGCGGGGTGTAGCGGCGAGCTGACCGTGCTCGATCCCAAGGGGAGCGTCGGCCTGGCCGAGAAGCACCTCATCGCCACGGCCACGTGGGCCATGCTGCTGGTGGTGATACCGGTCATCCTGCTCACGCTCTTTTTCGCCTGGCGCTACCGCGCGTCCAACCGCAACGCCACCTACGCGCCCAAGTGGGCGCATTCCACCGCGATCGAAGTGGTGGTCTGGAGCATTCCGGCCGTCATCATCCTCTTCCTCGCCATCCTCACCTGGAAGACCTCTCACGAGCTCGATCCCTACAAGCCGCTCGAATCGAGCGCGAAGCCCATCAACGTCGAAGTCGTCGCGCTCGACTGGAAGTGGCTGTTCATCTACCCGGACCTCGGCATTGCCACGGTGAACCAGCTCGCCGTGCCGGTGGGCACGCCGGTCAATTTCCGCATCACGTCGGATTCGGTGATGAACTCGTTCTTCATCCCGCAGCTGGGCACCCAGGTCTATGCGATGGCGGGCATGCAGACGCGCCTGCACCTGGTCGCCGACGAAGCGGGCGACTACGCGGGCATCTCGGCCAACTACAGCGGCAAGGGCTTCTCGGACATGAAGTTCCGCACGCTCGCGACGAGCCAGCAGGATTTCGACGCGTGGGTCCAGAAGGTGAAGGCGTCGCAGACGTCGCTTTCGATGGACCAGTACGCGAAGGTCTCGGAGCCAAGCGAGAAGGCGCCGGTCGAGTACTTCTCGACGGTCGACTCGAAGCTCTTCAACAACATCATCGCGAAGTACAACAACGGCCACGTCACGGATTTCACCGACCCGTCGTGCGTGACCAAGGGGTAAGCAGCATGTTCGGCAAACTGACATTAGAGGCAATCCCGTTCGATCAGCCGATCATCATGGGCGCCACGGCGTTCATGGCGCTGATCGTCATCGGCGTGCTCGGTCTCGTGATCGCGACCGGCAAGTGGAAGACTATCTGGAGCGAGTGGCTCACAAGCGTGGACCACAAGCGCATTGGTCTCATGTACATCATCGTGGCCGTGCTCATGCTCGTGCGCGGCTTTGCCGACGCCGTCATGATGCGCGTCCAGCAGGCGATGGCGTTCGACGGGCCGGGCTACCTGCCGCCGCATCACTACGACCAGATTTTCACGGCGCACGGCGTCATCATGATCTTCTTCATGGCGATGGCGCTCATGGTCGGCCTGTTCAACCTCGTGGTGCCGCTGCAGATCGGCGCGCGCGACGTGGCGTTCCCGTTCCTGAACTCGCTGTCGTTCTGGATGACGGCCATCAGCGCAATCCTCATCAACCTGTCGCTCTTCATCGGCGAGTTCGCGCAGGTGGGCTGGCTGGCCTATCCGCCGCTCTCGGAGCTCGCGTACAGTCCGGGTGTCGGGGTCGACTACTACATATGGGCCGTTCAGCTTTCAGGCGTGGGCACGCTCATTACCGGCATCAACTTCTTCGTGACCATCATCAAGATGCGCGCGCCGGGCATGAGCCTCATGAAGATGCCGGTGTTCACGTGGACGGCGCTGTGCTCGAACGTGCTCATCATGGCCACGTTCCCGATCCTCACGATCGCCGTTGCGCTGCTGGGCTTCGACCGCTACCTCGGGATGCACTTCTTCACGAATGACGGCGGCGGCAACATGATGCTGTATCTGAACCTGATCTGGGCGTGGGGCCACCCCGAGGTGTACATCCTCGTGCTGCCTGCGTTCGGCATCTATTCGGAAGTCATGGCCACGTTCTGCAAGAAGCCGCTGTTCGGCTACAAGACGATGGTCTATGCCTCGTGCGCGATCATGATCCTCGCGTTTCTCGTGTGGGCGCACCACTTCTTCACGATGGGCTCGGGTGCCGACGTCAACGCGTTCTTCGGCATCGCCACCATGATCATCGCGATCCCCACGGGCGTGAAGATCTTCAACTGGCTGTTCACGATGTACCGCGGGCGCGTCCATTTCACGGCGCCCGTGCTCTGGACGATCGGCTTCATGGTCACGTTCTCGATCGGCGGCATGACCGGCGTGATGATGGCCATTCCGGGCGCGGACTTCGTGCTGCACAACTCGCTGTTCCTCGTGGCGCACTTCCACAACGCCATTATCGGCGGCGTGGTGTTCGGCTACCTCGCGGGCCTGCATTACTGGTTCCCGAAGGTGTTCGGCCTCAAGCCCAGCGAAAAGCTCGGCAAGGCGTCGTTCTGGTGCTGGTTCGTGGGCTTCTACGTGGCGTTCGTGCCGATCTACGTGCTTGGCTTCATGGGCGCAACGCGCCGCCTGAACCACTACGACAACCCCGCCTGGCATCCGTATTTCATCGTGGCCGCCATTGGCGTGGCGATCATCGCGCTCGGCGTGGTGTTCCAGGTGCTCCAGTGGGTGATGGCGTTCGTGAACCGCAACAAGGCGGAATGCCAGGACGTCACGGGCGACCCGTGGGATGGCCGCACGCTCGAATGGGCGACCTCGTCGCCGCCGGCGGTCTATAACTTCGCGCTCATTCCGCAGGTGCAGGACATCGACGCCTTCGCCCACATGAAGGAAACGGGCCGTGGCATGGGTCTCGCCGCGAAGTACAGCGACATTCACATGCCGTCGAATACGTCGGCGGGCTTCTTTGTCGGCATGTTCAGCCTGGTGCTGGGCTTCGCGGGCGTCTGGCACATCACGTGGCTCGGTGTGCTCGCGTTTATCGCCATCGTTGTCACCATCGCCGCGCGCAGCTTCGGCGACGACGACGGGTACTACATTCCGGCCGCGAAGGTTCGCGAGATCGAAGAGAAGCGCCATCGTGCGACGGTTGCCGCCGAGCGCAAGATGGAAGCTGTGGAGGCTTAAGCGATGTTACAGAAAACCAATACGGCAACGCTTGCCGATTTCGATCATCACGATCATCCGCCCTCACAGTCCGTGTTCGGCTTCTGGGTGTACCTGATGACCGACTGCATCCTGTTCGCGGCGCTGTTCGCCACGTTCGGCGTGCTCGGGCATCAGTTCGCGGGCGGCCCCACGGGCAAGGACCTGTTCAATCTCAGCGACGTTGCCGTTGAAACCGCCGTGCTGCTGATTTCCAGCATCACCTACGGTTTCGCCATGCTCGGTGCGCACCAGCGCAAGACCGGCGCGGTACTCGGCTGGCTGAGCGTGACCTTCATTCTGGGCGCGCTCTTCCTCGTGCTGGAACTGCGCGAGTTCTCGCACCTGATCGCCGAAGGCGCGGGTCCGCAGCGCAGCGCGTTCCTCTCGTCGTTCTTCGTGCTGGTCAGCACGCACGGTGTGCACGTCTTCTTCGGCCTCGTCTGGATGGCCGTGCTGATGATGCAGGTGATCCGCCGTCCGCAGCTGGACGACAGGGAAGTGCGCCGTCTCACGTGCCTCAGCCTTTTCTGGCACTTCCTCGACGTGGTGTGGATCTGCGTGTTTACCTTTGTCTATCTCGGGAGCGTGATCTAAATGGCACATTCTCATAGCGAAGCCCATGGCAGCCTCGGCAGCTATGTGGCGGGCTTCATCCTCGCGGTGCTGTTGACGGCCGCTGCGTTCGGCGTCGTCATGCACGGCACGCTGGCGCCGGGCATCATCATGGTCGTGCTCGCCGTACTGGCCTTCGTGCAGGTGATCGTGCACCTCGTGTTCTTCCTGCATCTGAACACGTCGTCGGGGCAGGGCTGGAATGTGCTCTCGCTCGCCTATACTGTACTGGCGGCTGCGTTCCTGATCTTCGGCACGATTTGGGTCATGCACAACGTCGGCATGAACATGATGTCGCGTTAATCACTGGCGCTGTCCTGTGCCCGGGCGGGAACCGTCGGGGCACCGGTCCGCACAGGCCGACGGCCGCACAGACAGATGTTCTGTGCGGCCGTTTTCATTTCATCTGATGGAATATGCCCCTTCGATCAGGTGAGACGCCAGCTTGACACTCGCGCGCTGCGACGCCTATCATGGGCGCCAATTGTTCGTTAAACGATCATGAGTTCGCGTAACGAACAAATCGCATCTGGACATGCGCGCTCGAGTCCCGCCACTTTTTATCGCCCGCGCAGTCCGTCAATCTCAATCAGCCTTGCATTGGATCGCACCACGTGCGACTGGAACTGGAGACTCTCATGACGGAAGCATTTATCTGCGACGCGATTCGCACACCGATCGGCCGCTACGCGGGCGCCCTTGCGCAGGTTCGCGCCGACGACCTCGGCGCCGTGCCGCTCAAGGCGCTCATGGAGCGCAACAAGGACGTGGACTGGACCGCAATCGACGACGTGATCTACGGCTGCGCGAACCAGGCGGGCGAAGACAACCGTAACGTCGCGCGCATGTCGTCGCTGCTGGCGGGCCTGCCGCAGGCCGTGCCGGGCTCGACCGTGAACCGGCTGTGCGGCTCGGGCATGGACGCCGTGGGCATTGCCGCGCGCGCGCTCAAATCGGGCGAAGCGGGCCTGATGATCGCGGGCGGCGTGGAGAGCATGAGCCGTGCGCCGTTCGTGATGGGTAAGTCTGCCAGCGCCTTCGCGCGCGACGCGGCGATCTACGACACGACCATCGGCTGGCGCTTCGTCAACAAGCTGATGAAGCAGCAGTACGGCGTGGACTCGATGCCGGAGACCGCCGAGAACGTCGCCGTCGATTACGGCGTGAGCCGCGCCGATCAGGACGCGTTTGCGCTGCGCAGCCAGCAGAAGGCCGCGCGTGCGCAGGCCGACGGCACGCTCGCGCAGGAGATCGTCGCGGTGACGATCGCGCAGAAGAAGGGCGATCCGCTCGTGGTGTCGCGCGACGAGCATCCGCGCGAGACGACCCTCGAGACGCTGGCGAAGCTCAAGGGCGTCGTGAGCCCGGATGGCTCGGTGACCGCGGGCAACGCGTCGGGCGTAAACGACGGTGCGTGCGCGCTGCTGCTCGCCAACGAGGAAAACGCGAGACGCTTCGGCCTCACGCCGCGCGCGCGCGTGATTGGCATTGCGACGGCAGGCGTTGCGCCGCGCGTGATGGGTATCGGTCCGGCGCCCGCCACGCAGAAGCTGCTCGCGCGCCTGAACATGACCATCGACCAGTTCGACGTGATCGAGCTCAACGAAGCGTTCGCCTCGCAGGGCCTGGCCGTGCTGCGCATGCTCGGCGTGGCCGACGACGATCCCCGCGTCAACGCGAACGGCGGCGCCATCGCGCTGGGCCATCCGCTGGGCATGAGCGGCGCGCGTCTCGTGACGACGGCCACGTATCAACTGCACCGCACGCAGGGCCGCTATGCGCTGTGCACGATGTGTATCGGTGTCGGCCAGGGCATCGCTATCGCCATCGAGCGCGTTTGATTCTGTTCCGGCGACCCGAAGATTATTTTAGTTGCCGCCGATGCTGAAAATGCGTCGTGCATAAAGCCGCGAATCTTTTGATTCGCGGTTTTTTTTCGTCCTGCAGACCTGCATAACTTCATACCAACGGCACATATCGACACGCATCACATCCACGTTTCGTAAATAGTAAAAATGTGCTGAATTATTTCGGATCCGACACCGATCAATAAAACAACGCTTTTTGTGATGCGTTCAGCTTAATCTGATCTGGCTCGCAGCCATTCTCTAGTCGGTTTTTAAAAGGGACGCGTAGAATCGTCCCACTTCGGCACGAGCCGTTGCAGCGAAAATTAAACCCCGACTTTTGGAGAATACAGATGATGAAGGCAACATCGTTGGCAGCAGCGGTGGTCATTAGCATGGCGTTCGCGCAAGCCGCATCGGCGCAAACCGAGCAGCCTGCGTCGGCTCCCGAGGCACAATCGGCGCTTGCTGGCGCGGCGCAAGCGATCGTCGCCAATGCGGAGCCGATTCATGTGCAGGCCAAGATCGTCGGCATCGACCGTGCGGCGCGCGTGGTCACGCTGCGCGGTCCGCGCGGCAATGACGTGGACATCGCGCTCAGCCAGCAGGTGGGCAATTTCGACCAGCTCAACGTGGGCGATACCGTCGACGTGCTCTACAAGAACGCACTGCTCGTGACGGCCGAAAAGGTGACGGGCAAGGACAAGGGCATTCGCAAGCGCGTCGATACCAACGTCTATCTGCCGGCCTCGTCGGGCTACGACGCGGCGCGCCAGGTCGAGGTGCAGGCCACGGTGCAGCATATCAACATGAAGAAACGTGAAGTCACGCTGCGCGGCGCCTATCAAACGGTTACGCTCGACGCCACGCCCGATATCGATCTGAAGAAGCTCAAGGTTGGCGACACGATCCACGCCGTGTTCGTTTCGGCGTACGCAACGCAAGTCACGCCGGTGGGCCAGGCGCAATAAGCGCTGGCGGACCGCACGGTCCGCTCACACCAGCGAAAACGCCGGCGCACCGCGAATACATCGCGATGCGCCGGCGTTTCGATTAACGGCGGGCGCCTGTTACGGCGCCCGTTTTCTTTGGGCTGTCGTCAAGCAGGCTTACATGCCTGCCATGCACATGTACTTGACGACGACGTAGTCGTCCACGCCATAGTGCGAGCCTTCGCGGCCGAGGCCCGATTGCTTCACGCCGCCGAACGGCGCCACTTCGTTCGAAATCAGGCCAGTGTTGATGCCCACCATGCCGTACTCGAGCGCTTCGGCCACGCGCCACACGCGGCCGATGTCGCGGCTGTAGAAGTACGCGGCAAGACCGAACTCGGTATCGTTCGCCATCCTGATCACTTCCTCATCCGACGAGAAGCGGAACAGCGGTGCGAGCGGGCCGAACGTTTCGTCGCGCGCGACCTTCATCGCGGGCGTGACATTCGTGAGCACGGTGGGCTCGAAGAAGCCATGGCCGAGCGCGTGGCGCTTGCCGCCCGTGAGCACTTGCGCGCCCTTCGCGAGTGCGTCCTCGATGTGCGATTCCACCTTCAGCACGGCCGCTTCGTTGATGAGCGGGCCTTGCGTGATGCCGGCTTCCGTGCCCAGACCAACCTTGAGCTTTTCCACGGCTTCGCGCAGCCTGGCGGCGAACGTGTCGTAGATGGCGTCGTGCACATAGAAGCGGTTCGTGCACACGCAGGTCTGGCCGCTGTTGCGATACTTCGAGGCGATGGCGCCTGCCACTGCCGCGTCGATATCGGCGTCTTCGAAGACGATGAACGGCGCGTTGCCGCCCAGTTCGAGCGAGACCTTCTTGACCGTCGCCGCGCATTGGCTCATCAGCAGGCGGCCTACCGGCGTCGAGCCCGTGAACGAGAGCTTGCGCACCGTGGGGTTGCTCGTGAGCTCGCCGCCGATCGCCTTCGGGTCGCCAGTGACGACGCTGAAGATGCCGGCCGGCACGCCCGCGCGCTCGGCCAGCACGGCCAGCGCGAGTGCCGAAAGCGGCGTGGCTTCGGCGGGCTTGAGCACGATCGGGCAGCCTGCCGCGAGTGCGGGGCCGACCTTGCGCGTGATCATCGCGGCGGGGAAGTTCCACGGCGTGATCGCGGCGCACACGCCCACGGGTTCCTTGGTCACGACGATGCGCTTGTCATTGGCGACGGTCGGAATCGTGTCGCCGTAAATGCGCTTGCCTTCTTCGGCGAACCATTCGAGGAACGACGCGGCGTAGCCGATTTCGCCCTTCGCTTCGGCGAGCGGCTTGCCTTGCTCGGTGGTGAGGATCAGCGCGAGGTCGTCGGCGTTCGCCATCATCAGGTCGTGCCACTTGCGCAGGATGACGCTGCGCTCCTTCGCGGTCTTTGCGCGCCAGGCGGGCCATGCGGCGTTCGCAGCCGAAATCGCGCGGCGCGTTTCGGCGGCGCCCATGCGCGGCACGGTGCCGATCAGCGCGCCGGTGGCGGGGTTGATCACGTCGAGCGTGGCGCCGTCTTCTGCGCCTTGCCATTCGCCGTTGATATAGGCCTTGCTTTGCAGCAGCGATGCGTCTTTCAGGTTCATGCTTGAGCTCCGACAGGCTTCGATTCGATTTCGATGCAATAAGAACGACAAACGGCACAGCGGCAAACGCCGGTGTGCCGTTTCGTGGAGGGCCCGCGCGCGGCGGGCCACTAAGTGCGTGTGCTAAGGCTGAAGTCGCGACGCGAGGCTTACGCCGGCACGCCCACGGCTTCCTTGATCGACTCTTCGAGGATCGCGAGCGCTTCGTCGAACACGTTGTCCTGAATCGTCAGCGGGAACAGGAAGCGCACGACGTTCGAGTACACGCCGCAGATGAGCAGCAGCAGGCCGCGGTTCAGCGCGGCGGTCTGCACGCGCTTGGTGAAGTCGGCGTCCGCTTCGTTCGTGCCCGGCTTGAAGAATTCCACGGCGTTCATCGCGCCCGGGCCACGCACGTCGGCGATTTGCGGCACTTCGGCCTTCATCGCGTTGAGCTTTGCCTTGAGCTTGTCGCCGAGCTTCGTGGCGCGCTCGCAGAGCTTCTCTTCTTCGATGATCTCGATCACCGCGTGCGCCGACGCCACGGCCAGCGGGTTGCCCGCGTACGTGCCGCCGAGGCCGCCGGGCGCTGCCGCGTCCATGACTTCCGCGCGGCCGACCACGCCCGACAGCGGCATGCCGCCGGCCAGGCTCTTGGCGATCGTCATGAGGTCCGGCGTGACGTCGTAGTGTTCCATCGCGAACAGCTTGCCGGTGCGCGCGAAGCCCGTTTGCACTTCGTCGGCGATCAGCAGGATGCCGTGCGTGTCGCAGATCTTGCGCAGGCCGCGCACGAAGTCAGCGGGCGCCTGGTAGAAGCCGCCTTCGCCCTGGACCGGTTCGAAGATGATCGCGGCGACGCGCTTCGGATCGATGTCGGCCTTGAACAGCATCTCGATGTGCTTGAGCGAGTCAGCCGTGCTGATGCCGTGGACCGAGTTGGGGTACGGGGCGTGGTAGACGTCGGCCGGGAACGGGCCGAACGCGAGCTTGTACGGTGCGACCTTGCCCGTGAGTGCCATGCCCATCAGCGTACGGCCGTGGAAGCCGCCCGCGAAGGCGATCACGCCCGGACGGCCGGTGTGGGCACGGGCGATCTTGACGGCGTTTTCGACGGCTTCGGCGCCGGTCGTGAAGAACGCGGCCTTCTTGGCGAAGCTGCCCGGTGCGCGCTGGGCGACCTTCTCGGCCAGCGAGACGTACGACTCGTAGGGGACGATCTGGTAGGCGGTATGCGTGAAGTGGTCGAGCTGCGCCTTGATGGCGGCGACGATCTTCGGATGGCGGTGGCCCGTGTTGCAGACGGCGATGCCGGCAGCGAAGTCGATGAAACGGCGGCCTTCGACGTCCCACAGCTCCGCGTTCTCGGCGCGCTCGGCGTAGAAGTCGCACATCACGCCCACGCCACGCGGGGTAATGGCGTTCTTGCGGTTCTGCAGATCGGCGTTCTTGGTCACGTTCGTCTCCTTCGAAAACAGTGTCGGTTCGGTTGGCGGGTGGACCGGCTTTCGGTCCCATTCGGCCCGCACTCAGTCCATGCAGCGACTATACTCACGTTTGGCTCTAAATTTCAGAGCCATTCAGTAAAATTATTAGGAGCCAATTTCGATGCGAGCGAGTGTCCTGTCAGACTGGCTGGCCCAGCGGATCGAACGCGGCAGCGGTCAGCCGGTCTACCGGCAACTGCATCGTTTGCTGCAGCAGGCGATCCTTTCGCGCGAGCTGCCGGCGGGCGCGCGGGTGCCGTCGTCCCGGCTGCTGGCGGCGGAGCTGGGCATCGCGCGCAATACGGTCACGCAGGTGTACGAGCAACTCGTGCTCGAAGGCTATGTGACTTCGGCGACGGGGCGCGGGACCTTCGTCGCCGATACTTCGCCTGACGAGATCGTTGGCGCGGCGGAAATTGGCTCCCTGCGCACGGTTAAAAACGCTGCGGATTCTAGATCCGCACCCAATTCGATGACGGCAAGCCGGGTGGGTGATGCCGGCGTAATCGCAACTAACAGCCTCGACGCGCACACCTCGTCAGGCGCCCATGGCGTGCCGCCAACCCCGGTGATCCCTGTAACGCAGGCCCATTCCCTTCGCGCGGATGCCGGGGAGACCCCGGTGTCGTTCGCGCCCACGCAGGCGCAGCGCACGGCGGCCCGTGCGCTCTCCACGCGCGGCGCGCGCCTGATCGCGGGTGCGGGCGTTTCCAAGCGCCAAGGCGGCGCGTTCATGCCGGGCGTGCCCGACGTCTCGCGCTTTCCGGCACGCATCTGGACGCGCCTGCACAACAAGTACTGGCGCAGCCTGCGCCCCGATCTGCTGACCTACGCGCCGGGTGGTGGCCTGGCGCTCCTGCGCCACGTGCTCGCCGACTATCTGCGCACTTCGCGCTCGGTGCGTTGCTCGCCCGAGCAGATCATCATCACGACGGGCATCCACCAGTCGGTGGACCTGGCCGTGCGTCTGCTCTCCGACCCCGGCGACACGATCTGGACCGAAGATCCGTGCTACTGGGGCGTGCGCAGCGTGATGCAGGTTTCGGGGCTCAAGCCGCGCCCGATCGCAGTGGACAGCGAGGGCATCAATCCGTCGGCGGCCGATTTCGCCGCCGCGCCGCCGAAGCTGATTCTCGTCACGCCCTCGCACCAGTACCCGCTCGGCATGGTCATGAGCCTCGCGCGCCGCCGCATGCTGCTCGAGTACGCGCGCCAGCACCAGTGCTGGATCATCGAGGACGACTACGACAGCGAGTTCCGCTACGGCAGCCGGCCGCTAGCGTCGCTGCAGGGGCTCGACACGGCGGGGCAGGTGATCTATGTGGGCAGCTTCGGCAAGACGCTGTTTCCGGGGCTGCGCGTGGGCTATCTCGTCGCTCCCGAGCCGCTCGCCGAGAGCTTCGCGACCGCGAGCGCCGAGCTCTATCGCGAGGGCCAGCTCCTGCAGCAGGCGGTGCTGGCGGAGTTCATCGCCGAAGGGCATTTCACCTCGCACATCCGCAAGATGCGCGCGCTCTATGGGCAGCGGCGTCAGGTGTTGCTCGATGCGGTCGCGCGCCGTTATGGCGATGCGCTGCCGGCCATGGGCGGCGATGCGGGCCTGCACGTGGTCATGCAGCTGCCCGAAGGCAGCGACGACCGTGCCGTGGCCGAGGCCGCGCTTGCGCGCAATATCGTGGTGCGGCCGCTGTCGGGGTATTACTCGGAGCGCGAGCGTGCGGCTTCGGGGTTGTTGATCGGCTATGCGTGCGTGCCCGACGAGGAGATCGCGCCTGCATTCGATACGCTCGCCGAGGCGATTGATGTGACGTTGCCGGTGTTTGTCGAGTGATCGTTTTCGATAACTTTTGGCACTGTTGAGCAATTGCCGGGACGCCGTCGAATCGACGGCGAGGTTCTCGCGAACACTTGCAGAATGCGAAGGGCTAATAATAATTTTTATGCCTGACGGCTCCCGAAATAAATGAGTCTTGCATAAATCGAAGGTGTGCAGGATGGCCGTCAACTATCGTTATCGCGCCACTGTTCTGTGGCGTTCATGTTGATATGATCCCCGCGCTATCAGGCCGGATTTCTTGGGCTGTTCCTTCGCCGCTCTAATTCGATTTCGAGAGCGGCTTTCCCGATCGATGCTTCATTGCTGCCATCCATTGCAGACGACCCCGGTTTCGACTGACGGTGGGCGCGGCTCGTTGTTCTCCGGATAAGCCGCCATACGCCGCCCCTGTTTCTCCCGTACGCGCAGCAACAACGACCGACTCCGAGACCCATGAGCACGCACTCTCATCCAGCCCATCCCGCGCAGCCGGCGCCACCGGCGGCACCGGCGGCACCGGCTGCGCCCGCCGCCTCGCCGGCACCCGCCTGGACCCCGCTGAACTGGGCCTTTCCGTTCACGCCGCTCGGCAAGGACGACGCCACTGACCCGATGACGTACATGAAGGCGCTGGCGCAAGCGGACGACGGTTTCTATCCGCTCGGCGCCAGCGGGTTGTGGCATGGAGGCGTGCACTTCGGCTCGTCCACCGCCACGATGCTGAAGCAGGATACCGGCGTGCGGGCCATCGCCGATGGCGAGGTCGTGGCGTACCGGCTCGACAGCAAATATCCCGCGCAGACCTGGCAGGACGGCCACCAGGCGCTCTACTCCACGGGCTTCGTGCTGGTCCGCCACAAGCTGCAGCTGCCGCCGAAGCCGGCCCCGGCCAGCCCGCAGGGCGCACCGGTGCCGGCTTCCAGCCAGGGCACAGCCGCGGCGCCACCCGCCTCCTCGCCTTCCGCTGCAGGCACGCCGGCACCGCCCAGGCCCGCGCCGGACGAAACGCTCACGTTCTTCAGCCTGTACATGCACCTGATGGACTGGAACAGCTACCAGGCAGCGCAGGAGCAGGCACGGACCGCGCAAACCGGTGCAGCGAAGCTGAACCTGGCGCCGATGCCGTTCTGGGAAGGCGAGCGCTATTACCGCGTGGGCGACCAGGCACCCAATATTCAGGCGATGCCAAAGCCGAAGACCCCGCCACCCCCGCCGGCGGATGCGATTGACTACGACCTGCTCAAAGAATTCATCGAGGCAGGCTTTGTTGCACCACCCAAGCCACCTGCGGCCCAGCCCGTTGACGACGCTCCGCTACCTGCGCCGGTGAAGGGCATCGCGATTCGCGACCTGCCGAACGGCAAGCTCATCGGCATCCTGCCCAGGGGCGCTGAGCTCGTGGTTTCCGAAACGGACCCGAAGCATCCCGGCTGGCAGAAAATCAGGGCGCTCAGGACCGGCCAGCCAGTCAGCGCGGAGGTCGGGAAGCCGGTCTCGCCGCACGCCCCGTGGAGCTGGGTGTATGTGAAAGAACTCGACGCGGTGCTCGATCCGAAGCCGCTCGACACGGTGGTCGTGCTCAAGCAGCCGTATGCCGTGAAGGCCGGCGACGTGGTGGGCCAGATGGGGCACTACCTGCGCTACGTCGACGCGTCGCCGCTGCCGCCGAAGCCGACCCGGCCGCTGCTGCATCTCGAAGTCTTTGCCGGACCGGAACTGCAGGCGTTCATCGAAAAGAGCCGGGCGCGCGCAAAGGACCTGCCGGCGGCAAAGACCTTTCTGGAGATTTCGCCCGGTGCGCAGTTCGTGACGGACATCCCCCAGCCGGACAGGACGCTGCCCCGGAGCCCGGGTGGCCTGAAGCTGGTGCCGGTGGGCAACGCCACGGGCTCAAGGTGGGTCAAGGTCCAGCCGAAGACGGTGACGATGCCAGCACCGAGCGCCAACAATACCCATGGCGGGCATCACGGGCATCCTGCACCGCGCCCGATACTGACCGACACGGGTCCCCAGGTGTGGGTGGAGGCCAGACTCGCAAACACGACGACGACCGGCGTGGTAAAGGCGTGGACGAGTTTCCCGCTGAACGTCTCCAGCGCGAAGGGGCCGGGCGCGGATTTCCGCGACGTATTCCGGCGCACCGATCTGGACAGGCTCGGTGCCGACAACGTCGCGATTGACGACAAGGGTCACCGGTGGTGGAACATCACGATCGGCGCCCGGGACGGTTCAACCCGGCAGGGCTGGGTGTGCGAAGAGCATCACCCGCTCGCGCGAATGTGCGGCCCATGGGACTGGCCGGGGTTCGAACTCGTCGACAACACCGGCTTCAGGCCAGTCGACATGCTCAAGCGCTATATCCACGTGACGGACCAGTATCTGGTGGATGAAGACAAGTCGGAGTTCGAGCCGGGCGCGCTGAGCGTGAACGCCGGGGATTTGATCGTCAAGCTCGAGAAGGCGATTGACGCGAACCACGACGGCAAGGTGACGGCGCAGGAGTTGAAGCACGCGCAGGAAACGCCTTGGATGGCCGAAGCGCTCACGCATCTGGTGGTGCGCTCGGAGAGCGAATGGGGCGGCGGGCTGGGCAAGTGGGAAGAGATGTCGCCGCTGATGAAGAAGCTGCTGTGGCTGTGGAAGGCGGAGATCGAGCGGATCGGGAAGCTGCAGTGGTGGGAACAGGCGGTGGGGATTGAGGGGTTTCCGAAGGAGCCGACGCCGTGGCATTTTCATCCGGTGGGGATGGTGGGGAATTTTTCCTCAACCTGTAGTGAGGAATGCAAGACGGACGCTTTGGATTTTCAAACTACCGAGGGGATGTTCTATTCATCGAAGGAAGCCTTTTCCCTTGTATTGAGAATTGAAGGTTATGGCGAAACTCCGTATGTTCCAGGCGATCATCGAGATCAATCCAGCGGTGTGACGATAGGATACGGTTATGATTTAGGTCAACAAGTTTCTGCACAAGCAGCTACCGATCTAAATGGATTGGTGCCTCCAGGGCAAATTACAAGGTTGCTTGGCGCAATCGGGAGGCGCGGAGATCACGCTCGAGCACTTATCCCTTCTCTTTCCGATATAAAAATCTCAAACCCAAATGCGCTTGAATTGGCTCGACGAATGAAGCGACGCTATGCACAATACACCGTTGATGCATTTCCGGGTGTCACACGACTACATCCACATTGTCAAGGGGCCTTGCTTAGTTTGATTGTGAATCGTGGGCCAGGCTTGGAGGATAAGCCGCACCAAAAAACACGTGCTCAAATGAGGGAAATCAGAAAGGCAATCCAGGATAACAATCTGCCTGGTGTGCCCTTACAGCTACGTGCCATGAAGGTACTCTGGGACCCTGCAAGTCAGAGGGGACTTATCATAAGACGAGAAGCGGAAGCCCTATTGTTCGAGAAGGGCATGAATTGTAATTGTTGGAGATGAGTGATGATGAAGATTGTTGCTGTATTTGCAATATTTTTGGCATCTCATGCTGCCTTTTCGAAAGCAGTTTGTGGCGGCCAAACTAACTACGAGATTGAGCATTGTGCTCGTTCTAATTACGAATCTGCCGATAAAAATCTCAATCAAAACTATGGCAATGTATTAAATAAGATGCCTGCAAGAGATAAACAAAATCTCGTTGCAACTCAGCGATCATGGGTTGTCTATAAAGAAGAATATTGTCAATCCGCATATGACGCTACTAGCCCCGGGGAAGAGGCGGCTATTGACAAATTGACATGTCTGACTTCGGTGACGGAGGCGCGAACAAAGGAAATTCGCTATCTCGACTCATCGGTTGGAATGGACGATTTTAGGCGATCGTTGGCGATTATGGCCAATCTTTATGAGCATGGGGACACTGGTAAGGTGATTTCGAGGTTGGTAAGTCAAAATTCAGATGGAAATGATCTGAATTGGATGAAATATGTGGATTTAAATTGCAGGATGACCGCCTCAAAATTGAGCGAGGAGCATAATGCCTGTGTAGCGCGACTGAATTTCTACAGGAATTGGTAGAGATTCATTGGAAATTATTTTGCGTGCCGCAATGCGTTTGTTTCATATGATCACAGGTCGATGACGGACGACGGTGTTCCGACCGCCTCGAACGGTCGTCAGTCCAGGTGCGAGCGCCACCTGATATCGAGCCTGCCTGCGTCCCTTGGCGCGTCCAGCACAGTGCACCGCCCGAGTCTGCTCACATCCGTATCAACACCGCCCCACAAGTCACAAGCACGCACGCGACCATGCGGCGTGCGGTGAGCTTTTCCCGCATGAAGAGCCAGCCGATCAGCACCGCGAAGATCGACGACATCTCGCGCAGCGCGGACACCATGGCGATCGGCAGATAGCGGAACGCCTCGATCACGAGGCAATACGCGCTCAGCGCGAGCACGCCCGCGAGCATGCCGCGCAAGGCATTGGCCTTCGAGACGAACATCTGCGCCGCGCCGCCGCGCAGCTTGCAGACCACGATGAACTGCGGGACGTTCCACAGCAGGTAGACCCACATGATGTAGCTGAGCGGATTGCCGGCGAGGCGCGCGCCGAGGCCATCGACGATCGAATAGGTCGAGATGAAGAAGCCCGTCACTAGCGCCCAGGGCACGCTTTCGCCCGAGAAGCGCATGCCGCGCCTGAACGCGAGCGACATGATGCCGAGCGAGACGAGCATCACGCCCGTGGCGGCGAGCGCGTGCAGTTCCTCGTGCGCGAACACGAGCGCGCCCACGAACACGAGCAACGGCGAGAGGCCGCGCGCGATCGGGTAGATCTGCCCGAAGTCGCCGCTGCGGTAGGCGCGGATCAGCGCGAAGCAGTACGCGAATTCGAGCAGCGCCGATGCCGCGATATACGGCCAGCTCGCGGCAGCGGGCAGCGGCAGCACGCACACGCCGACGGCGCTCACGAGCACATAAGGCACCGAGAACATGCCGAGCAGCCAGACGCGGTCGCCCGAGAGGTGGAGAAACGCGTTCCAGCTCGCGTGCATGAGTGCCGAGAGCAGGACCAACAGGACGACGAAGCTTGCCATTGAACGAGCGCAATGAGTGGGAGGGGGCGGTTGCGGCCGCAAGCAGTCGATTATTCCAGCGAATGCGCCGCAGCGCCAGAACGCAAGGAAGGACCGCATGAAGAAAAAAGCGCGGGCCACGTGGCGAATGCCATGGAACCCGCGCTGCGGTGCTTGAAGCGGAACGCGTCAGTGTCAGATCACGCGCGCGCGCAGTTTTGCCGAGATGAGGTCGATCACTGTCACCACGGCGATCACCATGATCAGCACCGCGCTCGTCTGCGCATAGTCGAACGAGCGGATCTCTTCATAGAGCACGACGCCGATGCCGCCCGCGCCCACCATGCCCACCACCATCGCCGAGCGCACGTTCGACTCGAACCGGTAGAGCGCGTAAGAGATCCACAGCGGCATGACCTGGGGCAGCACGCCGTAGATGATCTCGTCGAGCGGCGTGGCGCCGGTCGCGCGCACGCCCTCGGCGGGGCGCGGGTCGATGGCCTCGACGGCCTCCGCGAAGAGCTTGGCGAGCACGCCCGTCGTGTGGACCCACAGCGCAAGCACGCCCGCGAACGGCCCGAGCCCGACCGCGACGATGAAGAGCATCGCGAACACCATCTCGTTGATGGCGCGGCACGCGTCCATCAGGCGGCGCACCGGATGGAGGACCCAGCGCGGCGCGAGATTGTGCGAGGACATCAGCCCGAACGGCACCGCGCAGACGATGGCGAGCGCCGTGCCCCAGAGCGCGACCGCCACCGTCACCCACATCTCGTGCACATAGGTGCGCCATTCGGTGAAGTCGGGCGGGAAGAAGCCGCTCGCGAAGATGCCCATGTTCTGCGAGTCGGCGAACAGATCGAGCGGGCGCATGTCCGCGCCGCGCCAGGCCGCGCCGAGCAGCGCGAACACGATCGCCCAGAGCACGAGCGAGGACCAGCTGCGCTTGCCGGCCGCCGCGCTCATCTGGCTCGCGAGCGGCGCCGGCCTGGCCGGCGCTTGCGCGAGCGCTTCGCCCTGGCGTTGCTCAGGCTCTGCGCCCAGGCCGTCGGCGTGCTGGGCGAGCCGCGATGCGTCGAATTCCATCGTGCCCATTACTGCTTCGTGGCGGTTGCGAGCGCGCCGATCTTCGCGTCGATGGCCGCGATCTGGCTCTTGCGGTCTTCGTCGGAGAGATGCGTGTCGGCGGCGATCTTCTCTTTCTGCTGGAACAGCGCGACCTGGCGGATCGGCAGCAACTGGGCGTCGGAGGCGGGCGCGAAGCCGGCGTAGCCCGTGATGTCGGCCATGATCTTCTTCTCCTTCGGATCGGTCTTGGCGTAGTGATAGAAGAAGTCACGCAGCTTCTGCTTGGTGGCCTCGGGCAGGTCCTTGCGCCACACGAGCGGGTCGGACGGGATCAGCGGCGAGGTCCACAGCACGCGCACCTGGGCGAAGCGGTCCGGATGCTTTTGCTGGAGCGTGGCGAGCTCGATCGTGTTGTTGGTCGCGATGTCGACCTTGTTGTTGACCACGGCGAGCAGGTTGGCTTCGTGGCTCGAAGGCAGCACCGTCTTGAACGTCGACGCATTCACCGAGACGCCGTGCTGCGCGAACAGGTAGTAGCCGGGAATCAGCGTGCCCGAAGTGGAATTCGGATCGCCCCAGCCGAGCGTGAGATCCTTCGTATTCTTGAATACATCGTCGAGCGTCTTCACACGGCTGTTGACGTTGGTGATCAGCACCGACTTGTAGCCGGCGTCGCCGTTGGCGTAGAGCACCTTCGCGAAGATTTCGCCGTTTGAGCGGTCCACGGCTTCCATGGCGGACGCGTTGCCGAAGTAGCCGATCTGCACCTTGTTGAAGCGCATCGCTTCGATGATGCCTGCGTAGTCGGTGGCGAAGAACGCGTTCACGTGCAGGCCGGTCTGGCGGTTCATGTCGTCGATGAACGGCTGCCAGCGCTGCTTGAGCACCGCCGACGAATCGGTGGAGATGATGCCGAAGTTGATGTCTTCCGCGTGAGCGGCCGAAGCGCCGAGCGAGGCGAACGCAACGGCGCCGGCGGCGCACCAGGAGAGCATGGAACGGAGCAGTTTCATGGGAGAGGCGGATTCCGTGTGGAGGGGGAACGTTTGCGTGATCAGGCTGCGGTGAGGTAATCGGGGCAGCCTCAGGCTGCGTTGGGCTGTGCGCCGAAGCGCTGGGTGGCCGCGTGAGCGGGATCGGCTTCGAGCAACTCGCGCGCGGCGCTGCCATAAAGCTCGTGCAGCAGGGCAGGCGTGAGCGCGGCGGACGGGCCGTCGTAGACCACGCGACCGTCGCGCAGCGCGACCGTGCGTGGGCAGTACCGCATCGCGATATCGACCTGATGCAGCGACACGAGCACCGTGAGCCCGTGATTGCGGTTCAGCATGCGCAGCATGTCCATCACGCGGCGCGACGACTCGGGGTCGAGCGAGGCGATTGGCTCATCGGCGAGAATCAGGCGTGCGCGCTGCACGAGCGCGCGGGCGAGCGCGGCGCGCTGCTGCTGGCCACCCGAGAGATTGGCGGCGCGCTCGCCTGCTTTGTCACCGATACCCACTTCCGCGAGCGCCGCGGCCGTGAGCTCGCGCTCGCTGCGCGGAAACCATCCGGTGAGGCGGCGCCACAACGGCAGGCGCGCGAGCGCGCCAATCAGCACGTTGGTTTCCACCGTGAGCCGATGCACGAGATTGAACTGCTGAAACACGAAGCCGATATCGCGGCGGATGCGGCGCACTTCGCGAACGATGTGCCCGTTCTGTTGAATCGGGCGGCCAAGTATTTCGATCTGCGAAGGTTGTGGATCGGCGGCCACGAAGCCGGCGATGTGGCGCAGCAGTGTCGACTTGCCCGAGCCCGATGCGCCGATCAGCGCGACCATTTCGCCGGTGCTTACGCGCAGGTTGATTTCGTTGAGGGCTTTGCGGTTTGCTGCGCCGCTAAAGGTCTTCGAGAGGCGTTCGATGCGGATTGCGTCCATGTCGATTCGTCATGTGGATCGGGCGCGTGGCCGCGAATCCTTGATTGAGTCGGGGTCATTCTAGGAAGGGACTATGACGGTTGAGTGAAGGTGTCGCGACGTCTAGACGACTATATGTTTTTAGCGGCTGCGCGCTGGGAGCGATCTGGATCGTGTCGGTTGCGTGACAGCGTGCGCTTGTGACATCTGTGTGACGTCTCGGATGTGTCACGTGCAATGCAGCGTGATGCGGTTATATTGGCGGCAGATGTGCGCGGTGGCCCGCTTTTGTGCGGGAATTCTTTTCGTGGGGGCTCTTGAAATTGTGATTTCTGGGGATGGGTGCGGGTTATAGTACTTTCGCGTTTAACTTGTTTTCGCGGCGGGCCGCAAGCGTTG
>NZ_BAYD01000086.1 GCF_000685075.1 Paraburkholderia oxyphila NBRC 105797
TTGCCTCTTCAAGAAGTTCGCCGGCATCGACGTGTTCGACATCGAGCTCGACGAGCACGATCCGGACAAGCTCGTCGAAGCCATCGCCATGCTCGAGCCCACGCTCGGCGGCATCAACCTCGAGGACATCAAGGCGCCCGAGTGCTTCTACATCGAGCAGAAGCTGCGCGAGCGCATGAAGATTCCCGTCTTCCACGACGACCAGCACGGCACGGCCATCATCGCCTCGGCGGCCATCCTCAACGGCCTGAAGGTCGTGGGCAAGGAACTCGGCAGCGTGAAGCTCGTGTGCTCGGGCGCGGGCGCGGCGGCCATCGCGTGTCTGGACCTGCTCGTGAAGCTGGGTCTGAAGAAAGAGAACATCCTCGTTTCCGACTCGAAGGGCGTGATCTACGAAGGCCGCGGCAATCTCGATCCGTCGAAGCAGCGCTACGCCGCCAACACCGACGCGCGCACGCTCGGCGACGCCATCAAGGCCGCCGACGTGTTCCTCGGCTGTTCGAGCGCAGGCGTGCTCAAGCCCGAGATGGTCAAGGAGATGGGCGACAAGCCGCTGATTCTCGCGCTCGCGAACCCGGAGCCGGAAATCCGCCCGGAAGAGGCGAAGAAGGTGCGCCCGGACGCGATCATCGCCACGGGCCGTTCGGACTATCCGAACCAGGTCAACAACGTGCTGTGCTTCCCGTTCATCTTCCGTGGCGCGCTCGACGTGGGCGCGACCACCATCACGGAAGAGATGAAGCTCGCGTGCGTGCGCGCAATCGCGGAGCTCGCCGAAGAAACCGACCAGGGCGACGAAGTGGCGAAGGCCTATGAAGGCCACACGCTCGAATTCGGCCCCGATTACCTGATTCCGAAGCCGTTCGATCCGCGCCTCATCATCAAGATCGCGCCGGCCGTTGCACAGGCTGCGATGGATTCGGGCGTCGCCACGCGTCCGATCCAGGACATGGACGCCTACCGCGAGCAGCTTGGCGCGACCGTCTACCGTACGGGCATGGTGATGCGCCCGGTGTTCGCGGCGGCGAAGGCCAACAACGCGCGCATCGTGTTCGCCGAGGGCGAGGACGAGCGCGTGCTGCGCGCCGCGCAGTTCGTGCTGAACGAGAAGATCGCGAAGCCCATCATCGTGGGTCGCCCGTCGGTCGTGGAAATGCGCCTGAAGAAGATGGGCTCGAAGCTGCGTCCGGGCACCGACTTCGAGATCGTCGATCCGGAAGACGATCCGCGCTTCCAGAAGAGCTGGCAGGCGTACCACGAACTCGGCGCGCGCCAGGGTATCACGCCCGAGGTCGCGAAGGCGTCGATGCGCAAGTTCAACACGCTGATCGGCGCGATCCTCGTGCACCTGGGCGACGCGGACGGCATGATCTGCGGTCTCGTGAACAGCTTCGACTATCACCTCAAGTACATCGAGCAGGTGCTGGGCAAGGCCGCCGACGCCGACAACTACGCGGCGATGAACCTGCTGATGCTGCCGGGCCGCAATCTGTTCATCAGCGATACCTACGTGAACGAAGTGCCGAGCGCCGAGCAGCTCGCCGACATGACGATCCTCGCCGCGCGCGAAATCGAAAAGTTCGGCATCGCGCCGAAGGTCGCGCTGCTCTCGAGCTCGAACTTCGGCAGCGTGCGTTCGTCGACCTCGCAGCGCATGCAGGCCGCGCGCCAGCTGATCGCGCAACGCGCGCCGCAGCTCGAAGTGGACGGCGAAATGCACGGCGACGCGGCGCTCTCGGAGCTGATCCGCAAGCAGTCGTTCCCGGGCACGACGCTCACGGGCGAAGCGAACCTGCTGATCATGCCGAACGTGGAAGCGGCGAACATCGCATACAACCTGCTGAAGGTGGTGGGCGGCGAAGGCGTGACGGTGGGCCCGTTCCTGCTGGGCGCGTCGAAGCCCGTGCACATCCTCACGCCGGCGGCGACGGTGCGACGCATCATCAACATGACGGCGGTGGCTTCGGCGAATGCCACGGTGAACAAGGCCGCCGCGCGCTAAGCGCAGTATCGAGGCCAATGAGGCCTCCGAGGCGGCGGCGCGTTACGGCGCGCCGCCGGCCGCACCAATGAGAAGGGCGCTCCGCTTTTGGCGGAGCGCCCTTCGTTTTTTACGGCTTCGTCGCGAAGGCCAGCATCAAGCCGTGATCAAGCCGCGTGCCGCGCCGCCCCGTTCTCCGGCGAGCGCCACTTCGCGAGCAGCGTCGCCCACTTCGCACGCGTGGCCTTGAGGTTGTTCTCCTTCACGTGGCCATAGCCGCGAATCGCATCGGGCAGATTCGCGAGCTCGAGCGCGAGCGGGAGATTCGTCTCGCTCAATCCGCCGACGATTTCGCGCACGAGCGCTTCGTACTCGCCGATCAACGCGCGCTCGTGGCGGCGTTCCTCGGTGCGGCCGAACGGATCGAGCGCCGTGCCGCGCAGGAACTTGAGCTTCGCGAGCACGCGCATGGCCGTGAGCATGCGTGGACCATACTGCTTCTTCATCAGATGGCCCTTGTCGTCGTGCTTCGCGAACGACGGCGGCGCGAGGTGGAAGTTGAGCTTCCAGTCGCCTTCGAAGCTCGCTTTCAGCTTTTCGACGAACGCCGGATCGGCGTAGAGGCGCGCGACTTCGTATTCGTCCTTGTACGCCATCAGCTTGTGCAGGTTCTTCGCCACGGCTTCAGTGAGCGGCTGGCCGCTCAGGCCGCCATCGGGACGATCGAGCTTCGCTTCCGCGCGCCGCACTTCATCGACGAAGATGCGATAGCGCTGCGCGTAGGCCTCGTTCTGATACGCGGCGAGATACTGCGCACGCTTCTCGATGAGCGTGTCGAGCGACTTGGGCGTATGCAGCGCGACGATCTTCGCGCCGCCGGCATCGGTGTCCTGCGCGGGCTGCTTCACGAGCCGGTCCACGGCCTCGCGATCGTGCGCGACGCGCCGGCCCCATTCGAACGCCGCGAGGTTCTTCTCGACCTGCACCGCGTTCAACTCGATCGCGCGCGTGAGCGACTCGTGCGTGAGCGGCAGCCAGCCGCGTTGCCAGGCGTAGCCGAGCACGAACGGGTTCGTGTAGATCGCGTCGCCGAGCAGCGCGAGCGCGTAGCGGTTCGCATCGACTGTGGCGACGTTCCCGGTGCCTGCCGCCGCGCGCACGTCGGCTTCGGTGTTGGAGCCCGGGAACTGCCACTGCGGATTCTTGATGAACTCGGCCGTCGGCGTGGGCGCGCTGTTGAGCACCACGTTGGTGGCGCCGGCCTGCATGCGCGAGACGCAGTCGTCGCTGGCGGTCACGATGGCGTCGCAGCCGATCACGAGCTTCGCCTCGCCCATGGCGATGCGCGTCGCGTGGATGTCCGTCGGCCGGTTGGCGATCTGCACGTGGCTCATCACCGCGCCGCCCTTTTGCGCGAGGCCGGTCACGTCGAGCACGGTCACGCCCTTCGCTTCGAGGTGCGCGGCCATGCCGAGCAGCGCCCCGATCGTCACGACGCCGGTCCCGCCCACACCCGTCACGAGCACGCCATAGGGCTGGTCGATCGCGGGCACGTCGGGCGTCGGCACAGGCGGCATCGCGTCGGCCACGACACTGTTGGACTTCGGCTTGCGCAGCTGGCCGCCTTCGACCGTGACGAAGCTCGGGCAGAAGCCCTTCACGCACGAGAAGTCCTTGTTGCAGGTGGACTGGTTGATCTGGCGCTTCGTGCCGTATTCGGTGTCGAGCGGCTCGACCGAGAGGCAGTTCGATTGCACCGAGCAGTCGCCGCAGCCTTCGCAGACGGCCTCGTTGATGACGACGCGCTTCGCCGGATCCGGGTACGTGCCGCGCTTGCGGCGGCGGCGCTTCTCGGTCGCGCAGGTCTGGTCGTAGATCAGGATGGTCGTGCCGGGGATCTCGCGCAGCTCGCGCTGGATGGCGTCGAGCTGATCGCGATGGTGGATCGTCACGCCCGGCGCGAGCGTGGTGACTCCCTGATACTTCGCGGGCTCGTCGGTCACGATCACGATCTTCGCCGCGCCTTCGGAGGCGAGCTGATGCGTGATCTGCGGCACGGTGAGCACGCCGTCTACGGGCTGGCCGCCCGTCATGGCGACCGCATCGTTATAGAGGATCTTGTAGGTGATGTTCGCCTTCGAGGCGATTGCCGCGCGGATCGCGAGCAGGCCCGAGTGGAAGTAGGTGCCGTCGCCGAGGTTCGCGAACACGTGCTTGTCGTTCGTGAACGGCGCCTGGCCGACCCACGCCACGCCTTCGCCGCCCATCTGGCTGAAGGTGCTCGTGCTGCGGTCCATCCACACGGTCATGTAGTGGCAGCCGATGCCGGCCATCGCGCGCGAGCCCTCGGGCACGTTGGTCGACGTGTTGTGCGGGCAGCCCGAGCAGAACCACGGCTTGCGCTCGGCCTGCACGCGCGGCTTCGCGAGCGCCTTCTCCTTCGCCTCGATCACGGCGATGCGCGCCGCGATGCGCGCGCGCACGTCCGACGGCATCTCGAACTTGTCCAGACGCGTGGCGATGGCCTTGGCGATGATCGCGGGCGAGAGCTCGTAGTGCGCGGGCAGGAGCCAGTTGCCCATCGGCACGGACCATTCGCCGCCTGCGCCGTCCTTTTCGTCGAACTTGCCATACACGCGCGGGCGCTGCGCATCGGGCCAGTTATAGAGCTCTTCCTTGATCGCGTACTCGAGGATCTGGCGCTTTTCCTCGACCACGAGAATCTCTTCGAGCCCGCGCGCGAACGCATGCGCGCCCTGGGCTTCGAGCGGCCACACGCAGCCCACCTTGTAGAGCCGCAGGCCGATGCGCGAGCAGGTTTCGTCGTCGAGGCCGAGGTCGGTGAGCGCCTGGCGCACGTCGAGATAGGCCTTGCCGCCGGTGATGATGCCAAAGCGCGCATGGGGCGAATCGATCTCGATGCGGTCGAGCTTGTTCGCGCGCACGTAGGCGAGACCGGCATACCACTTGTAGTCGAGCAGACGCGCCTCTTGCACGAGCGGCGGATCGGGCCAGCGGATGTTCAGGCCGCCCTCGGGCATCGCGAAATCTTCCGGCAGGATGATCTGGGTCCGATGCGGATCGATCTCCACCGAAGCCGACGATTCGACCACATCGGTCACGCACTTCATCGCGACCCAGAGGCCCGAGTAGCGGCTCATCGCCCAGCCGTGCAGGCCGAAGTCGAGATATTCCTGCACGTTCGAGGGGAACAGCACCGGCAGGCCGCAGGCCTTGAAGAGGTGCTCGGACTGGTGCGCGAGCGTCGACGACTTGGCGGCATGGTCGTCGCCGGCGAGCACGAGCACGCCGCCGTGCGGCGACGAGCCGGCCGAGTTGCCGTGCTTGAAGACGTCGCCGCTGCGGTCGACGCCGGGGCCCTTGCCGTACCACATCGAAAACACGCCGTCGTATTTCGCCGATGGGTACAGGTTCACCTGCTGCGAGCCCCAGACAGCGGTCGCGGCGAGGTCTTCGTTGACGCCGGGCTGAAAAACGATTCCGTGAGCGGCGAGATGCTTTTTCGCCTTCCAGAGGGACTGATCGAGACCGCCCAGTGGCGAGCCGCGATAGCCGGAGATGAACCCCGCGGTATTGAGACCGGCGGCCTTGTCGCGTTCCTGCTGGAGCATCGGCAGGCGCACCAGCGCCTGGATGCCACTCATGTACGCGCGGCCGCGTTCGAGGGTGTATTTATCGTCGAGCGTGACGGAAGCGAGTGCGGCTTCGAGCGAAGCGCGCTGACCGGCGTCTAGCGGGGCATTCATTATGTGTCTTCCTCCATCCAACCAATCCGTTGTGGGATCGCCAGAACTTCAAGGCCTCAGCGTCTTGTGAACGCGTCGGCCGGGGCTCGCCATCATGGCTTCTTTTGATCGATGGTAGCACTCGGGCAAACCCGCCGCCTCCACGGGAAACCCTGCATGAATCATGCGAGCCGAGGCGCTCTGTCGGGCTCGATTCGTCAGTCTCGTAAGAGCCCTGAAGGGCCTGTGTAACAAAGGATGTATCGGAGTTTCGTATGAAGTAACAGCGTGTAAAAGTTGCACCGCGGCGGAACCGCTCTTGAATATCCTGTCTAACTCCCTCACCTGTGCGAACCGCGACGCGCCCCGATTCATTCAGGGTGCGAACGTGGCATTGCCCAGTGACAGGCAGTCTGAAAAAAGGAGTACCGCATGAACAATCGACATATCCAGACCTTTCTGACGGTCTCGGCCGCGTTCTTCGCCATGAGCGCGCCGCTGCATTCGAATGCCCGCACCCAGAGCGGCACGAATGCATCGACCGCGTGCGCGCAGTACACGCTGTGCACGAAGGCTGACTCGAGCGCCGCCGTCCCGTCGGCGCAGGCCGAGCAGAGCGTCAAACGTTAATCCTGATGCCGCGCTGATCCGCGCAGCATTCCATTCATCCGAATCCGTGGCCGGGGTGTGCGGCGGCGGATTCCAAAGCTAAAAAGGGCGAAGATCGTGCGATCTTCGCCCTTTTTTATCTTGAAAACGCGGGATTCCGCGAAGTTCAGGCCTTGTCTTTCACCACGCCGCGGCGGATCTGGTCGAGCTCGATCGATTCGAACAGCGCCTTGAAGTTGCCTTCGCCGAAGCCCTGATTACCCTTGCGCTGGATGATCTCGAAGAAGATCGGGCCGATCTGGTTCTCCGTGAAGATCTGCAGCAGCAGGTCCTCGGGCATGCCGTCGATGAGGATCTTGCGCTTCTTCAACTCGTCGAGCGGCTCGCCGTGGTTCGGGATGCGGCGGTCGACGAGCTCGTAATACGTGTCGATCGTGTCGAGCAGCGCGATCTTCGAGGCGCGCAGGCCGTCCACCGTACGGTAGATGTCGTTGCTGCCGAGCGCGATGTGCTGAATGCCTTCGCCGTGGTACGCGTCGAGATATTCCTGGATCTGGCCGGCCGTCTCGCCGCCTTCCTCGTTGATCGGAATGCGGATCTTGCCGCAGGGCGAGGTCATCGCCTTCGACTTCACGCCCGTCACCTTGCCTTCGATGTCGAAGTAGCGGATTTCGCGGAAGTTGAACAGGCGTTCGTAGAACTCCGCCCATTCGTTCATGCGGCCGCGGTGCACGTTGTGCGTGAGGTGGTCGATGTAGGTGAGGCCGTGGCCGACGGGGTTTTGATCGGCGCCCGGAATCGGCTCGAAGTCGACGTCATAGATGCTGATGTCGCCGATGCTGCCCGGCGCCGCGCCATTCTTGCCGCGCCAGCGGTCGACGAAATAGATGAGCGAATCGCCGATGCCCTTGACGGCCGGGATGTTCAGCTCCATCGGGCCGGTCTTGTTGTCGAAGCCCCATGCGCCCAGTTCGAGCGCGTGCTTGTAGGCCTTGGCGGCGTCCTGCACGCGGAACGCGATCGCGCAGATCGACGGGCCGTGCAGGCGCGCGAAACGCTGCGCGAACGAATCCGGCTCGCCGTTGACGATGAAGTTGATATCGCCCTGACGATAGAGCGTCACGTCCTTGTGGCGATGGCGCGCCACGGCGGTGAAGCCCATGTTCTCGAACAGCTTGCCGAGCGCCTTCGGGTCCGGTGCGGTGTATTCGATGAACTCGAAGCCGTCGGTGCCGACGGGGTTTTCCCAGGTGGGGACGTGCATGGTTGTCTCCTTAGCGATCGCGGAATGCTGATGTCGTGCGGCAAAGTGTAGCTGTCCAGATTGGGAGAAAACTTGCGAGTTGGGTCGCCCGTCCGGCTATTTGCGCTATAAACTGCCTCCGTTGAGATATCGGATGGCAGAAAATGGCGAGCATCGAACTGGACGCAATCGACCGGCGGATTCTGGCGATCCTTCAGGAGAATGGCCGGCTCTCGAATCAGGAAATTGCCGAGCGCGTGAATCTCTCGCCGAGCCCGTGCCTGCGGCGCATCCGCCGGCTCGAGGAGATTGGCGTGATACGCGGCTATGTCGCGTTGCTCGACGCGCAGAAGCTGGGACTCGACCTGCTGGCCTACGTGAACGTGCGGCTGGAAAAGCGCGGGCCCACGGCAGCGGGGCGCGAAGGGGTCACGCACGCGGAGCTGTTTCGCGCGGCGGTGCAGACCTGGCCGGAAGTGGTGGCCTGCCACGCGATGACGGGCGACATGGATTTCCTGCTGCGCGTGCAGGTGGAGGACATGGCGCACTTCTCGCGCTTCGTGCAGGACCAGTTGTTGCACCACCCGTCGGTGATCGACGTGAAGTCGAGCTTTTCGCTGCAGACCTTCAAGGAGACGACGGCGCTACCTATCTTGTGAGATTGCGGTGAGATTCACGGCGATCTCGGGGACGATGAGCGCGCCCTGATGTGAAAAAAAGCGGCCGAAGCCGCTTTTTTTCAATTTACTTCACCCAATGGGGCAGGAGTCATGCCGCGACCGCCTGGGGGAGGATCGTCTCGATCAGCCTGGAGGCTTGGCGCGCCTGACGCTTGAGCGCATAGTCGAACACGGCGGCCTGCTCCTGGAGCATTTCCGCGATGATGCTGCTCTGGTCGGCGGGCTCGAGCGAGAGGTACGCGTCGGCTTCGCCGTAGGCGTACTCGATCTTCATGCCCGACTTCTTCGCGATGTGCATCATCGTGGAGTTGCGCGACAGGCAGTGCATGTAGAGCGTGGTGACGTGCGTGTTACGGCTGCGGATAGCGGCACGTTCGAACAGCTTCGTGCCGATGCCCTGGCCGCGCGCGCTTTCGAGCACGGAGACGCCGAATTCCGCCGTGCGGCCGTTGCCGTCTGCCGGCAGATAGGCCAGATGGCCGACGCCCACGAGCTGCAGCTGATGGTCGAACACGCCGAACACGGTGTCGCGCGTGAAGTCCATCGAACGGACGTAGTTCTCGATCACATGGTCCGGTGCGGCCTGGCCAAAGCGCAGGAGGCGATCCTCGATGTCGAGCGCGAGGAAGTGGCTGAGCAGACGTTCGCGGTCGGCGGAGGTGAGGACACGCACCATGGCAGGCGAATGACCGGGCGACAGCGAGCGGCCCGACGGCAGGATCGGCTCGTTAGCTAGGGTCGAATGCTTATTCATGATGGGTTCTCCTTAGAATGCGAGGTACGGCGCACTCTTGATGCGCCGCAAAACGAATTCTAGCGGAAACCCTGGGTGCGATCTAGGGAAAACCCGTATTCTGGATCCGAGAGTTGTGTCTAATCGTCAAGATTCGACGTTTAAGTCATTGATTTTAAACGCGTATGTTTTTTGGATAGATTGACGCGTCAACTGTTGTGTCGGCACATCTTATTGCGTCGCATCAATCTGATCTAAATATTCGAGGGTTGTCCGGTCGCCTTCAGGCCGTGGTCGATCACCTCGATGACCTGCTCGGCGAAGTCCTGGTAGGCCATGCGGCCCCCCGGCTTGAGCCAGGTGAAGGTCCAGTTGATCATGCCGAACACCATCATGGTCAGTGACGTCTGGTTCTCTCCCGTTACGCGGCCCGGGTAGGCTCGTGCGAGCTGACGCGTGAACGCGGCGACCACGTCGCGCTGGCGGTTCAGAATGATCTCGCGCTGCGCGTCGACGAGATACTTCACGTCGTTGAGCAGGGCCACATGACGGCTGTGCGAGGTCTCGTACTCGACGAGGAACGCGCGGACCAGCTCGGCGAACGTCTCGCGCTCATCGAGGCCCCGCCGCTGGCTGGCTCCTTCCACCTCGGCGATGATCAGCATCAGCCGCTTTGTGTAGCGGTCGAGCAGATCGAAGAGTATGGCTTCCTTGCTTTCGTAATAGTGGTAGAGGCGCGCCTTCGAAGTGCCACTTGCCGCCGCGAGATCGGACATCGACGTGCTCGGGTAGCTCGTTTGCGCGAACTTGGCGGCCGCAAGCTCGAGGATCTGGTCGCGTTGGGTCTCGTGGTCGGGCGCTCGGGTGCGTGCCATGGAATGTCAGCGGGAAAGGGAAAGATGGGCCGCGGCGTGCGGGAGCGCGGGGCGCGCGGCGCCCGATCGATGGGCTGTCGTTGCTGTGACGGTTTCTGTCGCGCTCGCCCGTGCGGCGCACATGTCTTCGCGCAGGCGCAGCTCACCCGCCGCGGCCAGCTCGCGCAGGCGCCAGAGCACCGCGGGCTCGCCGACCGTGAAACCCGCGCCGCCCCGCACGAGCGCCGCGCCGAGCGTGTCACATGCGAGCCAGGGCGCGCCGGCGGCGTCGGCCGTGGCACTGGTTGGCCGTGCCGCGCCAAGGATCTCGAGGATCAGTGCATCGAGGTCGGCCCAAGTGCCGCTCGTGAACGTATTGTCACGCCAGCGGCGCGTCTCGCCGTTGGCGAATTTTGCTTCTTGCCATTCGAGGGCGAGCCGCGTGATGCGCAGCACCGAAATCGGCGCAGCGTCCGGCAGACGCTCCTGCAGGCGTAGCGCGGCGGCGTCGGGCGATCCGGCGAGCTCTTCCGCCGCGAGTCGCACCTCGTTCAGGCGCTGTGGCGCATTGCGCAGCCGGTAGCAGACGCGCCGCAGCGCGAGTTGATCGGCGGCGTCGTGCGTGTGCCAGACCACCACGTGGGCGTCGCTGGACGCTACGGCGGCGAGCGCCGCGCAATCGTCCTGCGCGAGCGTCTCGGGCACCCCGCCAAGGCGTTGCCAGAAAGCCGCGCGCTGCGTGGCGCCCGGGTCTCCCGCCTCGTCGATGTCGCGCAGCGGGCCGACCGTCAGGTCGTCGGCCAGCGCGATCACGCGCTCGGCCGGACCCGCTGTGGCGGCGGCTGCGCCGCGGCGCGAAGCTTCACGGGCCTCGAGGGCCTGACGCAGCGCGGCCGCTGCCGGCTCGCCGTGGATGAGGTGGATCGTGGTCATCGACAACTCGTTGCGCTCACCTTGAACGCCGAATACGCCTGAGAGCGTGCAAAAGACAAAAGGGGCCGCCCGCGGATGTGCAGCGCTGCGCTGCAACACCGGCGGGCGGCCCCTAGTGTAAGCGGATCGCCGGAGGCCCGAAAGCGTGTCGTTGTTCTAAGGCGTATTCCAGTTGCCGCGTAGTACCGGACGGCGTCGCCCAGTGCGAACGCGGCCCGCCGTTTGCGTTACCGCTCGTCGAAGCTCACCACCACGCGCTCGCTGACCGGATGGCATTGGCAGGTGAGCACGAAACCGTCCTTCACTTCCTGCTCTTCGAGCGTGTAGTTCTTGTCCATCTTCACCTCGCCCTCGAGCACCTTCGCGCGGCAGGTGCAGCACACGCCGCCCTTGCACGCGTAAGGCAGCGCAAGGCCCGCCTTCAGGCCCACGTCGAGCAGGCTCACGCCCTCGTAGGGCAGGCGCAGCTTGCGCTTCTTGCCGTCGATGACGATCTCGAGGTCGGCGGCCGGCGTGTTTTCGGTGATCTCGACTGCCGGCACGCCGGCTTGCGGCAGCGGCGAGCCGAAGCGCTCGACGTGCACCTTCTGCTGCGGCACGCCCGATTCCTTGAGCGCGGCCTCGGCAGCATCCATCATCGGCGCGGGGCCGCAGATGAACGCTTCGTCGATTTCGTCGGCCGGCACCAGCGTCGCGAGGAACTCCGCACATTTGGCCTGATCGAGCACGCCGTTGAAGAGCTCGACGTCCTGGAGGTCGTCGGAGAGCACGTGATAGAGCCGGAAGCGGTTCATGTACCGGTTCTTCAGGTCTTCCAGGTCTTCGGCGAACATGATCTGGTCGACGCTGCGGTTGCCGTAGACCAGCGTGAACGCGCTGCGCGGCTCCGTTTCGAGCGTCGTCTTGATGATCGCGAGCACCGGCGTGATGCCCGAGCCGCCCGAGAACGCCACGTAGTGCTTGCCGTGCTCGGCGTTCAGGTGCGTGAAGAAGCGCCCGTCGGGTGTCATCACATCGATCTCGTGACCCGGCGCGAGCTGGTCGAACGCGAAGTTCGAGAAACGCCCGCCGCGCACGCGCTTGATGCCGATGCGCAGCTCGCCGTCACGGTCGTAGTCGGTCACGCCGACGCAGATCGAGTACGAACGGCGCGTCTCCTCGCCCTCGATGTGGGTCTTCAGCGTGACGAACTGCCCTTGGGTGAAGCGATACGCGTCGCGCAGCTCGGGCGGGACTTCGAAAGCGACAGAGACCGCGTCCGCGGTTTCGGGCCGCACTTCGCGGATGCGCAGCGAATGGAATTGCGGAGTGGCCATATCAGTACGGTTTGAAGTAGTCGAAGGGTTCGCGGCAGTCGATGCAGCGGTAGAGCGCCTTGCACGCGGTCGAGCCGAATTGCGCGAGGCGCTCGGTATGGTGCGAGCCGCAGTGCGGGCAGGCCGGCGCCGGCAGCGGTTTCGGCATGAACGTGATCGGCTGCTCGCCGGCGGGGACGCCGCTGCCGCAGTTGCCCGTGGGCGGTGCGATGCCGTAGGCGCGCAGCTTTTCGCGCGCCTCGTCGGTGATCCAGTCGGTCGTCCACGCCGGCGTGAGGGTGGTCGCGATGCGGTACGGCGCAAGCTCGGCGATATCGAGCGCGTGAGCGACGTCCTCGGCGATCTGCGACATCGCCGGGCAGCCCGAATAGGTCGGCGTGATGACCACTTCGATCAGGCCGTCGGCGGCGCGGCGCACGTCGCGCAGAATGCCCAGTTCGCGGATCGACACGACCGGGATCTCCGGATCTGGCACCGTTTCCAGCACTTCCCAGGCGCGCTCGAGCGCGTGATCTGCTGTCGCTTGCATCGTGACTTCCTCTGTTCCTGCGGGTGGCGGCGGGTCGGAAACTGCGCGTCTGCTTACCAGCGCGCGTCCGGATGCTGGCGCGCGAGGCTCTGCATCTCGGCGAGCACGTAGCCCATATGTTCCGAGTGCTCGCCGAGCTTGCCGGTCGTGACATGCTTCACTTGCGCGGGCACGGCGAGCGTCGCTTCCTCGAACGCCGCTTCCACGTCCGCGCGCCACGCGGCTTCGAGCTGCGCGGTGAGCGGCGCGATGCCGGCCTCGGCCACGGCGGCTTCCACGGCGTCGGTGCTGAAGAACTCGCGCGTGTAGGGCATCAGCCAGTCGAGTGCGTCCTGGGCGCGGCGGTGCGATTCATCGGTGCCGTCGCCAAAGCGGATCAGCCACTCGCGTGCATGGTGCACGTGATAGCGCGTTTCCTTGATCGAGCGCTCGGCGATCGCGGACAACTGCGGATCGGCGGAACGCAGCAGCGCGGTCCACAGATGCGCCATCAGCGAGGCGTAGAGGAAGTTGCGCACGATCGTCACGGCGTAGTCGTTGGCCGAATGCGTCGTGCCGGCGAGCGGGCCGAAATGCGGCAGCTCGGCGAGCGTGTAGTTCGCGAACTCGCGCTCGGCGCGGAAGTAGGCGTAATCGTCCTCGGTGCGCTCGCGGCCGGTGAGCGCCTTTTCGAGCGTGGCGGCATGCGTGTAGAGCAGGCGCGCCTGGCCGATCAGGTCGAGGCTCATGTTGGCGAGCGCGATGTCTTCTTCGAGGATCGGGCCGTGGCCGCACCATTCCGTATTGCGCTGACCGAGGATCAGCGCCGTATCGGCGAGGCGCAGCACGTACGCGAGTTGTTCGGGCGTGGGCGTCGTCATGTTGGCGCTCTTACATGTGGTTGACTTCGTCGGGCAGCGTGTAGAACGTCGGGTGGCGATAGATCTTGTCGCCGGCCGGCTCGAAGAGCTCGGCCTTCTCGCTCGGATCCGACGCCGTGATCGCCGACGACGGCACCACCCAGATGCTCACGCCTTCCTGACGGCGCGTGTAGACGTCACGCGCCATGCGCAGCGCCATCGAAGCGTCCGAGGCGTGCAGGCTGCCACAGTGCTTGTGGTCGAGGCCCTGCTTGCTGCGCACGAACACTTCCCAGATCGGCCATTCCTTGTTCATCGTGGATCTCCTTCCTGATTCGAATATTGGTTACGCGGCGTGCTTTTCGGCGCGCTGACGCTGCTTTTCGGCGTGGGCGAGGGCGGCTTCGCGCACCCACGCACCTTCGTTGTGCGCCTTCACGCGCGTGCCGAGACGCTCGCGATTGCACGGGCCGTCGCCGTTCACGACGCGCCAGAATTCTTCCCAGTCGATCGTGCCGTAGTCGTAGTGGCCGCGGGCCTCGTTCCATTTCAGATCGGCGTCGGGGAGCGTGACGCCGAGCACCTTGGCCTGCTCGACCGTGGCATCGACGAACTTCTGGCGCAGATCGTCGTTCGAGATGCGCTTGATGCCCCACTTGGCCGACTGGTTGCTGTGGACGGAATCGGCGTCGCTCGGGCCGAACATCATCAGCACCGGCCACCACCAGCGGTTCACCGCTTGCTGGACCAGCTCGCGCTGCGCTTCGGTGCCGGCCATCATGGCGAGCAGGGCGTCGAAGCCCTGGCGCTGATGGAACGACTCTTCCTTGCAGATGCGGATCATCGCGCGGGCATACGGCCCGTAGGTGCAGCGGCACAGCGGGATCTGGTTCATGATCGCCGCGCCGTCGACGAGCCAGCCGATCACGCCAACGTCGGCCCACGTGGGCGTCGGGTAGTTGAAGATGCTCGAATACTTCGCCTTGCCGGCGTGAAGCGCGTCGACCAGCTGGTCGCGCGAAACGCCGAGCGTTTCCGCCGCGCTATAGAGGTAGAGGCCGTGGCCCGCTTCGTCTTGCACCTTGGCGAGCAGGATCGCCTTGCGCTTGAGGCTCGGCGCACGCGAGATCCAGTTGCCTTCCGGCAGCATGCCGACCACTTCCGAGTGCGCGTGCTGCGAGATCTGGCGCACGAGCGTCTTGCGGTAGGCTTCGGGCATCCAGTCCTGCGGCTCGATCTTGCCGTCCGCGGCCATGATGGCGTCGAACTGAGCCTGTTCTGGCGACGCCGCGTCCGCATCGAGCGGGGCGACATTGCCGGGAATGTCGAGGGATTGCGTGTACATGGAGACGCTCTCGTCGGTGTTGGGTATGGCGCAGTATAAACCAACCGACCGGTCGGTCAATCAATTTTTTGCGCTTGGTCAAAAAGAGCCGATGTCTGAAGCGGAGATCGGCGCTTCGTTCCTGAGTTTTAGCGGATCGACAGGCGGTTATCGCGGATTTTCCGCGTCGCTTGCATCCGTCGTCTTTGTCAGGACGATGGAAGGTCCCGGTCCGGGCTCTGGGGCACAATGGGCGCTTTGCCTGCTCACTCCCTCACTCGCTCCCGGATGAAGATTTCCCTTGCTCCCATCGCGGCCGGCGCCGCGTTGCTCGCCTCGTTCGCTTTTTCCGCACCGGCCCTCGCCGAACAGCCTTCCGGCGCCCCTTGGGTGACGAGTTGGGCGACGGCGCTCCAGTCCATCCCCCAGCGCGAGGCGCTGCCGCCGCTCTATCGCGCTCCGGACGTCGCTGGGCGCACGGTTCGGCAAATCGTCTACCCGACGCTGGGCGGCGAGGTCGCCCGCGTGCATATCAGTAACCTCTATGGGCGCACGCCGCTCGTGATAGAGGCAATGGCGATTGCGCCTTCGGCTGGCGGTGCTGCGGTCAGCGGGGCGGAGACGGTGCGGGTGACATTTGGCGGACGGGCGATGGTGTCGTTGCCGCCCGGTGCCGAGCTCGATAGCGATCCGGTTCGGATCGGCCTGAAGCGTGGGGCGCCCTACGCGATCAGTACCTATATGGGGCCGCAGCAGAATATGGTCGCGTGGCATCGTGTGGCGAGCCAGCTGAATTTTGTGTCCCGGCCTGGCGATCACGTGGCCGATCCGTCGATTGGTGCGTTCACGCAGCGCTTCACGCAATACGCGTGGGTGACGGGGCTGGCGGTCGAGGCGCCGGGGGCGTCGACGATTGCTGCGATTGGCGATTCCATCACCGACGGCATGCGCTCGTCGCTCAATCAGAACCGGCGCTGGCCGGATGCGCTGGCGCGCCGTCTCGCGCGCGAGCAAGGCACCAATCTGGCCGTGATCGACATGGGGATCAGCGGCAACCGACTGCTGAGCGATTCGCCGTGCTACGGCGAGGCGCTCGAGCGCCGCTTCGAGCGCGACGCGCTGCGCCCGGGGGTGCGGACGGCCGTGCTGCTGATCGGTATCAACGACATCAACTTTCAGGCGATGCCGCCGCGCTCGGGCCTCGACTGCGATTTCCCCCATACGCGCGTGAATGCCGACGACCTGATCGCCGGCTATCGGCGCGTGATTGCGGCGGCGCATGCGCGCGGCGTGCGCATCTTGGGCGCGACGCTCACGCCGGCCTCGCTGCCGCCGGAGCGTGAAGCGATTCGTGCGAAGGTGAACGAGTGGATCCGCACGAGCCATGCGTTCGATGGCGTGGTGGACTTCGACGCGGCGCTGCGCGATCCTGCCGATCCGCTGCGCCTGCGCCGCGAATACGACAGCGGCGATCACATTCATCCAAGCGACGCGGGCTACGAGGCGATGGCGAATGCTGTGCCGCTGGCGGCGCTGGCCGGGAAGTAAGGATTTCGCCCGGAGGGGGCTTGCGCATCGGCTTCGCTGGCGTTAT
>NZ_BAYD01000085.1 GCF_000685075.1 Paraburkholderia oxyphila NBRC 105797
GCGAACGAGGCGCCGGTGGCGAGGCGGTCGCCGTCCTTGAGCGCGCGGCCCGCGAGCCCGCCGAAGCCGGCCGCGAGGTCGGTGCTGCGCGAGCCGAGCATCGGCAGGACGTCGATGCCGCCCGCGACGCACACATAGGCGCGCATGCCGCGCTTCGCGCCACTGAGCACGAGCTCCTCGCCCGCCGCGACCGGCAGGCTCCACCACGACCACACCGGCTTGCCGCCGAGCGTCGCGCCGAATTCGGTGCCGGTGATGGCCACGCGCGTCGCGCGCGCGAAGCGCAGCGCCACGGGGCCGAAGGTGATTTCGAGCCCCGCCGCGTCGTGCCGGTTGCCGACGAGGCGGTTGCCCACTTCGAGCGCGAGCGTGTCGAGGGCGCCGCCGGTGGCGACGCCGAGATGCCGGTACCCGGGCCGGCCGAGATCCTGGACCGTGGTGAGCAGGCCAGCGCGCAGGACTTCGATCATGCGTGGGTCTCCTCGACGGGGGTTTCGCAGAGGCTCGCGACGACGAAGCGCACGCGGTCGCCGGGCATCAGCAGCGTGGGCGGATTGCGCGCGGGATCGAACAGGGCGAGCGCGGTGCGGCCGATCAGCTGCCAGCCGCCGGGCGCCTGCGCGGGATAGATGCCGGTCTGCTCGCCGCCGATGCCTACCGAGCCGGCGGGCACGGCGAGGCGCGGCTCGCGCCGGCGCGGCGTGTGGAGCGCGGCATCGAGTCCGCCGAGATAGGCGAAGCCGGGCTGAAAGCCGAGGAAGAACACGGTATAGACACCCGCCGCGTGACGCGCGGCGACATCGGCGGGCGCGAGCCCGGTGTGCTTCGCGACGGCGGCGAGATCGGGGCCCGCCGCGCCGCCGTAGCTCACCGGGATCTCGACTTCGCGGCCCTCGGGCGCGCCCTGCGCTGCGTCCTCTGCCTCGTGCCACGCCGCTTCGAGCGCGTGGGCGAGCCCATCGGCTTTGGCGGCGAGCGCATCGAAGGTGATCGTCAGGTTGTTCATGCCGGGCACGACTTCGCGCACGGCGTCCCAGCCGCGCGCGCGCGCGGCCACGGCCCAGATGCGGCGCTGAACCTCGAGCGTGGCGGGCGGCGGGGTCTCGCAGACGAGGGCCTCGTCGCCGAGGAAGTAGATACGGGGAGCAGGATGGCGCATGGTTTCAGGGGCCGGCGACGGATTTTCGTCAGTGTACAGTCTCGACAATTTATCGATAAATTCTCAATGAGCGTTTGTGCCAGGCGCGACACGCGTACGACCTCACTACACTGGCGGCACACCGTTTCGACCACAGGTTTGAGTCATGTCGCGCCCGCCGACCAAGATCGTTTCGTCCGAGCATCTCGTCTCCGAGACGAGCGCCGAGCTCTCCGAGCTCGAGTACGCGCTCATCATGGCAAGCAATGCGTTCAACCGCTGGATGGTGCGCTGCATGTCGGCGGCGGGCGCGAAGGACATGACGCCAATCGAGGTGTCGCTGCTCCATCACGTGGGTCACCGCGAGCGCCGCAAGAAGCTCGCCGACATCTGCTTCGTGCTCAATATCGAGGATACGCACGTCGCCACCTATGCGCTCAAGAAGCTGGTCGCGCGGGGCCTCGTTCAGAGCGAGAAAAGCGGCAAGGAAGTGTTCTTTGCGGTCACGCCGGCGGGGCGCGAGCTGTGCCTGCGCTATCGCGACGTGCGCGAGAGCTGCCTGATTGCCACGCTCAAGGAGAGCGGCCTCACCAATCAGCAGATCGGCGACGCGGCGCAATTGATGCGCAATGCGTCAGGGCTCTACGACACGGCGGCGCGCGCGGCGGCCTCGCTCTGAGCCGTTGGCGCCGGTCGGCGCAACGCAACGCACAATTCAATGCGCACCTGAACGCGCAACTTGGCGCGCGACTCAGCGCATACCTCAACGCGTAGCGAGACGTCCTGCGAGATGCGCGCCGGCTTCGGTGACCACGGCGTCGAGCGGCAAGTCGTGGGCGCCGCGCTCGGGCACGCCTTCGTCGATGCGGCACGCTTCATAGGTGATGCCCACCGTGAGCGGCAACGTCTCGCCGGGCCAGGCGGCGAGCGTACGGTCGTAATAGCCGCCGCCATAGCCGAGCCGGTAGCCGTCAAGGTCGAAGCCAAGGCAAGGCACGAGCAGCAGGTCGGGCAGGGCCGCTTCCGGCGAGGCCGGCTCGGGAATGCCGTGATGGCCTTCGCGCATCGGCGCGCCCGGGGTCCAGAAGTAGAAGTGCAGCGGCGTGTGGCGCTCGGGAATGGCGGGCAGCGACGCGCGGCGCGACGCATCGGCAGCGAGCCAGGAAGCGATCCATTCGCGCGCGTCGAACTCCCCGGGCAAGGGCCAATAAAAGCCGATCGAACGCGGCGCAACGCGGCCGATCAGGGTATCGAGATGAGCGCTCAGCGCCGCATTGGCGCTCGCCCCGGAAGCCGCCGCCAGACGCACTGCGCGAAGTCGTGTACGCCACGCCTTTTTGGATTCGGCCGTGGGGTTGCATGCTATGCTTGGGTTCACCTCGCGCTCCAGAAATAACGATGTCCAAACGCCTTGTCCGAGTATATCGCGCGGTCGGTCTTGCACTGGCCGCCGCGGCACTCGTCGCATGCAGCACGGCCGATGCCGTGCGGCCTGTCGCCCTGCCAGTGGGGGCCGCGCTGGCGCCCGACGATCAAACTTTCATCCAGCTTCGCGAAGCCGCGCGCAATAACGATGCCGCGCGCGCCGCGCAACTCGCTGCGATGATTCCGGATTATCCCGCGCCGTCCTACCTCGAATACTTCCAGTTGAAACCGCAACTGTTCGATTCGCAGGGCCACGCGCGCGTGGACGCGCCCGACGCGCCGGTGCTCTCGTTCCTGCAGCGTCATGACGGCGAAGCCATCGCCGACCGCCTGCGCAACGACTATCTGCTCGTGCTCGGCGCGCGCCACGACTGGACGAATTTCGACCAGCAGTACCCGCGCTTCGTGCTCAACGACGACACGCAGGTGAAGTGCTACGCGCTGGAGTCGCGCGCGGCGCGTGGCGACAACGTCGCCAACGACGCGCGCTCGCTCCTCATCGAGCCGCGCTATTACGGCGACGGCTGCGTCGACCTCATTACCGCGCTCGCCATCAAAGGCCAGTTCTCGAGCGACGACGTCTGGCAGCAGATCCGCCTCGCCTACGAACAGAACCAGACCTCGACGGGCGCGAAACTGCTCGACGGCCTCGCGCAGCGTCCCGACCCCACGGCGTTCAGCGAGGCGGTCAGCACGCCGCCGCTCACGCTCGCGCGCGGCGTGGGTGCGGACCCGCAATCGCATCAGCTCGCGCTGCTCGCGCTCACCGTGATGGCGCGCAACGACCCCGGCGTGGCGGCCACCACGTTCGCGGCGGTCGCGCCTTCGCTCACCTCGCCCGAGCGCGCGATCGGCTGGGGCACGATCGGCTATCAGGCCGCGCTCAAGCGCATGCCGGGCGCGCTCGACTGGTATCGCCTCTCGGCCAACGCGCCGCTCTCGAATCCCGCCTACGAATGGCGCACACGCGCGGCGCTGCTCGGCGGCGACTGGACCATGGTGCGCTGGTCGATCGAGCAGATGCCCGCGGCGCTGCGCGCGCAGCCCGCGTGGGTCTACTGGCACGCGCGCGCGCTCAAGCAGGCGGGCCAGGCCGATCTGGCGAACCAGGAGTTCGCGTCGATCTCGCAGGGCTATAACTTCTACGGCCAGCTCGCGACCGAAGAGCTCGGCCAGAAGATCACCATCCCGCCGAAGACCACGGTCAGCGACGCCGAAATCGCTCAGGTCGCGCAAACGCCGGGCTTCGCGCTCGCGCAGCGCTTCTATGCGCTGAACCTGCGGCTCGAAGGCAACCGCGAATGGAACTGGCCGCTGCGCGGCATGAGCGATCGCCAGTTGCTGGCCGTTGCCGAATATGCCAGGCGCATCCAGCTGCTCGACCGCACCGTCAATACGGCCGACCGCACACAGACCGAGCACGACTTCTCGCTGCGCTATATCTCGCCGTTCCGCGACGTGGTGGAGCGCGACGCGCAAACCAACGGCCTCGACGTCGAATGGGCCTACGGCCTGATTCGCCAGGAGTCGCGCTTCATCCTGAACGCGCGCTCGGGCGTGGGGGCGAGCGGCCTCATGCAGATCATGCCGGCCACGGCGCAGATGGTGGCGAAGAAGATCGGCATCGGTCCGCTCTCGAACGATCAGCTCAACGACCTGAACACCAATATCCTGCTCGGAACGAACTATTTGTCGATGATCTACAATCAGTTCGACGGCTCCGCCGTGCTCGCCACCGCGGGCTACAACGCCGGACCGGGGCGTCCGCGCCAGTGGCGTGCTTCCTTGCCGCGCGGCGTCGAGGGCGCCATCTTCGCGGAAACCATCCCGTTCCAGGAAACCCGCGATTACGTGAAAAACGTGTTGTCGAACACGGTCTACTATGCGGCGCTGTTCGAGGGCCGTCCGCAATCGCTGAAGGCGCGTCTCGGCTATATCTCGCCGCTGCAGTGAGCGTCATGCGGCGCTGCTCGCGTGAGCCGCGCCGCTGCACGTACCCGCCCCCGTGCAGGTCCCCTGCGCGCGGCGCGGGTGTGAAGCACGAGGATGCACGAGGAGGTCGAAGATGAGACATCAAGCCATCGCGGTCATCGGCGGTTCGGGATTCATCGGCAGCCACCTCGTCAACGCGCTCGTCGAGGCGGGCAAGGACGTGCGCGTCGCCACCCGGCGGCGCACCCATGCCCGCCACCTCACCCTGCTTCCCGTCGACGTGATCGAAGCCGACGTGACCGATCCGGTCGCGCTCGCGAGCCTCGTCGAAAACGTCGACGCCGTCATCAATCTCGTTGGCACGCTCAATGGCGGGCACGGCACGCCCTACGGGCCGGGCTTCGCGAAGCTGCACGTCGAGCTGCCCACGAAGATCGTCGCCGCCTGCGAGGGCAAGGGCGTGCACCGCTTGATCCACGTGAGCGCGATTGGCGCCGACCCGCGCGGGCCGAGCATGTATTTGCGCTCCAAAGGCGACGGCGAGAAGGCCGTGCACGCTTCCACCTCGCTTGCCACGACGATCTTGCGCCCGTCCGTCGTGTTCGGCCCCGACGACACCTTTCTCAACCGCTTCGCGGTGCTGCAAAAGCTCTTCCCGATGATCCCGCTCGGCATGCCGGACGCGAAGTTCCAGCCCGTCTATGTGGGCGACGTGTCGAAGGCGATCGTCAATGTGCTCGATCTCGACGCCGCGAGCGGGCACACTTATGAAATCGGCGGCCCGACGGTCTACACGCTCGAGCAGCTGGTGCAGTACTGCGGCGAGGTGGTGGGCCGTCAGGCGCGCATCGTGCGGCTGCCCGATGCGTTCGCGCGGCTGCAGGCGCTCTCGTTCGAAATGGCGCCCGGCGTGCCGGTGCTCACGCGCGACAATCTCGATTCGATGAAAGTCGACAGCGTGCTCAGCGGGCCGCTCGCGCCCGAGCTGGGCGTGGAGCCCGCGAGCATCGAGACGATCGCGCCGCTCTATCTCGCCGATGCCTCGCTGCGCTCGCGCCTGAACATCTTCCGGGCAAGCGCGCACAGGTAGGCGCAACGCCGCGCGCGCAGCCTGCAGCAACATCGCTGTACCCACGAAGCGGGCCACGAAGCCTGGCGTGAGGCCGGGCCCGTGGCGCGTTCCAACCTTGACTCCTTATTCAACGGTAAAACGGTAAATATGAAGCTCGTCATTGGAGACAAGAACTACTCGTCGTGGTCGATGCGCCCCTGGGTGCTGATGACGCATTTCGGCCTTCCGTTCGAAGAGGTGCTGATCGAGCTCGACCGGCCCGAAACGAAGGGCGCGATTCTCGAGTTCTCGGCATCGGGCAAGGTGCCTTGCCTCATCACCGACGACGGCCTCGCCGTGTGGGACTCGCTCGCGATCGCCGAAACGCTCGCCGAACGCTTCCCGCAGCACGCGCTGTGGCCGCGCGACGCGAACGCGCGCGCGCGTGCGCGCAGCGTGAGCGCGGAAATGCATTCGAGCTTCGTCGATCTGCGCTCGAACATGCCGATGGCGATCCGCACCTCGAAGCCGGGCGTGGGCGCGACGCCCGGCACGCTCGCCGACATCGCGCGCATCGACGCGCTGTGGAGCGCCTGCCTCGACGCCAGCGGCGGCCCGTTCCTGTTCGGCGAATTCAGCATCGCCGATGCGATGTACGCGCCCGTCGTGATGCGCTTTAACAGCTATGCACCGCAGCTCTCGCCGAAGGCGGCCGCCTATGCGGCGCGCGTGACGGCCGAGCCTGCCGTGGCGGCGTGGATCGAGGCCGCGCGCAAGGAAACCCGTCGCATCGAGCACGACGAACCCGACGCATGAAGATCTACGTGGTAGGCGGCGCGATCCGCGACGAGATGCTGGGCCTGGACGTGCGCGACCGGGATTACGTGGTCGTGGGCGCGACGCCCGAGCAGATGGCCGCGCAGGGCTATCGTCCGGTGGGCAAGGACTTTCCGGTGTTCCTCCATCCGCAGACGCAGGAGGAGTACGCGCTCGCGCGCACCGAGCGCAAGACGGCGGCGGGCTATCACGGCTTCCAGTTTTTCTACGCGCCCGACGTCACGCTCGAGGAAGATCTCGCGCGCCGCGACCTCACGATCAACGCGATGGCGCGCGAGGTCCAGCCCGGCGGCGTGCTGACCGGTCCCGTGGTCGATCCGTTTGGCGGTGCGAACGATTTGCGCGAGCGCGTATTCCGCCACGTGAGCGAGGCGTTTCTCGAAGACCCGGTGCGCATCCTGCGCGTGGCGCGCTTTGCGGCGCGTTTCGCCGATTTCACGGTCGCGCCCGAGACCATGGCGCTCATGCAGTCGATGGTGGCCTCGGGCGAAGTCGACGCGCTCGTGCCCGAGCGCGTCTGGCAGGAAGTCTCGCGCGGGCTCATGGAAGACAAGCCCTCGCGCATGTTCGCGGTGCTGCGCGAATGCGGCGCGCTCGCGCGCGTGCTGCCCGAGGTGGACAGTCTCTTCGGCGTGCCGCAGCGCGCCGACTATCACCCCGAGGTCGATACCGGCATCCACGTGATGATGGTGATCGACCATGCCGCCGCGCAGGGTTATGCGCTGCCGGTGCGCTTCGCGGCGCTCACGCACGATCTCGGCAAGGCCACCACGCCCGAGGACGTGCTGCCGCGCCACATCGGCCACGAAGGGCGCAGCGTCGACCTCCTCAAGCCGCTGTGCGAGCGCCTGCGCGTGCCCAACGAATGCCGCGACCTCGCGCTGCTCGTGGCGCGCGAGCACGGCAACGTGCACCGCGTGATGGACATGGGTGCGGCCGCGCTCGTGCGCATGCTCGAGCGCAGCGACGCCCTGCGCAAGCCCGCGCGCTTCGCCGAAGCACTGCAGGCTTGCGAGGCGGATTTGCGCGGGCGCCTGAACTGGGAAAACGCGCCTTATCCTCAGGCGGAGCGGCTGCGCGTGGCGCTCACCGCGGCGCGCGGCGTGGACGCGGGCGCGATCGCGCGCCCGATCACCGAAGCGGGCGCGGGCAAGGACGTTGCGGAGAAGATCAAGGAAGCGGTGCACCGCGCGCGCGTTGACGCGGTAGAAGGAGCGCTGGCCGCTGGGTGACGAGGCGTGACACGTTGAAGCTCGAAACGGCGCACCTGTGCGCCGTTTCCACATCTGGCGCCCACCTTGGTACCTGTCGTTTCAGAATCGTCGAGCGCTCAGAGCGCACGCACGAGAAACGAAAGCGCCATCGAGAGCACGAGCGTCGACATGAACGGCAGCGGATATTCGCGGCCAAAGAGGCGCAGCGTGATATCGCCGGGTAGCCGGCCGATGCCGAGCTTCCTGAGCCACGGCTGCGCGCTGGAGAGAATCGCGACGGCGATGAAGGTGGTCAGGAACCAGCGGATCATGGTCGGCCCGTAGTGGATGGATGACGCTCAGAGCGTGTGGCTGCGGTCGCCGCGCGCGAACGCGGCGATCGTCGCATCGATGCCGCGCGAGAACGCGATCACCTTGAAGAGCTCGCCCATCTCCGCCTCCGAAACGAGCTTCTGCACCGCGTTCGCGGCCGGCAAAAAGCGCGCGGCATCGTGCGGATCGATCTCGCCGAGCACCTCGGTGATGCCGGCGTTCATCAGGAAGCGCGCCTGCGAGGTGTAGCCGAGCAGGTCCGCGCCCGCTTCGACGCCGGCCTGCGCGATGCCGCTGAATTCCACGTGCGCGGTGATGTCCTGCAGGCCGGGGTAGAGGAACGGGTCGCCGTGTGCACGGTGGCGGTAGTGGCACATCAGGGTGCCCTGCACGCGCTGCGGATGGTAGTACTCGCCGCGCGGAAAACCATAGTCGATGAAAAACGCCGCGCCGCGCACGAGCATCGTGCAGATCGTGCGCGTGAAGGCGAGCGCGGCCTCGTGCGTTTCCGTCACGTAGTCACCGCTGCCTTCGATCTCAGCGAGCACGCTGCCGGGCACGCTCTGCGCCCAGTCGGCGTCGAGTCCGCTCATGGCTGCCCGGTCCGCGAACTGGAATACGCCGTCGCCGTTCACGCTCACGCCGCGCTCGTGCCACACCGCGTCCTTGCGCGCGAAGAGGCGCACCGGCATCGCGTCGAGCACCTCGTTGCCGATCACCACGCCCTCGAACTGCGCGGGCAGCGCGTCGAGCCACTGCACGCGAGCGGCCAGATGCGGCGCGAGTCGCTCGATCGTTTCGCGCTGGCGTTCGCGCAGCTCGCCCGAAAGATCGACGATGGCGTACGTTTCGAACGGCACGCCCAGCGCCTCGAGCGCGAGCATCACGCCCGCCGCGAGCCGACCCGTGCCTGCGCCGAACTCCATGAGCGCGCGCGTGCCGCTCGCCGCGAGCGCTTCGGCCACGGCACGCGCGAGCGTCGCCGCGAAGAGCGGCGACATTTCGGGCGCGGTCACGAAGTCGCTGCCGTCGTCGGCGAACAGCCCGAATTTGCGCGCGCCGCCGCTGTAATAGCCGAGCCCCGGCGCATAGAGCGCGCGCTCCATATAGCGGTCGAACGGCAGCCAGCCGCCCGCCGCGGCGACGTCGGCGCGCAGGGTTGCGGCGAGCGCCTCGGACTGCGCGAGCGCGATCGGCTCGGGAACAGGTAAACTAGCGGGTTCGTGAGCTTTCGGATTCATCCCGGCATTGTAAATGAGCGCAATCGGCGCAACAGAGGACGCAACATCGGGCATCGGCCCGTCCGGCGGGGTCTCGAACGCGGCGGGGCACGACACGCCGCGCGCGGCTCCGGCCAAATTGAGATCCGACCCCGCATCGAACGTGAACCCGTCATCTGAATCGCGCGCGCATTCGAACGCCCGCGCGGCTGCGCGCGTGATCCTCGTGACCGGCGGCGCGCGCCGCATCGGCCGCGCGTTTTCGCTGGGCTTTGCCGAGCGCGGCTGGGACGTCGCGGTGCATTATGGCGATTCGCAGGCGGAGGCCGATGAGGTCGTCGAGCAGATTCGCGCCATGGGCCGCCGCGCGGTTGCGTTGCACGCCGACCTGGCCAACGAGGCGCAAGTGGCTCGCCTCGTGCCGGATTGCGCCGCGGCGCTCGGCCTGCCCGCGTGTGTGCTGAACAATGCGTCGCGCTTCGAGGAGGACACGGCGCGCGACGTCGGCTATGCGAGGCTGCAGCATCTCATGGCGATCAACGTGGGCGCGCCGCTCGTGCTCGCGCGCATGCTGTGGGAAGCGACGCCCGAAGCCGCGCTGCAGGACGAATCGCTGCGGACCTGCGTGATCAACGTGCTGGATCAGAAGCTGTACAACATGAATCCGGACTACTTGTCGTACACGCTGACCAAGGCCGCGTTGCAGAACGCCACCGTCGCGCTTGCCCAGGCACTTGCGCCGAAAATGCGCGTGGTGGGTCTCGCGCCCGGCCTCACGCTGCAGTCGGGCGACCAGACGCCGAAGAGCTTCACCGCCGCGCACAAGGTCACGCCGCTCGGGCGCGCGTCGCGTCCCGCCGATCTCGTGGAGGCCGCGCTGTATCTCGCGCAGGCCTCGGGCGTGACCGGCTCGACGCTGGTGGTCGACGGCGGCCAGCACCTCGTGCCGCTGCCGCGCGACGTGATGTTTTTGACCGGCGCCTGAGCGTCGAAGGTTGGGTCGGCTTTTAAGCGCGACCATATGAAACGCAACTAAATGCATTAACCGCTGCCTGTCCGCACGCGCATGCAAGCATGCGCAGGAGCGGGCAGGAGCAGCCGGGCACGGCGCGGTCTCGCAACGACCATGACGAGGCCGGCCCCGAAAAGCCATAGAGCCATAGAGGCCAGCCAGACCCCGACGGCCCGCCGGCAAAAGAATCATCCGGGCTCAACCGGCCCGGACCCGCGCGAGGGCGCGCGCCATGCCGCCGCCCGCACGCTTTGAAGATCAACCGCATGACCCGCCGGGCGCTGGCGCCCGTGCGCCAGGCAACGCACGCTTTTATCGACTGGAACGAACATGTCCGCCGTACTCCTGCATCCCCGGCTCGCCGACTGCCGCCGGCTCTTCTTGCGCAACTACGAAGTGCACATCAACATCGGTGTGCATGACTTCGAAAAACGCGGCGAACAACGCGTCGTCATCAACGTCGACCTGTTCGTTCCGCTCGCGTCGACCACGCCGCATGAAGACAAGCTGCGCGAAGTCGTCGATTACGACTTCATGCGCGCGACCGTCGCCGCACGCGTGGGTCAGGGCCATATCCATCTGCAGGAGACGCTCTGCGACGATCTCGCCGCCGCGCTGCTCTCGCACGAGCTGGTGCGCGCCGTGCGCGTGTCGACCGAAAAGCCCGACGTGTATCCGGACTGCGACGCGGTGGGCGTCGAGGTCTTTCGCATCAAAGAGGACTGATTCATGAACGCCCCCGAAACGCTCGCCGCCGCGCAGGCCGCGGGCACCGAAGTGAGCCCCGAGGTGAGCCAGGAAGTGAGCCTCGAAGCGGCAGCCGACGCTTCCTCCGAAGACACCGGCCGCCGCGCGCTCACGCGCCGCGAGCAGAAGGAAGCCTACGAGAACAACAAGCTGTTCAAGCGCATCGTGCGCCAGGTCGGCCAGGCGATCGGCGACTACAACATGATCGAGGACGGCGACAAGGTGATGGTGTGCCTCTCGGGCGGCAAGGACAGCTATGCGCTGCTCGACGTCCTGATGCGCCTGCGCGAGCGTGCGCCGATCAATTTCGAGATCGTCGCGGTGAACCTCGACCAGAAGCAACCCGGCTTCCCCGAGCACGTGCTGCCCGCCTATCTCGACAAGGTGGGCGTGCCGTACCACATCGAGAATCAGGACACCTACAGCATCGTCAAGCGCCTCGTGCCCGAGGGCAAGACCACCTGCTCGCTGTGCTCGCGCCTGCGCCGGGGCATTCTGTACCGCGTGGCGGGCGAGCTCGGCGCGACCAAGATCGCGCTCGGCCACCATCGCGACGACATCCTCCAGACGCTGCTCCTGAACCTGTTCTACGGCGGCAAGCTCAAGGGCATGCCGCCCAAGCTGCAGTCGGACGACGGCAAGAACATCGTGATCCGGCCGCTCGCCTACGTGAAGGAAACCGATCTGGAGAAGTACGCCGAGCTGCGCGAATTCCCGATCATTCCGTGCAACCTGTGCGGCAGCCAGCCCAATCTCAAGCGCGCCGAAATGAAGGCGCTGATCCGCGAGTGGGACAAGCGCTTCCCGGGCCGCGTGGAGAACATGTTCAACGCGCTCGGCAATGTCGTGCCTTCGCACCTGATGGACGCGTCGTTGTTCGGCTTCAAGGATCTGCGCGCGACGGGCGTGGCCGACCCGGCAGGCGATATCGCGTTCGACGAGGAGCCGTGCTCGACTGACTCGCCCGCCGGCGACGGCGCGGCGCTGAAGTTCACGCCGCTCGACGAGCTCTGAAACATGCCGCATGCGGTGCAGCTTCGGCGCCGCTTATAAAACCGAGTCGGACCCCAAGGCGGCCAGCCAGGGCCGCCTTTTTTGCGCCTGTCGCAAGTGTGTAAAAGAGTGTTCGGCGGCGCGGCAAACGCCCGTCGGCAGGCGGTGTTGGGGATACCCCCCATGCTAAAATCGTGCGCTTCATTCCCTCTTAAGTCACCGATGCAATGAACATCGTGATCCTCGCGGCAGGCATGGGCAAACGCATGCACTCCGCACTGCCGAAAGTGCTCCATCCGCTTGCCGGCCAACCGCTTCTCTCGCACGTCATCGACACCGCACGCAGCCTTGCGCCCACGCGCCTCGTGGTCGTGATCGGCCATGGCGGCGAAGCCGTGCGCGCAGCCGTCGCCGCACCCGATGTGCAGTTCGCCGTGCAGGAGCAGCAGCTCGGCACCGGCCACGCGCTCGCGCAGGCGCTGCCGTTGCTCGATGCGAATCAGCCCACGCTCGTGCTCTACGGCGACGTGCCGCTCACGCGTGCCTCCACGCTCAAGCGCCTCACCGACGCCGCGGCCAAGGCTGGCGACAAGGCAGGCTACGGCATCCTCACCGTGACGCTCGACGATCCGACCGGGTACGGCCGCATCGTGCGCGGCGCGACCGGCCAGGTGCTGCGCATCGTCGAGCAGAAGGACGCGAGCGACGACGAGCGCCTCATCGACGAAATCAACACCGGCATCGTCGTGACGCCCACCGCGCCGCTGGCGGGCTGGCTCGCCGCACTCGGCAACGACAACGCACAGGGCGAGTACTACCTCACCGATGTCGTGGAAGCAGCGATCGCAGCGGGGCATCCGGTCGTCACCGCGCAGCCTGACGCGGAGTGGGAGACGCTCGGCGTGAACAGCAAGCAGCAGCTCGCCGAGCTCGAGCGCGTGTACCAGCGCAACGCCGCCGATGCGCTGCTCGCCGCCGGCGTGACGCTCGCGGACCCCGCGCGCTTTGACCTGCGCGGCTCGATCAGCTGCGGGCGCGACGTGTTCATCGACGTGAACTGCGTGTTCGAAGGCCAGGTGACGCTGGCCGATAACGTGCGTATCGGCCCGAACTGCGTGATCCGTGATGCCGTGATCGGCACGGGCACGCGCGTGGATGCCTACACGCATATCGAGAGCGCGACGGTTGGCGCGCAGGCCGTGCTCGGTCCGTACGCGCGCCTGCGCCCGGGCGCGCAGCTCGCCGACGAAGTGCATGTAGGCAACTTCGTCGAGGTGAAGAACGCGAACATCGGCCACGGCTCGAAGGTCAATCACCTGAGCTACGTGGGCGACGCTGACGTGGGTGCGGGCGTGAACATCGGCGCGGGCACCATCACCTGCAATTACGACGGCGCGAACAAGCACCGCACGGTGATTGAGGACAACGTGTTCGTGGGCTCCGATACGCAGCTCGTCGCGCCCGTGCGGGTGGGCCGCGGCGTGACCATCGCGGCGGGCACGACGGTGTGGAAGGATGTGCCCGAAGACACGCTCGTGCTCAACGAAAAGACCCAGATCGCGAAAACCGGCTACGTACGGCCGGTGAAGCAGAAACGCTGAAAGAACAGCTGAACGGCAGGACATTCCGGGCGCCGCGCGCGTGAACCTCAATCGCAGCGCGGCGCCCCGCCTCTCATTGCAAAGGACCGAACTCCATGTGCGGCATCGTCGGCGCAGTAGCGCAACGTAATATCGTTCCCGTTCTCATCGAAGGCCTGCGGCGGCTCGAATACCGCGGCTACGACTCGTGCGGCGTGGCCATCGTTACGGCCGAAGGCCCGCAGCGCGTGCGCAGCGTCGCGCGCGTGGCCGAGCTCGACGAGCAGGCGCGCGAGACGCACTTCGAAGGCGTCACGGGCATCGCGCACACGCGCTGGGCCACGCACGGCGCGCCCACGGTGAACAACGCGCACCCGATCTTCTCGAGCAACGCGCTGGCGATCGTGCACAACGGCATCATCGAGAACTACGAGTCGCTGCGCGAGATGCTGCGCGGCAAGGGCTACGAGTTCGTCTCGCAGACCGACACCGAAGTCATCGCGCACCTGATCCACAGCCTGTACACGGGCGACCTGTTCGCCGCCGTGCGCGAAGCCGTGCAGCAGCTCTCGGGCGCGTATGCGATCGGCGTGGTGCACAAGGACCAGCCGCACACGGTGGTGGGCGCGCGTGCGGGCTCGCCGCTCGTGGTGGGCTATGGCGAGGGCGGCAACTTCATCGCCTCGGACGCGCTCGCGATTGCGGGCAGCGCAAACCGCGTCAGCTATCTGGAAGAGGGCGACATCTGCGAGGTCACGCTCGAAGGCGTGCGCATCGTCGATCGCGCGGGCGACCCCGCCGAGCGCCCGGCGCGCGACGTGCAGGCCTATAGCGGCGCGGTCGAGCTCGGCCCGTATCGCCACTACATGCAAAAGGAGATCTTCGAGCAGCCGCGCGCGATCTCCGACACGATTCCCGCCGATGTCGCCTTCGATCCCGTGCAGTTCGGCGAGAACGCGGGCGAGGTGTTCAAGGGCATCGACAGCATCCTGATTCTCGCGTGCGGCACGAGCTATTACGCGGGCCTGACCGCGAAGTACTGGCTCGAGTCGATTGCGAAGATCCGCACCGAAGTCGAGATCGCGAGCGAGTACCGCTATCGCGAGTCGGTGCCCAATCCGCGTTCGCTCGTGGTGACGATCTCGCAGTCGGGCGAAACCGCCGACACGCTCGCGGCGCTCAAGCACGCGCAGTCGCTCGGCATGGAGCACACGCTCGCGGTCTGCAACGTGGCGACGAGCGCGATGGTGCGCCTCACGGAACTGAAATTCCTCACGCACGCGGGGCGCGAGATTGGCGTGGCGTCGACGAAGGCGTTCACGACGCAGCTGGTGGGCCTGTTCATTCTGGCGGTGACGCTGGGCAAGCTGCGCGGCCACGTGAGTGCGGAGCAGGAAGCCGCTTACCTGAAGGAGCTGCGCCACCTGCCGGCGGCGCTCAATGGCGTGCTGGCGCTGGAGCCGCAGATCATCGCGTGGTCGCAGGAATTCGCGCGCAAGGAAAACGCGCTGTTCCTCGGGCGCGGGCTGCACTATCCGATCGCGCTCGAAGGCGCGCTCAAGCTCAAGGAAATCTCGTATATCCATGCCGAGGCGTATCCGGCGGGTGAACTCAAGCACGGGCCGCTCGCGCTCGTGACCGAGGCCATGCCGGTGGTGACGGTCGCGCCGAACGACGCGCTACTGGAGAAGCTCAAGTCGAACATGCAGGAAGTGCGCGCGCGCGGCGGCCGTCTCTATGTGTTCGCCGATGCCGATACGCATATCGCGAGCGAAGAGGGCATCCACGTGATCCGCATGCCGGAGCACTATGGCCAGCTCTCGCCGATCCTGCACGTGGTGCCGCTGCAGCTGCTCGCGTATCACACGGCCTGTACGCGCGGCACCGATGTGGACAAGCCGCGCAACCTCGCGAAGTCGGTGACGGTCGAGTAAGCGGCGAGGGCGCGGCAAACCTCGCCGCGCCCTCGCCAGAGCGCACCACGCTCACATCCCTCAAGACATCCGCATCCCGGGGCGCGCGCGCCCCGATCTCCCGCCTTCTTAATCGTCGTCGTCGTCGTCGTGGTGGTGCTTGTACCAGCCGCGATGACGTCCCTGATCGTGGTCACGGTGGTCCCAGTCGTCATCGTCGCGATAGCCGTAGCCATAACCATAGGCCGGTGCGGCGTAGGCAGGCGCCGCATAGGCGACCGGGGCTTCCTCGTAGACCACGGGCGGCGGCGCCGCGTAGACCGGCGCAACGGGCACGCCGAGCATCACGCTCACGTCGGTATGCGCCGACGCCTGGCCGCACGCCGCGGCAAGCGCCACTCCGAGAGCGGAAAGAATCAGTGCGCGTTTCATGGTGCTTCCTCGTCCTTTGTCATCAGGTGTCCGGACGCGGCGATGCGTCCGTGAATGGCGGGATACTAGAGACTGGAATCGCTCCGAGGTGCTACGGCATACGCTCTGCTGTAACCGTCTGTAAAAATCCCGCTGCACGCGGTTTGCTTGCGCACGTGCCGCCGCCCACTGCCGCAACACGGGACGCGGCGTCATAATGGCGCCGATCGAATCCAGGAGATGAAAGTGGCCGATTTGGAGCAACCCCGACAGGCATCCGGGCAGCCAGCTCGTCAGGAGGGCCGCTTGCCCCGTCTGTACGTGTTTTCTGGCGCGGGGCTCTCGGCGGAAAGCGGGATCTCGACGTTTCGCACCGGCGACGGCATCTGGACGCACGCGAGCATCGACGAGGTCTGCAACTACCACACGTGGCGCCGCAACCGGCCCGCGGTGTTCCGCTTCTACAACCAGCGCATCGCCGAGTGTTCGGACGCGCGCCCGAACGATGCCCATCGCCTGCTCGCGCAGTGGCAGAACACCTGGGGCACGGAGCGCGTGCACCTCGTCACGCAAAACATCGACGACATGCTCGAGCAGGCCGGCGCGCGCCAGGTCACACATCTGCACGGCGACATGATTTCGCTGCTCTGCACCGACTGTGACTATCGTTTCCCGAGCGGCGGCCGCGGGCTCGATCCCAGCGCCGCCTGTCCGTCGTGCGGCCAGGTGGACAGCGTGAAGCCGGGCGTCGTGTTCTTCAACGAAGCCGCGCCCGAATACGAGACGCTCTGGCGCATTCAGCAGGCCATGACCGACGACGATCTGTTCATCGCGGTGGGCACGGCGTTCGAAGTGATTCCGCCCGAGCGGCTGCTGCCGCCCACGCGCTACGGCCGTTACGCGCGCAATATGCTCATCGATCCCGCGCCACGCCGCACGGAGTTCTTTGGCGTCGTCGAGCACGAGCCGGCGACCGTCGGCTTGCGCAACCTCGAACCGGCCATCGAGCGGATGATGGAAGGCGGCTAAACCAGCCGCGCTCGGACCGCCTCAAGGGCGTGCTGGCTTCGCGGCCGCACGCCTTTTTTGTTGCCTTCTTTTGTTGCCTTCAATGGGGCCTCACGAACCATGAACATATCGAAGCAGATCGTCGGCTATCTGCACTCGCGCGCGCTCGTGCTCGCGAGCATCGAGACCTGCACCGCCGGAGCGTTGTCGGCCATGCTCGCCGACGCGGCGGGCGCTCACGGATGCCTCGATATCGGCGTCGTCGCGCATACGCGCGCTGCACTGGCGGGGCTGCCAGGCACGCTTGCGCAAGCGGCGGAGGGCGATGCGCCGCCGGGTGAGCCACTCGCCCGCGCGCTGGCCGAAGCGTTGCTTGTGCAGCGCGCAGGGCACGCGAACGTGGCGCTCGCAAGCATCGGATGGCTGGCGCCGGAGCAGGAAGGCAGGGCGCCAGCCACGCACAGCTTTGCGTGGGCATGCATGCATCGTGGCGCGGTGGTTTCGGCAAGCGAGACCGTGCTGTTTTCCGGGCGTCGCGCGGAGATCAGGCGTTCCATTGCGCGTCGCGCGTTGCTGGGTTTGCCGCGTTTTGTCGATGCGACTCTCGCTCGCGATGCTCCTGCATCCTGATGTTGCGTCGGGCAGCGTGAGTTATCTAATAAGAGTTATGAATATCAATATGTATACGTAGTAATAGTTAACAAGCCCTGGCATTTCCTGTGGATAACGCGGTATTTCTTATTCGCTTCAATTCGATGCGATCCGGACAGGCATGCGGACAATCGCTGTATGCATTTCGAACATCGCGGATAACTTTTGGGCCGTCGATAGACGGTGCAAAGTTATCAAGAAGTGATCCACAGTTCGTTCGCCAGGTCGTCCCCAGATTATCCAGAGCTTGCCGTGGATAACTTGCCTGTCGACACGATATCCCCACGCGGGAGGCACAAAGCGCCCTCGACATGTGGATCGAAACAGCTGAAAGCGGCCAAAAAAAAGCGCCGCCCGCAGGCGACGCTGTTCATGTGCAAGAGAATCCAATCGGCTTCGATAAGACTCAGGTCGAATTCTGGTCGACTAACTGGCGGCGCATTCAAGCGGATTCCGCGGGCTGGGTCTCGTGCGCGTGAACGCGGCCGCGCGTGGACGGCAGCAACTGGCAGGCGAGCAAGCCCACGAGCATCAGCGCGCAGCCCACGAGTGCGCGCGCACTGAGCGTCTCGCCAAGCACGGCCCAGCCGGCGATCGCCGCGAACACGCCTTCCATACTGAAGATCACGGCGGCATGCGAGGGCGCCGCATCGCGTTGCGCGACCACCTGAAACGTGTAGCCCACGCCTACGGAAAGCGCGCCGCCGTAGAGGATGGCGGGCGCCGCGCGGGCGAGGTCGGCGAGATGCATGGGTTCGAACGCGACGCCAACGACGAGGCAGACGAGTCCGCAGACGACGAACTGCACGATCGAGAGCGCGAGCGGATCGTGACGCGGCGCGTAGTGGCCCACGAGCATCACCTGAATCGAGATGACGAGCGCGCAGCCGAGCTGATACCAGTCGCCGTACATGATCGAAAAATGTTCGTTGATGCTCAGCAAATAGAGTCCGGCCGCCGCGAGCGCCGCGCCGATCCACGTGCCGGGGCCGGTGCGGTGGCGCAGCAGCACGCCCAGCATGGGCACGATGACGACGTAGAGCGAGCTGATGAACCCCGCGTTGGCGATCTTCGTGTAACGCAGGCCGATTTGCTGCAGCGAGATGGCCACGGCAAGCACGAGCCCGAGCAGCGCGCCCGAGCGCAGCAGCGCCGTGTCGAGCCGGCGCGCGGGGGCCGCCCGATCGCGCCCTTTCCGTATGCGCTGCAGGTGTCCCGTTGCCAGGACGAATGCCGAGACGACCGCCGCGCCCAACAGGAAGCGCAGGCCGGTGAAGAGGAACGGGCCGATGGTGTCGAGGCTCAGTCGCTGCGCGACGAACGCGGAGCCCCAGATGATGGCGGCGGCCAGCATCAGCAGATTGGCGCGCAGGTGGTGGTTGGCGGATTTCAAGCGGAATTCTCGGATTTGGCGTGATTCTGCCGCGGGAGGCAGGTGCGCAAGACGAACAGCCGTGCGAAACCTCGATCGTATCCGAATTGAAAGCAAAATGTCTCACTGACAAGACACCGGCCCAATTACGGATGACAAACCGCCTACGCTGCGTAATACTGCTTCGCGCGAATCGCCCGCCCAGATCGGCCAGCGGACCGTTTCGCCGTATTGCAAAGCTAATTCACAACGTGCCGGTCATACTTGTCAGGTTTGGGGAACAACAGATGAAAAAGATTCTCGCCTCGCTCATCGCAGCATCCGTCGCACTGATTTCGGCTCAAGCTTTTGCTCAGGAAGCATCGGGCGCCGCTGCGGCCGCTCCGGCTGCCGCCGCTCCGGCAAAGGCCAAGAAGACGCACAAGAAGCTCAAGCACCACGGCAAGCGCGCGCCCGTGCAGGAAGCCGCTTCGGCCGCCGGCACGACCGACAAGGGCGCGCAGCAGTAAGGCGCTCCCCATCCAGCCCGCGCGGCAACGAAGCCGCAGGCGGGCAGTGGAAAGAAAAAACCAGAGCAGATGCTCTGGTTTTTTTGTCCCCGCTTTTCGCGCGTTATGCGGCGCGCTAAAGGGTTCTATACGGCGCTCAACCCGCGCGTCATACGCGAGTCGCGGCGTCTCGGGTTCAAGAGGCGTCGTGCCCGAGCCCGGCTTCGAGCAGTTCGGTCAAAAGGCCGGTCAGACCTTGCGGATGATCTTCCGCGCGCGCCTTCAGCTTCGCCACGAGATCGGCGTTGAGCTTGCATGCGAACGGCACGAGGCCCGCGGCCTGATCGAGCTTGCGCTGCTCGCGGCGGTCGAGCGCCGCGGGCGCCGAGCCTTTACCGAAGCGGTCGGGGCCGGCCTTGTTCGTCGATTGCATCAGTTTCAGCGCCTTGTTTTTTTCAAGGTCGAATTTTTTCATGGCCATGGGTTCGGCTCCGAGGTTGGGCAGTGGCGCGCATTGTACGCAAACGCCTGCGCGCGTCCATCGCGGCGACGCGCATCAGGGCGTGGCGTTGCCGTCCGGGTCGCGCGGTTCATCTGGCGGGGCGGCCTGTCCGCCGGTTTGTGCGGCTGGCGGCGTACCGTCGCGCGCGCCATTGCGCGTGCCGGCCACGTCGTCGATCAGCGCGCGCATCCGTCGCCAGTGCGAGCCCTCCCAGAACACCCGCTCGCAGACATCGCAGGTGACGAAGCGCGCTTGCCGCTCGAATACGCCATCGGGCACGCGCGAGCGCACCTCGCCGCGCGCGATGCGCCGCAGCGGCGCATTGCAGGTCAGGCATAGCCGGAACGGCTGCACGCTCGCGGCGAGATCGAGCCGCTCGAACAGTTCGTAGAGCTGGGCGCGCGGCTTGAGCGCGCGCACGTAGCAGCCGTGCGTGATGCTGCGCCGCTTGAGGAGCTCGCGGTCGCGCGTGAGGACGATGCGGTGCTCGGCCGCGGCGAGCGATTCGATGGCGTCGTCGGCGAAATGGTTGTCGTAGAGGGTGTCGAAACCGGTGAGCCGCAGCAGTTGCGCGAGGCCGCCCAGATGGGCATCGGCGATGAAGCGCAGCTCCCGCAGCGGGCTCGCGCGCACGCGCAGCAAGGGCCGGATGTCGAGTGCCTCGAACTTCGGATAGACGGCCACGCGGTCGCCGTCCGCGAGTGGATGCTCGAATCCCACCGACTCGCCGTTCACGAGGATCAGCTCCACTTCGGTGTGCGGGACCCCGAGCGCTTCGATCATGTGTTTCGCCGTGGCGTTGCGCGCGCACGGGCAACTGAACGCGCGCCGGCGCAGCGGCCGCGCGAGAAAGTCGTTCAGCTCCTCGTAGAAGCGGAAAGTGGCGGTGACCATGGCACCAGTATCGCACCGCCGCTGCGTCCCTGGCGCGCTCTGCCGGATGAGCGGCGCGGCGGCTTCGCAGTTCGCTGCAGCGCCTCGCGCACTGTGCTCTACTGCCGCTTGACATCATCAGGCGCCACCCAGGGCGTCTCCTCAAGGAGCAGGCGATGGATATCGGCTTTATCGGCCTTGGCGAAATGGGGGCCGCAATGGTCGCCAATTTGCTGAAGGCGGGACACACGGTGCGCGTCTGGAACCGCACGCCGGAGAAGACAGAGGCGCTGGCCGCCGCGGGCGCGCACGCGGTTGCGACACCTGCCGGGGCGTTCACCGGAGACGCCGTGATTTCGATGCTCGCCGACGACGCGGCGCTGCGCGAAGTGGTCGACACCGCGCTGCTCGCGCACGCGCCGCGCGGCCTCGTGCATGTGAACATGGCGACGATTTCGGTGGCGCTGGCCGAGACGCTCGCGCGCGAGCACGCCGAGCTCGGCCTGCACTACGTCGCCGCGCCGGTGCTCGGGCGGCCCGACGCCGCGGCGGCGGCGAAGCTCACGATCATTGCGGGGGGCGCCGCCGAGGCCATCGACCGCGTGCAGCCGCTCTTCGACGCGATCGGCCAGAAGACCTGGCGCATCGGCGCGCTGCCGCAGCAAGCGAACGTGATGAAACTCGCCGCGAACTTCATGCTGGCGGCGGCGGTGGAGGCGCTCGGCGAGGCGGCCGCGTTGCTGGGCGGCCACGGTGTGGCAATGCGCGACTTCCTCGACGTGGTCACCGCCGGGCCGTTTCCGGGCCCCGTCTACGCGGGCTACGGCGGCATGATCGCGGAAGACCGCTACGAGCCGGCGCTCTTCAAGGCGCGCCTCGGCCTGAAGGACGTGCGGCTCGCGCTGGCGGCCGCCGACGCGGTCGCGACGCCGCTGCCCGTCGCGAGCGTGCTGCGCGACAGCCTGCTCGAAGCCGTTGCGCACGGCGACGGCGAGCGCGACTTTGCGGTGCTCGGCAAGGTCGCGGCGCGCCGCGCGGGCCGTGCCTGAGCGGTGCGTGAATCGGGCGGCGTCCGAAGTGGCGAATCGCGTCGGCGCAGTCGCTGGATATGGCGATGTGGGGGCAAACAAGGGAGCGAACGGCCCGGTTCGCCGGTCAAAATCCTCAGACGACCGCTCGATGACGCACAAAGCCCGGCCGGGCCGCGGTGGATAATGTGGAACGAATAAGGCGCCTGCTGCACAGGCGTCGAGCCACGCGAGCGGACGGGGAACGATGCAAACCAGTTGGAACGGAGACGGCGGATGGAGACGCGCATCCTGATCGCCGATCATGACGAGAAGTCGCTGGCAGGGCTCGGCACATTGCTGGCCGACCTCCAGTACGCGACCGCCATGGCGAAAACACTCGACGACGCTGCCGAAGCCGCTGCGCGCTTCATGCCGGACGTGGCGATCGTTGCGCTGTCGCTCGCGCCCGACGACGAGCCGGCCGCCCTCGCGCGGCGGCTGCGCGAAGCCTGCGGCGCCCGCGCGCCGCTTCTGATCGCGCTGAGCGGCTGGGGCGAGTCGCGCCATCGCGACCAGGCGCTTGCCGCCGGCTTCGACGTGCATCTGGTGCGGCCAGTGGGGCTCGATCAGTTGACGTTCATTCTCTCGATGGTCGCCCAGTAGGCGCCTTGAGGGCCCATTGGGCGCCCTCTGCCACCATTCCCGCGGTTCCGGACCCGCGCCCCGTTATCCGGGTAATCCTGATGGCTCATTTTGTTGCTTATTAGCAACGTTCAGGGTCCACACTACTTTACATGTTGCGTCGCACCAAGTAGTTCGCTATACTTGTTTCTGTCTCCTCCATGTCTCCTCTGATATGGATTCAGCCCGCCAAACATGGCGGGCTTTTTTTTGCCCGCACGATTTGCGTCGCAGTCAGCCGGTGCGCGCCAGCGCTTCCCGCAAGCGCCACCCATAAACAAAAAACCCGACGCTTTGCAGTGCCGGGTTTTTCACTTTAGCCGCCGCAGCGTTGCTGGCGGCTCGTCTGAGCCCTCAAGCCATCAAGCCATCAAGCCTTCAGGCCGGTGTCCTCCGCCGCACCAATGGCGAGATTCATGCACTGGATCGCCGCGCCCGAGGCGCCCTTGCCCAGATTGTCCAGACGCGCGACCGTCACGAACTGCTCGTCGTTGCCGAACACGAACAGGTCCACACGGTTGGTGTCGTTGTTCGCCTGGACGTCGAACATGCCCTCGTCGAGGTTGGCTTCGGCGTTGAACGGCATCACACGCACGAATTTTTCGCCACCGTAGTACTCGGCGTAGAGCGCCAGCACATCTTCGGGCTTCGCGCGGCGCGTGAGCTGCTGCGGCGAATAATAGGTCGTGACCGCGAGGCCCTTGTAGAACGGGCCCACGATCGGCGTGAACACGGGCGCGCCCTTCAGGCCGCCGTGGAACGCCATTTCCGGCAGATGCTTGTGCGTGAGGCCGAGCGCGTAGGGGCGCGGGCTCATGAGCTTCGCGTTGCCGCCGGCCTCGTACTCCGCAATCATCTTCTTGCCGCCGCCGCTGTAGCCCGTGAGCGAGTAGGCGTGCGCCGCGAAATCGGGCGCCACGAGCCCCGCCTCGACGAGCGGACGCATGGCCAGCACGAACGCCGATGCGTGGCAGCCCGGCACGGCGATGCGTTTGGCGTTGCGCACGCGCTCGCGTTGCGCGCGGGTCAGCTCGGGCAGGCCGTAGGCCCAGTCGGCGTGGGTGCGGAAGGCCGTGCTCGCGTCGATGAGCACCGTGCGCTCGTTTTCGACGAGCGAGGCCGACTCGCGCGAGGCGACGTCGGGCAGGCACAGGAAAGTCACGTCGGACGCATTGATGAGGCGGCGGCGTTCCTCGACGTCCTTGCGCTTCGCCTCGTCGATCCGCAGGATCTCGACGTCGGCGCGCTCAGACAGGTATTCGAAAATCTTCAGGCCGGTCGTGCCTTCCTGTCCGTCGACAAAAACTTTCGTGCTCATCTCGGTCTCTCTGAAACTCGGGGATTGCGGGCGCTGCCGGCCGCGCCGGCGAATCGTGCCGCGCAGCGCTCACCCATGCGGCGCCGGAACGGTATTTTAAGACCGATGGCGGCTCGAGGTGCGGCAAGCGGCGGAAAAAAATCGGGAGTAACCCGTAAGGCCGGGGCTGGCCGCAGCCTTGGGGCGCGAAGGCCCCCCTCCCACTTTGCGCGAGGCGCGTTTAGAAGATATGACAGCGCGAGGCCGCCCGCGTTTCAAGCCGCGGCGGCACGCCCGGCCAGCCAGCGGGCCGTGACCGCGGCGATGTGCGCGCCGAAGGCCCGCGCGGTTTCGAGATCGCCGGCGGGTGGCGCTTCGTCGGGCGAGGCGACGGCCAGCAGCTTCGAATCGGCGCCCGCACCTTGCAGGCCGTCGAGCACCGCCTCGGCAAGTTTTTTCGTGTGGCCGTAGCCGCTGTGATCGGCAATGACGATTCGAGACATGTATGGCTCCAACGGAAGGTTGGACGACAGGAGGGGAGCGCTGGATGCGTCGTGGCATGTTAGCCGCAGCCGCGTGTCCAGCGTCTTTCAGCGTCCGTACGTGACGGTGATCCGGGCGCTGCCGAGCGCGGCGCCGTGGATCGCGCGATCGAACACGGCTGCAGGAGCGCCGGGGGCGAGCGCGAGCTTGTCGATGCCGAGCGCATAGACGGTCACGACATACCGATGCGGTTTGCCCGGCGGCGGACATGGGCCGCCGTAGCCCGCGCCGCCGAAGTCGTTGAGCGCTTCCAGCGCGCCGAGCTGCTTGAGCGCACCCGAGGCGCTGGCGTTTTCGGGGAGTGCATTCACACGCGCGGGAATGTTGGCTGCGGCCCAGTGCCACCAGCCGGGGCCCGGCGCATCGGGATCGAACATCGTGACGACGTAGCTGCGCGTTCCCGCCGGTGGATTGCGCCATGCCAATTGCGGTGAACGATTCGCGCCCGTGCAGCCGTTCTCGTTGAACACCTGTGATGCGGCAACCTGAGCGCCATCGTGAAAGTTCGTGCTGCTGAGTGCAAACGTGGTTTGGGCGTGAACGTCCGCACACGCCAGGGCGATGACAACGAAGCCGGCAGCGAGGCCTGCGCCGAGGCGGCCAATCGTCCGCGGGTTGATGACGCGCGCACCCTTTACAGCCGGAAGCGCAGAACGCGTAGTCCGACAGGCAAGGTCGTGTGAGACGCGCATAGTCCAGTTCTCCTGTATGTTTGTCAAAGACGCGTGACACACCGCCGACGGCTCGTTTCGAATTGTGCGCGGGATCGAACTTCGTTCAATATAACGGCAATAAGCGAGCGCGTTTTGGCCGCCTGACGGCTGCGCGCGCGCGGAAATCGGCTATAGTCGCCTGCTTTCCTGCCCACACAGGAAGCGACTTTATCGGGGGTGTGGGGTGTCTCGGGCAGATGGCCGATCAGAAAGAAAGACAAGCAGGACTGTCTCCACGGAGGGGTAATGCAGCAGCAGCCAATCAGGGTCGTAGTCGCGGACGATCATCCGGTGATCTTGTTCGGCGCGGAGCATGCGCTGCTCAAGTTTCCGGGCATTCAGGTCGTCGGGCGTGCCCGTCAGTCCACCGAACTGATCAAGGCGCTGCAGACCACGCCATGCGATGTGCTCGTGACCGATCTCGCGATGCCAGGCGGCCAGTACGGTGACGGCCTGCCGCTCATCGGCTATCTGCGCCGCAACTTCCAGGACATTCCCATCGTCGTCCTCACGATGCTCGAAAACGCGGCGCTCCTGAAGCGCCTGGGCGAGCTCGGTGTGATCGCGGTAGTCCACAAGTCCGACGACCTGAGCCATATCGGCCTCGCGGTGCAGCACGTGAGCCGCGGTCTCGAATATATGAGCCCGCAAGTGAAGGTTGCGCTCGAATCATTGCGCATCAACAGCGGCGGCAAGAACGAGGAAGTGATCCTCTCGAAGCGCGAGCTCGAAGTGGTGCGGCTTTTCGTGTCCGGCATGACGATCAAGGAAATCTCCGAAAAGCTCAATCGCAGCATCAAGACGATCAGCACGCAGAAGAACACGGCCATGCGCAAGCTCGGGCTCGATCGCGACTCGGAGTTGTTCCAGTACGCGCAGAGCAATGGCTTGCTCAATCTCTCATCGCATGCGCCCGAAGATGGCGCGGCCGGCTGAGTGCACACCGCCTCGGCACGAGGTTGCGCGAGGCATGAAAAAAAGGCCATCTCCCTTGCGGGTAGATGGCCTTTTTGCTTGAGCGGGGCGCGCTGGCGGGGGAGCCCGGCGCACCGCGCTCGCAGGCTTACTGCGGTGCCGCGGTCGCGCCGCCGTGCGCCGCCGACCATTCGGCCGGTGCGTGCAGGAATTTCTCGACTTCGTCGAGCGTCTTCGTTTCGAAGTAGCCCGATTCCTTGGCGACGCGCAGCACGTCCCACCACGTGGCGAGCGCGTGCAGGTCGACGTCGATGTCCTTCAGGACCGAGACGCTTTCCTTGAAGATGTTGTAGTGGAACAGCACGAAGCAGTGGTTCACCTGCGCGCCGGCCGTGCGCAGCGCGTTGATGAAGTTGATCTTGCTGCGGCTGTCCGTGGTCAGGTCCTCGACCAGCAGCACGCGCTGGCCTTCGGTGAGCAGACCCTCGATCTGCGCATTGCGGCCAAAGCCCTTCGGCTTCTTGCGCACATACTGCATCGGCACCATCAGGCGGTCCGAGAGCCACGCCGCGAACGGGATGCCCGCGGTTTCGCCGCCGGCCACGGCGTCGATCTGCTCGTAGCCGACGTCGCGCAGAATGGTGGCCTCGGCCATTTCCATCAGACCGCGGCGCACGCGCGGATACGAGATCAGCTTGCGGCAGTCGATGTAGACCGGGCTCGCCCAGCCGGAAGTGAAGATGAAGGGCTTTTCGGCATTGAAGTGCACGGCCTTCACTTCGAGCAGCATTTTCGCGGTTGCGTCAGAGATCGTCTGGCGATCGTAGCCTGTCATGGGCGAATCCTTGGATATGAGTGGAGTGCGGGAGGCGGGCGCTCGCATGGGCCCGATGGCGCTGGCACGGCGAATCCGGACGGTATGTGTCGGAACTCGCGATGCGCGGCCAGGATGGCGTCGATCGTCTGAGGTTTGGCTTCAGGCGACTCGCTCGCTCCGGGCGGCTTCTCTTGCGCGCGTAGCCCGGTATTTTACCCGACTTGACGTTCGCCGACGAGTCGCACTGACAGTGACTGTCGCAGCGTCTGGCGGTTTTGTAGGGTGGGATCGCGGCTTGGTCTGCCCGAGCGTGCCACTCGCGCGCCGACTGCACTGTGGCCAGAATCCCTGGCGCCCGGCCATGCTTTGCGGTTGTGGCTGCGCGGGGCCGCCAGTAAACTCACGCCGGTTTTCGCCGGGCCCACGCCCAACAAGAGGATTGTCCGAATGACCGCCGCTTCTCGTCCCGAACCTCGCCCCGAGCCGCCTTCAGAGCCTTCGGGACTCACACCCGCCGATACCGCCATCGCGCCCGCCGCGATCCCGCATACGAGCGATAACGCCCACGCGGCGCACCCGAGCGGCCACGCCGTGCGCGCGCTCATCGCCTCGGTGCTCGGCTACGCGATGGACGGCTTCGACCTGCTCATGCTCGGCTTCATGCTGCCCGCCATCAGCGCGGAGCTGCATCTCTCGGGTGCGCAAGCCGGCTCGCTCGTCACATGGACGCTCGTGGGCGCGGTCGTGGGCGGCATCGTGTTCGGGCTGCTCTCGGACCGCTTCGGGCGCGTGCGCGTGCTCACCTGGACGATCCTCGTGTTCGCTGTCTTCACCGGACTCTGCGCACTGTCGCGCGGCTACGCCGACCTGCTCGTCTATCGGACGATTGCCGGCATTGGGCTCGGCGGCGAGTTCGGCATCGGCATGGCGCTGGTCGCCGAGGCCTGGCCCGCCCAGCTGCGCGCACGGGCGTCCTCGTATGTCGGGCTGGGCTGGCAGGTGGGCGTGCTTGCCGCGGCGCTGCTCACGCCGTGGCTCTTGCCGGTGATCGGCTGGCGCGGCATGTTCGCGATCGGCCTCCTGCCCGCTGTGGTGTCGTTCGTCGTGCGTCGGGGCGTTGAAGAGCCGGAGCTTTTTATCGCGCATCGGGCACGCGTGGCACAGGCTCAAGCGCAGGCGCAGGCGCAGGCGCAGGCGCAGGCGCAGACGCCGGCGCACGAGCGTGGCGCGTGGCTGCGCGCGCTCGGCCTGCTGGTCGCCGACGCCCGCACGGCGCGCGCGAGTCTTGGCGTGACGGTGCTCTGCTCGGTGCAGAACTTCGGCTACTACGGGCTGATGATCTGGCTGCCGGCCTACCTTTCGAAATCCTTTGGCTACTCGCTGACGAAGTCCGGCCTCTGGACCGCCGCGACCGTCGCCGGCATGGCGCTCGGCATCTGGCTGTTCGGTGTGGCCGCCGACCGCTTCGGGCGCCGGCCCACGTTCCTGTTCTATCAGGTGGGGGCGGTGGCGATGGTGTTCGTCTACGCGCACCTGAGCACGCCATTCGCGCTGCTGATTGGCGGTGCGGCCATGGGCGTGTTCGTGAACGGCATGATCGGCGGCTATGGCGCGCTCATCTCGGAGCTCTATCCGACGGCCGCGCGCGCCACCGCCCAGAACGTGCTCTTCAACATCGGCCGGGCCGTGGGCGGCTTCGGGCCGCTCGCCGTCGGCGCGATGGCGGCCCGCTATTCGTTCACGGCGGCGCTCGGCATGCTGGCGGCGATTTATGTGCTGGACATACTCGCGACGCTCTTTCTGATTCCTGAACGGCGCGGCGCCGCGCTCGAGTAAACCCCGGAGCGGGCGGGACGGGCATACCGGGGGTAGGGGTGCGGCGCAACGCCGCATCTCGCGTCGCATGGGACGTCATCTGTGGCGCCACATGCGAGCCGCATCGGGATCGTACGGGACCGCATGGGTGCGCGCCAGGACGCAAGCGCCACGGCCCTTTGCGGGCGCCACAAATTCCCGGTATCAGTCTTTGACCCGACTCGCCGCAATCATGGCGGGGTGTACACTAATCCCCCGCCATTTCGCCCGCGCCGTTCCGCCTATGGTTTGGCTGCGAGCGCCGCGCGAACCGGCGGGCCTACGAACATAAAACTTCACTCGTCTCTCACGTCCTGGCAGGCCCGAAAATGGATGAACAACTGAAGCAAAGCGCGCTCGCGTATCACCAGAATCCGAAGCCCGGCAAGATTTCGGTCACGCCCACCAAGCCGCTCTCCAACCAGCTCGACCTTT
>NZ_BAYD01000084.1 GCF_000685075.1 Paraburkholderia oxyphila NBRC 105797
GCAACGCTTGCGGCCCGCCGCGAATACAAGTTAAGGCCAACGTGCCCAGCGCCCCACCCAAACTCCAGGCTTCAATCCCCTGACTTAAAAATCAATCTTGGCGTTCAAGCTCACGGTCCGCGGATCACCCGGCGCGATATAACTGTCGTACTGGAACATCCAGTACCGCCGGTTCGTGAGGTTGTCGATAGCGGCACGCAGCGTCACGTCGTGACCACCAATGCGCGTCATATAATTCGCGCCCACATTCACGAGCATGTAGCCGCCCGTCTCCAGATCCCCGGCCGGACGCACCTCGGTGTTGCCCGTGTACTTCGCGTCCGCGCCCACCTGCAGACCCGGCACGAACGGCACGTCGTAGGTCACGCGCGCCGCCGCGACGAACTGCGGTGCGCCGGCCACGCGCTTGCCGTTGTACTGCTGCCCCTTCGCATACCACGTATCGAGCAGCATGACATCGCCCGCGACCTGCCAGCTACGACCCAGCCGGACGCTGCCGCCCGCCTCCAGGCCTTCGTAGATCGAATCGCCGTCCTGCGTAAGCACGTTCTGGCTGTTCGCATAGGAGGCGCCGCGCTCGATGCGGAACAGCGCCGCGTTCGCGCTCCAGCTTGCATGCTCGCTCTTGATGCCCACTTCATACTGGCGCGAGCGCAACGGATTGAGCACCGATCCGCCATTTGCATAGTTATCCGCAACAACCTGACCCGGCTCCAGCGACTCCACATAGCTCGCATAGAGCGTGGTTTTCGGCTCGAGCTTGTACATGAGCGCGAAGGTCGGCGTAACGACGCCGTTCTGCCCATAGGCCGAGGTCGTCGCGCCAGATATCGCAAAACCTTCCTGATCGTAGTTCGTGTAGCGCAGGCCCGCGAGTACCGACCAGCGGCTTGTGATCTCGACGGTATCGCTCAGGAACAGCGCCTTCTGGTTGATTTCACTCGTGCGATAGCTCTGCAGGCCGCTGCCCGAGTAGTAGCGCAACAGGTTGGGCTCGTACAGGTTGCCATCGCCCAGCAGGCCCGAGCCCGGAGCCGTCGCCGCCGGATAGTCGTTGGTCTGATGCTGGATCGCCGCACCGAACACCAGTTGATGCGTGAACGGCCCGGTCTTCACCTTGCCCTCGAAGGTGCCCTGCCAGTAGATGTCCTGATTCCTTTCGTCACCGTTCCAGCGGCTGTCCTGATAATCGCCGGCCTGGTTGAGCAGGATGAGCGTGCTTTCGTTGCGGTCGCGCGTCGACTTGGTGTAGCTCGCCGAGGTATTGAAGGTCCAGTCGGGTGCGATCTGGTATTTGACGCCCGCCGTGTAGAGCTGCAGGTTGGTGTTCAGGTGCTGGTCGGTGCCGCCGAGCCAGTTGGTGCCGCCGCTGATCGTCGCCGGCAGGCTCGTGCCGATGTAGCTCGGCGAGACGTAGATCGCCGGCGTCTGACCGCTCGAACGGCTTTGCTGATAGATCGCGTTGAAATAGACGTCGAGGTCGCGCGTGAGTTGCCCGTCGAGCGCGAGTGCCACCGAGTTGCGGTTGATGTCGCCCGCGTTGTAGGTCTTGCCCGCCTCGTGCGTGTAGTTGATGCGCGCGCCGAACATGCCATCGGGGCCGAAGCGGCGGCTCAGGTCGACGTGCTGGCTGAGCACGCCGTCCATCCGGTAGCCGAAGTCGAGGCTCGTGACCGGATCCTGGCCCGGCTTCTTCGTGACGTAATTGACCACCCCGCCCGGCTCCGCGAAGCCATACATGAAGCCGCCGAGGCCCTTGAGCAGTTCGACGCGCTCGAGGTTCTCGTAGGGCATCGTGATGCCGTACGAAATGAACGGATTGCCGTCGATGCGAAAGCCGTTCTGCCAGTCGATGGGCAGGCCGCGAATCGTGATGTAGGTTGCCCACGCGCTATAGGCGTTGCTGTTGTCGGTGACCGAGGCGTCGCCGGCAAACACGTCGCCGAGCTTGTTCACCTGGCGGTCGGCGAGGTCCTCGCCCGTGACCACGGTGGTCGAAAACGGCGTGTCGAGCTGCGAGCGCGTGCCGAGCGCGCCGTTGGACACCGGCGTTTCCAGATGCAGCGGCGAGTCGGTCTCGGCGGCAGCGCTCACCTTCACGGCGGGCAGCGACTGCTCGGCGGCAGCCGGCGCAAGGCCGGAGGCGGCCCCGCCCGTCGTCGCGGCGTTCGCGCCGCTCGGGGGATTGGCCTGCGCGGCAGCGCCCTCACCGGCTGCGGACTGGGCAAAGGCGGACTGGGCCGCGGCGGCAAACGCAAGCCAGGCGGCAATCCGCACTGGACGGTGGAGCCTGCGCCCCGTATGGCGTGTGGTCTGTTGGTTCTTCATATCGGCCGGAGTTGGGGGGGCGCCTCTCGCCCCGAAATATAAATGCGACTCATTCGTATTTCATATCGGGCCGCATCTTAGCAAAGCCTTTCGTCTTTTGAAAGCGTTTCGCATCAATTCGTCAGGGCGACTTGCTCGGCGTCGCGCCAATCTCCCCAACGGCCGCAGGGTCTTTCGTCTGAAGATTTTTCATAAAAAAGCGACTGAAGACGCTTCGCTCGCACGCACCGGGCGCAGTGCGGTCGATCCCGCTCGCGTGCCTGTGCGCTCGGGCTTTCAGGGCCCTGCGCGGTGACGGGGCTTCATGCCTGATGGATCAAGGCGTTCGTTCGGTTTCCTTAGTACCTCGCTTTTCGCTCTTGCCATGGCCGACTGAGTTTCCTATGATTCGCAAACACGAATCGTTCTCATTTACATTGTTCAGACGCCGCTTCGGGCAAACGTTTCCTGCGCCCGGCACCGGTGTCGGCTTTGTGACTGTCCTTCCCGTCTTCGTCCATCGATGAGGTATCGCAACATGGTCCTGTCCGGCCCGAGTGAAAGCTCAATCATGAGTACACCTAATGTCAAACCGAAAACCCATTCACGGCCCGCGCCCGGCTCCGGCGTGCTCGACTTCATCGCCATCGGCCTCGGTCCGTTCAACCTGAGTCTCGCGTGTCTTGCCGAGCCGATCCGCGACCTGCGCGGTCTGTTCCTCGAACGCAACGAGGACTTCGACTGGCATCCCGGCATGCTGATCGACGACACCACGCTGCAAAACCCGTTTCTCGCGGACCTCGTGAGTCTCGCCGACCCGAAGAGCCCGTTCAGCTTCCTCAACTACTGCAAGCAGGAAGGCAAACTCTATGCGTACTACATTCGCGAGCGCTTCTATCTGAGCCGCGCCGAATACAACCGCTACTGCAAATGGGCGATCCGCCAGCTTTCGAGCATTGCGTTCGGCTCGCTCGTGGAGAGCGTGGAATACGTGGAATGCGACGGCGGAGAAGGTCATTACGCAGTGCGCGGGCGCCACGTGCGGACCGGCGCGCCGTTCGTGCACCGCGCGGCGCGACTCGTGATCGGGGTGGGCTCGGTGCCGCAGTTGCCGTCGTGCTGCGAAGAGGCGCGCGAGCACTGCATTCATAGCGCGCACTATGTGGCCCGCAAGCGCGAGCTGCAAAAGAAGCGTTCGATTGCCGTGATTGGCAGCGGCCAGAGCGCCGCCGAGATCTTCTACGACCTGCTCAAGGAAAGCGACGAGCACGACTATGCGCTCACATGGATCACGCGCTCGCCGCGCTTCTTCCAGATGGAGAACACCAAGCTCACGCTGGAGATGATCTCGCCCGACTACATCGACTACTTCTACAACCTGCCGGACAGCGTGCGCGAGGGCATCATCGCGAGGCAGGACAGCCTCTACAAGGGCGTGAACGCCTCGCTCATCAACCAGATCTACGACCTGCTCGACGACCGGCGCAGCCGCGCGAGCCATCCCGCGCGCCTCATCACCAATTCCGAACTCACGGGCTGTCATTACGACAGCAACGAAGCGCGCTTCCAGTTGCGCTTCGTGCAGCGCGACGAAGGCGTGCAGTATACGCATGCGACCGATGGCGCGATCTTCGCGACCGGTTATGGCCAGAACGTGCCGGGCTTCATCGACGGCATACGCGAGCGCATCCGCTGGGACGACAAGGGCCGTTACCGGCTCTCGCGCAACTACGCGATCGACGTGAACGAATGCGACATCTTCGTGCAAAACGCCGGGCTGTACAGCCACGGCCTCACCAATCCCGACCTGGGCATGAGCTGCTACCGCAACTCGTGCATCCTGCGCGAGCTCACTGGCGTGGAGCACTACAAGATCGAGCGGCGCATCGCGCTGCAGGACTTCTCGGTGCCCGATACGGACGCGTTCGTGAAAGCGCCGCTGGAGACGCAATGAATCTGCGCAATACCATCATCCTGATGACGACCTTCGCCGTCGTCAGCGACGCGATCCTGATTCCGTTCTATCCGCAGTTCTTCGCCGCGCGCTACGGCGTCACGAGCCCCGTGCATGCGGGCGCGTACGTGGCGTGCATCTCCATCGTCGTGATGCTCACGCTGCCCGTTTGGGCGCGCATTGCGAAGCGCCTCGACGCCATGCATCTGCTCGTCTACACGCAGTGCGCGGCAGGCGTGCTCTCGGTCGCGAGCTATTTCGCGGCCACGGTGCCGCTTTTCTGGGTGCTCTCGCTCGCGATGTTCATGTGCAAGAGCAGCTATCTGCTGATGTACCCGTACATGATGCGGCTCGAAGCGAAGGCATCGCACGCGCATACCATCGGCGTGCTTTCCGTGGTCGTGCACTTCGGCGCGATTGCGGGCGCCGTGGCGGGCGGCCTCGTGATGCAGGTGTGGGACGCGCATCACTGCATCTTCGCGATGGCCGCCGGCGATTTCGTGCAGATGGCGATCTGCATGCACCTGATCCGTACACATCGCATCGCACGGCGCTGCCGCTTTTGGGTCAATGATGCCGAAGGTGCCGAGGCGCATGCGGTCCGCCCCAGCCTGCGCGAGCGCATGCCGATCTTGCGGCTCGCGCTGCTCATGCTCGCGTTCGACTTCTGCGTGTATCTGATCCGGCCGTTCATGTCGTCGTACTGGCAAGACGTGACCGGCTCGTCAAGCGAGCTTGCCTCCGGCCTCGTGTTTGCGATTCCCGGCATGGTCGCGCTGGCCGCGCTGCGCATCAACAAGCGCCTTGCCGCGCGTGGCAAGCCGCTGCCCAGCCATATGACCGCGAACCTGCTGCTGTGCACGGCGGGCGTGCTGCTGCAAGGCGTGGAGGTGCCGCTCGCGATCGTCGCGGGCCGGGTGATATTCGGCTGGGCGCTGTTCCAGATCGTCGTGAAACTCGACGTGACGATGTTCGCGCTCAGCACCCCGGCTTCCTATGCCGCCGATTACAGCGTCATCAACTTCTTCCAGAACCTGGGCGTGCTGCTCGCTTCGTTCGCGGCGGGCGCGATCGTCGATACGACCGGACTGCGCGCGCCGTTCTTCATCGCATCGGCGGGCCTCCTGGTCACCGTGTTGCTGGGCGCCTGGCTGCTCGATCGCCCCCGCGCCGGTGTATCCGATGTGTCCGATGCGACGCGCCAGCCCGCCGAAAGCGCCCATTCCCGCGACCTCACCGACTCAGGAGTCACCGCCCGTGCGAACTGACATCGTTGCCGAAGAAATCGCGCTGCATTCAGCGCCGCCGCGCGCCGCCAGCCGCGTCTCCGCCGCCTCCCGCGCGCGCCACGCAACGCATTGCGCCAGCCTTGATGGCTTCCAGATCCGCCCGCTCGATCCGGAGCACGACGCGCCCACGCTCCAGCGCTGGTTCGTCGAAGAACGCGCCGCGTTCTGGAACATGCGCGAGAAGAGCGTGAGCGAAGTGGCCGCGTTCTATCGGGCCATCGAAGACTCGGGCCACGCGCGGGCCTGGCTCGGCCTGCGGCACGGCGCGCCCGCGTTCCTCTTCGAGAGCTACGACCCGGCTCACGACGAAGCCGGTGAGCACTACGAGGTACTCGCGGGCGACCTGGGCATGCACCTCTTCGTGGGGCCGGCCAGCACGCCCGAGCCCGGCTACACGCGCCACGTGTTCCGCACGCTCATGACGTTCCTGTTCGAGCAATTGAACGCCGAGCGCATCGTCGTGGAACCCGATGCACGCAACACGCGCATTCATGCGCTCAATCGCGCAATGGGCTTCGTCTACGCCAAGGACGTACCGTTCCGCGAAAAGACTGCTTCGCTCGCGTTCTGCACGCGAGCCGATTTTTACGCTGCCATTCAACAGGACTTCTAAAAGGACGCCACACCATGAACCAACTCCTCGCCCAACCGTCGATGCAACACATCCAGCTCGCGCCGCATGAGGCCGCCGCGCATCTCACACCCGAAGTCTGGCGCGCAGCGAACCGCATGCTGGTGCGCAAGGCCATCGCGGAGTACGCGCATGAACTCATCGTCGAGCCGCAGCGCACCGGAGATGCTCCCGGCGCTGGCTACGCGCGCTACGCACTGGAATCCGACGACGGCACGCGCATCTACACGTTCGAAGCCCGCCTGCTCGCGCTGCGCCACTGGAGCATCCGCCCGGAGACAATCGTCTGCACCGGGAACGGCGCCGAACAGCCGCTCGATGCGCTCGCGTTCATTCTCGACGTGAAAGCGCGCCTTGGCATCAAGGAAGAGATGCTGCCGATCTATCTCGACGAAATCAGCAGCACGCTCTATGGCGCTGCTTACAAAGCGGTGAAGGCCGGTCCCGATACGCCCGAGCTGCTGAGCGCCGACTTCCAGGCCATCGAGACCGCCATGAGCGAAGGGCATCCGGGCTTCGTCGCCAACAACGGACGGCTCGGCTTCGATGCGGGCGACTATCGCGCATTCGCGCCGGAAGCCGCTTCGGCCATCCAGGTGATCTGGCTCGCCGTGCACAAGGACAACGCCGCGTTTCATTGCGCCGAAGACCTCGACTACGAGCGCCTCATGCACGAAGAACTCGGCGCGCAAACCATTGCGCGCTACCGGGCCATCGTCGAGTCGCGCGGCTGCGATTTCGACGACTACCGCCTGATGCCCGCGCACCCGTGGCAGTGGTTCAACAAGCTCTCCATCGCGTTCGCGTCCTACGTGGCGACGAATCGCATCATCTGCCTCGGCTACGGCGACGACCGTTATCTCGCCCAGCAGTCGATCCGCACGTTCTTCAACGTCTCGGACCGCTCGAAACGCTATGTGAAGACGTCGCTGTCGATCCTCAACATGGGTTTCATGCGCGGCCTCTCGCCCTACTACATGTCGGGCACGCCGGCCATCAACGACTTCATCAAGGGCATGGTTCAGAACGACCCGTATCTGCGCAGCAAGGGCTTCACGATCCTGCGCGAAGTGGCGTCGATGGGCTTTCGCAACCGCTATTACGAGGCGGCAGTGCAAGCGGACAGCCCCTACAAGAAGATGTTCTCCGCCTTGTGGCGCGAGAACCCGCTCGCGCTCGCCAGCGATGGCCAGCGCCTCACGACCATGGCCGCGCTGCTGCACACGGACCGCCACGGCCGCGCGCTGCTGCCCGCGCTCATCGAGGCATCGGGGCTCGACGCCGAAGCCTGGCTCGACCGCTACATGGAGGCCTATCTCGCGCCGCTCGTGCATTGTTTCTACACACACGACCTCGTGTTCATGCCGCACGGCGAAAACCTCATCCTCGTGCTCGAAAACCACGTGCCGGTGCGCGCGATCATAAAGGACATCGCAGAAGAATCTGCAATCCTCAATAAAGACGCGAAGTTGCCCGATAACGTGAAACGGCTTGCGGTAGACGTGCCCGAAAACGTCAAGCTGCTGGCGATTTTCATCGACGTATTCGACGGTTTCTTCCGCTACGTGAACCAGATTCTCGTCGAGCACGGCTGCTGCAGCGAGGACGTGTTCTGGAACGCCGTGGCGCGCTGCGTCGCGCGCTATCAGAGCGAGCATCCGGAGCTTGCGCAGAAGTTCGCCGACTACGACCTGTTCGCGCCCGAGTTCCTGCACTCCTGCCTGAACCGGCTGCAACTGGGCAACAACCTGCAGATGGTCAATCTCGCCGACCCCGCCGGCAACCTGAAGATGGCGGGCAATCTGCGCAACCCGCTCGCTGGGCGGCGTGACGTTCAACTGGCGTCGCTCGCGGCAGGCAAGCGCGCTGCCGTCGAAGCGGTAGAAGCCTAAGCATGGCGGCGAACCGCGCACTGGAGGACATGCTGCGGCTCGCCGCACGCCTCGTGCCTGGCTTGCACGGCGTGGTGCTGGCACAACCCGAAGCGCCACCCGCTCTTTCCGTGCAAGAACCGGTCTATGTGTGCCCCGCACCGCGCGCGGACGAAGGCAACCGCGCCGCGCTCGATGCCCTGTCCGCGTACTGGTCCCGGGCCTGGCCCGAGGCTGGGCGCGCCTACTGGGCGTCGCGCTGCTGGGGCATCCTGATCTGGCAGCCTGTGTATTTGAGCGTGATCGGCGTGCATGCCGCGCAGCGCGTGCTCTCGCTCGCCGCCCTCGCGCAACCCGTTTCCGAAGGCTGGACGCGCGAGGTACGGCTGCCCGATCACGCTCCCACCCCAGGCGATACCGAAGAGCTGATCGCGCACGCCGCGCGCGAGATTGCCGCGTGCTGCGCCCAGATCTACGCCGACCTCACGCCCGTGATCCGCGTGAATCCGGCTGCGGCGCGCGGGACACAAGCCGACGTGGTGCTTGCCGCCCTGCTTGCGGCACGCAAGATGCGGCCCGAGTGGAGCGACGCGCAAGTGGATGCGCTCGGGCGCCGGTGGCTTGCCGCGCTCGATATCGAAGGCTGCGGCGGCTACTTCGCGTTCGCACGCACCGACGGCTCGCACTCGCTCGCGCTAGAGCGCAAAACCTGCTGCTACCACTACCGCCGCCGCGACGGCGAAATGTGCAGCACGTGTCCGCGGCTCGCGAAGCACGAACGCATCGTGCGACTGAATGCCGAACGGGACGCCGCGCTCGAAACATGAGCATGCGGGCGCCTGGCGTCCAACCGAAAGGAATCGATCGATGAACGACATCAGCAACCTGACGCATCTCGCCCCGCCGCCCGATGCGACAGCGAGCCCATTGCAACTGCCCGCCAGCGCCTATTTCGACGAGGCGCTGTTCGAGCGCGAAATGGCGCGCATCTTTGCACATTCGGCGCTTTATGTGGGACATGCGCAGTCGGTGCCGGAACCCGGCGACTGGCGCCGCCTGCCGCAGGACGAAGGGGGCCGCATCCTGGTGCGCGATGCGTGTGGCGCGGAAGGCGTGCAACTGCTCTCCAACGTGTGCCGCCATCGGCAGGCGTTGATGCTGGGAAACCTGCCAGCCACGGGCAACGGCAGCAACGACGGCAACGGCGTCGAGACCCTGAACGCCACACACGCGCGCGGCAATCTCAAGGCGACGGGCGGCAACATCGTCTGCCCGCTGCACCGCTGGACCTACGATGCGCGCGGTGACCTGATCGGCGCGCCCGAGTTCGAGCGCAAGCCCTGCCGCAATCTCGAACGCTTCGCGCTACGCCATTGTCACGGACTCCTCTACGAAGGGCCGCGCGATCCGGCACACGACATGGCCAGCGTATTCGCACGGCCCGAGTTCGATTTTTCCGGCTATGTGCTCGACCACGTGGAGACGCACACCTGCAACTACAACTGGAAGACCTTCATCGAGGTCTATCTGGAGGACTATCACGTCGCGCCGTTCCACCCCGGGCTCGGGCGCTTCGTGACCTGCGAAGACCTCGACTGGGAATTCGCCGATACGTACAGCATGCAGCGCGTAGGCGTGCACGCGGCGCTTGCGCAACCGGGCTCGGAGGTGTACCGCGCATGGCACGACCGCCTGCTCGACTATCGCGGCGGCGAGGCGCCCGAGTTCGGCGCGATCTGGCTCGCGTATTTTCCGACCCAGATGATCGAACTGTATCCGCACGTGCTCGTGGTCTCGACGCTCTATCCGAAAGGACCGCAAGAAACGCTCAACGTGATCGAGTTCCACTACCCCGAGGAGATCGCGGCCTTCGAGCGCGAGTTCATCGAGGCCCAGCGCGCCGCGTATCTGGAGACGATGATCGAAGACGACGAGATCGCCGAGCGCATGGACGCGGGACGCCTGCGCCTCGCCCGGCGCGGCGTGAGCGACGCCGGGCCGTATCAGTCGCCGCTCGAGGACGGCATGCGCCATTTCCACGCGTGGTACCGGCGCGCGCTCGCGGGGCCGGCGTTTTAATGCTGGCTTAAGCCTGTGCTCGCATAGTCGAAAGTGACTCCCTCCGGGAGTTGCATGAGTCTTTCGTTTTGATTCGAGCGGTATCGATCGAAGGAGCTACGAAAATGCGATTACGTTCGTACCTGGCACTGGGCGCACTGGCGCTCGTCCCGGTGCTGGCGCTTGCCGGTGAGGCGAGCGCCCAGATGGATGCGCAACACGCCGTGCAGCCGATGTTCGTCAACGTCAATGGCCAGGCCGTGCCGGTGAAAGCCGAGACCCATGTCGTCAACACGGCGGCGGGCCCGATGAAGGTCAGCACGTGGAGCTGGCACAGCCCGCATGGCGGCGCCAGCTTCGAGATGCAGACGAGCACGGGTGGCGCGCCGCCTGCGATCGCGCTGCGGCAGATGCGGGCCGCTCAGGCGCAAATGGTAGCGATGCAGCAGCAAATGATGGCCATGCAACAGCAGATGATGGCGCTCCAGCACGCCGCGTTCGCGGGCGGGTTTGCCGTGCCAGCGCCGCAGCATGTGGTCTTTGCGGTGCCGCTGTGGGCAATGCCGGACCCTGTCGTGATCGTGGAACCGGCGCAGCGCGCCCCGGTACCGGCCGTCGCGCCGGCGGATACGCCGGCACGGTCGCCGGGGATCAAGGCGTAACAGGTTGAGCTTGCCCAACGGCTCGCCTGATTCGTGTTGCCTGTGAAGCCGTCGGCGCTTGTCGGCGGCTTGTTTTTGGGCTGAGGAAACCTGACTCGGCTACGCCATACAGCGCAGAGCGCGTCGACCAACTCCGACCACGCATCGCCAAGGCAAGCGCCCCCTTCACGAATTCGCCTCGCCCTCCTCGCGGCACAGCCATCCACGCGCGCGTCCGCCCGTTGCCACGGCCTCGTCCGCCACCTCGCGCCACCAGCGCTCGCCGCGATGCGGCGCCGCCAGGTCGAGCCGCTCGCCCATGCGCGGCGTCGCCAACGAGACACCACGCGTAAGCGCCAGTCCCGTCACACGCTCGAACGGTTCTTGCCAGCGGTGCATCGCCAGATCGAAGGTACCGTTGTGGATCGGCACGAGCCAGCGGCCGCGCAAGTCGAGGTGCGCCTGCACCGTCTCTTCGGGCTGCATATGCACATACGGCCACTGCGCGTCATACGCGCCAGTCTCGATCAGCGTCACGTCGAACGGCCCAAGGCGCGCGCCGATCTCGCGGAAGCCCTCGAAGTAGCCCGTATCGCCGCTGAAGAACACGCGCAGATCGCCATCGGCGATCACCCACGAGGCCCACAGCGTGCTGTTGCCGTCGAACAGGCTGCGTCCCGAGAAGTGCTGCGCGGGCGTGGCCGTGAACGTCATCCCTTCCACCTCGACGCTCTGCCACCAGTCGAGCTGGCGTATTTTCGCCGCGTCGACACCCCATTCGATGAGCCGGTCGCCCACGCCCAGCGGCGTGAGAAACACGCCCGTGGTGGCGGCGAGCGCGAGCACGGTCTCGCGGTCGAGGTGGTCGTAGTGATCGTGCGAGAGGATCACGCCGCGCAACGGCGGCAGGTTCTCGAGCGCGATGGGCGGCGCGTGAAAACGCTTGGGCCCCATGCGCTTGAACGGCGAAGCGCGCTCGCCGAACACCGGATCGGTGAGCCAGTACTCACCGCGCAGTTTCAGAAGCAGCGTCGAATGGCCGAGCCGGTAGAGGCTGCGATCGGGCGCGGCTTCGAGGTCGGCGCGGCTCAGCGCATCGACGGGCAGCGTGCCCGCCGGCATCGTGCCCTGCGGCTTCCTGAACAGCACGTTCCAGGCGATGCTGAGGCCCTTCGCGAGCCCTTCCACCGGGCGCGGGCGCACATTGTGAAAGCGCGTGCCGTCGTGCTGCGGCGAGCCGCCCGACATGACGCGCGAGCGGCGCGCGGTGGCGAATCCGAGCATGCGGTCGAGAAAATCGGGGATCGATGCCATGGCGTTTTCCGGCAAGAAAAGTAGACTCCACAGTGTAGTTTATTTTGGATAAAAGTAAACCGCCCGGTGTAAAATTCTTGTATGGATCCGAACGCCTCCCCCCAACGCCTGACCGACCGCAAGCGCGCCGCCATTCTCGAGGCGGCCATCGAGGAATTTCTCGCCGCCGGCTACGACGCCACCAGCATGGATCGCATTTCCGCCCGCGCGAACGTCTCGAAGCGCACGGTCTACAACCACTTCCCGAGCAAGGAGGCGCTGTTTGCGGCCATCCTGCATCGGCTCTGGGACGCGAGCGCGGGCAGCGCGCCGCCCGCCTACCAGGCCGGGCAGCCGTTGCGCGAGCAATTGCTGGCGATCTTGCTGCGCAAGCTGCGCCTCATGACCGACGAATCGTTTCTCGCGCTTGCGCGGGTGGCGATCGGGGCGGGCATTCACTCGCCCGAGCGTGCGCGGGACATGGTGGCGCGCCTCGGGCAGCGCGAAGAGGACGTGACCGTGTGGATCCGCGCCGCGGCCGCCGACGGCCGCCTGCGTGTCGACGACCCGCTGTTCGCCGCGCAGCAGTTGCATGGGCTCGTCAAGGCGTTTGCGTTCTGGCCGCAAATCACGATGGGCCAGCCGCCGCTGGGCGAAGACGAGCAGCAGCAAGTCGCGCAAGCCGCCGCCGACATGTTTCTCGCGCGCTACGCGTAACGCACGCGGGCGCTGCACTGCGCCGAATTCGCGCGTTTGACGACACAGCAGGCAAACAAAGCGTAGCGTAGCGCATCGGTCCGGCGCGCGATGCCGCGGTGAACCCAAGTCCGATGCAAGACCAGGACACCTGATCCGTTCGATCCATGCTTCCCATAAAACATCTGCACTCCGAACTAACTAATTGACGTTTTGACCCAATGAGCTGGCGGCGTCGCTTTCGTGCGCAACGTTGGCGCGATCGTGCTATCCGAGGCCATCTCGAATCGGATCTCATCATTCGGGGCGATCTTGAAAAGGCCGATCCCGCGATTTTCTTTATGCGGAACTGCGCCATTATCAAATGCGCATGGATTGACCCTTGACGCCCTTTCATGAGCAAACGAGACTTTGTGCGTTGTACTGCAATCAAGTGCTTGACAATGGAGACGACATGCAGGTATCGAAGGACGCAAAATTAAGCAGTGGACTCAAGCAGCGCCACGTGACGATGATGTCGATTGGCGGCGTGATCGGTGCGGGCTTGTTCGTGGGCTCGGGCCACGCCATCGCCGAGGCCGGCCCGGCGGCGCTGCTCGCCTATGTGTTCGCAGGCACGCTCGTCGTGCTCGTCATGCGCATGCTGGGCGAAATGGCCACGGCGCAGCCCGACAGCGGCTCGTTCTCCACCTATGCCGACCACGCCATCGGGCATTGGGCCGGATTCACGATCGGCTGGCTGTACTGGTGGTTCTGGGTGCTGGTCATTCCGATCGAGGCCACCGCCGCCGCCACGATCCTCAACACGTGGTTTCCCTCCATCGCGACCTGGGTCTATGCGCTCGGGATCACCTTCATCCTGACCGTCACGAACCTCCTCTCGGTCAAGAACTATGGCGAATTCGAGTTCTGGTTCGCGCTCATCAAGGTCGTCGCGATCATCGTCTTTCTCTGCATCGGCGGTGCGGCCATCCTTGGCATCCTGCCGCATTCAGGCGTGTCAGGTGCTTCGCGCCTCGTGGGGAACGGCGGCTTCATGCCGAACGGGCTCGGCGCCGTCTTTGCCGCCATGCTCACCACGATGTTCTCCTTCATGGGCACGGAGATCGTCACCATCGCCGCTGCCGAGTCGCATAACCCGCGGCAGCAGATCGTGCGCGCCACCAACTCGGTCATCTGGCGCATTTCGCTGTTCTATTTCGGCTCGATCTTCGTCGTCACGGCGATCGTGCCGTGGACCGATCCCGGCTTGACGTCGCAGGGCTCGTATCAGCGCGCCATGGAATTGATCGGCGTGCCGAACGCGAAGGCGATCATCGACGTCGTCGTGCTCCTGTCGGTCGCAAGCTGCCTGAACTCGGCCCTCTACACGGCCTCGCGCATGGTCTATTCGCTGTCCGTGCGGCACGATGCGCCCGCGCTGCTGCGCAAGACCGACAAGGCGGGCACGCCGCGCGCAGCCGTGCTCGCCTCTACCGCGTTCGGCTTCCTCACGGTGATCGCGAACTACCTGGTGCCCGAGCAAGTGTTCAGCTTCTTGCTGGCAACCTCGGGCGCCATCGCGCTGCTCGTCTATCTCGTCATCGCGGTCTCGCAGCTTCGGATGCGTGCAAAACTCGACATCGCCAAAGACGGCCCGCAGTTGAAGATGTGGTGCTTTCCGTGGCTGACGTGGGCGGTCATCGCGTTTATCTGCGTCGTGCTGACCGTGATGCTCGTGGGTCAGGACCACAGGATGGAGGTCGGGGCAACGGCCGCCCTCGCGCTCTGCGTTGTCGTGGCGTCGTGGTTGAACCGGCGCTATCGCCGGCGCCAGATGCAAATGCAGCCTGCGCAATCGTCGGCGCGCGTTCAATAAGGCGTATCCGGCTGCGAATGCCGACCCGGCCAGCCCTGCCAGCAACCCGGCAGGGCTGGACAGCAGCGCCACAAGCCAGGACACTGGATGCCGCCGGGCAAGCCCCCCACGCACACGTGCAGCGACGCATCAAGGCTGCAACGATTCTTCGCGAAACCTGAGAACAGCGCTGCCTGGAACAGGAGATGAGAGGATGAACGAGCTTCCAGCCATTTTTCACGATCCAGGCGTCGAGGTCCTGCGCGCCGATCTCGCGCTCGCACTGCGCGCGGCGGCGCATTATGGTCTGGGCGAGGGCGTCTGCAATCACTTCAGCGTGGCGCTTCCCGACGCGGATGGCCTGTTCCTGCTGAACCCGCGCGGCCTGATGTGGAGCGAGGTGGAGGGCGACGATATCGTGATCGTCGATGCGGCCGGCTCCGTGGTGGCCGGCCGGCATGACGTGGAGCCAACGGCCATGTTCATCCACGCCGCGATTCATCGCATCGCGAAGAAGACTTGCGTGCTGCACACCCACATGCCCTATGCCACGGCGCTCACGCTCACCGAAGACTGCGGGCTCGACACCACGCTCTCGCAGAACGCCATGCGCTACCACGGCCGCATCACGCTGGACCGCGACTATAACGGCCTCGCGCTCGGCCCCGAGGAAGGCGAGCGCATCGCGCATGCGCTGGCTGGCAAGGACATCGGCTTCCTCGGCAATCATGGCGTCGTGGTGTGCGGCGAGCGCATCGACTATGCGTTCGACGATCTCTACTACCTCGAGCGCGCCTGCGCCTCGCAAGTGCTCGCACGTTCGACCGGGCGCGCGCTGCGGCCCGTCGCGGCCGACCTCGCGCAAACGGTCGCGAATCAGATGCAGAGCGAGCGATTGCAATCGGAATTGTTCTTCGCTGCCTTGAGGAGAACCCTCCCCGCCAGCGCATAATCGAAGCTGCGGCCGGGCGCTCGATCTTTGCGCCCTGCCACGCGGCCACCACATCCTCGCCGTACGCCATTCGCACCGACTCGCGCCTGTTCGCCCCCGTTCACACCATGCAGAAATCGCGCCCGCCTGCCGCCCATACGCGCAACGTGCTGCAGCACGTGAGCCCGCCGCCGTTCGTCGGCACGCTGCCCGTGCCGGTCTATTTCCGCACCGAGCACATGCCGTCACACGCGCGCTATCCGACGATGCGGCATCCGTGGGGCGAATTCGTCTATTCGTTCAGCGGCATCACGGAGGTCACGACCGGCGATGAGTACTTTCTCGCCCCGCCGCACATGGGCCTGTGGATCGCACCCGGCACCGAGCACATCGGCTTCAATCATGCGGAGACCGTGCACTGCTCGGTCTATATCAGCCGCGAACTGTGCACCGCGATGCCCGCGCAAACCTGCGCGATGATGGTCTCGCCGCTCGTGCGCGCGATGCTCGACCATCTGCGCGGGCTGCCGCCCGCCGGACACGACGGTAGCGAGTCGCCTTCGCGCGCGCGCCTGCTGCGCGTACTGGTGGACCTGCTCTCCACTTGCGCGACGACGGGCAGCTATCTGCCCCACGCGGACAACCCCGAGTTGAACGCCGTGCTCCAGGTCTTCCACGACAATCCCGCCGACAACCGCCCGCTCGCCGAACTGGCCGCCGCGTTCCATATGAGCGAGCGCACGCTGATACGCCACGCGCAGCGCGAGCTGGGCATGTCGCTGACCGAATGGCGCGCACGCCTGCGTCTCGTGAGCGCGTTGCCGCTCCTGCAGGCCGGGCGCAGCGTGGAGTCCGTGGCGCTCGATCTGGGCTATGCGACTTCGTCGGCGTTCATCGCGATGTTCCGGCGCCTCACGGGCACGAGCCCGGGGAAATTCGTGGCCCGCCCCGCGAATATTCAGGTATCCGGATGAAATTACGCGCAAGGCGCAATTGAAGATTGAGTATTGAGGCAAGGCGCGCGCCGCGCCTTGCACGGCTGCGCCCGATACGCTCAAGCGGCGCGCAATGCCTCCGAGGGCCGCATGCCGAACATGCGCCGATAATCCGTCGCGAACTGGCTCAAATGCCAGAAGCCCCAAGCGGCGGCCACGTCCTGCACCGAGCCGGCCGTGCGCCCGCACAGGTCGCGGCGCGCACCGTTCAGGCGCAGCGCGCGCAGATAGGTCGCGGGCGCCATGCCGAGCACGTCCTGAAAGCAGTACTGCAGCGTGCGGCGGCTCACGAGCAATTGCTCGCAAAGCTCGGGCACACCCACCGGCCGGGAGCGATGCGCAAGCACGTAGTCGCGCGCCTGCGCGACGATCCAGCGCCGCCGCGAGGCTTGATCGACGCTCACGTCCGCCTGGGCATCGTCGGCCGTGCATGCGTCGAACAGCGCCGCCAGCAGTTCGGCCTGCAGGTCGTTGCGCGCGAAGTCCGAGAGCGGCGCAAGCGCGTGAGTTGTGCCGTCCGCGTCGCTCAGGCGCTGCGCGAGCAGCGCGCACAGATGCGCGAGACGCCCAGCCCCCGCCTGCACGATGGGGGTATCGGGCAGCCGCGCGTCCAGCGGCATGCGTTCGACGGTCTGCGCGTAGTGGCGCAGCACTTCGCCGCGCACCACCACGCCGTAGATCGAGAACTGCGCGGGGGTGACCAGTTCGAATTCCACGTTGCCGGGCCGCATGGCGAACGCCTGGGCGCCGAACGGCTGCGCGTCGATGCGCGCCTGCCGGTCGCGCGCGGCGGGAATGCCGAACCAGTACGCGTCGCCGCGCACCTCGCAGGCCTGACGCAGCGTGTGGCTCGTGGTCTCGCAGAAGACCTTCATGGTGTCGAGCGGAATCTCGGTGAGCGTGCCGACGAAGCGGCCCGCCGCGAGCTGGTCGTAGGTCTGCCGCCAGCCGACGAGATTGCGTGCCTGTTCATCGGCGTCGTGCGCGACGCTCACCACGGCGTGCCCTGCCGGCGCGTGCGCACCCTGCGCGCTCAGGCGCGTGTCTTCGGCCGTCTGCTCCAACGGCGTGGCCGTGTGATCCATGGGGTTCTGAACCATGGGGTGCCTCCTTGCGCAACCTGTCTGTCGAAACGATTCGCGCAGGAGATGCAATTTCCGCGCCAGAGCGTGCGGCCATGCGGGGATGGCTCGCGGCGCGCGCGGCGGCGCATTGCGCGCTCCGCGTCAAGCGGCGGGTGCGCAACGGCGGCGCACCGCGCTCGCTTCGATGTTCAACAAATGCGCATTATCGGCGCAGCGCCGCATGCACACCAATGCGGTGCAACCATAGGTTGACGCACGATTGTGGCGCGAATGCGGGGCGCGAACAGGCGCGCGCGGCGCACGAATCGGGGTGCGCTACGCCATGGGGCGGGATTGCAATGCTCGCGACAGGCTTGCAACAGGCTCACGCAGGCGGGACTAAACGGATTCGATCCGCTCCGCCTCATGGGCTCCAGGCAGGAGCGCGTCGCTGTCGTCCTTGAGGCCCACGCCGGTCAGCCCGAGCCGCCGCGCATGCGTGAGCAGATAGTGGAGCTTGTGCGCGGCCCCCTCGTACGGCAGGCCCTCGGGCCGCACGTTCGAGATGCAGTTGCGCATCGCATCGTGGCAGCCCACCTTCGGCGCCCAGGTGAGGTATACGCCCAGGCTGTCGGGCGAGCTCAGGCCTGGCCGCTCGCCAATCAGCATCGCCACGAGCTTCGCCCCCAGCAATTCGCCAATCTCGTCGCCAAGCGCGACGCGCGCCTGGCGCGCCACCACCACGGGCCCGACACGCCAGCCGCGGCCCGCCGCGGCATCGGCGTCCAGACGCTCGCGCACGGCCCGCAACAGCGGCAAGGCCTGCTTCGCGGCGGCAAACGCAGAGAGCCCGTCGCCGACCACGAACACAATGTCGGGACCCTCTTTGCCTTCATGGCCCGCGCGGCCCGCATCGGCCAACGCCGCGCGGCTCTCGTCCGAGAGCCGCCGCCCGAGATCGGGGCGCCGCAGGTAGTGATCGCGGTCGGGCGCGGCGCTCGCCGCCCCGAGTGTCGCAAAGCCCGCGCCCTCCAGCTCGCGCCGCAGCGCCTCGGCGTCGAGCGGCTGATGCACGGCATCGCGCGCCTGCGCGTGCGAGAGATTGAACGCGAGCAGCGGCGCGGTCGGCAGGCCGTTGCCCGCGCGGCCCAGCGCGATGCGCGCGTTCGTGAACGCCTTGAGGCCGGCCCACGGATTCTTTTCGACGGCGTCGCTCATGCGCTCACTCCCATCCATTCGTGAGCGCCCGCGAGCAACGGCACGCGCGGCGAGGCGGGCAGCAGCGCGCCTTTCGCATCGGCGATCTCCATCGTCTCCAGCCATTCCTCGAACTCGGGCGCGCGCCGCAGCCCGAGCAGATCGCGCACATAGAGCGCGTCGTGAAACGAGGTGCTCTGGTAGTTGAGCATCACGTCGTCGGCGCCCGGAATGCCCATGATGAAGTTGATGCCCGCCGCGCCCAGCAGCGTGAGCAGCGTGTCCATGTCGTCCTGATCGGCTTCGGCATGGTTCGTGTAGCAGATATCGCAACCCATCGGCACGCCTAACAACTTGCCGCAGAAATGGTCTTCGAGTCCCGCGCGAATGATCTGCTTGCCGTCGTAGAGGTATTCCGGGCCGATGAAGCCCACCACCGTGTTCACGAGGAACGGCTCGAAGCGGCGCGCGACGGCATAGGCGCGCACTTCACAGGTTTGCTGATCGACGCCGTAATGCGCGTTGGCCGAAAGCGCGCTACCCTGCCCCGTCTCGAAGTACATGAGGTTGTTGCCGACGGTGCCGCGCTTGAGCGAGAGCGCCGCCTCGCGCGCCTCGCCGAGCAGCGCGAGCGAGATACCGAAACTCGCGTTGGCCTTTTCCGTGCCCGCGATCGACTGGAACACGAGGTCCACGGGCGCACCCTTCTCGACGGCCGCGATCGTGTTGGTGACGTGCGTGAGCACGCACGATTGCGTCGGCACGCGGTAGCGCTCGCGAAAGCCGTCGATCATCGTGAGCAGCTTGACGATGGCGGAGAGGCTGTCGGTGGCCGGATTGATGCCGATCATCGCGTCGCCGCAGCCGTACATGAGGCCGTCGAGCATCGAGGCGGCAATGCCCTTCACGTCGTCGGTGGGATGGTTCGGCTGCAGGCGCACCGACATGCGTCCGGGCAACCCCACCGTGTTGCGAAAGCGCGTGACCACGGGGCGCTTTTTCGCCACCGCAATGAGGTCCTGATTGCGCATGAGCTTCGAGACCGCCGCCGCCATCTCCGGCGTGATACCCGGCCCGACGCGTTCGAGCGTCGCGCTGTCCGCCTCGGGCGAGAGCAGCCAGTTGCGGAAATCGCCCACCGTGAGATGCGAGATCGGCGCGAACGCCGCCATGTCGTGCGTATCGACGATCAGGCGCGTAACTTCGTCCTCCTCATAAGGCACCAGGGCCTCGCTCAGGAAGGTCTTGAGCGGCACGTCGGCGAGCGCCATCTTCGCGGCGACGCGCTCCTCCTCGCTCGCCGCCGCCACGCCCGCGAGCTGGTCGCCGCTGCGCAGCGGGCTCGCCTTGGCGAGCAAGGTCTTGAGGTCCGCGAAACGGTACGTGCGCGGACCGATCGTCTCCGTATAGGACATCGCTTCAGCTCCAGTCTTGCATTTTGCACCCGCTCATTCTTCGAGCAGCACGCCTTGGGGCTCGATCGGCGCATCCGTCTCGAGGTCCGGCTGGGCGCTCGAAGCCGCGTCGCGCTGGGTGCGGGTCGCCAGGAAATAAGCATAGCCCACTGCGAGGAACAACACGAAGATCAGGGCCACGAGCGCGTTGTAATAGACCATGGTGGCGAGGCACACGACCGCGGCGACGAGCGCGAAGGCCGGAAACAGCGGATAGAGCGGCGCGCGGAACGGCCGTTCCATGTTGGGCCTCGTGCTGCGCAGCTTGAAGAGCGCCGCCATGCTGATGATGTACATGACGATGGCGCCGAACACCGACATCGTGACGATGTTCGCGGTGAGCGTCTGGCCGGCGAACTGGATCAGCTCGTCGCTGTAGATGGCCGCGATGCCGACCACGCCGCCCGCGAGGATCGCGCGATAAGGCGTCTTGAAGCGCGGATGCACCTTGGCGAGCCAGGCGGGCAGATAGCCTTCGCGGGCCAGCGCGAAGATCTGGCGCGAGTAGCCGAGGATGATGCCGTGGAACGACGCGACGAGCCCGAACAGACCGAGCCACACGAGCATATGCATCCAGCCGCTGTGCTCGCCCACGATGTACTTCATGGCCTGCGGCAGCGGGTCGTTGATGTTGGCGAGCTTGGTCCAGTCGCCCGCGCCGCCCGCGAACACCATCACGCCAACAGCAAGGGCCACCAGCGTGAGAATGCCGGTCACGTAGGCAATCGGAATCGAGCGCTTGGGGTTCTTCGCTTCCTCGGCGGCCATGGCCACGCCTTCGATGGCGAGGAAGAACCAGATCGCGAACGGAATGGCCGCGAACATGCCATGGAAGGCGCCCATCGAGAAGTGATCGTTGCCCGACCAGCCGCCCTTCAGGAAGTGCGCCCACGCAAAGCCCGGCGACACCACGCCCATGAACACGAGCAGCTCGAAGATCGCGAACAGCGTGACCACGAGCTCGAAGGTCGCGGCAATCTGCACGCCCACGATATTGAGCGCCATGAACACGAGATACGCGCCCATGGCGGCGTGCTTGGGTTCGAGGCCCGGAAACTGCACGTGCAGATACGCGCCGATGGCAAGCGCGATGGCCGGCGGCGCGAACACGAATTCCACGAGCGTGGCCGCGCCGGCGAGATAGCCGCCGGCCGGACCGAACGCGCGGCGCGCGTAGGCGAAGGGGCCGCCCGCGTGGGGAATCGAGGTGGTGAGCTCGGTGAAGCTGAAAATGAAGGTGGTGTACATCGCCGCCACGAACACCGCCGTGACGACGAAGCCCAGCGTGCCGGCCGTCGCCCAGCCGTAGCTCCAGCCGAAGTATTCGCCGGAAATCACGAGCCCGACAGCAATGCCCCACAGCTGCCAGGTGCCGAGCGTCTGCTTGAGCGCTGGCGCGGCGCCGTGGCCTTTCGAGTCTGCCTGCATGGTGTTTTCTCCTCCAGGATGGCCCGCGCGGACAGAGCCGCATGGGATGTTGGAGACCATGCTAGAGAGTCATTAAACGACGTGTTATCGAAAATCGGCAATTGCGCGAAACTTTCGTTTTGCCTACGCAGCATCGGCCATTGAGCGATTCAACCCTTGAATGTCCTGGTCCGGACACGAAAAACCGCCCGAAGGCGGTTTGTGAACTGCGTAACATCAGGCGGCAATGGAGACCGGAGGGAAGAACACCGCAGGACTGATTCTGAATCGTTGAGCGAGCAACCCAATTTGGCGCGTGTTCAGCTCTCGCTTGCCGTTGAGAATCTCCGAGATAACACCCTGGCTGCCGATCTCAGGTAGATCGCTCTGCTTCAGGTTGTGTTGATTCATCAGCGCTGCCCGAGCGGGAACGCCGCTTGCTCCTTGCCGGCAAACCATTCGATAATTGGGCGGCTCATTGCGTAATAGCCGCGAAAGAAACTGCGCGAATCATCCGAATGAGACCGCTCCATTCATCGAAGACCGCCACACACTAAAGGAATGCCGCATGTACATCGCCATGAATCGCTTCAAGGTCGCGCTGGGTTCGGAAGCCGCGTTCGAATACGTCTGGAAGAACCGCGACACGCATCTGAAAGAAGTGCCGGGCTTCGTCGAATTTCATCTGCTCAAAGGCCCGCAGCGCGAAGACCACGTGCTCTACGCGAGCCACACGATCTGGGCCAACCACGCCGCGTTCGAAGCGTGGACGCGCTCCGACGCCTTTCGCGCCGCCCACCGTAACGCGGGTAATGCCGGCCAGAGCCGCCCGACCTATCTGAGCCATCCCGAGTTCGAAGGCTTCGAAGTGGTGCAGACCGTCAAATGACGCCCTGCCGGGCGCGCGAGGGCCCATGAGGAAGAAGACCGCCAGCCGCATTGCCGAAGGCCAGCCGTTCCCGTTCGGCGCCACCTGGACCGGGAGCGGCGTGAATTTCGCGCTGTTCTCCGCGAACGCCACCCGGGTCGAGTTGTGTCTCTTCGACAAGACGGGCCTGCGCGAAATGGAACGCATCGTGCTGCCCGAATACACCGACGAGGTCTGGCACGTCTTCCTGCCCGACCTCGCACCGGGCGCGATTTATGGCTACCGCGTGCACGGGCCGTACGAGCCGCAGGCGGGGCATCGCTTCAATCCGCACAAGCTGCTGCTCGATCCGTATGCGAAGGCGCATGTGGGCGCGCTCAAGTGGCATCCCGCCGTGTTCGGCTACACGCTCGGCAGCCCCGACGCCGACCTTTCCTTCGACACGCGCGACAGCGTGCGCTACGTGCCGCGCTGCCGCGTGGTCGACCAGACCTTCAGCTGGCACCACCCGTTGCGCGAGCGCGTGCCGCGCGAACGCGCGATCCTCTACGAAGCGCACGTGCGCGGCTACACGCTGCGCCATCCAGAGGTGCCCGAAGAAGAGCGCGGCACCTTCGCGGGCATGGCACATTCGAAGGTGCTCGAGTACATTCGCGGCCTCGGCGTGACCTCGGTCGAACTGATGCCCGTGCATACCTTCCTGAACGACGCGCATCTGCTCGAGCGCGGCCTGACCAACTACTGGGGCTACAACACCATCGGCTTCTTCGCGCCCGATCCGCGCTATTCGGTGGGCGCGCAGGGCTCGATCGACGAGTTCAAGAACATGGTGGATCACTTCCACTACGCGGGCCTCGAAGTGATCCTCGACGTCGTCTACAACCACACCGCGGAAGGCAGCGAACTCGGTCCCACGCTCTCGTTTCGCGGCATCGACAATGCCTCGTACTACCGGCTCGTGGCCGACAACCCGCGCTATTACATCAACGACACGGGCACGGGCAACACGCTCAATCTTTCGCATCCGCGCGTGCTGCAGATGGTCACCGACAGCCTGCGCTACTGGGTGCTCGAAATGGGCGTGGACGGCTTTCGCTTCGACCTCGCGACGATCCTCGGGCGCGAGCCCTATGGCTTCGACGAAGGCGGCGGCTTTCTCGACAGTTGCCGCCAGGACCCGATACTCGCGGGCGTCAAGCTGATTGCCGAGCCGTGGGACTGTGGACCGGGCGGCTATCAGGTGGGCGGCTTTCCGCCGGGCTGGGCCGAATGGAACGACCGCTTTCGCGACACCGTGCGCGGCTGGTGGAAGGGCGACGAAGCACAAGCCGCCGATCTCGCCACGCGCCTCGCCGCCTCGGGCGACCGCTTCAACCGGCGCGGGCGCAAGCCGTGGTCGAGCGTGAACTTCGTCACCGCGCACGACGGCTTCACGCTGCACGACCTGGTCTCGTACAACGAGCGCCACAACGAGGCCAACGGCGAAGAGAACCGCGACGGCCACGCCGACAATCTCTCGTGGAACTGCGGCGCCGAAGGCCCGACCGACGACGCGCAGATCCGCGCGCTGCGCGAGCGCCAGAAGCGCAACTTCCTCGCGACGCTGCTGCTCTCGCAGGGCACGCCGATGCTGCTCGCGGGCGACGAATTCGGCCGCACGCAGCACGGCAACAACAACGCGTATTGCCAGGACAACGCGATCAGCTGGGTGGACTGGGAAGGCATCGACGAAGACGGCCGCGCGCTCGCCGAGTTCGTGCGCAAGCTCACGACGCTGCGCCACGCGCTGCCGGTGCTGCGGCGCAACCGCTTTCTGACCGGCGAGCACAACGCCGCGCTCGACGTCACCGACGTCGAATGGCTCACGCCGGCGGGCGTGCCGCTCACCGTCGAGCAATGGGACGACGCCCAGATGCGATGCTTCGGCATGCTGATCGATGGACGATCGCAAACGAGCGGCATCATGCGGCTCGCCTCGGACGCGACCTTGCTCATCGTCCTCAATGCGTATCACGACGTAGTGGACTTCACGCTGCCCTCGGTGCCGGGCAACGATCAGTGGAGTTGCCTGATCGACACGAACCAGCCGGTGCGCGACGAGCTGGAGGACTTCGAGGCCGGCGACGTCTATCAGGTGACGGGCCGCTCGCTGCTGCTCTTCGCGCTCCATGCGCGGGGCGCGACGCAGCGCGTGTTCCAGCGGCTCGAGCAGGATCTCACGAGCTGAGCACGGCGCGCCCGGCGCACGCTCACTCGACAGCCCAGGGCATGGGCACCACTGCGCCGTGCAGCACCCGCATGCGCGCGTTGCCTTGCACGAAGAACGCCTCGGGCGCCGAGCCCTCGTTGCCGCCCAGCCGGTAGTGCACCGTATAGCGGCCCGTGCCCGTGAAGCAATCCATGCCGTGCGCCTGCACGAGGCGCACCAGAAAGCGGCTGTCGCCGCCCCAGCCCCACAGCCAGAAATGCGAGGCCTTCATCAGGAAGTCGGTGCGGAAAAAATAGCAGCTCGTATCGATGAGGCAGCCGCTCACGCCGTCACGCGGGCCAAGGCTTTCGCAGTCGTCGCGGCAGACGAAGCTGCCGTCCTTGCGATGGACCGCGCGCAGCGCGTACACCATTTCGTAGGGCGCGGCCGGCCGCGACTCCAGGGCGCCGATGCACGACGCCACGTGGTCGGGATGCAGCCAGTTGTCCTGATCGAGCATCATCGCGTAGTCGTTGTTCACGAGGTAGCCCGCCGCGCACATCACGCGCGCGCCATACCAGTGCCCGCGCTGCGAGGCCGGGATGCGGCTCGTGCGCGCGCCGCCTGTGTTGAACGGCAGCACCAGCGTGTGCACGCGCGCATCGGCCGGCAGCGCGAGAGGCCGCGCGAAGGCGGGCCCGTCGAAGATCACGAGCACGTCGGTGGGTATGGTCTGGTCGAGGACCGATTGAATCGCGCATTCGAGTTCTGCTGCGCCAGTCGTGGGAATGACGACGATTGCCGGGTTCATGATGGCGTGAATGGAATGACCTGGAAGTCAGCCATATTCCTCGCATGCCAGGTCCTGCGGAACCAGAGAATTCCGAAAGCTGGGCGACCTGTGAACCGTGCGCGCAGCGCGCTTGCGCGTGCCCTCGCGCTTGCGTCAAAGCTCGCTGTGCTTGGTCGCGTTGCCCTTCGCCTTCTCGACCGGATAGCGCGTCTCGTTCAGACGGACCTTGTCGGCCGCCGCCTTCGCGAGATCGAATCCGGCCGTATGCGCCACGAGCAGGAGATAGATGAACACATCGGCGCATTCCTGCTCGAGGTGGGCGCGGCCGGGCGGATCGGCAAGGAGCGCCGCAATCTGCGCGTCGTCCTTCCACTGGATCGTTTCGAGCAGCTCGCCGGCCTCGACGCTCGTCGAGACGATCAGGTTGCGCAGCGTATGAAACTGCTGCCAGTCTCGCGCATCGCGGAACGCGAGGACTTGCTCCATGAGACTGTCGAGCGGCGTGGGAGCAGGCGTGGTCTGGGAGGATGGGGGCATTGCGGTGTGGTGAGGCGCGAGAAGTGCGGGACCTGCGCCCGGCAGGGCGCGCAGCCAGGATTGTACCGCCATGCCGCCAGCCACCGTGGGGCCGCACGCTCACCTGCTGTTCGTGCCGCATGACTCGCGGCTCATTGCTCCACCAGCACCTCGCGCACCGCATGGCGTGCAAGGCGCCAGGTGTTGCGCCCCGCCCGCTTCGCCTCGTACATCGCGGCATCGGCGAGGCACAGCGAATCCTGCACGCGCGCCCCTCGCACCGCATCGCCCGCGCCTTGCAGCACCACGCCCACGCTCGCACTGGCCTCCATGACCTGGCCGCCCGCCACGAACGGCCGCGCGAGCGCATGGCAGACCGCCTGTGCGATGCGCTCCGCACCAACCGCATCGGCCACGCCGCGGCTCACCACCACGAACTCGTCGCCGCCCAGCCGGCTCACCATGTCACCCGCGCGCACCGTGGCCGTGAGACGGCGTGCGACCTCGCGCAGCAGTGCGTCGCCCGTGTCATGGCCGAAGCGGTCGTTGATGCCCTTGAAGCCGTCCAGATCGATGAAGAAAAGCGCGAAGGCGCCCGCGCGCGCAAGCGTCGCGCCCAGCTCCTCCTGCAGCGCGCGCCGGTTCGCCAGCCCCGTGAGCGGATCGATCAGGGCGTTCGCGCGCAGGCGCTGCTCGGTGCGGCGCTGCTCGGTGATGTCGTGCGACATCACGTAGAGGCCCGTCACCTTGCCTTCGCGCTTGGCGGGGATATAGGTCGTGCACCACACGCGCTCTTCATCGGCGCGATAGCGCACCTCGTTGCAGGTCACGCGCTCGCCCGCGAGCGCGCGCGCGAACAGCGGCTGCAGCGCCTCGAACACCTCGGGGCGCAGCGTCTCCTGAATGCTCGCGCCGCGCAACGCCGCCGAGGGCGTGCCGAATACGCGCCTGAAAGCCTCGTTGTTGAACTGATAGCGCAGGTCGCGATCGACCACGGCAATCAGCGCGGGCAGATTGTCGGTGATGGTCTGCAAGGCGTCGCGGCTGCGGCGCAGCTCGGCGGTGCGCTCGCGCACGCGCTCCTCCAGCTCCGCGTGATAGTTGCGCAGCGCCTCCTCGCTCTTCTTGCGGCTGTCGATGTCCTGCACGGCGGCGATAAAGTGCAGCGGCACACCCGAGCCGTCGCGCACGAGCGTCACGGCCAGGCTGACCCAGATCGCTGTGCCGTCCGGGCGCACGTAGCGCTTCTCCATCGTGTAGGTGGCCTGCTTGCCCGCCAGCAATTCGGCGACGAGCGCGAGGTCCGCGCCGAGATCGTCGGGATACGTGACCTCGGCGAACGTCAGCATGCGCAGGGTGTCTTCGCTGTACCCGACGATTGCCGAGAACGCCTCGTTGACGTCGAGAAATCGGCCGTTCAAATCGACCAGTGCATTGCCGACGGGCGTTTCCTTGAACACCGTCGTGAAGCGCGCCTCGCTGATGGCGAGCGAGCGGCGGTCGCGCTCATGCGCCGTGCGCGAGCGGATCAACTGCGCGCGCACCTCCAACTCGCGCTCCACGAGCTGCGCATAGCCGGCCAGCGCCTCGGCGTCGTGCGGCTCGAAGCCGCGCGGCTCGGTGTCGATCAGGCACAGCGTGCCCACCACCTGGCCGTCGGCGAGCCGCAGCGGCGCACCGGCGTAAAAGCGGATGTGCGGCGCGCCCAGCACCAGCGGATTGTCGACAAAGCGCTCGTCGTCGAGTGCGTCCTCGACCACGAGCATGCGCTTGCTGAGCACCGCGTGCGCGCAGAACGACACGCTGCGTGGCGTTTCGCACGCCGCGAGCCCGTAGTGCGCCTTGAACCACTGGCGATCTGCGTCGACGAGCGAGACCAGCACGATGGGCACCTTGAACGCCCAGGCCGCCAGCCGCGCGATGCGATCGAACGCCTCCTCCGGCTCGGAGTCAAGGATCTCCAGGCGCTTGAGCGAGCGCAGGCGGGTGTCCTCATCGAGTGGGAGCGGAGCGGTAATCATCGGTGGGGTCTTGCCTCGACGGAATCGGCACGCTGCCGGGTACGGCGATTCAGGCGGCGCTCGCCCGCATCGCGCAGATTGGTCTGGATGGTTAATCGGGTTAACGGCAGCGGCGCGGCAAACCTTACCCCGATGTAACCTGGCGCGCGCTCGTACGCCTGCAAGCTCGCGCGCGGATGCCTGCAGGGCAGGCCACGCCGCAAAAGCGCCCGGGCGTGCACGGGTCACGGCGCCGGCCCCACGGTACGCAGCCGCGCGTCTGCCGGGCCTCGGCCAGAGTGTGCCTGCGGGTAAATCCGGGTTCAGCCCGCCTGGCGCGGCCATTGCGGCGCTTTCGCAACACCTTCTCTGCGCACTTCGGAAATTCCCTTCCACTACTTCGGATGACGAATTTATATTAGGCGGCCAGTCGATCGAACCCCTCAAAAAAAGCTGTCTCGACGGCTTCAGCAACGCGTGCCGCCGCCGTAAAAATGGCCAGGATTCGTGTGAGACGCGACGCCTGCTCGCGCGCCATCGCACGCGCCGCGCCTGAAGCGCGCGCAGCACGGAGCCAATTGATCTTCAGGGAACGAGGGAAAACATCATGTTTGTCGCAATCGGCTGGATCCTCGTACTCGGATCGGTGATCGGGAGCTTCGTGGGCGTGGGCGGCCACCTGCCCGCGCTCGTGCAACCTTTCGAACTGCTATGCATTTTCGGCGCGGCGACTGGCGCCTTCGTGGTGAGCAACCCGCGCGCGACGCTTGGCAAGACGCTCAAGGCGCTGCCGACCTGCTTCAAGGGAGGCGGCTATACCAAGGCGCAGTATCTGGAGCTCATCGCACTGCTCTACGAGCTGCTGCAAAAGGCCCGCAAGGAAGGCATGATGGCCCTCGAAGCCGACATCGAAGCGCCGGAGAACAGCCCGATCTTCCAGAAGTACGCGCGCGTGCTGGCCGATCATCATCTGCTCGACTTCATCGTCGACTATCTGCGCATGATGTCGAGCGGCAACGTGAACCCCATCGAGATGCAGGACCTCATGGACGAGGAGCTCGACACGCACCACGCCGAAGCCTCGGTCGCCCCCAACGCGATCCAGAAGATGGCCGACGGCCTGCCCGCCTTCGGCATCGTGGCCGCCGTGATGGGCGTGGTGCACACGATGGGCTCGGTCGGCAAGCCGCCCGCCGTGCTCGGCGAGATGATCGCGGGGGCGCTGGTGGGCACCTTCCTCGGCATCCTGCTCGCCTATGGCTTCGTCGGGCCGCTCGCCGATCTTCTCAATGCCAAGGGCCGCGCCGCGTCCAAGCCGTATCAATGCGTGAAGGCCGTGCTGCTGGCCTCGCTCGCGGGCTATGCGCCGCCGGTGGCCGTGGAGTTCGGCCGCAAGGTGCTCTTCACCGCCGACCGCCCGAGCTTCAAGGAGCTCGACGATACCGTGCGCGCAACCAGGACTGCGAAGGCCTGAGCCTCAGGGGAGACGACAGATGGCCGAAAGACAGCCGGGCGCACGCGGTGCGGGGGACAGCGAGAGCAGCAAGCCCACGCTCGTCGTGCGGCGCGTGAAGAAAGGCGGCCACGACGGCCACCACGGCGGCGCATGGAAGATTGCCTATGCCGACTTCGTGACGGCCATGATGGCGTTCTTCCTGTTGATGTGGCTGCTCGGCTCGACCTCGCAGTACGACCGCGACGGCATCGAGAAGTACTTCAACACGCCGCTTTCGACGATGCTGGGCGGCAAGCCCAATTCAGCGAATCCGAGCCCGAGCGTGATCCCGGGCGGTGGTCACGATCTCTCGAACCAGGTGCCGGCCATCGGCGGCGCGAACGCGCAGCCCTCGGCCGCGCGCGCGGTACCGGTCGCGGTCAAGCCCAGCCTGAACGCCGAAGCCTCGGCCAACGACAAGGCGCGCCTCGCGCAACTGAAGGCGCGACTCGCGACGCTGATCGAGCAGAAGCCCGCGCTCAGCGCATTCAAGGACCAGATCCGCGTGACGATCACCGACGAAGGCCTGCGCATCGAACTCGTCGATTCGCTCAAGCGCCCGATGTTCGCCACGGGCAGCGCGAAGCTGCAGGACTACGCGTACGCGATCCTCGTGGAGATCGGCAGCGCGCTGAACGACGTGGACAGCGGGGTCTCCATTGCCGGCCATACCGATTCGGTGCCGTACTCGGGCGGCCTCGCCGGCTATTCGAACTGGGAGCTCTCGAGCGAGCGCGCCAACGCCGCGCGGCGCGCGCTGGTGGCGGGCCATCTGCGCGAAGACCGGCTCTTGCAGGTGCGCGGCCTCGCCGACGTGCTGCCGCTCGACACGGGCGCCACCGACAGCCCGCTGAACCGGCGCATCAGCATTCTGGTGATGAACAAGGCCGCCGAGCGCGCCTTCTTCGAGGACGCGAGCCGCTCTGCGGTTGGAGGCCCGAAGGCGGGACCGGCTTTGTAGCAGGGGCAGAACGGTGGGAGGCGCCTGGTGGGAGGCTTGGCGGGACGCGCGACGCGGGCCGGCTGGGCACTGTAGTTGCGGCGCAACAGGTCAGGTGAAGCGCCGGATGGCCCGCAAAGCCCGCTGGGTGCCGCTTGCCGCCCGACGCGATTACAAGAACTGAGCGGTTTACCTCGCTTTGCTTGCGAAATCGTCCCAAGAATGGCCACCGTAGACTAGTCTTGCATTCAAACGAACGATGGGGAACGCGATGAACATAACGAACTGGATTGTCGTGCTCGACTGCGCCTACATGGAGTATTCGAGCTGGCGCGGCAAGAATGTGTATCGGCGCACAGTCGCGTACGACCGCGTCGTGTGGTGCTGAACGGTGCGTGTCACCTTCGAGCACTTACTCTAACCATTGCGGGTTCCAGACGACTTCCCAAAGATGTCCATCGGGGTCCTGAAAATAGCCTGAATAGCCGCCCCAGAACGTGTCGTGTGCGGCTTTGACGATGGCGGCTCCAGCCGACGCCGCGTTTGCCATCACTGCATCCACCTCGGCTTTCGAAGAGACGTTGTGGCCCAGGGTCAGCTCGGTCGCGCTGGCCGGCCCCAGCGCCAGCCCGGTGTCATGGGCGATGCTCTTGCGAGGCCAGAGCGCCAGACGAAGGCCGGGTTGCAGCTCGATAAACACCACGGCCCCATGCTCGAATTCCTTGCCAACGATGCCTTCGGTGGCAAAACCCAGACCCTCGCGGTAGAAGCGCAATGAAGCGTCGAGATCGTCTACGCCAAGCGTGATGACGGTGATGCGGGGTTTCATGCGTTGGATGCTCCTTATGCGTAACGTAGCGCGACTGCAGAAGGCAGGCTGCAAAGCGTACGCTCAGGGCGCAACGAAGTCCAATAGCGCGTTAGCGATCTGCGCCACGAGTCAGAGCCGCAGCGCTGCACATTCCCTCAAACGACGCGAACATCGAGCTCGCCAAGCCCTTCCACGCCAACGGTGAGCGCGTCGCCCGCCTTCACCGCGCCCACGCCTTCCGGTGTGCCCGTGTAGATCACGTCGCCGGGTTCGAGGCGGAAGAACTTCGAGAGATCGGCGACCGTCTCCGCCACCGACCAGATCAGATGCGAGACGTCGCTCCGCTGCTTCGTTTCGCCGTTCACCGTGAGCCAGAGGCCGCCGCGCTCGAAATGCCCGACTTCGCTGGCCCGATGAATGGGCCCAAGCGGTGCCGAGCGGTCGAACGCCTTGCCGATCTCCCACGGCCGGCCCATTTCGCGCATCTTCATCTGCAAGTCGCGGCGCGTCATGTCGAGCCCGACCGCATAGCCCCACACGTGCTCGAGCGCATCGGCCACGGCGATGTCCGAGCCGCCCTTGCCGATCACGGCGACCAGTTCCGCTTCGTAGTGATAGTTCTGCGTTTGCGCCGGGTAGGCGAGCTCGAGCGTTTCGCCATAGTTGACCGGCACGACCGCATCCGCGGGCTTGCAGAAGAAGAACGGCGGCTCGCGGTCGGGATCGAAGCCCATCTCGCGCGCATGGGCCGCGTAATTGCGGCCGACACAATAGACGCGGCGCACCGCATAGCGCGCCTGGCTGCCCGCCACGGGTACGGCGATGGGGGCTTGCGGCTGAAAGACGAATTCCATCAAAAACGGCTCCTGAATGTGAACGGAGAGAATCGGCAATACGCGGGCGCGCGTTGCGCCCGGTGTTCGTGTAGTTGGTGCGGATCGCACCACGTGCACTAGTCGCGCTGTTCGCGCAGCAGATTCAGCGCGGAAAGAATGGGCCGGTCCGAATAGCTGAACAGCACGCAATCGCCCTGCGCCTTCAGGCTCACGGGTTGCCACGACGGCACGACGAAAACATCGTGTGGCGCGAACTCGAACGTCTCGTCGCCGATCCGCACGCACCCCTCGCCCTCGACGACGCAAAAGATCGTCGCGTCCGTCGTGCGATACGTCTTGCCCGAGAACCCGGCGGGCAAGTACTGCATGAACGTCGCCATGGTGGGCATCGGCCAGCCGCCGGTGACGGGATTGACATAGCGGAGCTTGACGCCGTCCCATTCGTCGATCTCGCCATTGCGGTAAAGCGTGTCGAGCGCTTCGCGGCTTCGCTCATAGGGATAACTGAATATCGGCGATGTCGGGTTATCCGCCACGTGCCGGACCGGCGCCATATTGTGGCCGAAGCGCGCGAAGCTGTGGCCTTCGGGGCGCGTCACCGGCTGCGTCGGCTCCGGATAGCTTTGCGCGAACCCCGCATCGAGCGCGCCGACGATGGGAATGTCGAGCCCGTCGAGCCATACCACCGGCTCGCCACCCTCCGCGCTCAGCGGGTTGCCGTGGTCGTGCCAGGTCCACGAAGGCGTGATGATGAAATCGCCGGGTCGCATCGTGGTGCGCTCGCCATCGACGGCCGTCCATGCCCCCTGCCCCTCCACGATGAAACGCAACGCGGATTGCGTGTGCCGGTGGCTGGGCGCCACTTCGCCGGGCAGGATCAGTTGCAGTCCCGCATAGAGCGCGGGCGTGATGCTCGATTTGCCCGGCAAGCCGGGGTTCTCGAGCACGAGCACGCGGCGCACGGCCTCTTCTGCGCTGATCAGCCCGCCTGCCTCCATGACGAGGTCGCGGATCTGCGCGTACTTCCAGATGGCCGCGCGCGCCTGCGGCCGTGGTGCGGCGGGCACGAGGTTATGCAGGGACTCCCACAGCGGGGCGAGCTGTTGCGTCGAAAGCTGCCGGTAGTAGGCCGCGCGCTGCTCGTTGCGCGAATTTGCCGTCATGCGTGTCTCCTCATGTATGTGTCGTTCCGCAGCGCGCGTTCGAATCGTCGCACGCTCGCCCTGTGTGATGCGAGCGCTGACGCGACCACCCCTGCGAACGCCGCTCACCCCACCTGCTGCTTCGCGCGCATATCGTCGAGATGGAAGCCCGCGACGCTGCGATACTGGTTCGCGATTTGGCTCAGTTCGTCCACGCTCACCACGTCTTCGATGCGCTCGAAGCGCTGCCCCTGCGTGCGCTCGTAGACCACCTGCAAGATCTTGTCCGGCGGCGCCTTGCGGTTCATCAGCACGACGTCGCCGGTCGCCTTCACGCGCTCCCGGTCGTATGCCTGCAGTGCTTCCGGGCAGACGCCCAGCTCGCCGCAACGGTCGGCCAGCACGCGCGCATCGACGATCGCCTGCCCCGCGCCGTTCGAGCCGCGCGGCACCATCGGGTGCGCCGCGTCGCCAAGCAGCGTGATCCGGCCGAAGGTCCAGCGCGGCAAGGGATCCTGATCGACCATCGGATATTCGAGTATCGTCTCGGTCTGCTCGACCATCGCGGCCACGTCGAGCCAGTCGAACTTCCAGTCCGCAAACGCCGGGAAGAAGTCCTCCAGCCGGCCCACGCCGTTCCAGTCGCGCCGCGCCGGCTTCGGCGCCTCGATCTCGGCGACCCAGTTGACGAGCTGGTTGCCCGCCGCATCGACGTTCTCGCGGATCGGGTAGATCACCATCTTGCCGTGCTTGAGCCAGCCGGCGCGCACCATGCTCGCGCCGCTCAGGAATGGCGGCGCCTTGATGGTTCCGCGCCACATGTTCACGCCCGAATAGCGCGGCGCGCCCTCGTCGGGATAGAACTGCTTGCGAATGACCGAGTGAATGCCGTCGCACGCGACGATCGCGCTGCCGCGCACGCGATGCCGCTCGCCCGCGGTGTCGACGAACTCGGCCGTCGCGCCGGTCTCGTCCTGGCTCGCACCCACGCAACGCCGGTCGGTGAGCACGCCGTCGGGTCCGAGCCGCTCGCGCACGGCCGCCAGCAAAATGGTCTGCAAGTCGCCGCGATGAATCGAGAACTGCGGATACGGGTAGCCCGCGTAGCGGCCCGCTGGCTCGCGATAGATCAATTGACCATGACGATTGAAAAACGCGGACTCGCGCGTCGTCACGGCCACGGACGCCAAGGGCTCCAGCAAGCCCAGCTCCGCGAGCTCACGTGTTGCATGCGGCAGCAGATTGATGCCGACCCCGAGCGGCTTGATCTCGGGCACGGCCTCGAATACGCGGCACGCAATGCCCGCCCGATGCAACGTCAACGCGAGCGTCAGCCCGCCAATGCCCGCGCCTACGATGAGTACCTCGCTGTCCTTCGTCATCACTTTCCTCTCTTCCGGTCTGCACATTCAATATGACAAGCAATCCTTACCGATTTCCCTGCTTCGAACCTTTATCGCTCGCTCCAGGTTCCGGCTTGCGGGCGGCGCGCTGGCCCCTGACGCGCGCCGCCCTTGCGCGGCTTACTTCGCCGGTGCGGCGTCGAAGCCGTACAGTTGCGAATCGATGCGCGGAACCACATGAATGCCCGCGCGCGCGGCATAGGTCGAGACCTGCAGATGCGTCGGGATGATGCCCACCTCGTCATGCAGGACTTGCGCGGTCTGCCGGTACAGCGCTTCGCGCTTCGCATCGTCGACCGTCGCGAGACCTTCGTTCAGCGGCTTCCAGAAGTTCGGCGAATCGTAGGTCTGGATGTTGATCTTGCGGAACGGATTGTTGGTCGGGTTCGAGAACAGCGATTCGAGCTGCACGCCCATGTCGCCGGCGTCGGCGCCCCAGCCGATCATGAAGAAGCCCAGTTGGAGCTGATTGACGCGCGAAATGAAGGTCCCCATCGGCTGCGTTTCCACGCTCGTATGGCAGCCAATTCGCGTGAGCATCTGCGCCACCGCCTGCGCGAGCTGCGAGTCGTTGACGTAGCGGTCGTTCGGCGCGAACAGCGTCAGCGAGAAGCACGCCGGGTAACCCGCCTCGGCCAGCAGCTTCTTCGCTTCATCGGGCTGGTACGGATCGGGCGGCAAGGCCGGGTTGTAGCCGAACATCGTGCTCGGCACGCTGTTCTGCGTGGCCACGCCGAGGCCCTTGAGCACGCGGTCCACCAGCAGCTGGCGATTGATCGCGAGCGAGAACGCGCGGCGCACGCGCACGTCCTTGAACGGATTCTTGCCGAGCGGCTTGCCGTTGTTGTCGGTGACATACGGCGCGTTGTCGGCGAGCTGGTTCATGACCCAGAAGACCATCAGCGTGCTCGGCTTCGTGTAGACCTGCAGATTCTTGTCGGCCTTCACGCGCTGCACGTCGGCGCTCGGCACGTCGATGACCGCATCGACATCGCCCGAGAGCACCGCCGCCACGCGCGCCGCCGCATTCGGCAGGATACGCACCGTCACCTTGTCGTAAGCGGGCTTCGGCCCCCAGTAGCTGTCGTTGCGAACGAGCTCGACGCGGTCGCCGCGCACGAAGCGCGCGAACTTGTACGGCCCCGTGCCCACCAGCCCCTTGCCCGTTTCGAAGGCTTCGCTCTTCACGCCCTGCGTGTCCTTCTTCGAGACCATGAAGATCATCGAAAGATAGTTGGGCAGCACGGCGAGTGGCCGCGACGTCGTGAGCTTCAGCGTGTACGGATCGACCGCCTCCGCCTTGACGATGTCCTTGGTGAACACGCCGAACGTGGCTGGCGAATTCGTGAGCGTTTCAGGGCGTTGCAGCGAGTACACCGCGTCTTCGGCCGTGAACGGTGTGCCGTCCTGGAACTTCACGTCGTGGCGCAGACGGATCTCCCACGTCTTGTCGTCGAGCGGCTTCCACGACAGCGCCAGCCCCGGCTGCAGACGCCCGTCGGGCGACAGGTCGATCAGCGGCTCGAATACATTGCGCGCGACATTGCGGTTGCCGGGCAGATTGGCGAACTGCGGGTCGAGCGACGTGACGTCCGCGCTCACGCCGTATTTGAACTCCGCCGCCCCCGCCGGCTGCTGCGCGAATGCGCCCAGCGCGATCACACCGGCCGCCATTGCCAGCCGCCACTCCCGCCACCTTCTTGCCATCTTTCGTCTCCTGTGTGTGCGAAACCCGCAAGGGTAACGCTTTATTGAGGGAGCCACGACCTGCTCCCGCCAGCACCCGCATCACGACGCATCCGGAACCGGGTGCAAAAAATATTTCTGTATAACTATATTATCGTTATACACTTTGACCGAAGTCAAGCAGCGTGTGCGGTCCTCATCGGCACGCAACGCACGCTCGATGGGCACTGTCTGCAAAAGCGCAATGCCCGCAATGGTTGTGTGGCGCAGGACCATCAACACACAAGCGCGCCACAGAAAGCGCAGCAACTCGAGGCCGAACTGGCCCACACTATCCACATAAGGAGACAATCGATGAAGAAGACCCTCGCGGCCCCTCTCGCAGCCGCGGCGCTTTGCGCCTTTGCTTCGGCCGCGCACGCGCAGAGCAGCGTGACGATCTACGGGATTCTCGACGCGGGCATCAGCTACGTGAACAACACCGGCGGGGGCGCGGCGTGGCGCATGGATACCGGCGTGCAGCAGGGCAACCGGCTCGGCTTCATGGGCACCGAGGATCTGGGCGGCGGATTGAAGGCGCTCTTCAAGCTCGAAAACGGCTATGACCTGAACACGGGCGCGCTCGACCAGGGCGGCATTTTCGGGCGCCAGGCCTACGTGGGGCTGTCGAACCGCATTGGCACGCTGACGATGGGCCATCAATACGACTTCATGGGCGACGTGATCGGCAACTACTCGATCGCCTATGTGGCAGGCGTCTACGCGTTCCATCCAGGCGATTACGATCGCGTGTCGGGCGACCGGCTCGACAACACCGTCAAGTTCGTGAGCAACAATTTCGGCGGCTTCACGGCCGGTGCGATGTACGGTTTCGGCAACCAGGCCGGCGACTTCCACCAGAAGAGCTCGATGAGCTTCGGCCTGACCTACGATAATGGGCCGCTCAGCCTCGGCGCCGCCTATACGGACGTCAACAACTTCCAGATCAACCCGGCCAGCGACCTGGGCGTCACGTCGATCTTCGGGCAGCCCGTGACCGGCTCGTTCGTTGCGGACAGCCTGAAATCATGGGGTGTGGGCGGCAGCTACTCGTTCGGCAAATTCGGCGTGATGGCGAACTACACGGGCACGCGCATCTCTTACCAGGGGAACGGCGCAACGCTGAGCACCGTGGAAGGCAGCCTGCTCTATCACTTCACGCCGGCGCTGGTAGCGGGCGCGGGCTATACGTGGACGAAGCTCGAGGATTCGCACTGGGGGCAAGTGTCGGCTGGCGTCGATTATTTCCTGTCGAAGCGCACCGACGTTTATGTCGAGGCGAATTACGAGCAGGCGAGCGGCGACGATACGCATGCGGCCATCCTCACGCTCGCGCCGTCGAGCACGAACAAGCAGGTGGTCGCGCGCATTGGTATGCGGCACAAGTTCTAGGCGGGGCTTGCGCGCCCGGTTGGGCGCTTTCGTCAAAAAAGGCAACGCCGGCGAAAGCCGGCGTTGCCTTTTTGGGCTATCTGCACGAAGGCAAGGGGCTTACCGCGCGCCGCTGCGCGCGGACCACGGGCACGACGGTGCACGAGGCGGACGTTACACGGCCAGGGCCTAAAATACGCGATGAAACGCCCAGTAAAGGACAGCGGCCAATGTAATCGAAGCGGGCAGCGTAAGGACCCATGCGAGCACGAGATTGCGTACCGTACTGCGTTGCAGCCCGGAGCCGTTCGCCGTCATCGTCCCGGCTACCCCTGAGGCCAGCACGTGCGTGGTGGATACCGGCAAGCCCCAGACGTCCGCCGCGCCAATCGTCAGCATGGCAACGGACTCGGCCGCTGCACCCTGGCCATAGGACAGATGCTGTTTGCCGATCTTTTCGCCTACCGTCACCACGATGCGCTTCCAGCCCACCATGGTGCCAAGGCCCAGCGCCATGGCCACCGCAACCTTGACCCAAATCGGGATGAACTTCGTCGCATGGTCCATTGCTTTTCTGTACGCGTCGATGGCGCCCTGATCTTCCGCCGAAAACGCAACGGCTTTGGACTGCTCCATCAATTGAATGGCCTCTGCCGCGAGATACATGTTGTTGCGCACGTTGTCGACGAGATTCTGCGGGACGTTGGCGATCCCCGACTGATCAACCTCATCCGCGATGCGGTCCGTCAACTGCTTGAGCGCGGGCACCGTCCCGGCAGTCATGCGATGGGTCTGGATATACGCTTCGACATCCTTGCGGGGATTGGCAGATGGCGCGTGCCCATTGGTGTAGTTCGCGAGCGCGGCGGACGCTTCGTGAGCGAGTGTGATGAAGGTCTGCGTTTCAGCAGGCGTGACGGCCTTGTTCAACGCATAGGCGGTCGGCACCGTGCCGATCAGGATCAGCATGATGAGTCCCATGCCTTTTTGGCCATCATTCGAACCGTGCGCGAACGACACGCCGGTGCAGGTCAAGATCAGCAGCGCACGAATCCAGAAGGGCGGCGGCGCGTCACCTTGGGGGGCTTCGTAGAGCTTCGGCACGCGCACGATCGCCTTGAGCGCGACGAGCAGCAGCGCCGAGAGCAGAAACCCCACCAGCGGTGAAAACAGCAGCGCCTTGCCGACGCCGAGCGCCTGATTCCAGTCGACGCCGCTCGTGCCCGACGGCCCCTGCATCAACTGGTTCGCGAGTCCCACGCCGATGATCGAACCGACCAGCGTATGCGAGCTCGACGACGGCAGGCCGAAGTACCACGTCCCGAGATTCCAGACAATCGCAGCAATGAGCAGCGCGAACACCATGGCAAAGCCCGAGCTCTGGCCAACCTGCAAGATCAGCTCGACAGGCAGCAGCTGCAGGATGCCGAACGCGACTGCGCCGGTCGACACGAGCACGCCAAGAAAATTCCACAGCCCGGACCAGATCACCGCGAGATGCGGGTCGAGCGAATTGGTATAGATGACCGTGGCCACGGCATTCGAGGTGTCGTGGAAACCGTTCACGAACTCGAATCCGAGCGCGATCAGCAATGCCGTGCCCAGCAGGACATACGGAAGGAACGAACCTTCCTTGACGGGGCGAAGATCCGTGACCAGGTGGGTCGCAACGAAGACCGCGCCGCTCACAATGAGCGCGATGAAAACGGCATAGCCGAGCTGGCGTCTTCGAAGGCTCAGATTACTTGTCTGAGGATAGGCGACTTCTGGCATGGTGCGTTCAACGGGAGTAGGGCCGCCTATCCTACTGCCCCATGCGGGCATATCGATGAAGGTTTTGTGTAGTATTGCTTTCGATGCGTAATGTTACGTGTGACGCCGACAGTCTGCGCGGACCACGCGGCAACATCAATCGCCGCGTGGTCCGCGCCGCGCTCGTCAGTCGGTCGCGCCCTCAGTCGGCCAAATGACACGCCACGAGCTGCCCATCGCCCGTGCAGCGCAGCTCGGGCGCGCGCTGCGAGCAAAGCGCAATGGCCTTGGGACAGCGCGGGTGAAACCGGCAGCCCGACGGCGGATTCAGCGGCGAGGGAATCTCGCCCTCGATCGCGCAGAACGTCTTCTTGCGCTTGTCGAGTGCGGGCACCTCGGCGAGGAGCGCCTGCGTATAGGGATGCCGCGGCTCGCGATAGACCGCTTCCGTGGGCCCAGATTCCACGATTGTGCCCAGATACATCACGACGATGCGATCGGCGATATGGCGCACCACGCCAAGATCGTGGCTGATGAAGAGATAAGTCAGCCCCAGCTCCTCGCGCAGCCGGATGAACAGGTTGAGCACCTGCGCCTGGATCGACACGTCGAGCGCGGCCACCGACTCGTCGCAGACGAGGAACTTCGGATTCACCGCGAGCGCCCGCGCGATGCCGATGCGCGCGCGCTGGCCGCCCGAGAACTGGTGCGCGAAGCGGTCCATCGTGTCGGGCGAGAGCCCCACGCGCTCGAACAGCCCCGCCACGAAATCGCGCGCCTCGCTCTTGCGGATCAAGCCGTGCACGTGCGCCCCTTCGGCAACGATGTCCACGGCGCGCATGCGCGGATTCAGCGATGCGTAGGGATCCTGAAAGACCATCTGGATGGCGAGTTCCGTGCGATTGCGCTCGCGCCGGCCGAGCGTGGCGAGATCGACGTCCTGCCAGAGCCGCTGCCCGCTCGTGGGCCAATAGGCGCCCGCCACGAGCCGCCCGACCGTCGACTTCCCGCAACCGGACTCACCCACGAGCCCCACGACTTCGCCCTTGTCGATACGCAGGCTAAGATCCGTCACGGCCTGCACGCCCCTGGGCGGCTGCCTGCGGGTCAGCGTGTTGACGAAGCGCCCGATCGCGTCCTGCCTCGGTGCAAATGTCTTCGTGACGTTGCGCAATTCTAGCAATGCGCTCATGCCATCTCCTCGTGTGCGTCGACAATCGGGCGGATGCAGCGGAACGTGTGTCCGCCCTCGCCAGCGGTTTCGGGTATTTCGTGCGCGCATTCAGGCGCAGCGTGGCCACAACGGGTGCGAAACGCGCAGCCCTCGCCCGCGTTGAGCAGCGAAAGCGGCGCGCCCGGAATCTGGCGCAGCATGGCCCCTTTCGGATTACGGCTCGGGATCGAATCCATCAGCCCGCGTGTGTAAGGGTGACGCGGCGCGTCGAGCACCTGGTCGACACTGCCCTGCTCGACGATGCGGCCGCCGTACATCACGCAGACGCGATCGACGAGCCCCGCCACCACCGAGAGATCGTGCGTGATCCAGATCAGCGCGGTGCCGCGGTTGCGGCACAGTTGCTGGATCTCGCCCAGGATCTGCGCCTGGATCGTGACGTCGAGCGCCGTGGTGGGCTCGTCGGCGATCACCACGTCGGGCCGGTTGATGAGCGCGATCGCGATCGCCACACGCTGGCGCATGCCGCCCGAGAACTGATGCGGATACGCGCGCAGACGTTCGTCGGGCGCCGGAATGCCCACCTGCACGAGCGCGGCGCGTGCCTCGTCCAGCGCCGCGCGCCGGCTCATCTTGCGGTGCGCGAGCACGGCCTCGACCATTTGCGTGTCGATGCGCAGCACCGGGTTGAGCGTCATCATCGGGTCCTGGAAGATCATCGCGATACGATTGCCGCGGATGCGCCGCCACTGCGCCTCGCTCAAACCCCGCAACTCCTCGCCCGCGAGCCGGATGCTGCCGCCCACGATCTTGCCCGGCGCGTCGATGAGCCCCATGATCGAGTAGCCGGTCTGCGACTTGCCCGATCCCGATTCCCCCACCACACCGAGTATCTCGCCGCGCCCGACGCTGAAGCTCACGCCGTTCACGGCCCGCACGACACCGCGCGGCGTCGTGAAGTGCGTGCAAAGATTATCCACCTGCAATGCGGGCGCGTTCATTTCTTCAACCTCGGATTGAGCACGTCGCGCAGCCGGTCGGCCATGAGATTCAGGCACAGCATCAGGACGAGCAGCGCGACGCCGGGAAACACGCTGATCCAGTACGAGCCGGACAGCAGATAGTTGTAGCCGTTGGAAATCAGGAGTCCGAGCGAAGGCTCGGTGATCGGCAGGCCCAGGCCGAGAAACGACAGCGTGGCTTCGAGCGAGATCGTGGTCGCCATCTGCACCGTCGCGACGACGAGCAGCGGCGGCACGCAGTTCGGCAGCACGTGGCGAAAGAGAATGCGCGTGTCGCTGAGCTTCAGGCACCGCGCCGCCTCCACGTACTCCTTGCGCAATTCCACGAGCGCCGATCCGCGCGCGGTGCGCGCATACACGGCCCACTGCACGAGCACGAGTGCGTAGACGATCTTGTCGACGCCCTTGCCGAACGCCGCGATGAACACGAGTGCGATCAGGATCGAGGGAAACGAAAGCTGAATGTCGGCAAGCCGCATGATGAACGCATCCACGGCGCCGCTGTAGAACGCGCCGAAGAGGCCGAGCGCCACGCCCACGATCATGGCGAGCACCGTGCAGGCCACGCTCACATAGAGGCTCGTGCGCATGCCGTAGAGGATCGCCGAGAGCATGTCGCGGCCCTGGTCGTCGGTGCCGAGCCAGTAGATGTGGTGGCTCATGCCGGCGTGCGCGAGCGGCGGCAGCTGCGAATCGCCAATGTCGAGCTGCGCGAGATCGTACGGATTCTGCGGCGCCACCCACGGCGCGAGCACCGCCAGAACGGCGATCGCGAGAAACAGCACGAGCCCCGCGACCGCGAGCTTGCTCTGGCTGAACTCGGCCCAGAACGCGGCGATCTGGCCACCCATGCGTGCGGGACGCTCGGGCCTGGCCAGCGCGGCCGCTTCAGTGGACGGCTCGGTCATGGCCGTACCTGTCGTGTGTGCCATGTCATTCCCCTTGTGCCGCGACTGAAATGCGCGGATCGAGCAGCGAATACAGAATGTCGACGACGAGATTGATCAGCATGTAGATGGCCGCCACCGTCAACAGATAGGCGATCACCACGGGCCGGTCGAGCCCGTTGATCGAATCGATCAGCAGCTTGCCCATGCCGGGCCAGGCGAACACGGTTTCCGTCACGATCGAGAACGCGATCAGGCCGCCGAGGTTGATGCCGATGACCGTCACGAGCGGAATCATGATGTTCTTGAGGATGTGCACGCCAACGATGCGCGACGCGCTCAGCCCCTTCGCACGCGCGAACTTCACGTAGTCGGTAAGCGCCGCTTCGCGCGTGGACGAATACGCGAGCCGGATGATGAGCGCGATATTGAAGAGCGCGAGGTTGAAGGCGGGCAGGATCAGATGCTTCCAGCCATCGAGCGTCAGAAAGCTCACCTGCATGCCCAGCAGCGAGCGCGTGGCGCCGCGCCCGCCCGACGGCAGCCAGCCGAGCAGCACCGAGCACACGAGGATCATGATCAGCCCGACCCAGAAGGTTGGCAGACTGAAGCCGATTGTCGAGGACGCGGTGATGAGGCGCGAGGACAGCTTCTCGGGGCGCAGGCCCGCATACATGCCGAGCGGAATGCCGATCACGATGGCCATCAGCATGGCGATCACGCTCAACTCGAGCGTGGCCGGCATGCGCGCCAGGATCATCTGCGCCACGGGCGCGCCGGTCAGGAACGACGTGCCGAAGTCGCCATGCAGCGAATGCGTGAGGAAGTGCCAGTACTGCAGCCACGCGGGCTGATCGAGGCCCAGCGACGCGATGATCTGTGTACGCATTTCCGGCGTCGCGCTATCGGGGACCATCAGCGCGATGGGGTCGCCCACCACGTAGACACCGGCAAAGACCAGCAGCGACATGGCCCAGAGCGCGAGTACGCTCTGCAACAGCCGCCGCAAAATGAATTCAAGCATGGAATGTCTCGCTCCATCGGGGGAATGCGCCTGGCGCGCGGGTCGCATCGCGCCCGCCGCTGCCGTCCGGCACCGCGCAGGCTATGACGCAGATGCAAAGCGCGGCCGGTATTTTGATATAACTATAATACAGTTTAAGTTATGCGACTTGTGTTTTTCTGCTCCGAATGTGCGGCGCGGGTGCCGTGCCTGATGTGAGTGAGGCATCGGCGCCCGCGGGCAAATCACGCATTAACTGCCGTCAACTCGCGTAGCGCGGCGAAGAAGCGCTCGTTTTCCTCGGGCAGCCCCACCGTGATGCGCAGCCATTCCCCCAGACCGTAGTCGGTGATCTTGCGCACGATGATCCCGCGCCGCAGCAGCGCGTCGAACAGCTCCGCCGAGTTGCCCACCTTGATCATCACGAAGTTGCCCTGGCTCTCGACGTATTCGAGGCGCAGCTCGCGGCAGACTTCGTAAAAGCGCGCCATGCCTTCGCGGTTCAGGCGCCAGGACTCGTCGAGATAAGCGCTGTCGTCGAGCGCCGCAATTGCAGCCGCCTGGGCGAGCGAGTTCACGTTGAAGGTCTGGCGCACGCGGTTCAGCAGGTCGGTGACGTGCGGCGTCGCAATCGCGAAGCCCACGCGCAGGCCCGCCAGGCCGAACGCCTTGGAGAAAGTGCGCGAGACCACGAGGTTCGGATAGCGCCGCACGAGCGCCGCGCTGTCGTAGCGCAGCGCGGGCTCGAGGTACTCGTTGTACGCCTCGTCGAGCAGCACGATGACATTGGCCGGAATACGGTCGAGGAAGGCGCAGAGCGCCGCCTCAGTAAAGAACGTGCCGGTGGGGTTGTTCGGATTGGCCACATACACGACACGCGTCGATGCACTCACGGCTTGCGCCATCGCGTCGAGGTCGTGGCCATAGTCCTTCGCGGGCACGGAGACGAGGCGCGCGCCCGTTGCCTTCACGGCGTTCTGCCAGGCCATGAACGCGTATTGCGAGGAGACCGCATTGCAGTCGTCATCGGCGCGCGCGGGCTGCAGGAAGGCACGCGCGACGAGTTCGAGGATGTCACTGGACCCGTTGCCGAGCGTGAGCCAGTTCTTCTCGACGCCGTACTTGCGTGCGAGCGCAACCTTCAAGGCGTGGCCATTCGGATCGGGGTAGCGCGCGCCGCCCTGGATGATGGCGTCGATCGCCGCGCGCGCTTTGGGCGGCATGCCGAGCGGATTCTCGTTCGAGGCGAGCTTGATGATGCTCGCTTCGGGCAAGCCGAATTCGCGTGCGGTTTCTTCGATGGGCTTGCCTGCCTGATACGGTTTGAGCGAGCCAATCCAGGCCGGCGCCAAGGGGCGCAGTTCGGTAGTCATATGAGGCACCTTTGCGGTGCTGCGTCGAGCGCAGCGGTCAATGAGCGGTGCGCGGCACGCGCCGCGCGCATGTAATCAGAGAAGCGTGTGGTTAGAGAAACTTCGTCGGCCAGATGATCGTGCGCCAGATGTGCGCCGAAGAACTGTTGTCGAAGCCGAGGCCTTCCTTCGGCTGGCGGAAATTGCGGCCGATGATGTCGACGAAATCGTCGAGGCTCACCTTCGCGTTCGGGTCGAACGAGTACACATCGTGCAGCGTGATCGAGCGGCTCGACAAGTACCACTTGTGATTGCGCGCGTATTCGTAATCGCGCTTGATGTATGGCTCGGGTTCGTAGGCGTCGCCGAAGTAGCGGATATAGGCTTCGGGGTAGGCGTAGCCTACCGACTCGTCTGCGAAGAAGCGCAGCGCCTGGTGGTACTTGATGGCCCAGCTCACTTCTTCATCTACGTAGGGCGCGATCATTTGTGCGCCCCAGTAGCCATGGTCGCCGCGGATGAAGCCTGCCACGCTGATGTCGTGGAGCAGGCATGCCAGCACGATTTTTTCGCTTTGGCCGGCTTTTAGCGCGTGGGTCGCGCTTTGTAGCACGTGGTTTGCTGGGCCGAAGCGGTGCTTGAAGAAGTCGAGGAGCGTGGGGGCCTCTGGCATCTTTGCGAGGCGCGTGTCGTCGCCCATCATGAAGTGGCCCGTGCCGGGCGGTGGTGGGACGGCTTGTGTCGGGTCGCGGTCGCCCGATGTGTAGATTACAGATTTCACCACTCGGCGGTCGAGATCCGCGATCATCTGGTGCTCTAGCGCGTCCGCTCGGTCGGAGAGCGTGGCTCCATGTCCCGGTTCAATTGGGCTCGTCATTGCGTTGACTCCTCTATTTGAATGTTTTGATGCTCTGATTTCTGGATTCTTTCGGTGTGCTTTGCTGTTTTGGCCTTAACTTGTTTTCGCGG
>NZ_BAYD01000083.1 GCF_000685075.1 Paraburkholderia oxyphila NBRC 105797
TGCATGCCGAGTTCAAACTGGAAAGCGGCATCAGCATCGCCAACGGTGGTTTCAACGATTCGAACGGCAACTTTTTCGGACGACAGGCCTGGGTCGGTCTGCGAGGCAACTTCGGTACGGTGCGAGCTGGTCTGCAGTATTCACCGTTCTTCGATGCGGTATACGCACTCGATCCGCGCAATTTGTCGCAGTTGGGTAGCTCCCTGGTGCCGTTCGTCAACAATACGGTCGTCAGCGGCATCTTCAGCGCCAATGCGGTGACCTACACGAGTCCGGTTCTGGCGGGTTTTCAAGGCAGTCTGATGTATGCGCTGGGTGGAGTGGCGGGGGACTTCCAGGCGGGGCGCGTGTATTCGGCCAACCTTTCGTACCACTGGAACGGCCTGGGTGTATTTGCAGCCTATTACAACGGAAATGAGGGGCCCTCGGTATCGCCCTTGCCCTCGACGCTGGGCATGATCGGCCGTACCCTGGGCGCCAGCTATACGTTTGGCTCGATGACGGCCAAGGGCTCGTTTACAAACTACAAGATGGCTGGAAGCGGGATCAACAACGACGTGTGGAACGGTGGTCTCGACTATCAGGCTACGCCGACGATCGATCTGAATGGTGGCGTCTGGTACATGGTCAACCGCAACGATATGTCCAGCAAGTCGCTGATGGGTGCGCTCGGGGTCAACTACAGCCTGTCGAAGGCCACAGGGCTGTATGCACAGGTTGGCGTGGTCAACAACAAGGGCAGTCAGAACCTCGGCCTTGAGATCGGCGATGGCGGCAACACGCCGAGTTCGCTGTACGCGCCGCCCGGCACGACTGTCGGTGTCGACATCGGTATCCACCACGTGTTCTGACCAATCCGGCTGCGTAAGGTCGGAACCTTGCGCCTCCCTTGGGCTGCTGATGTCTTACCGCAGCCGGGTGAATGTAAATAGCAGCAATATCGAAGAGTTGTTCGGAACTGTATTCATCATATTAGGTTGTATAGCTAAAGAACAGATAATCAAAGACCGAGTAGGATATAGTGATGGCTGGAGCACTTGACCCGGCCGGCAATGCCGAAGTGTATCTGTCGACTGTCCGCCTGCATGAGCAGGCTCGTATGCCCAGGTTCGCGCTCACCATGGCGTGGTGGGCGCTGTGCAATGCGATGGTGTACCTGAATTGGTGCCACACTCGCGCTTTACTACGGCACCGCGAACGCCGCGATCGGCATGGCGCTTCCGGTGCTGGTGTATTCCGCCGTGAACTACGTGCTCACCCGCTATGCGCTGCGTACCGGTTTGTCAGTATCCTTGTTTTCACGTCTGTTGTTCGGCAGTGCAGGGGCAGCCTTGGCAACACCGGTGTTCGCGGCGACGGTGATCTATTACGCGGTCTTCGAGAGTTCGGTGATCGCGGTTGCCTTGCACAGGCTGGTGCCATCGATCTCGTATCCGCTCGCCTCGCTACTCGTGGTGATCTAAATTAGCCTGATCCACCGTCGAGATTTACAGCTACGCCGCCCTCAGGAAATTTGCTCTAACCAGGGAGCAGATCTTGAAAACAGATCCAGATTGACACCCGGAGTCATATCACCGCGGCGACACGTACCTGCGAACGGTGTTGATCCACGGTGCGCGTGCAGTGTTGAGGCACGCGAAGGAAACTGGTCCATGGGTCGAGCAGATGATCAATCGGAGACCGAAGAATGTCGTGATCGTGGCGCTGGCAAACAAGATGGCGCGGACCATCTGGGCAGAGTCGTCCGCGACAGGCCGTACCGGGGTAATCATTCGAATCATACAAATTCTGGCGGTTGGCGAAAGATATTGTTGATAAATCAAAGACTTGCCTTCCGCGCAAAGGTGCGGCATCCAAGAAACGGGAAAGCTTTGTCGGGTAAGCCACTGCGCCCTGCAACCGCCAGATTCTGCATGGAAAGTACGATCACCCCAATGTGGGTGGTGTTCCACGCCATCAGGATGTTCGAGAGAAGTGTCAGTACGGAGGAAACCACCGACCGTCTTTGAACGTGCGCCGCAGCTTGGCGTCAATTCAACGCATTGGCGTGAAACGCCATGTGTTCGCCGATAAAGCTGGCGATGAAGTAATAGCTGTGGTCGTAGCCTTCGCGAACGTTGAGATGCAGCGGATGTCCTGCCTTTTCGCAGGCCGCCTGCAGCAGCTCCGGGCGCAACTGCGTGTTCAGGAATTCGTCGCCGCCGCCTTGCTCCACGAGTAGCGGTAGCTTTTCGCTCGCGCTGCCGACCAGTTCCACGGCGTCATACTGCTTCCACGCTTCGTGGTCGTCGCAAAGATAGGCGGCAAGCGCCTTTTGTCCCCACGGCACCTGGCTTGGCGCGACGATCGGCGAGAACGCGGAGACGCTGCGATAACGGCCCGGATTGCGCAGCGCAACGACCAGCGCGCCGTGCCCGCCCATCGAGTGCCCGCTGATCGAGCGCGCGTCGTTGGCGGCGAACCCGGCTTCGACAACGGCCGGCAATTCGGAAACCACGTAGTCGTACATGCGGAAGTGCTTCGCCCACGGTTCCCGCGTGGCGTTCACGTAGAACCCCGCGCCCTGGCCGAGATCGTAGTCGGGCGAATCGGGCACATCGCTGCCGCGCGGACTGGTGTCCGGCGCGACGACGATGATCCCGTGTTCCGCCGCGTAGCGTTGCACGCCGGCCTTGGTGATGAAGTTCTGCTCGGTGCAGGTCAGGCCCGAAAGCCAGTACAGCACAGGGCATTTCTGCCCGCGCAAAGCGGGCTCGGGCAGATAGATGCCAAACTTCATTTCGCCGCCCACGGTGGAAGAGGCGTGCTTCCACACCTCCTGACTGCCGCCGTGGCTGACGTGTTTTTCAATGCGCTCCATAAGCGTTTCAGGCCTCCCGGTAAGTGCCTTTGGCCTTCGCGGCCTGGGCGGAGAGTAGATCCATGAGCGTGGGGCTCAGGCAGTCGTATGGCTCAAGGCCCTTGTCGCGCAGCGTTTGGCGCACATCGGCCATGGCCGAAGGCGGCGTGCCGCTCTCGATGATCGAGGAGACGAAGGCCGCGAAGCCGGGGCCGTCCCAGCCCGTATCGTTCGACAGCTCCGTGTGGATGAAGTCGAGGCCGTAGAACGCGTGATCCTTGTTCTCGATACGGCCATACAGGTGCGTGCCGCAGACGCCGCAGGCATGGCGCCGGATCGTGGCCTTGTCGTCCACGACCTTCAGCTTTTCCCCGTGCGCCGTGACCGTCACCTTGTCGCGCGGCACGACGCCGATGACCGAAAACAGCGCGCCTGCCGGCTTCCAGCACTGGGTGCAGCCGCAGGCGTGGTTGAACAGGACCTGCGAGTCAATGCGGACTTCGACTGGATCTTGCGCGCACTGGCAACGCAGCGTGCCGCCCGCGAAGTTTTCGGCGCCTTTCTGAATGCCGCGATCAATCGTGGGGTGAATGGCTGAGGCCATGGTCTCTCTCCTTCCTTGCGTGTCAGTAATGAACGACGGTCCGGATCGATTTGCCCTCGTGCATCAGGTCGAACGCTTCGTTGATGTCCGAAAGCGGCTTCGTGTGGGTGACGAACGGCGCGAGCTGGATCTTGCCCGCCATCGCGTCTTCGACCATGCCCGGCAACTGCGAGCGGCCCTTCACGCCGCCGAATGCCGTGCCCAGCCAGCGGCGGCCCGTCACGAGCTGGAACGGGCGCGTGGAGATTTCCTGACCCGCGCCGGCCACGCCGATGACGACCGACTGGCCCCAGCCGCGATGCGCGCATTCGAGCGCCGCGCGCATGACATTCACGTTACCGATACATTCGAAGCTGTGATCCACGCCCCAGCCCGTCATGTCGACGATCACCTGCTGAATGGGCTTTTCGTGATCCTTGGGGTTCACGCAGTCGGTGGCCCCGAACGCGCGCGCCAGATCGAATTTGCCCGGATTGGTGTCGACTGCGATGATGCGGCCGGCCTTGGCGAGCTTCGCGCCCTGGATCACCGCAAGACCGATGCCGCCCAGACCGAATACGGCAACGGTATCGCCTTCCTGCACCTTGGCAGTGTTCTTCACCGCGCCGAGACCCGTGGTCACGCCGCAGCCGAGCAGGCACACCTGCTCGGGATTGGCTTGCGGGTTGATCTTCGCGAGCGACACTTCGGCCACCACGGTGTATTCGCTGAACGTGGAGCAGCCCATGTAGTGGTAGAGGGGCTGCCCGTTGTAGCTGAAGCGCGAGGTGCCGTCGGGCATCACGCCCTTGCCCTGGGTTGCGCGCACGGACACGCACAGATTGGTCTTGCCGCTCTTGCAGAAGAGGCACTCGCCGCATTCGGCGGTATAGAGGGGGATCACGTGATCGCCGGGCTTCACGCTGGTCACGCCTTCGCCCACTTCCACGACGATCCCGGCGCCCTCGTGGCCGAGCACGACCGGGAAGAGGCCTTCGGGGTCGTCGCCCGAAAGCGTGAAGGCATCGGTGTGACAAACGCCGGTATGCGTGATCTTCACCAGCACCTCGCCCTTGCGGGGCGGTTCGACGTCGATCTCGACGATCTCGAGGGGCTTGCCCGGCGCAAAGGCTACTGCAGCACGCGATTTCATAGTAGTCCTGTAAAAAAAGGGTTCGGCCAAATCGGGGCGGGAAATACCGCGGTGAGTTAGCGTAAATAGGTTCGAACGAGGGTCACGACATCGTCGATCGATCCCGGGGATTCCGCTGATCCTGCTAGGTGGGTGAACTCTTCGCGCAGGTGACTTTCGAGCACACCGGCCATCACGCCATTGATCGCGCCGCGAATCGCCGCCAGTTGCTGGAGCACCGGCGCGCAGTCGGCGCCTTCCTCCAGCGCGCGCTCGAGCGCGTCCAGCTGGCCGCGAACCCTGCGCACGCGCGTGAGCACGCGCTTCTTTTCTTCGGGGGAATGGGGCATGATGGCATCGATGTCGTGATACTGGGTAGTAGTATAGGCCAATACTGGCAGGGAGTATATATTTTGGGCGCCCCCGATTGGGAGAGCGCTGGTGGACGAAATCTACCGAGTACCGTCGACAGGTCGGAACGCAGCTCAGCTTCAATTTGATCGATGGTCGGCAGGGCGGTTTCCATCGACTGAGGACCTCGCGTATCGGCTGGTATTCGGCTACGCCCATCGGTTTGACTTCTGCCCGTGGCGACGGGTAGAAAACGTTCAGCAGATTGGTTTCGGCACAGCGAACGTCAATGCGGGCTATGGACGGGCTCTCGATTTCGTCTTGGACGGCGTCATCAATGCCTTGGGGGAAGTGGCCGTGGCCATCGAGAAGCTGTTAAGGCCAGCGTAGGCGAACCGATAGAGGATCGAGGGAGGGGACAAGGCTCATTGCCTCCTGTATCCTTGTGAGGTGATTGATGATTGTGTTGCTAGAGTCGTCGCCCCGCAAATCGCTCCATCTCCCGCGCCAGCAAAAGATGTGCGCTTATGACGGTAAAAGCGACGGTAAAGGCCCATGTCGATCACAGCGAAACCCTTTAACCATGCGGGTTTGCGAGATCTGTTGATGATCGAGTGGGAATGATTCAGACTGCTCCCAAGTCGTTCCGGGAGCTCCGGTTTTCCCTGTTTTTCCTTTAAAAAACATGGAGTTATTGTCCGATTTGGTCTGCTGTGATCCGGGCAATACCAAGTGGAAATTTCGGTATCGGTGACGGTATCGACATTTCCTCCTCGGACGGCCTCGCCCGATACCGTCAAATCAGTCTGACGGTATTGGTTGACGGTATACGTTCGAGTGGAATTGTGCGGCGAAATGGCAGAGCGCCCCGCTCTGGGAACTGTGGGAATCGTCATAGGCATCCGCGCCCGGAAAGGGCAGGGAGGCAGGCGGCAAGTGGTCTCCGGTGGCTTCATCCGACCAGTTTGCTGTGACGGGTTATTCTCAATTTCAAACTCCTTTGTTCGGCGATGCAAGTTTTGCCGGCGCATGGCTGACCTGTGGCAGCGGCCATCTGCTGGCCCTGCAACTGGATGACCGTGAGTTGGTCGGCTACGAGCGCGACGATCTGTACCGCGAGGTGGCGCGGAGCTTCGGGCCATTCAGGGCAAAGCGCGGAAGGTGTGGACCGAGCTCCGCTAACGCTTAAGGCACCGGAAGCGGCGCCAGCCCTCGCTCATTACGAACGTTACGCCAGTAAAGCCAGACGCTGATGGCCAACGTCACCATCTCGGTGATCAGCAGCGTGTACCAGATGGCTGCGCCACCGAGCCACGCATTGAGCAACCACAGCGTGCCGAGCAGCAGCACCCAGCTACGCAGCATCGCGATGGCGGCGGACGGGCCTGGGGCCTCTACGGCCGTCAGAAAGCCCGCCACGATCAAATTGCCGGCTGCAGGCAGGAATGCGAGTGCGCACCAGAGCACCGCATGCTCGAGAATCCCCCATGCTTCACCGCCCGCCGGCAGAAACGCGAACGTCAGCGGGCGCGCCAACGTCGTCATCGCAACGGCCACCAGCATCGAGAACCCCATCACGGCCATCACGCCAAGGCGGAAAGACTCGCGCAGCGCAAGCATATCGCGGGCGCCACGATAGAAACTGATCATCGGTTGCATGCTTTGCACGAGCGCGACGATCGTGACCGTCGCGCCGAGCGTCATGTACTCCAGAATCGCGTACGCCGCGAGGCCCGGTTCACCGAAATTTGCCAGAATCACGCGGTTAAAGGCGAGCACCGTGACCGCGGGCGCAATGGCGCCGAGGAATTCCGACGCACCGTTGTACATCGCGCGCCAGACATGCAACGCGCCGCCACCGAACGCACGGGCCGCAGGCACGACCTTGTGCGCGAGCCAGACGTGATAGGCCAGCATGGCGCTGCTCGAGACCATCATCGAGATGCCGGTGGCGAGTGATGCCCCGTACATCCCCATGCCGCGCACGACGATCAGCCAGTAGTCCAGTACCACGTTGGCAAGCGCGCCGAGAAACATCGCATACAACCCAAAGCGCGCGGCGTGCGCCCCTTCCACGCGCAGAAACAACTCCATCGCGTAGAGACCGTTGGCGAACACGATGAACCAGGCCCAGCCCGACAGATAGGCCACGACATCGTTAGTGATGGCCCCTTGCGCGCCCAGCGCGGCCGCGATCTCGTGCTTGAACACCAGCACGCCGGCGCTCATCACGATACCGGAGGCGAGCATCACCCACAGCACCTGAGAGAAGGCGCGACGCGCCTCGGCGTCACGCTGCTCGCCGAGCAGACGGGCGATCAACGTGGCACCGCCCACGCCCACCATCACACTGACTGCATAAGGGATGTAGAGCAGCGGCACGACCAGATTCAGCGCGGCCAAAGCTTGTTGGCCGACGTAACGGCCGATGAAAATCCCGTCGATCAATGTGTAGATCGTGTAGACCCAGCCCGACAGGATCGTCGGAATCGCGAGCGACGTGAATTGCTTGAGCAGGGACGTCCTCGCGCCCTGCGGAGTATTGCAGTGATTGGATAGAGACATGGTCCCCCCGATGATTAATTGCCGCGTCGTGTCGGGACGCAGCTCACCGTGGCTTGCATATCGAAATTCGTTGAAAACTTCGAATGAAAGAGGTCACCGCCCACGCGCAAGCGATGGCGTGAGCGCTCCGCCCGAGACGTACGCGCGGATAGACAGGCGTGCGTTAGCGGGCCAGAGAGACTGACCGCGATGCGGACGGTGGAAACATCGCCTGGTGCAGATGCAGCCAGACAACGCCTTGCCGGGAAGCGGAGAAAACGAGGAAGTTCATGGTGTCTCGTGCATGACGCGCTTGCCAGGGGCATCGCGCCAGTCGTTTGACGTCATGGGAGGGTTGGGCGGGATGCCGCCGCTGCGCCAAAACATCACGCCCGGATTGCCAGGCGCGTAATACAGACCTGCGTACTTGGGGAGAAGTTCCCAAGTGCTTGTTTTCCATGGGATGCGCAAGAGCGCGAGTTCTACCTGCTCATGACGCGCAAGTTCGGCTGGTCGAAGAACGTGCTCTCGCACCAGATTGACAATCAGAGCTACGAGAAATCGCTGCTGGGCCAGACCAATTTCGACAAGACGCTGACCCCAGCCCAGCGCGCGCAGGCCAGGCTGGCGGTGGAGGACGAATACGCCTTCGACTTTCTCGGGTGCGCCGGCCACCGCTGTTCCCGTGCGCAACATCGTTAAGCAGATATGCCTGAATCTTGGGTGCAGTTCGAAGCACCGTCAGCGCTTCTCGACCCACTCCCGCAGTTCGCCGAGGCGTGACAGGAACAGCTCGAGAGTCGGCGAGCGGTTCGCTCTGCTGTAGCCGACGGCGACGTCGATCGTCGGCGCCTCGCCCTTCAAAGGACGGCTGACGACGGACCAGGGCAGCAGATTCCTGGCGTAGGTGGGCATCAGCGCCAGCCCGCGGGTGGAGGCAACGAGGGATATGGCCATCGTCAGGTTGTCTACACCGTGATCGAACTTGATGTCGATTCCCGATCGATGCAGGTATTCCACGGTAACAGCGTGCAATACGCCGGCCTTGTTGGAGCCGCCGATGAAGATCTCGCCGACGAACTCATGCGGATCAATGGCTTCCCTCGTGGTGAGGCGATGGTCGCTCGGCATCAGGACGATCAGTGGCTCGTGATCGACAACCTCGTAGTCCAGCTCAAAGCCGGGTTCGGCGCGCATGAAGGCCACGTCGAGCCGGCCACGGACGAGCGCCTCGGCCAGGTCCGGCGAATAGTCACTCGACACGGTGACGTCGATGTTCTTCAACTCGTCGCGCAACACATGCATTGCCCGTGGCAGCCAGTTCATCTCGTGCCCGGTCTGGAAGCCAATGGCAAAGGTCTTCTTTGCCGGCTGGGCTGCGCGGCGCGCACCTTCCACGCCGGCAGCGACCTGCGCCAGAGCGAGACGGGCGTGGTCGAGGAAGATCTTGCCCGCAGCAGTCAGCTCGACGCCATGAATGCTGCGAGTCAGTAGTTCGACGCCAACCTGATATTCCAGATCGCGAATCTGCCGGCTCAACGCGGGCTGGGAAACGTGCAGGCGGTGCTCGGCAGCGGTCGTCAGGCTGCCTTCTTCGGCAACGCCGATGAAGTAACGCAAATGCCGGAGTTCCATTGCCTATCCATGCGTTAGAGGTATGCCCCCCAGCTTACAAGGTATTTTTCAGGACCGCTGCAGGGGCATACATTGACTGCCAGGGATACAAGCGTGCCGATCGGCAAGTTGCTGATCCTAAAGGATGTTTTCGATAGATCGATCATCAGGAGCAGAGCAATGAACACGTTGACGAACAAAGTGGCGCTAGTGACCGGCGGCTCGCGAGGCATAGGTGCGGCGATTGCCAGGCGTCTCGCCGCGGATGGAGCAAGCGTCGCCATTACCTACGCGAGGGACGCCGCCGCGGCCGCCGCAGTGGTCAAGGCCATTGAACTCGATGGCGGCAAGGCTTTGGCGATTCAGGCCGATGCGGCCGATGTCGCCGCCGTCAAGAGTGCGGTTGAAAAGGTGGTTGCGACCCTCGGCCGGCTGGATGTGCTGGTGAACAATGCCGGCACGGCGATTCCGAAGCCGTTCGAGGAAACCACGCTCGAAGAGATGGACCGCGTCCTCGATATCAACGTTCGTGGGGTGTTCGCCACGACCCAAGCCGCGTTGAAACACATGAACGACGGCGGGCGCGTCATCATGATCGGCTCGGCAGTGGGCGAGCGTGCCGTTGCGCCCGGGCTGGTGCCTTATGCAGCGACCAAGGCCGCCGTGAAGATGTTCACTCAGGCGCTATCCAGGGAAGTTGGGAGCCGAGGCATCACGGTCAACAACGTGCAGCCCGGCCCTATCGACACGGACCTGAATCCGGCTTCGGGTGATTGGGCCGTACCGCAGAAAGCGGCTACCGCCCTCGATCGCTACGGGCGTGCGGAGGAGATCGCGGCGGCTGTGTCGTTTGTCGCCGGTCCGGAATCTTCCTATATCACCGGCGCGAACCTGACCGTTGATGGCGGCATGAATGCCTGAGACTGTCCTTGCCCATGGAGCACAAGTGGTGGCATGAGGCGGTATCGAGCCGCCCCGGCGCGGCCGCGTAACGAGACTCAACCGTTGATGGAGTTCCACCAATGAAGAAATTAGCCGGAAAAATCGCGGTCGTCACGGGTGGCACAACGGGCATAGGCCTGGCGACAGCGAAACGCTTCGTCAGCGAGGGCGCCTATGTCTTCGTTACCGGTCGCCGCCAGAAGGAGCTCGAGGAGGCCGTGAGGGAAATCGGCAGCAACGTCACCGGTGTTCAAGGTGACATTTCGAACATGTCCGACCTCGATCGCCTGTACGAAGCCGTCAAAGCAAAGGGCCGAATCGACATCGTCTTCGCCAATGCCGGTGTTGGCGACTTTGCTCCCCTGGGACAGATCACGCAGGAGCATTTCGACAAAATATTCGACATCAATGTAAAAGGAACGCTGTTCACGGTGCAGAAGGCGTTGCCGCTGCTCAATGATGGCGGCTCGATCATTCTCACGGGCTCTGTCGCGAGCATGAAGGGCACGCCTGCCTTCGGCGTGTACGGCGCGAGCAAGGCTGCTGTACGGAACTTCGTCCGCGCATGGACCGTGGAACTGAAGGACCGGCGCATTCGCTCGAATGTCCTCAGCCCAGGTCCGATCGACACGCCGATCACGGATGGCCAGCCAGCCGACATCATCGCGAAGATGGTGTCGACCATCCCCATGGGACGCATGGGCGAGGCCGATGAAGTCGCAAAGGCTGCACTGTTTCTGGCTTCGGACGACTCCAGTTTTGTCACAGGCATCGAACTTTTTGTCGATGGCGGCAGGGCACAGATTTGATCAGCGGCCTGAGTTGCGACACCACAGCGCAGAGACAGAGATGGATAACCTTGCGATTGAGGACCTGTTCGCCGGCCTTGGCCGCGTAACGATCAAGCGGTTGTTCGGCGGCAAGGCGGTCTATTTCGACGGTCTTGTCGTCGGCATCGTCCGGCGCGATGGCGAACTGCTGCTGAAGGTCGATGTCGAGACCGCTCCAAGGTTTGAAGCCGCAGGTGCGACGCAATGGGTGCACACCGACAAAAGCGGCAAGACCGCTTCGATGCCATATTGGACCGTGCCGGTGGACGCTTTTGACGATCCGGAGAGCATGGCCGCCTGGGTCAAGCTGGCAGCGGCCGCCGCCAGGCGGGCGGACATCCGCAAACGCGGCAACACGAGACTGAGGCGGCGCGCATGATGCGGACGAGCGCCGGCGCATCAATCGGTCATCGAGCGTTTGTTCAGCGGTTCCGGACGCGCCGGGCGTGGGGCGGTCCGGCGCTGTCCCTGCTCACGCGCGTAAGCGGCCGGCGTGCAACCGACATGACGCTGGAAGCGCCGGGTGAAATGGCTTTGATCCGCGAAGCCTGTCGCCAGCGCGATTTCCGCGAGCGGCAGGCCGGTTTCGAGAATCAGCGATTTCGCGCGACGAATCCGGCATTGCTCGACGTAGCTGATGGCGGTGACCCCGATCGTCCGCTTGAAGAGTCGGCTGAAATGGAACCGGCTCACGTTCACGAGTGCAGCAAGGTCTTCGAGGCAGATCGGCCGGTCGAGATGGTCTTCGATGAACTCCGTGAGCCGCGCGACTTCGAGCTTGCCCAGTGAGCGGTCCGGCGGGGGCTCGAGCGGTTCGAACGCGTTGTAGCTGCGAAGCATGTGCGCCGCCAGCGCGGCGGAAAGGGCCTCGACGAGCAGCACCTGAGCCGGATGCGCTTTCGTGTCGATCTCGCTGACGAGGCTCTGTGCGAGGCGCTCGATGACGGGGTCCCGCACCAGAAACACGCTGCGGATTTCGACCTGAACGTTCTGCCGGCCAAGTTGCTCGCCGGCGAGCGCAACGAGCGAGGGGGGCACCCGCAGGCGGACGGACTGCCCCGAATCGCCTTCCCACACCGAGTCGCAGCCGGCCGGCATGATGTACGCGGTGCCGGCCGATACCGTGCCGCTATGGACGACGCCGGCTCGCGTCTGCACCAGTCGCGCGCTGCCCGACGGGCAGTAGCCGATCAGGTGATGGTCGAGCCCGCCGTAGCGTTCGGAACAACCGAAATAGGGGCGATGGACGTCGACGGTGACGCCCTTCCAGCCGCGGCCGCGGGTCGTGGCAACGGGCTGCTGCAGCCTTGCATGCAGGATTTCGTCGATCGTGATCAGCCGGGGCCAATCCGGAGGTTGCGGGGCGGCTTGCGCGGACTTCATGTGATTCGGCGCGACGGCTTCGTTGCCGTCTCCCCGCTGCCCTGGGGATTCGAACGCGGTGATCATCGGTGCCTCTGTTCAGCGGGTCCGGATTCGCACATCGCACATCGAGCGTAGCAAGCCGTAGTGTGGCACAAACGGTGGCCAGACGCCGCCGCAACATGAAGATACGTGGCTCGCGGTTCGATGGCTTGCAGCTTGTTGCTCGATTTGGACGATTGATGCTTTCGATGCCGCATGCGGCCCACGCACAGGCCGACGCAACTAAGCGTGCATCATCCATCCGCCCGCAGCCATCGCGGCCTGGCGCAGCGCTTCCGACCACGTGGGATACGGATGGCAGATCCGGGCGAAGTCTTCGCAGATCATTGACGCTTCCATCGCGATGGCGACCTGCGAAATCAGGTCGGCCGATCCCGCGCCGACGAGATGGGCGCCTGATATGAGATTCGTGCTGGAGTCGACCAGCAGCTTCACGAATCCCTCCGGGGTATCGCGGATCATCGCGTTCGCATTCGCGCAAAGCGGATAGCGGCCGATCCTGTAGTGCACGCCCGCCAGCCGAAGCTCCTGCTCGGTCTTGCCGATCGTCGCGACTTCGGGGCTCGTGTAGAGCACCTGCGGGATCGCCGCATAGTTGACGAACCCGGGCAGGCCGGCGATCTGCTCGGCGCAGGCGATCGCTTCCTCCTCGGCCTTCGACATGACCATCGGCCCGCCGGCGGCGTCGCCAACGACCCAAAGTCCGCGGCTGCCACCCCACGGCTTGCGCTGCGGCCACGCGCCGGGTGCATCGGGCTGGATGCCGACGCTCGACAGATTCAAGCCGGCAGTCGAGGGCCGGCGGCCGATCGCGACGAGCACGGTGTCTGCATCGACCGTCGTCGTGGTGCGGCTGGCTTCGGCGCCGCGAAGCTGGACGGACACGCGGTCGGACCGGCGCTCCAGACCGACCACTTCGGTCGACAGCCGGATCTGGATGCCCTGGCGTATCAGCGCCCGTTGCAGCGTGGCCGCGAGTTCCGCGTCCAGCCAGTTGCAGATCCGGCCGCCGCGCTCGATCAGGGTCACGCGCGACCCCAGACGTCGCCAGATCGAGCCAAGCTCGACCCCGACCGCCCCCGCGCCGACGATGACCAGATGGCGTGGAATCCGGTCGAGCGACAGCGCGTCGGCTGAATCGATGATGCGGGCATGGTCGAATGCGGCGTTGGCAAGCGGAATCGGTTCGGATCCCGTAGCGATCACGATCGCGGCGGCGGACAGGGTCTGCTGCGTCCCATCGGTTCGGGTGACGATCACCGTGCCAGCGCCGGCGAGCCGTGCGTGCCCGGAAATCAGCCGGACCCGCTGCGCGCGCAAGAGGCCGTGCGTCTTTCTCGACATCCGGTCGATCATGGCCGTTTTGTGGTCCATCATCCGCGCGAGATGCAGCGTCGTCACGCAGTCGATTCCGCGCGCGGCGTGCTTTGCCCTGTGCGCGATGTCGTACAGCGCGGACGCATGGAGTAGCAACTGCGACGGGAAGCAGCCGGAGCGGATGCCGGCGCCGCCTGGCTGTGGCGCGCGTTCGACGCAGGCGACGTCGAAGCCGAGCTGGCCGGCGCGAATGGCGGTGTGGTATCCGCCCGCGCCGCAGCCAATGACGATGACGTCATAGCGATTCATCAACGCGACCGCGCCGATGCGACACGCGGTCGATCAGCCGGTCCAGCGACAGCGCGCCCGGACCGATCGCCATGATCCCGACCGCCAGGGATGCCCAGTACAGATGGAAGTTCGCCCAGCCGTCCGGAAAAACGAGTTGAATGACGCCGGTCATCACCAGCAGCGCGAGCGCCGCCAGTCGCGTCGCGAGCCCGAGGATAAGCAGGATGGGCAGTGTGATCTCGGCGATGGCCACGACCAGCGCGATCGTGTCCGGCGCGGGGAAGCCGAACGCCGCGCCGAACAGGTGGACCTTGAACTGGTTCTCGAACAGGTAGAGCGTTGCTGGCGAGAGTGAGAGAAAGCCGTCCCATCGGGTGCGGCCGGAGCGCAGGAAGGGCAGCGCGAGCGCGAGCCGCAGCAACGGCGGCGCGACGCACCACGCGATCTCCCGAAGCCGCTCCAGCACGGCACGGGTCAGCAACTCGATACGGCCTTTCGCCGGCACGGTGGTCGGGTTCATGCGCGCCTCGTGGTGGGGGGCACGTCGCGCTGCGCCCCGGGCGGCGCATCCGCGTCGTCTCCCGGGCTCCATCCGACGATCGCGCCGATCGCGAACAGTTCGACGAGCGCACGAGCGAGGTCGAAGCCAGCGTCGGCGTGACGCGCGAGCGAGGTCGACACGGCAAGCGAGCGGCCGGCAACGAGACACTGGACGAACGTTGCCGCGCCGTTCGTCACCTGACGCACTTCGACGTCGGCATGCGGACGAATGACGAGCGCATGCTGGCCGCCGCCGCAGAGGTCGATGGCAACCGGGGTGCCGCCGTCGAGGTTCATGTGCCACAGGTCCACGACGGGAAAGGGCGAGCGCACCACCCGCAGCGACGGATGCGTCTTCAAGCTAATCTGGGCAACGCGTGGCGCCGCGACAGCGCCGAGTTCCGCGAGCGCGATCGGCACGGATTCGGCTGCGTGATACGCCTCTGCCCAGGCGCGTTCGAGACGTGCGACATCGGCCAGATACGGCACGCTGCTCGCCGGCTCGAACGCTTCGATGAAGCGCGGGAACGTCTCGCCGTATTCGAGCATGACAGGCGAGCGGGGCGGATCGAGAACGACGTAGATGCGCGCCATCGCCGTGAAGAACGCGTCGCCTGCGATGCGCCGTACTGCCGGGAACGCCGCACTCAGCGCGTCGATCAGGGCCGTGACGACGTTGTTCCGATAGATGTTGAAGCGTTTGACGTCCGGCTTCCGGTCGGGGCCGACGAGGCCGGGCGGCATCGGCAGGGTCGGGTCCAGCAGCGCGGCCGCGAAGTCCTGCTGGCGATCGTGCAGGTTGCCGGTGCGCATGCCCTGCGCGGCGCGGCCCGGCGATGGCAGAAACGTTCGGCAGGATGATCGGCGTGTCATGACTTCCTCATGAACGGGACGGCCGTTGCACGATATTCGTCCACAATTGGCGAAGGCTTTCCATGCCGCCCGCCGTCGAGCTCCAGAGCGTCGTATCGCTCACGAGCAGCGTGCCCTCGAACGCATCCGGGCGCGACTGCAGCAGCGCGTCGAAGGTCGGCCGTTCGAGTGCGAACGGATGCGGTGGCGCAGCGAGATCGATGGGCTGGCGGGCGAGCACGTCGAGCCGGTGAGCCGCGTCGCCGAGCCGCTCGAGCTGCGGCAGATGCGGGTGCAGGTTGAACGTGATCACCTTGTGCAGGATGCCTAAGCGGTCTAGATCCGCGTCGGCTTCGATGGGCGAAGGCGAGCCATCCGCCGCGGCCGCGGGCCGTAGTCCAAAGCGGTTCTCCACGGGCACGCCGAGGCCGGAGAGCAACGAGCGCGCGAGACCGCCGAACCGTTGCCGCGGCGGAATGGTCCGGTCGCCGTGGTGATCGAATTCCGCAAGCTGGCGGCGCAATCGGTCGTCTTCGTCGATGCCCTCCACATCGCCGATATCGTGATGCGGGCAGATGAAGGCGAGGTGGTCGGGCTGTGCGAGAAATGCCCGCATCGCTTCGATCTCCGCGCTGCCGGCGCTTTGACCGGTGCGCAGCGAATCGAAGCTGATCACGATCAGGGTATCGACGCCTGCGAGCGTGCGGGCGTCGAGCGGGGTGAGCGTACCGTCATCTGCGACGCGCTCGATCTCCGTGACGGGCTGCCCGGTGAGCGCCGTCGCCAGGTCGACGAACGCGGTGAAGTTGCGCTTCATGATGTGATCGAGGAAGCCCGCGATGCTCTGGTCGAAGCGGACCGGGTCCGCGTATTCATGAAACCTCGGAAAACCCATCCGGCGACTTTCGAACAGCGCAGGAAAGCGATCTTCGATCACGTGGAGCGGGGCGCCGCTCTCGCCCGGCCGGCTCCATGCATAGTAGACAAGGACTTTTCGTTGGCTCATGGAATGGCTACCTCGCTGGGCTGATGAGGTGTGAGGGTGGCGCGGCTACTACGCGACTGCACGCTGTTGCGCCTCGTGTTGGTTTCGGCGTCGGCTGCTTCTGTGGCTGCCCGCATGACGCAATCGGCGCGGGCGGCTTGCGCGGCAAGCGTGGTCCAGTCGGGCAGGTTCGCGTCCCATTCGATCAACGTGGGCAGCGGCCCGGTCTGGCGGATCGTATGTGCGAACAGATCCCATACGACATCGGCAACGTGGCAGTCGTGCGTGTCGATCAGCAGCGGGCGGCCCCGACCGTCCGTCTGCGGCGCGTGGCCTGCCAGGTGGATCTGCTGCACGGCTGCGAGCGGATACGCGTCGATGTACGCGAGCGGATTCCACTGCTGGTTGATTGAAGCGACGTACACGTTGTTCACGTCCAGCAGCAGACCGCAACCCGTTCGCTGCACGACGGCGGCAATGAAATCGACCTCCGCGTAACGGCTTTCGTCGAAGGCCAGGTAGGTCGACGGATTCTCGAGCAGCATTTGACGTCCGAGCGCATGCTGCACCTGGTCGATGTGTTCGACGATGCGCGCGAGGCTTCGGGTGGTGTACGGCATCGGCAGCAGGTCGTCGAGAAAGCCGCCGTGATGACTCGACCACGCGAGGTGCTCGGAGAACAGCGCGGGCGCGTAGCGCTCGACGAGTGCCCGCAGGCGCTGCAAATGCGCCGGATCGAGCGGGCGGTCCGCGCCGATCGAGAGGCCGACACCGTGCAGAGAAAGCGGGTACGCGTCGCGGATCGCGTTCAGGAAGCGGTGAGGCGGCCCGCCCGCGCCCATAAAGTTTTCCGCATGAACTTCGAAGAAGCCGACGTCCGGCCTCGTCTCGAGAATCGTGTGGTAGTGGTCCGCCTTGAGGCCCACACCGGCGCGCGGCGGCGCACGGTGATGGGCGCAACGATGCGATGCGTCGCACATGGCCGATGTGATGAAGAAGGGAGCGGAAGGTCGAGGACGCGTGAGACCCAGACCCTGACCGGGACCCGGACCTCGATCCGGATCAGGCCTTGGGCGAGAGGCTTCCTGGACCCTTCGGCGTGACGATGCTCACGCAGGTGCCCGTCGGTACGAGGCGGAATGCGTTGCCCTGGTAGTCTTCCGTACTCGTTCCCGCGCAGGTCGTTCCGGCGCCCGCGTAGCAGTCGTTATGGCCTTTCAGCGCGGTGCCGAAGCACGGTTCGACTTTGCCCGATTTGACGAGCGCGGTGTGCTCAGCCTGAATCTTCTTCTGCGCTTCGGTGAATTCCTGCGCACTCGCGGGGACGGCTGCGATGGCGGCAAGGGCCGTTGCGACTGCGCCGGCAACCAGAGTGGTCATGTTGAAGTCGGCCATGCGGTTTCTCCGAGTTGAGTGGGAACAGCGATCTACGTGAGCGTGACAGTTGCGAAGCTGTTCCGAAGTAAGTGTTGGAGGCGGCTATGAGCGGGTTGCGCCTGTGCTTGCTGGCGATCGATCGTCACCGCACTGTCAGGATACAAAGTCGGTCTGCGCAAAGATTGCATGGTCTTGTGCGATTTGGTCTGCGATTGCGAATGGGGTTGCCATTGCGGCTGCCATAACCACGTCGCGTGTAACGCGGTTTTGAACCTCGTCCGATGTTTGCATCATCGCGTGCGCAACGCGGTTCCATGGTCAGCAAGGACCTTCAAGACGAAATCGCTTTCGGTAGTCAGCATACGATCCGCTATCGACCGCCATGCGGCTCAGGCAATGGGCCCCCAGGCAACGGATAGCCGTGACCTCGAATGTCGCAGCGATCGCGCCATGTGCAAACACCGTGCAAAACGACTCAGAAGGGGTAGTCCTGTGAACAAGTCAAGCAGCCTCATCGCCACACTTTTCGCCGCCAGCGTCAGCTTCAACGCTTGCGCAGCGCCCATTTCCGCGGACACCGCCGTCACACCCGCCTCAACTGCGGCGGATGGTTCCCGTTATCCTGGCAATGCCAGTCCCACGGTGATCTTTGTCCATGGGGCTTTCGCCGACTCATCCAGCTGGAACGTGGAGATCAGTGTGCTACGCAGTGCCGGGTATCCCGTGATTGCCTATGCGAACCCGCTCCGTGGCATTGCCAATGACGCGGCTGGCCTGGACGCGCTGGTCAAGTCCGTCAACGGCCCCGTGGTGCTGGTGGGTCACTCGTACGCGGGCATGGTGGTCAGCCAAGTCGCCGCCCAGGAGCCGTCGGTGAAGGCGATCGTATACGTCGCCGCACTGATCCCCGTGGTGGGCGAGAGCACCAATGACCTCGTCACGAAGTTTCCGGGCTCCGAACTTGTCTCTGCGAACCTGCATTCCGTCGCTGCCCCTGGCGGGCAGACCGACGTGTACATCAACCAGGACAAGTACGGCACCGTCTATGCCGGTGGACTCAGCCAGCCCGACATAAGCGTTGCTGCGGCTGGCGAACGCCCACTTGCCGCGGCGGCCTTCGCGGAAGCGGCCACGCTAGCGGCGCCTGCGTCTGTTCCCAAGTGGGAAATCGTCGCGACTCAGGACCATGCAGTGCCTACCCAGGTGCAGGAATTCATGGCCAATCGGGCCGGCGCCAAGATCGTCAGAACCCGGTCCGGTCATGACGTTCCGGCGGCGCAGCCCTTCGTGGTGGCCAGGGTGGTCGAGGAGGCTCTTGCCGCGGCCAGCAAATAGGAGGGGGCCGCCGATTCAACGCCCGTCGGCGGCGAATGAACCGAGAAACGTCGCTACCTTGGACTTACTGGTCTTTTGCAAGCGAGTCATGAGTCCGTGATCAACTCGATCCAGACCGTAAGTTTCAGCGATGTCGTGTTGCAATCGGCACCAGAGATGAGAAGCCATCTCGGCGTCAACCATCGCCCTGTGGGCACGCCCGGTTTTTGGCAATCGCAGCATCTGCGCCAACGTCGACAGGCGGTGACTTTGAGCGTCTGGGTAGATCCGCCTGGCCACCAGCATCGTGCAAGCAAAGGAATGCTCCGCTGCTACACCGAGATGTTCGAGCTCTGCTTGCCAAAACCGCTTGTCGAAGCCGGCATTGTGCGCAACGACGGGATGATTTCCAACGAACGCTGCAGCTTCCATCATGACTTTCGACGCAGTGGGAGCCGACGCGATCATGTCGTTCGTGATGCCAGTGAGTGCGACGACATCGGACGGTATGCGTCTGCCTGCATTCATCAAACTCTGGTAGCGGTCGACGATGTGTCCGTCACGCCAAAGGATGACGGCAATTTCCGTAGCTCGATCGCCCAGATTGGGCGAAAGCCCGGTAGTTTCGAAGTCCAATACCGCCACTGTTTGCATATTTCTTCGCTTATAGCGTTGTCTTGAGTTGAGGTTGGGCTAGTGGGTTGGCCCGCGGAGGCCCAGGCAGCAGTACTACGTGGCATCGAACTCCCGGAGGGCCGCCGTGACCCACCCAAATCCCACTCGCTCCTGTTCGAGCCGCAGCCCGCGGCGGATCCGGTTGTCGCGCAGGTCGTCGAACAGCGCCTGTTCGTCGGCCTTGAGTCGTGGCAGGTCGCGTGTGACCTGATCGTCTTCCTCTCCCCAGAATGCTTCGTGCGCCCGCAGCGTCGCACGGTCCATCAGGAACGATTCGACATGGGCAAAGCGGCTGCGCAATTGATCCAGGATTGCGAAGCCGTGCGTGTCGATGTCCCCCCAGTAATGAAGCGCACACCCGGTGAGCCATCGTGCCGGTTCGAGTGCCTCCCAGCCGTAGCCCGCGCCAAACAATACAATCGATTGAGCGACATTCGGGAAGGCCAAAAAATTGGTCTCGTTTTCGGTGATGAAGACGCGCTTGCAGGGCAGCGCAACGCGCGCGAAGCTTCCGGCGTCCAGCGCGATGTCGGCAAGCGGGGCGCCCGTCACCACGCCAAGCCGCTCGTCGAGCACGCGAAACCGGATGCGCAAAGGTTTGTCGAGGAAGCCGTACCGGGTGGCGAATTGGCCGATGCCGGTTCGATCCCGGTCGATTGCATCCGGCGACAGCACCAGGTCGAGCCATTGCGCGAGCACGCCGCGTCGTGTTTCGACGAACTTGGTGTCGACGCCGGCGACGTCCATTTGCCGCAGATAGATACCGGGGCGAGGGTGCGCGCCAAGCCAGTCGACGACGGCGAGGAGCCTTTCCCAGTCGTCTGCGAGCTCGAGCGCTTGCATCGGGTACTTCGCGAGCCACGCGACGAGCATCGGGTGCCGGGTGCGCGTGATCGCGATCAGCCGTGCGAACCGCGCCGCGTCGCGACACTTGCCGACGAGCGCGAGCGCGGCGTCGAGGCTGTCCACCCAGGCCGCCTGCGGCACGCGCTGCGCGCCCAGGATCCGATGATTGAGCTCGCGCCATTCGACGCGTACGTGCCGCATCGCCGCGAGTTCCGCTATCCATGCGCGCACGGCCTCGAATTGCGAGGCGAGCTCGGCGGAACTCGGCCCCGTTAGCGAAAGGCGCAGGGGAAACAGGCCGTCGCCAGGATCGACGAGGCTGCGTAGCCATTCGCCGCGGGCCCAGCGGCGCTCGAGCCGGGCTCGCAGTTCGGCCGGAGTCGTCCAGCTCATCGATCCGCCTGCGCTTTGCCCGCGCGGTATTCGTCGATCGACAGGTTGCGCAGCTTCGATTCGCGTCCGCCGTCGTTGTGGACGAAGCCAACGCTCGATACGAATGGCTCGATGATGTGGATTTTCTGCAATGGTGTGACGATCAGCAGTTGCAGGTTGAGCTTCTGGAACAGCTTCAGGCCGTACTGCGCCGATTCGTCGGAGCCGCGGCCGAACGCTTCGTCGATGACGACGAAGCGGAACGAGCGCGAACGCACCGCACCCCATTCGAGGCCGAACTGGTAGGCGAGGCTGGCCGCCAGGATCGTATAGGCGAGCTTTTCCTTCTGGCCGCCCGATTTGCCGCCGGAGTCCGAGTAGTGTTCGTATTCGCTGTCGTCCTCGCGCCAGCGCTCGCTTGCCGCAAACAGGAACCAGTTGCGCACGTCGGTGACCTTCGCGCTCCAGCGGCGGTCCTGCTCCGTCAGACCTTCACGGCCGCGGAAGCGGTCGATGATGCGCTTGACCTGCAGGAACTTCGCCTCCGAGTACTGTGCGTCATCCGAGCCCGTCAACTCGCCTTCGGTGCAGGCGCGCAGGTCGCTCTGGAAGTCGCGAATCTCGGCATCGGGGCTCGGCTGCGTCTCGAGCACGATATAGCGGCCCGCGCTGTAGTCGATCTGCGCCAGCGATTCGTTGATGCGCGTAATTCTTTCCTTGATCGTCTCCCGCTCGCGCGCGAGTTGCGCATGGAAGTTGGCGATCTCGTTGATGGTGTTGACGTTCAGCAATTCCTTGAAGCGTGCTTCGAAGCGTGGCAGGTCGTCGGCCTCGATGCGCGCGAGTATCTCGCGGTATTCGAACGCTGCTTCGAGGCTCGCGTCGAAATCGGCTGTCTCGAGCTTGTAGGCGTCCTTGAAGGTGGACATGGCCTTGACGATTTTCTCGGCGAGCCGGCCGAGTGCCTTGGTCTCGTTGTCGATGCGCGTCGTCAGCACTTCGCGTACGTCACGCTCGCGGTTATCGCACGATTCGACAGAAAGCTGGTGCTCGCCCAGGATTTCCGCGCGCAGTGCATCGAGGCGGGCGGCAAGTGCGGCTTCCACCTCGGTTGCCAGCACGCGCGCGTCGTCGCGCAACGCCTCGGCCGACTCGCGCCTGGCGTCGATGCCGCCGAGTTCGGCGTCGGTTTCCGAGATCGCGGCTTCGCTTTCCTTCAATGCGACCTGCGCAGCTTCGAGCTGTGCCATCAGCTCGGCCAGCATGTCGCTGGCCGCTTCGAGCCGGGCTTTTTCGTCCTTGAGCCGCGCGACGGCGGCGGCGCAACTCTCCCAGTCGAGGTCGCGAAAATCGACGAACTCGCCGGCGCGCGCGAGCGCTTCGAGCCGCCCGCGCAGCTGCGATTGCTCGCGCTGCGCTTCGGCGAGCTTCTCCCCGATTTCACCCAGATGCGCTTCGAGCGCGCGACGTTGCGCTTCGAGCGCCGCGATCTTGGCCGTATTGCTCCAGCCGAGCACGTAACGACTGCGATCGTCGAGCGCGTGGCGGTCGTCCTTCTCGTGGCGCTCACCCGGTGCTTTGGCCTGGCCGGCGCGCGTGAGCGCGCGCGTCTCGCGGCGGAATTGCTCCGGCGTTGCACAGCATGCGTAATCGAAGCGGCGTGCGATCTCGCGTTCGAGCCATGCATAAACCGGCGAATCGGGTTTGATGGCGAGTTTGCGCACGAGCGAATCGCGGTGCAGTTCGGCTTCGTCGGCTGCGCCGGACGCGCGTGGGGGGCGTACACGGTAGTAGACGAGCCGCCGTCCCAGGTGGGTGCGGTCGACCCAGGCGGCCACCTCGGCGTAATGTTCGTCGGGCACGAGCAGCGCGAGGCCGAAGCCGCGCAATACGCGTTCGGCTGCGCCCTCCCAGTCACGCGCGTCCTCGCGGACCTGGATCAGCTCGCCCGCGAACGGTAGCGCGTCTTCGTCGTGGCCGAGCGCAGCACACAGGCTCGCGCGCAGCATTACCTGCTCTTTCGGGATGTTATTGCGCCTGGCCTTGAGGCTCGCGATCTCCTCTTCGAGCGCGTTGTGCCGGATTCTGCCTTCGCGAAGCGCCACACTCTGTTCGGTGATCGCGTTCTGCGTTTCGGCCTCCCGCTCGACGAGCGTGGCGCGCAGCTCGGCAATGCGCTGGCGCTGCGAGGCGAAAGCCGCCTCGTCGGCGGCCGCCACCTCACCGAGCTTCGCGACGATATCCGCGTAACGTTTTGCGCGCTCGCGGCGGCGATCACGCTCGCGTTCGAACTCGCGGATCTCGGTCTCGAGCTGTTCGATGCGCTCGCCGCCGTGAGCCGCGACGGCGCGTCGAAGGTCGTCTACCTGTTGCCGCGCTTTGTCGCGTGCTTCTTCATGCCGTGCCTTGCGCGCCGTCCCGCGCGTGCGCTCTTCGTCGAGCAGTTGAAGGCGCCGCTCCAGCAGGCCGAGCTTGAGTCCCGCGAACCACGGCTTCAATGCGTCGCGGCATACGCGCCAGCCTTCGAGCACATGCGTGGCTTCGCCGTGACGGTCGCAGTCGGCAACGAGCGGCGCGAGCAGTTCGACCTGGCGCTTGGCTTTGAGCACGGCCTCGTGCGCGCGGCTCAAGTCTTCGAAGTGCGTGATGAGCGCGCCAATGCGCGCGGCCACGTCGAACGGTTCGAGCATGTGGCTGCGCACGAAATCGGTCAGGTTGCCGACCGATTTCATCGACACCGTCTGGTGAAAGAGCTCGAGGGCCTGCTCGTTTTCGATGCCGAAGCGCCGCCGGAACCAGGCGCTGTACTTCGGAAACGTATCCTCGATTTCGGCGCCGAGTCCACGCAGCTTCTTGCGCAGTTGTGTGATGTCGCTGCCGAAGTGCGAGAAGTCGGCCGCGATCGACAGATCACGTTCGGCGCAAACGAAATAGCGCGCGGGCTGGCTCTGCATGTCCTTCATCCAGAACACCTGCGCGAGCGTGACGGTCGCATCGTACCCGGTGTTGCGAAATACGCCCAGGATCACCGAGTAGTTGTTCTGGTCGCGCACGCTCACGGGCTTCGCCGTGCCAGTCACTTCGTTGCGCTCGGACTTGTAGTAGCCGAGCACATAGGAGCGCAGCGTGCGCTCCTTGCTGTCGGCGCCAGCCGCCTTGTTGTACGCAATGCGCTGCGCGGGCACGATGAGCGTCGTGATCGCGTCGACGAGCGTCGATTTGCCCGAGCCAATGTCGCCCGTGAGCAACGCGTTGCGGCCGTCCACGCGCAGCGTCCAGACGCGCTCGTCGAAGGTGCCCCAGTTGAAGACCTCGAGCCGTTCCAGGCGAAAGCCCGTGAGCGTGTCGTCGGCGGCAAAATCGAGGCCGAGTGTGCGCGGCTCATTCATCGCTTGCCTCCGACTTTGCCGCGGGCGTTGCCGTGGCGTCGATATGGGTGCGGTAGGCGGCGAGCCGCGCGTCGAAGTCGAGCAGCCATTGGGCGTCGACAAACGCCTTCAGGATGCGCCGCACTTCGAACGCGGACGGCCCGCCCGTCGTCTTCATGCGGCGCAGGAAGCCGAGTTCGACGATTTTGTTGATCTGCGTGTCGATCTGGTCGACGAGCTTTGCCTCGTTGCTGCTATCTGGCAGAAATACGCGAATGAGTTCGACGATTTCATCGCGCGTGAGAACGAGCCGCGTGTCGCCGCCGCCGGCATCGGATTCGGCGAGCTTCTTTCGCAGGAGGGCGAGCAGCAGGCTGACGGGGAACGAGAGCGGGCGCCGTGCGACGAGGCGCGGCAGCCTGGGCGCATCGTTGTCCGTATCGCTTTTGCCGGGCTCGGGGCGGCTTTTGACGAACGCATAGCCTTCCGCCTCGTCGAGTACGAGCTCGAGGCCGAGGATGGTGACGTAGTCGCGCACGCGCGCCTGCAAGTCGAGCAGGGCCGCCCAGGTTCGCTCGTCGTCTTCGCGATAGATCACGCCTTTGAGCAGCGTGATCGACAGGATGGACAAGCCCGCATCGCCGAGCGTGGCTTCTTGCCGTTCTTCCTTCATTGTTACCTCACGAAAATCACGCGTGGCATCGTTGCGCGTTTGCGCACCGCCGATCCGTCTTCGCCGCTTGCTTCCCACTCGATCGTGTCCGTCACGCTCTCGTCGACGCTCGAGCGAAACGATTCTCCGGCCGTGCCGAGCTGCAGATAGGCCACGAGTTCGGCCAGTCCGTGCTCGAAAGGCTGCGATGCGGCGAGTTCGGCCAGCGTGACTTGCGACCGATCCTGCAGGCAGCGGCGGACGTTCTGAGCGAGCCGCGCGCGGTCGACGACGATTTGCGCGTAGAGCGCCGAGGCGTCGAGATCTGCATCGCCCGCCTCGAGCGCGACGTTGGCGATTACGGGATGAAATGCCGGCGTGAAGAGCGGCCGCTCCATCGGCAGCTCGATCTCGGACGACGCCGTCTCGATCTGCATGATCTCGCCTGCAGGGGGTGTCTCGCGCAGTGCGAGCGCCTTCGCTTCAATGCCGCGCAGGATATCCATGATGCGGCGATTCTCGAGCCAGGCCTGGTCGTCGAGAAAGCGTCGAAGTTGCTGCGAAAGCTGCGCGACGGTGCGTTGGGTGTGCTCACCCGCTTCGAGCCAGTCGTAGTGGACGCGCCGCGTGCGTGCTTCGGGCTTCATTTCCGCCACCGCCGGCAGTGTGAGCACGCGCTCGAGCTGTTCGGAGAGCGCGTCCTGGCGGCGGCTCGACATCAGGAAGTCCCAGAACGCCCGGAAGCTGCTGCCCTGGTCGGAATCCGCGATCGCGTCGCGCTCGCCCATGATTTCGTCGATGAGCGCGCCCTTCGAGCCGTCCCAGAGTGTGATGCGCTCGCGCACGCGGCGGTCGAGCTGGCGGAAGTTCTGTTCGACCTCGCGAAAGTCGGTCAGGAGGTCGCGCGCCATCTGCATGAACTGCTGGAAGCGGTCTTTGAGCGCGGCGTCGTCGAGCAGCCGCACGTCGCCGGCTTCGACGCGGGCGATCTCGGCATCGATCTGGCTGCGCCGCGCGTACAGCTCGACCAGGCGTTTTGCCGGGTTCGCCTCGCTGCCCTCGCTCATTTGCCGAAGCAGCTCCATGAGGGTCAGCAGGCGAGATTCGGTGCCAACGAAATTGCGCTCGACCAGGGTGCCGAGCCAGGCGATCGCTTTCTCCGCCGGCGGCGTAAGGTCGAATTGAGGCTCGTCCGAGCCATGGCTGTAGAACTTGCGCAACCAGCCTTTCTCAGGACTGGCCCAGTCGTTCAGATAGTCGAGCCCGGACTTCGGGAAGGCTGCGCTGCCGAGTTGCTCGCGCACCGCATAAAGTTCGTCCTCGAGCGCCTCGGCGAGCATCGGCGCCGCGATGACACGGACATTGGGCGCGACGAAAACACGATACAGGAAGCTGACGGCGAGGGGCGCGTGATCGGATCGCAACAGGCGCCAGGCGGGGTGGCGCGTACGCAGCGCTTCGACGGTGGCGTAATCGAGGGGCATGGTGCGAGGAAAAGGGCGTGGCGGCAGGGCGCGAGCGTGCCGGAGGGCGATACTCGAAAGCTGGGTATGCTACTCCACAATGCTCATTGCGGGTCGACGGCGGGCGCGGGCCGCGGCCATCTACCGCCAGGGGAGAACTCATCCGTTGTCGAGCGTCACTTCTCGGGTGGAACAGCAAGCCTGCTATTTACAAGCTCGCTGTTCCACCCGAGCCGGGAGCCGACCCATCCACGCCCCGGCCCCGCACATCCGCCCACCCTCAATGCTTGAGGCACGTATCCGCATTCTTCCACGTGCAGGTATCGAGCCCGGTATGAATCACCGGCTTCACCGTCTTCCCTTCGGCCAGATCGCGCATCACCATCGCCGCCTGATAGCCCATTTCCTCCGGCCGCTGGCCAACGAGCACATTGACCTTGTGCTCCTTGAGCGCCTGCAGCTCCGGCCCTAGCGTATCGGCCGAGACGATCACGAATTTGCCGCTCTGGATCTTGTCCATGATCGGCGCGACGACCTGCGAATAGGCCTGCGGCGCGAAAAGCGGCCAGCCGCCTTCGAGCACGAACGCGTCAAGACCCGTGGCGTTGGCGGTCAGCGTGTCCTGCATCATCTGATTGGCCTTCGCGGCGTCGTCGTTCACATAGAGCGGGCAGGCGCTGATCTCATGCCAGTTGTTCTCGCCGGCGAGCCTGGTGATGCCCTTCTTGCCGGAGAGCACGTCGCGCGTGCCCTGAGCGCGCTGATTGATGTTCTCAGCCGCTGGGTTGCCCATCACCAGACAGATATTGCCGCCCTTGGGCATCAGCCGCTTTAATTGCTCACCGAGCTTGTAACCCAGTTCGTAGTTGTCGGTGCCGACGTAGGCCTTGCGCAGCGACTGGTCCTTCGGCAGCAGATCCGCATCCGCCGTAATGATCGGAATCTTCGTATTGCGGCGGCGGATTACCTCGGCGATCGCCGGCGCGTTCGACGGCGAGATCGCGATGGCCGCGACGCCCTTGGTCAGCAGGTCGTCGACGATCTGCACTTCGGCGCTTTCGTCGGCAGCCGTAGCAGGGCCGGTGTAGTAGCAGGTGTAGCCTTCCTTCGTGAGTTCCTTGTTCGCCCGATCGCATCCCTGGTGCATGAGATCGAAATAGGGGTTGTCGAGACCCTTCACGACCAGCGCCAGGGTCTTGTCGGCTGCGAAGGCGGAGGAGGCCAGCATGGCCAGCGCTCCGACCGCAGCAATGCACATCCACGTTTTCTTCATTGTTTCCTCCTGTTTTCAATCTGCTTGCCGCTCTCCGCCGAGCCGATTGAAAAGCACGGCGACGATGATGAATGCCCCTACGACGGTGCCCTGCCAGAACGAGTCCACGCCGAGCAGGATCAGGCTGTTGCGGATGACTTCGATGAGCGCGGCGCCCACCACGGTGCCGAACGCGCTGCCGATGCCGCCCGCGAGATTGGTGCCGCCGATCACGGTTGCGGCGATCACGCGCAATTCGTCCCCGGTGCCGAGGCCCGTCGTCACGGCGCCGAGCCAGCCGACTTCGAGGATGGCCGCGACGCCCGCCATGAGGCCGCCGAGCACATAGACCGAGCAGATGATGCGCCGCACCGGCACACCGGTGAGGTTCGCCGCATGGCGGTTGCCGCCGACGGCGAACACGTAGCGGCCCCAGCGCGTCCAGCGAAACGCGAACCAGAAGATCACGGCGAGGACGATCAGGAACCACACGGGATTGGCGATGCCGAGGGTCGCGCCGCCGCCGAGCGAGAGGAGCTTGCTGCCGTCGGGCCCGAAATCGAAGATCGTGCGGCTGCCGGAGATCACGAGCGCGAGGCTGCGGCCGACGCTCAGCATGCCCAGCGTGACGACGAAGGGCTGCATATCCAGGTAGGCGATGAGCACGCCGTTCACGAGGCCGACGAGCCCGGCGGTCAATAGCCCCATGCCGATGCCGGCCCAGATCGGATAGCCGGCATTCATGACCACCGAGAGGACGATGCCGCTGATGCCGATCGTCGAGCCGACCGAGATATCGATGCCGCCCGTGACGATCACCGCCATCATGCCGAGCGCGACGATGGCGACGAAGGCGAAGTTGCGCGTCACATTGAAGAGGTTCTGCGAGGTCGCAAAACTCGTGGTCGCGAACGAGAGCGCGACGCAGCCGACGATCGTTGCCAGCACGACCCAGAACACCTGGCTCGCGAGCAGCCCGCTCCAGCGAGTGTGGGTCTTCTCGTCCTGTGGGTCATCGCGCAATGTTGGCATTGGAGGGGGCCTTTGCGGCGCGTCGTTCAATTTCGTGTCTCCTGTGTCCCATGCTTTGCGCTCGGCGGGCTCGGGTGCAATGGCACGTACTGCGGGCTCATGGCGCGAGCCCATCCAACGCCGGGCCTGGCAGATTCAGGCCGCGGCGATGGCTCCGGTAATCAGGCCGGTGACCTCCTCGGGAGAAGAGGCTTCGGTGTTCTTGTCCGCCACTTTGCGCCCGCGCCGCATGACCACTACGCGATGAGCGACCGCGAACACGTCCGGCATGCGGTGGCTGATCAGAATGACGGCGATGCCATGCTCGGAGAGGCGTTTGATGAGATCGAGCACCTCGGCGACCTGGCGTACGCTGATCGCGGCGGTGGGTTCGTCCATGAGGACGAGCCGCGCCTCGGCAAGCCGCGTGCGGGCGATCGCCACGGCCTGGCGCTGTCCTCCCGACATCTGCCGGACGAGATCGCGGGGGCGCGTCTCGGATTTCAGTGCCTTGAACAGCTCGCCCGCGCGCCGGTACATCGCTGCGTGGTCGAGGATCCGGAAGGGTCCGAAGCCGATCCGTGGCTCGCGGCCGAGGAAGACATTGGCGGCGGCGGTGAGGTTGTCGCAGAGGGCGAGGTCCTGGTAGACGACTTCGATGCCCTGAGCGCGGGCGTCGATAGGTCTGCTGAAATGCACCGGCTTGCCGTCGATGAGGATTTCGCCGTGCGTGGGCGGAAAATTTCCGGCGATCACCTTCACCAGCGTCGATTTTCCGGCCCCGTTGTCGCCCATGAGACCGACTACCTCGCCCGGTTCCAGGCTCAGCGTCACGTCGTTCAGCGCGTGAATCGCGCCGAAGTGCCTGGAAACGCCTCTAAGCTCTAGAAGACTCATGGACTGTCGCGCTCGCTCAGGTGGAGCCGCCCATTGCTTCGGTCTTGACGGTCACTCTGGCCGACCGGCTAGCGACCGAAAGACGTGCTAACTGCCTGCTTTCTAGTGCACGATGGGGCTTTTAGCAAGACTATTTCGGGCGTTTGGCCCAGCGGCGCCCAGCCGATGCCGCGTGGGCTCGCGCTGGTGGTGCTACGGCTTCTACGCCCCTTTCCAGCCCCGAAAACACAATCATCCCTCATACGAGCCATGCAAATGAGATAAAATTGCGTGTCCGCACGGGATTATCCCCAGCGAGTCTGTCTCACGCTTGCGCTCACTCCTGCAGCGGCATGGCGCTCGTGCCCTTGAGCTCATCGAGGCAAACGATCGAATGCACGCTGCTCACGCCGGGCGCGCGCATGAGCGTATCGAGCAGGAATTCGGACAGCGCCTTGAGATCGCGCGCCACCACCTTCAGTACGTAGTCGATATCGCCGGTCACGGAATAGCACTCCTGCACCTGCGGCAGCTTCGCGACGAGCTCCTTGAACTTGACGAGCTCGCGCATGTGCCCGCGCTCCATCGTCACCTGAATGAAAGCGACCACGCCGAAGCCTAGCGCCTGGGCGTCGAGCCGCGTCTCATAGCGCTTGATGATGCCCAGTTCCTCGAGCCGGCGATGGCGCCTGAGCGTCTGCGCCGGCGAGAGCTTGACGGCGGCGGCCAGTTCGAGATTCGAGGCGCGTCCGTGCTCCTGAAGCGCGGCGAGGAGCCGCAGGTCGATGGGGTCTAGTGTGAGGTTTTGCACTTTTCTTGCCCTGGATGTGGCTAATGCGAAATGAAATTGTACCAATCAGGGTTTGCCTGCCTATCAGATGAAATCATATTTTTCCGCTCCCCCTATACACTTGGCGCACCTGACAGGGCTGTCGGTCAACGCTGACGGCCTTGGGAGCGCGCCAGCGCAGAAGGTTGCGCGCGCAATTTTATTTCGCGCGGCCGCGCAGGAGTTCCATCCGGGCTCCGGGCGGGCGCATCGATAAAGAAGAGACAGGAAGAGACATGGTTTCAAACGACACAAGTGGCCGAAGTGCACAGAATGGCGACCAGAATGGTCATCTGAAGCGCGGCCTCAAGAATCGCCATATCCAGCTGATCGCGCTGGGCGGTGCCATTGGCACCGGACTGTTCCTCGGCATTGCGCAGACGATCCAGACCGCCGGTCCCTCGGTGCTGCTCGGCTACGCCATTGCGGGCATCGTTGCGTTCTTCATCATGCGGCAGCTGGGCGAGATGGTCGTCGACGAGCCCGTCGCCGGCTCGTTCAGCTATTTCGCCGACAAATACTTCGGTCCGTTCGCAGGCTTCCTGTCGGGCTGGAACTACTGGGTGCTCTATGTGCTCGTGAGCATGGCCGAGCTCTCGGCTGTGGGCATCTACATGCACTACTGGTGGCCGGCGCTGCCGACCTGGGTTTCGGCGCTCGTCTTCTTCGTCGTGATCAACGGCGTCAATCTCGCAAGCGTCAAGTCCTACGGCGAGCTCGAATTCTGGTTCGCGATCATCAAGGTGCTGGCGATCGTCGGCATGATCGCGTTCGGCGGCTGGCTGCTGCTCTCGGGCTCGGCCGGGCCGGAAGCGGGCGTCTCGAACCTCTGGCGCCACGGCGGCTTCTTCCCGCACGGCATGTCGGGTCTCGTGATGTCGATGGCCGTCGTCATGTTCTCGTTTGGTGGCCTCGAGCTCGTCGGCATCACCGCCGCGGAAGCCGACGACCCCTCGCATACGATCCCGCGCGCAACCAATCAGGTGATCTATCGGATCCTGATTTTCTACGTGGGCGCGCTGGGCGTGCTGCTCTCGCTCTATCCGTGGGAAAAGGTCGTATCGGGCGGCAGCCCCTTCGTGCTGATCTTCCATGCGATGAACAGCAACCTGGTCGCGAACGTGCTGAACGTCGTGGTGCTCACGGCGGCGCTCTCCGTCTATAACAGCGGCGTCTATTGCAACAGCCGCATGCTCTACGGCCTCGCGCAGCAGGGCAACGCGCCCAAGGCGCTGCTCAAGGTGAACCGGCGCGGCATTCCGCTGGCGGCACTGACTGTGACGGCGGTTGCGACGGCAGCTTGCGTGATCATCAACTACTTCATGCCGGGCAAGGCGTTCGAGCTGCTGATGGGGCTCGTGGTGTCCGCACTCATCATCAACTGGGCGATGATCAGCCTGATTCACCTGAAGTTCCGCAGCGAGAAGGCGCGCGCGGGTCAAACGACACGTTTTCAGAGCCTCGGCTATCCGCTCACGAATTACCTGTGCCTGGTGTTCCTCGCGGGCATTCTCGTTGTAATGTATCTGATTCCGGATCTGCGGATTTCCGTCTACCTGATTCCGGTGTGGCTGGTGGTGCTCGCGCTCGCGTATCGCTTCTGGCGCCGCGGTGCGGTGCCGGCGCTGCACGGCAGCGTCCAGACGCGCTGAGCATCGCCGTACGATGAATCCCGCGGTACCGGCCAGCATTTCGTAACCGCCCATAACCAGCAAGCAACTCGCAAGCAAACGCCATGTTCGAACATATCGATGCCTATCCCGGCGACCCGATCCTCTCGCTCAATGAGAACTTCCAGAAAGATCCGCGGCAGAACAAGGTCAATCTGAGCATTGGCATCTATTTCGACGACGATGGCCGTCTGCCGGTGATGCAGGCGGTTCACGCGGCCGAAGCGGCGATCCTGGCCGAACCCGGTCCGAAGCCCTATCTGCCGATGGCCGGTTTCGCCCAGTACCGCGACGCCGTGCAGGCCCTCGTGTTCGGTGCGCAGTGTCCGTCGCGCGCGGCGAACCGCGTCGCCACGGTACAGACGCTCGGCGGCTCGGGTGCACTCAAGGTCGGCGCCGATTTCATCAAGCGCTATTTTCCGCAGAGCCAGGTGTGGGTGAGCGATCCCACGTGGGAGAACCATCGCTTCATCTTCGAGCGCGCTGGCTTCGTGGTGAACACCTACCCGTACTACGACGAAGCCACGGGCGGCCTGAAGTTCGAGGCGATGCTCTCGGCCATCGACGCGCTGCCGGCGAAGAGCGTGGTGCTCCTGCACGCGTGCTGCCATAACCCGACCGGTGTGGATCTGGACGAGGCGCAATGGACCCAGTTGATCGACGTGCTGCAAAAGCGCGATCTGCTGCCGTTCGTCGACATGGCGTATCAAGGTTTCGGCGCGGGTCTTGATGCCGACGCCTTCGCGGTGCGTGAGCTCGGCCGGCGCGGCGTGCCGGCGCTGGTGGCGAACTCGTTCTCGAAGAACTTCTCGCTGTACGGCGAGCGCTGCGGCGGTCTGCACGTGATCTGCGAAGATGCCGCGGCGGCCGACCGTGTGCTCGGGCAGCTCACGGGCTCGGTGCGCTCGAACTACAGCAATCCGCCGACGCACGGCGCGAAGATCGTCACGCGCGTGCTCACGAACCCCGAGCTCAAGGCATCGTGGGAGACGGAGCTGGCGGCCATGTGCGAGCGCATCGCGCGCATGCGCCGGGCGATTCACGACGGGCTCGCCGCGCACATCAGCGGCGAGACGCTCTCGCGCTATGTGACGCAGCGCGGCATGTTCACGTACACGGGTTTGAGCGCGGACCAGGTCGAGCGTCTGAAGGAGGAGTTCGGGGTGTATATCCTGCGCTCGGGCCGCATGTGCGTCGCGGGGCTCAACGAGAAGAACGTGAGCATCGTGGTCGACGCAATGGGACGGATTCTCAAGGGCTAAGCGGCGCTGGCCGTTTCAGGCCGGTACCGGATAGACCACCCGGTACCGGCGCGGCTGCCATCATTGGCGCCTCAGAATCTCATTCCCGTTCCCACTCCGCAAGCGCCCGCGAAACCGCCGCCGCTGCCGCCCCCCGCGGAGCAGAATACGCCGCAACCGGAAAGGCTGGCTGCCAGCAGGATGCAGGCGGCCCCAAGCCGCAACCGCCGCGCGGCGAGGCATCGGCGCGAAAAAGGGCGGAGCGCGCCGGCACGAGCACCGGAAGCCGGCGACGCGCCGAAAATCGAAACATGTTTCATCGTGGTTTGAGCTTGAATCGAGCCTGAAAGCGGATGAGATCTGCCGGGTCGCCGTTCGAACGCGGACAGAGCGGAGCGGGCTCCACGATAAGCCAGCTACGGCATGCACCCCAATCAGACGATTCCGGCTTTCCAGCGCCACGTCGCGGCATGCGCTACGCATCAAATTTCATGCTTGTCAATCTGTCGGAGTCTGACGTCGGCCATGTCAGACGCGCGCGGTCTTCCAGGTGTTACCCTGATAGAATGCGTGAGCCGCAACGTAGTGGACTGCAGATGAAATTGCTTGATGCCCTCGTCGAACAACGGATTGCCGCCGCCGCCGCGCGCGGCGAGTTCGACGACTTGCCGGGCGTTGGAGCGCCCCAGGCGCTCGACGACGACCCCTTCGTGCCCGAAGAGGTGCGCGTGGCGAACCGCATTCTGAAGAATGCCGGCTTCGTGCCGCCTGCGGTCGAACAGCTGCGCGCGTTGCGCGATCTCGAGGAAGAACTCGCCAAGGTGAGCGACAAGGCCGAGCAGTGCCGGCTGCGTGCCCGCATGCTGGCGCTCGACATGGCGCTCGAGTCCTTGCGCGGTGGCCCGCTGGTGATGCCGCACGAGTACCGTCGCCGCATCGCCGAGCGCCTGTCCGAACGCGCGACGCTCGAGCAGGGCGTCGCGGCGGGGGCCGCGTGAGCGTGCCGGTCGGCACGCCTGCGGGCGAGGTCGACAAAGGCATCGACGAGCGCTCTGAGCCATTGCAGGGCGATGCTGCGCCGCAAACCCCATCGGTCGAACCTGCCGAACCCACTGAACCCCAGGCGGAGTCCGTCACCGAGCGCGACCGCCATTTCATGCGCCTCGCGCTGGCGGCCGCCGAAGCGGCGCGCGCGGCCGGCGAAGTGCCTGTCGGCGCCGTGTTGGTGCGCGGGGAAGAGGTGATCGCGACCGGCTTCAATCATCCGATTGGCGCGCACGATCCATCGGCACACGCCGAAATGGCCGCGTTGCGTGCCGCGGGCACGGCTTTGAGCAACTACCGCTTGCCCGGCTGCGAACTCTATGTGACCCTGGAGCCGTGCCTCATGTGCGCCGGCGCAATCATGCACGCGCGTATCGCGCGCGTCGTGTACGGCGCGCGCGACCCGAAGACCGGGGCGTGCGGCAGTGTCGTCGACGCATTTTCGAACGGCCAGCTCAACCACCACACGAGCGTGATGGGCGGCGTGCTCGAGACCGAGTGCGGCGACGCGCTGCGCGCATTCTTCGCCGAGCGCCGCCGCGCGAGCCGTGAAGCGCGCCGTGCCGCCGCCGCGGAGCCTCGCGTTGCCGATAACGACCGGTAGCGATCGATAACAACGGATAATAGCTGCTGGCGGCCGTGAGCCCGTGCCCTGGCAGGCGCATGGCGCGGCTGCAGACCACAGAATCCGTTGACCATGACCATGCATCGCACCATCGAACTGATTGCGCCGTCGGGCTATCCGCATGACCCGGAAGCGGTGCACCGCGCGATTGCGCGCCTTCGCGCCGAGGGCCACCGCGTGGAGGGCGTCGAGGCGACCGAGCGGCGCTTCCAGCGTTTTGCCGGCACCGACGGCCAGCGCGCCGCCGAGCTGAACCGCCTTGCCGCCCCCGGGCGTGACTTGCCCGATATCGTGCTCGCGGTGCGCGGCGGCTACGGCGCCGTGCGCATTCTGCACGGGCTCGACTACGACGGCTTGCAAAAGCGCCTCGCCGGAGAGCCGATCGCATTCGTCGGACATAGCGACTTCACCGCGATTCAACTCGCGCTCTATGCGCGCTCGGGGCTCAAGACATTCGGCGGCCCGATGCTCGTGAGCGATTTCGGTGCGCCGGAATTGAACGGCTTCACGATGCATCACTTCTGGGATGCGCTCACGAAGCCCGAATTCACGGTCAAGGTGAAGGCGCCGCAGGCACAGCACGCCAACGTCTCCGGCATGTTGTGGGGCGGCAATCTTGCCGTGCTCACGTCGCTCATCGGCACGCCTTATTTGCCGCCGGTGGAGGGCGGGATCCTGTTTGTCGAGGATGTCAACGAGCAGCCGTTCCGGGTGGAGCGCATGCTGTATCAGCTCCATCTGTCGGGCATCCTCGCGCGTCAGCAGGCGCTGGTGCTCGGCGACTTTTCCGGCGGCAAGCCGTTCGACTACGACAACGGTTACGACCTGAACGCGATGGTCGAGCAAGTCCGCTCGGTGGTGGGGATTCCCGTCTTCACGGGGCTGCCGTTCGGTCACATCGAGAATATGGTCACGTTGCCGTTCGGCGCGCAGGCGCAACTGAGCGCCGACGCTCACGGCTTCGAGCTTGCCCTGAGCGACTATCCGCATCTGGGCTGACAGAGAAATCCTGATACCGCATGAGCGCCTCCGGGCGCTTTTTTCCAGTGTTAAATATGCAACTAACAGTCAAGAAAAATGAAATTAGCCGAATGCTCTGGATATCGTATCGCTCCGAAATTGTTGACAAAAAATGGGCTGCCATGGGCCATCTCTTCACAGGAATGGTGCGCAATGCCCCGTAGTGACGCGGGTTTCACGGAAATTGGGCGCGCCAATGCGGCGCGAGCCTGAGTATCTTCCCCAGGTTTGTCGGGAAAATTGTTGACAATCTTTATGTCCAAACTAGGATACCCAACATCAAGGTGAGAGACATGCGAAACGCCGATACCGAAGCCGACGCGACCGGCACGAAACCCGAGACCATCGCCGCGCGCATCCGCGCCGCGATCCTCGAACATCGTTTGCCGCCTGGCGCGAAGCTCACGGAAGCGCAGTTGTGTGAAGTGTTCAGCGTCAAGCGCGGGCCGATCCGCCAGGCACTTTCGCTGCTCGCGAGCGATCACCTTGTCGACCTGGAGCCGAACCGTGGCGCGTTCGTCGCAAGCCCGTCGCTCCAGGAGGTGCACGAGGTGTTCGAGATGCGCCGCATCATCGAACTCGCAGTCGTGGAGCGCATTTGCAGCGCGCAGCACGGCAACCGGAGGCTGAAGAGCATTGGCGAGACCATCCGGCGCGAGCGCAAGGCGTTCGAGGGGCGCGACTATCCAGCCTGGATCCGCCTGTCGGGCGAGTTTCATACCGAGTTGGCTGCGCTGACCGGCAACACGGTGCTGTGCGATTGCCTGAATGGCCTCGTGGCGCGCTCGACGCTGATTTCCGCGCTCTACGAGTCGCCGGGGCGCAGCCCGTGCTCGTTCGACGACCACGAGGCGATCATCGAGGCGCTGGAAGCCGGGCAGGCACAGGAAGCCGCCGCGCTGATGACGCGGCACCTGCAGGGTGTCGAGCTGAAGATGCTCGACCGTCCGGCGGGCGCCTCGGTGGATCTGCAGGATGTGTTTGGCACGCGCGCCGCAACCACGGCAGGGCGTTGAGGAAGGGGTAAGCAGGGTTCCGCCGGCGCTGAGGGGCATGGAGCCGGGCGGAAACGGATACCGAAGCATGACGGCGGCGTTTGCGCGAAGGGCGGACGCGTCGGGCTGAATGGAACTGGAGACACGCGCGGCGGGGCGCAATGCAGGCCGCCGCGCGCAGGGAAAAATCGATGTTGGCAGCGCTCGCCGCGACGGCGAGCGCGGGGCAGGCGGCACAGCGAGCAGGGCGCGCATGAGGCGCGACCGGCGCGGTGCCAGGGGCGTCGAGCCCGACGCCAGGTGGGGCGCGAGCGCTCGCACCTCGGTCCCGAGCCATCCGCAGACATCGCGGCGGCCGCAGCATGCGGCGCAGCGCGAGTTTCGAGGCGTTTCAGGCGTCTTTTTTCCGTCGATGTATCCATCCCAAGGAGCGGATCATGGCTCAGTTCAGCGCGTCACCAGGCAGTCCGGCAGTGCCCACTTTCGATTCATCCGAGAGCAGCGAAACGGCAGACGGCATGCGGCTGCCGGCCGGCTACAGCGAGCGCCTCTATAACCACGACCTCGCCCCGCTCAAGGAGCAGACGTGGGGTGCCTATAACATCTTCGCGTTCTGGATGTCCGACGTGCACAGCGTCGGCGGCTATGTGTTCGCGGGCAGTCTCTTCGCGCTCGGCCTCACGAGCTGGCAGGTGCTGCTGGTGCTGATCGTCGGCATCTCGCTCGTCAACGTGCTGTGCAACCTCATCGCCCGGCCCAGCCAGCGCCACGGCGTGCCGTATCCGGTGGCGTGCCGTGGCACCTTCGGCGTGCTCGGCGCGAATATTCCTGCCGTCATTCGCGGCTTGATCGCAGTGGCATGGTACGGAATCCAAACTTATCTCGCGTCGAGCGCGCTCGTGATCGTCGTACTCAAGTTCGTGCCTCAACTGATGCCTTACGCCGACGTGCACAAGCACGGCATGCTGGGCCTCTCGGCCATGGGCTGGGCCGGCTTCATGACACTGTGGGTGCTGCAGGCACTGGTGTTCTGGAACGGCATGGAGACCATCAAGAAGTTCATCGACTTCGCGGGTCCGGCCGTGTATGCCGTGATGTTCATCCTCGCTGGCTACATGGTGTACCGCGCGGGCTGGCACAACATCGGCCTGAATCTCGGCGGCGTGAAGTATCACGGCACGGAAGTGATTCCGGTGATGATTACCGCAGTTTCGCTCGTGGTGTCGTACTTCTCGGGACCGATGCTCAATTTCGGCGACTTCTCGCGCTACGGCAAATCGCTCAGGAGCGTGCATCGCGGCAACTTCTGGGGCTTGCCCGTCAACTTCCTCGCGTTCTCGATCGTCACGGTGATCACGACCTCGGCCACGCTGCCGGTGTTCGGACAACTGATTACTGATCCGGTGGAAACGGTGAGCCGAATCGATCACCCGACGGCCGTCATTCTCGGCGCGCTGACGTTCACGATTGCGACCATCGGCATCAATATCGTTGCGAACTTCGTTTCGCCGGCATTCGACTTCTCGAACGTTGCGCCGCGCCTCATCAGCTGGCGCGCCGGCGGCATGCTCGCGGCCGTGGCGTCGATCTTCATCACGCCGTGGAATCTGTTCAACAATCCCGCCGTGATTCACTACACGCTCGACGTGCTCGGTGCTTTCATCGGACCTTTGTATGGTGTCCTGATTATTGACTTCTATCTCGTGAAGCGTGGGCGTCTCGCCGTCGACGACCTCTACACCGTCTCGCCGAAGGGTGCGTACTGGTACACGAATGGCGTGAACTGGCGTGCAGTGTCGGCGCTGCTGCCGGCCGCGGTCATCGCGATCCTCTGCGTGATGCTGCCATCGCTCGAAGGCGCGGCGAACTTCTCGTGGTTCATCGGCGCGGGGTTGGGCGCGCTGTTCTACCGCGCCTTGACGATGGGCGAACGTGCACGGGCACGGGCGTAACCGGCAACCACCACGAAACCGCAAAGAAACGAGCAGAGAACTGACATGCGTATCAAGTTGATCAATCCGAACACCACGCAGCGCATGACGGCTGCGATGGGACAGTGTGCGCGCGCCGTGGTTGCGGCCGGCACGGAAGTCGTCGCCGTGAGCCCGACGATGGGACCGCCCTCGATCGAGGGCTACTACGACGAGGCGCTCGCGACGCCCGGTCTGCTCGCGGAAGTGGAGGCGGGCGAGCGCGAGGGCTTCGACGGCTATGTGATCGCCTGCTTCGGCGATCCGGGGCTGTACGCGGCGCGCGAGCTGGCGCGCGGGCCGGTGGTGGGCATTGCGGAAGCGGCCATGCACGCGGCCAGCGTGCTCGCGCCGGGCTTCTCGGTCGTGACCACGCTCTCGCGCACCAGGGCGATGGCCTGGCATCTCGCCGAGCGTTACGGCATGAGCCGCTTTTGCCGCAACGTGCGGGCAATCGACGTGGCCGTGCTCGAGCTCGATGAGCCGGGCTCGGCCGCGCGCCGGGCGATCGTCGAGGAATGCCGCCGGGCCCTCGAAGAGGACGGGGCGGACGCGATCGTGCTCGGCTGCGCGGGCATGACGAGCCTGTGCGCCCAGGTGGAAGACGCGCTCGGCGTGCCGGTGGTGGACGGCGTGACGGCAGCGGTCAAATGGGTGGAGGCGCTGGTCGCGCTGCGCCTCGCGACGGCCAAGCGGGGCGACTTCGCGCGCCCCCTGACGAAGCGCTACGATGGCGACTTCGCACGCTTTAGTCCGACGGATGCGGCGGGCGCCACCGAAACGCCGCCGCCGGTACGGCCGTTGCGGTACGGGTAAACGTGCAATGCGCGCCCCGCAGCGCCAGGCGGGGCGCGCCCCGGCACATACACGTCGCTTGACCCGCACTATCTGTCGGTGCGTATGGGCGCGCCATAACGATTTAGCTACACTGGGCCGATCCTGAAAACGGCATTTTCGGCGCAATGCAAAGCCTTGTGGCGCAAGGATTTCGGCCGGTGCAGCCGGTTTCGGCAGGTGCGGGCCGCCCGCGCGGTCTTCACATTTCGTTACCCATTCGAAAGATTCGATTAGCATGCCACTCGATCCCCAATATCCCCGCGATCTGATCGGTTATGGCCGGCACCCCGTGCAGGCAAACTGGCCCGGTAAGGCGCGCGTCGCGGTGCAGTTCGTGCTCAATTACGAAGAGGGCGGCGAGAACTGCGTGCTCCACGGCGACCCGGGCTCCGAGCAGTTCCTCTCCGAGATCGTTGGCGCGGCCGCTTATCCGGCGCGTCACATGAGCATGGAGTCGATCTACGAATACGGCTCGCGCGTGGGCGTCTGGCGCATCCTGCGCGAATTCGAGAAGCGCGGCTTGCCGCTGACCGTGTTCGGTGTCGGCATGGCCATCGAGCGCAATCCCGAAGTCGCGCGCGCGTTCGTCGAGCTCGGCCACGAGATCGCTTGCCATGGCTATCGCTGGATCCACTACCAGGATGCAACGCCGGAACTCGAAGTCGAGCACATGAAGCTCGGCATGGACGCGATCGAGCGCGTGGCGGGCGTGCGCCCGCTAGGCTGGTACACGGGCCGCGACAGCCCCAATACGCACCGCCTCGTGGCGGAGCACGGCGGCTTCCTCTACGACTCCGACTACTACGGCGACGACCTGCCGTTCTGGATGGACGTCGAAGTCTCCGGCGGCAAGACCACGCCGCAGCTGATCGTGCCTTATACGCTCGATACGAACGACATGCGCTTTGCGACGCCGCAGGGCTTCAACACGGCGGACCACTTCTTCACCTACTTGCGCGACGCGTTTGACGTGCTCTACGCGGAAGGCGACGAAGCGCCGAAAATGCTGTCGATCGGCATGCACTGCCGCCTGCTCGGCCGCCCTGGGCGTATCCGCGCACTGCAGCGCTTCCTCGATCACATCGAACAGCACGACCGCGTGTGGGTTACGCGCCGTGTCGACATCGCGCGTCACTGGCGCGAGCACCATCCCCATCAACCGCAGCAAAACGACCACCGCGGGGCCGCCGCATGAAGGCAATGCACTACACCCTCGACCAGTTGAACAACGCCTCGACCGACGCCTTCGTGGCGGCGCTTTCGGGCATCTTCGAGCACTCGCCCTGGGTGGCGGAAGCGGCGGCGCAGCAGCGTCCCTACGCGAGCATCGACGCGCTGCACAGCACGATGTCGGGCGCCGTGGAAGCCGCGGGCGAAACGAAGCAGCTTGCGCTCATCAACGCTCACCCGGAGCTCGCAGGCAAGGCCGCCGTCCGTGGCGAGCTGACTGAAGAGTCCACGCGCGAGCAGAGCGGCGCGGGCCTGAACCTGTGCACGCAGGAAGAATTCGACAAGCTACAGGCGCTCAACGGCGCGTATCGCGAGAAGTTCGGCTTTCCGTTCATTCTCGCGGTGCGCGGCTACGACCGCCACGGCATCATCGCGAATTTCGAGTCGCGCGTGAACAACACCCGCACCGACGAAATGCGCGCGAGCCTCGACCAGATCTATCGCATCGCGCGCTTCAGGCTGGACGAGTTGATCGACGCATGAGATTGACGCCGCGCCCCGCGTTTTGCGTGCGGCGCGGCGCTGTTTTAGATCCATAGAAAAGACACGAAGGAAGACAAAGATGGCACTCCCGACTCTCGACCCCAACGCACCGGATTTCACGCGGCGCTACGTGAATCTCGCGGACCCGCGCCTGGGCGCGCAGGCGCTCGAGACGAGCGACGACTTCTTCGCCCCGATGGAGCGCATGCTCAATCCGGAACCGGCTGTCTTCATCCCGGGCAAGTACGACGACCACGGCAAGTGGATGGACGGCTGGGAAACGCGCCGCAAGCGCACGACCGGCTACGACTGGTGCATCGTGAAGCTCGCACGCCCGGGCGTCATCAAGGGCTTCGACATCGACACGAGCCACTTCACCGGCAACTATCCGCCGGCAGCGTCGATTGAAGGTGCGTACGTGGCGCAAGGCGCTCCGGGCGCCACGACCGAGTGGACGGAGATCGTCCCGTCGACCTCGCTGAACGGCAACAGCCACCACTACGTGGAAGTGTCGAACGACAAGCCCTTCACGCACCTGCGCGTGAACATCTATCCGGATGGCGGCATCGCGCGTCTGCGCGTCTACGGCCAGCCGCAGATGGACTGGCAGGGCGCGAGCCGCACGGAGCTCTTCGACCTCGCGGCCATGGAAAACGGCGCGTATCTGGTGGCGGCCAACAACCAGCACTTCGGCTTGGCCTCCAACATCCTGATGCCGGGCCGCGGCGTGAACATGGGCGACGGCTGGGAAACGCGCCGCCGCCGCGAGCCGGGCAACGACTGGGCGATCATCGCGCTCGCGCAGCCGGGCATCATCAAGAAGATCGAAGTCGACACGGCGCACTTCAAGGGCAACTATCCCGATCGCTGCTCGTTCCAGGCGGCGCGCGTGGTGGGCGGCACGGACAGCTCGCTCGTGACCCAGGCGATGTTCTGGCCGGAACTGCTCGGCGAGCAGAAGCTGCAAATGGACAAGCAGCACTATTACGAGAGCGAGCTCGCGGCGCTGGGCCCGGTCACGCACGTGCGCTTGAACATCATCCCGGACGGCGGCGTCTCGCGCGTGCGTCTGTGGGGCACGCTCGCCTGAGCGCGGTGAAGGAGACAGCATGAGCGATACGACACAGGCCCTGGGCACGACACTCACCATCGAGCCGCTGACCAAAGAAGCGTTCGCGCCGTTCGGCGACGTGATCGAGCTCGCGGGCGCGAAGCAGATTCCGATCAATCTGGGCACGACGATCCGCTATCACGATCTCGCGAACGTGGACGTCACGGAAGAGAGCGGCCGCACGCTCGTCAATCTCTTTCGTGGGCAGCCGCGCGTGCTGCCGTTCGAGATCAAGATGCTCGAGCGGCATCCGCTGGGCAGCCAGGCGTTCGTGCCGCTGAACGACAAGCCGTATCTCGTCGTCGTGGCGCCGGCGGGCGAGCTGGACGTCACGAAGATTCGCGCGTTCGTCTCGCACGGCTGGCAAGGCGTGAACTACGCCAAGGGTGTCTGGCATCACCCGTTGATCGCGCTGGGCGAGGTGAGCGACTTTATCGTCGTCGATCGGGGCGGCGACGGCTTGAACCTCAACGAGCAGGATTTGCCGGAGTCGTTCTGGTTGACCGAAGAGGCGATGGCGGCAGCAACGCGCTGATGCGCTGACGCTTCGAGGTACGCGAACGAAAAAAAAGCCACGAACTTGCGTTCGTGGCTTTTTTGCATGTTACGAGGCACGCGCGTGAGCGCAGTGCCTCTATCTTGCCGGGTTGACGGCGATCAGAACTCGTAGCCGACCTGAGCGCGAGCAGCCGTGTTACCAGTGCTCGTGACGGAAACGCCACCGTTGACGAGCCAGTGCATGTTCTGCGAACGATACGTCACGCCGATCGCTGCAGCACTGCCGCCCATGTAGTAGCCGCCACCTGCTGCGACCACCGTGCGCCCCGGACCCGAAGGCGTGAGGTTCGGCATGGCCATTGCCGCGGCCACGCCCGCATAGGCGTTCTTCGAAACGGTGTTGATCGAGCTTTGCAGATTGCCGATCTGCTGGCTGAACGCGTTCGATTGCTGCGTCATCGCGTTGTTCAACTGGTTCAGGTTGACCGCATCCGTGCCCGACGTACCCGCCGCAACGTTGACGATCTGGCGCTCGGAACCTTCAGCACCGACCGACACGGCGTTGTCGCGATTCGCGATCGAGTTGGCGCCGATCGCCACGGAGTTGTTCGCCGACGCGTTGGCCTTGTCGCCGATCGCCGTCGAATTCGCGCCCGTTGCCACCGCGCCGCCACCAACCGCCACCGATTGCGTGCCCGAGGCTGCTGCGACACCGCTCGTCGAGTTGACCGAGGTGGCCGTCGAACCGGCCGTGTTGATGTTCTGCAGGGCCTGGTTGAGGCTCGCGACTTGCTGGTTCGTGGCGTAGAGCTGCTGGCCGGTCACCGCGTCCGTGCTGTCGTCCGAAAGGTTGCCGTTCGTGAGACCGCTCAAGCTGACGGTGCCGCCGGTCGTGCTGCTCAGCGTCACACTCGAGTGGTCCGCGGAGTCGTAATGCACGGCATCGGCGTCCGTCGAGCTGGTGGCGGAGTCGCCCACGTTCGTTGCGGCGTAACTGGTCGCGGTGGCGCCGACGGTGCTGCTGCCGGTGTTGGCCGCGCCCAGCAGCGAGCGCGATGCCGCGACCACAGGCGTCGTGGACGATGCCGCGCCCGATGCGCTATCGGCCGATTGCGATGCGCTGGAATTCGCGTCCGCAACCAGCGAGGCAATTTCGGCCGTGTTCTTCTGCACACGGTTGTCGAGGTTCGCGATTGCGTCGCCGACCGTATTCACGGTCGTGCCACCCACGGAGTAGGTGGGGGCGATGAAGCCGCCGAGCGAATTGATGCCGGCACCGCCGCCCAGCGCCGCTGCCACACTGCGCAACTGGCTCACGTTGACCGCGTCGGTATCGCCCTGGCCTGCGGCCAGGTTGACGATGCGGCGCGTGTTGACGGCGTTCTGAACCTGATAGGCGTTGCCGTTTGCGTCATAGGCGACATACGAGGTCGTGCCGTCATTGCCGACGGAGACCGTATTCGACTGGTTCGCCACCGAGCCCGCGCCGATTGCCACCGCGTCCCGTGCGCCTGCGTAAGCTTGCACGCCGAGCGCGACACCGTTCGTGACGGGCGTATACGCGCTGGAGCCGATGGCGATGGCGCCGGCACCGGTCGCGCGCGCGGCGTCGGTGGGGCCGTAGGAGCCGGCGTTATTGGCGAGGCCGGCGACTTGCGTGTAGTACGACGCTGTCGTATAGCTGCGTGTGAGGCCGCTCGAGTTGACCCCGGAGCTGCCGTTTGCCGGATTGATCAGCTCCCGGATGGACTGGTTTCCGCCCCCAGTGGCCGTATTGACGATCTGGTAGACCTGACCGAGGTTGGCGGCGTCCGTCAGCTCCACGCCGTCGGCCACGTTGCTGATGATGGTACCCTTGGGCAACATCACGTTGCGGTCGGCGCTCGTGGGGTACTCACTGCTGCCAAGGCCCGGATCGAGGACGATCTGCGCGTTGGCCGTCCCGATCGTGTTCGGAACGTAGAGGACGGCAGGATTGCTTACTTTGCCGTTGGCGTCCATGATGAAGCCACCATACTGGTAGCCGGACGGATCTGTCGACGTAGCCTGTGCACCCCAGCCGGCCGTGGTCAGCGTGTTGTTGATATGCGTAATGGAGTTCGTGAACGACTCGGTGATGCCGTACAGCTGCCCACCATTGATCGCGTCGGTGCTCCCCTCCGCGATGTCGCCCGCCGCCACGTTGATCAGCTTCGTGCCGCCCGTGCCGCCAAACGTCAGGCTGCTCATGCTCGAGTCGTCGTACACCACCGCGTCAGCTGCTTTCAGTGCGAGGTTGTTGACGGCGGTATTGGTCGCATAGAGTTGCGAGCCGTTGACGGCGTCGGTCGACGACTCGCTCAGGCGGCCTGCGGCGAGGTTCGTGAGCGTGCGTTCATTGCCGGCGCTGCCGATGCTGACGGTGCTCGTCGGATTACTGCCTTCGAAGGTGTAGTCCTGGCCAGCAATCGTTGCGCCCGCGGTACCGACTGCAGCAGCCGTCGTGGAGCCCGCACCGAGTGCGACCGCGTTGCTTTGCGATGCCGTGGCGCCGGTGCCGATGGCGAGTGCGTTGTCGCCGCTTGCGAGTGCCTTCGCGCCAACGGCGATCGCCGCGGCGCCCGTTGCGCCTTCGCCGTTGTAGTTGCTGTCGCCGGATTCGCTATTGATGCCGACGTAGTGCGCCGACCCGCCGACCTGCTGGAGGGCGTCATAGAGCTGCGAGCCGTTGACGGCGTCGGTGCTGGCAGACGAAATATCACCGTTGGCGACGTTGTGCAGTGCGACCGGTGCACTGGCGTTGGTGCCGCCCAGCGTCAGCGAATCGTGCGCCGACGAATCGTAGACCACCGCATCGGCGAGCTTGCTGTTGATGTTGGTGATGTCACCCTGGATGTTGGTGACGTCGCCCGCGAGGTTAGAGAGGTGCGAGTTGGTGTCGAAGAGCTGCGCGCCGTTGACCGCATCGGTGCTGGCAGCCGAAATGTCACCGTTGGCCACGTTATGCAGTGCGACCGGATCGGCGCCCGAGCCGCCG
>NZ_BAYD01000082.1 GCF_000685075.1 Paraburkholderia oxyphila NBRC 105797
GCCGTCACCGTGCCTTCCTTCGAAAAAGCAGGTTTCAAGCCAGCGAGCGATTCGGCTGTTACACCGTGACGCACGAACTCGTCGGTCTTGAACACCACCGGATCGCCCTTGCGCTGCGGAATCGCCACCGGCACGATTTCCGCGTCGAAGCGGCCTGCCTTCTGCGCGGCTTCCGCCTTGTTCTGCGAGAGTGCCGCGAACGCGTCCTGCTCTTCGCGCGTGATGCCGTATTCCTTCGCCACGTTCTCCGCGGTCACGCCCATGTGGTACTGGTTATAGACGTCCCACAGGCCGTCGACGATCATGCTGTCGATGAGCTTCGCATCGCCCATGCGGAAGCCGTCACGCGAGCCGGGCAGCACGTGCGGCGCCGCGCTCATGTTTTCCTGGCCGCCGGCCACGACGATCTCCGAATCGCCCGCAAGGATCGCGTTGGCCGCGAGCATCACGGCCTTCAGGCCCGAGCCGCAGACCTTGTTGATCGTCATCGCGGGCACTGCCGTGGGCAGCCCCGCCTTGAGCGACGCCTGACGCGCAACGTTCTGGCCCGACCCCGCGGTCAGCACCTGACCCATGATCACGTCGCTCACCTGCTCGGGCTTCACGCCCGCGCGCTCCAGCGCAGCCTTGATGACCAGCGCGCCCAGATCGGGCGCCGCAATCTTCGCCAGTGTTCCGCCGAATTTGCCGACCGCGGTACGTGCGGCCGAAACGATCACAATGTCAGTCATTTTCTGTTCTCGCGTGAAAAAACGCTCGCCTGCGTCGAAGCTGCCAGGCATCGCGTCGAAATCTGTTGATCGCGGTCACGGTGCAACGCGCGAATCAGGACCTGCGGGTTTGTCGCGCGCGTCGCCCAAAGCGCGCGTGGTTGCCCCATCCCTGATCAAAACGACAACCGCATTGGGAGTGCCGTTGCGTAGTCTCGATGGCTTGCCGCGTGACATTGCCAGCGTCCTGTCAGGGTTGCCGGAAGAGAGCGACACGTTCAGCGCAGTGATTGAAGCGCTGCAGCCGGGGGGCGGCTATCCGAAAATGATCGGAGACATCCTTCAGCCGTTAGCTGGATTGCTCCAACTGGGCCCGGACGAGCATGACCCATTCCGCCCGGGTGTGCGTCGCGATATCGGACAGCTTGCTACCGTAGGAGATGCCCTTTGCTGCGGCGCGCTGTGATGCGCTCACCAGCTGGACAAAAATCTCCGACGGCTTGCGGCTTTGCATCGCGCCCTTCAGGGCGGCCTCGCTTTCCGCTAATGCCACCCAGGTGGCACGCATATTGAGTTGTGTCACGGCTTCGATGCCCTGCAATGCGGCACTGGCCAGAGCGAGTGATGTTGTGATGCCGGCCTGATGCGTGGCCCTGAGTTGTTCGGGGGTAAAAACGATCACCGGTCATGCTCCATCATTCGTATAACTAACCAATCCGCTACCCGGTAAGATCGCGGCGGGCACCTCTGGTGAGGCTCAAGGCAGCCCATCGGGGTTGCGTCAAAATTAGAGTGGTTATTCTAAGGCATCAATTTAACAATTTGCTGCGCCGCAATAATAAGGATAAACCCTTATTTTCTCAATCTTGGTATGCTTTTCGCGTATATGCATAGATAGAGGATTCATATAGGACTCGTATTGGCCGCCCGTATCGCTGCCCTGGCCATGCAGCCAGGCGTCTGAAGGCGGACCTGAGATCCGGTCTGACGGCGCGTACCCCCGTATCGAGCCAGGTTCTGGCCCAGTTCACGGTACTGCAGGCGTCCCGCGGTCGCTCGTGGAGTCATGGCGTGGCTGGCCTGTTCAGAGATCGGGCGTTGGGCTCGCCCAGACAGGTCCCCGACCCCGCAACCCGCAATGGGGGCCGCCTCGCGCCACGGGTGATTTCCGCCAGGGTGCCGGCGTCGTCAGCCAGCATTCGGTCAGCCCGCGAGGGCGCATCCACGATCTCTTTGGATGCAACGTCATGGCAGAGCGCGTTGGCGGGCAGGGAACGCGTCGACCGCGCGGGCGTTTGCCGTACGGGGGCACGACATGGCGTCCCATCATGCCGCCCTCGCGCAAATTCGCTGGCGCTCGGCGGTAGCCATCCGGCATGTCACAAAAGTGACACAATACACTGTCGCGTGAGTCGGCGGGATCTCCGCACGCTTGATCAAGTTCTGGCGGATCTGAAAGTGATCGGGAATTTTGAACGCCTGTCGCGTCTGCTGATGGCTGCGCTGCTTGGCAGCGTGATGGGTTTTGAGCGCGGGAGACTGAGCTGGGCAGCAGGCCTGCGCACGCACATGCTGGTTTGCGTCGGGGCTGCACTGAGCATGCTGGTCTCGGCCTACGGCTTCGCCGACGTACTGGGCCAGAAGAGCGTCGTGCTCGATCCATCCCGGGTTGCTGCCCAGGTGGTGCCGGGCATCGGCTTTCCTGGCGCCGGGTCGATCCTGCTACACGGTGATGTCGTGCGCGGTCTGACGACCGCCGCGAGCCTGTGGTCGGTAGCAGGTATTGGCCTGGCAGTGGGCGGCGGCATGTACACCGCGGCGATCGGCGCCACGGTCATCATTCTCATCATCCTGGCGGGCATCAAACCGCTGGAACGGCGCTTTATTTCTGTGCGGCAGCAGCGCACCATCCAGCTGCTGGTCGAGCACGGCAGCGTGTCGCTGGACAGCGTCCATCGGGCGCTCGGCACCGGGAGCGTGCGGGTCACGCAGTTCATTGTCCAGCAGTCGGAGGATGACGCCGATCTCGATGACGTGCAGCTCGCGTTGTCACGGGTGAGCGCGCGAGAATTCCCGGCGATTTGTGCGCGGCTCGAAGCCATGTCGGGCGTCCGCGAGTGCCGACGCGAGAAATAAGGCAGGGAGACGGTCATGAGGCGAATCTACGACTACGAGGGCTTTACGCTTGAGATCTCTGTTGAGTCCGATATCAGCATCGGACCGAAGACGCTCAAGCCAACCCGGCCGGGATATGTCGCCGTCGTCAGGATATTTCAGGCAGCGAGCACGCTCGCCGTCTTTTCGCCGTTGCGCTTCGGCGAATCACGCGGCCGGCCTTTCGCAACGGAGGCCGATGCGCTCATGGGCGGATACAGCGCAGCGCGCAAGATCGTTGATGACCTGTTCAGCCATGAAGGGCATTGAACCCTGATCGATCCGTCGCGCTGGCGGATGGCTGAAACCGGTGCGCCCACAACGTCGGGGCTGCCCCATGCAATGGCGTTCCATGAATGCGCATCGATCCAGCGTCATAGCCGGTCACCACGCCCGTCCGTTCCCAGCCATTGGGGAATCTCCTGAACAACCCGGAATTATGGCTCGGATTTAACAAAGTTAGAATGAAGCCTCTAGATTGATCGGCGGCGCGGCGCGAAGCGCAGGTTCGCGAACGCCAGTACGCCGATGATCGGCCGCTGTGGCAGCGGCCACGCCTGTTGGTGAGCACCTGGAGCCAATTCGTGAGCAGTTCGGAAGAGAAATCATTTGCCACAACTGCAGCCGGTGCGGCTGCGTTCCCCCTCCTGGCCGGCCATCTGGTTGCCGGTTTCAGTGAACTCGCGCTGTTGAACCTCTCGATGTATGCATCGGTCCTCGCTGGCGCGCAGAACAAGCGTGAGAGCATGCCGCCGTCGCAGACGCCGGAGCCGCTTGCCTGGAATCGGGCCGGCACGATGCTGCCGTTTGCTGCCCAGGTCGCCGCGCATACCAGCGCCGTGATGGACATGACGTTGCAGACGTCGACCGCGGTGAACCGGCTTGCCCTTGATGGCTATGTTGAAACGGTCCGGCACGCGACAGCGGCTATCGCTGCGATGGTCAGGAGCCTCCGGGTCGCCGACGCCATGATGAAGTCGCCCGGTCCGGCGCCCGATGATTCGGGTTGCGCCATCGCTACGATGCCCCCTGCTGCCTTGCGGGACATCGCGCGCACGGACACGGATTCCGTCGCAGGCGTCGCGCCTACAGGCCGCAGGCAGCGAAGTCAGTCGCGCTAACCAGCCCGTCGTCCAGATAGCCGTTTTCCGCTGGATCGCCGCTGGATACCGACTTCTTTCTCAACGTCCCAACGCCAGGGAATACCATGCTGAGCCCCCACGAACTCGCCACGCTGATGCTGGTGAAGAATGCGCCTGAGCGGATGGAGGCGGACCGCCTGGAGCTTGGCGCGCTTCGCGCGCTTGATCTGATCGCGATCGAGCCGCCCGAAGCCGGCCTGCCGATGCCTCGCGTGACCCCGCGAGGTGACGCAGTCCTGCGCGCGATTGCCCGGGCGCGCTGAGCGCAGGCACATGGCCGATGGTCTGTCATCCGGACGGACTATATTCACGATGCGTGCTGCCTGGAGCATGAGGCAGCGATCCGGGTGTAACTGGGGAGGCTGACGTGGACCAAACCTGGCTGGGTGTGGCTGCCGGCACGATCGTGCTTGTCATCGCTGTAGTGGGTGTGACTGCGCACTACCTCCGTGAGCGGCGGCGAGCGGATCTTCTGCGCAATCTCGATCACCATGAATGTTGGCAACAGACCCGCTCACGACGTTGAGTGTCGTCGGGGTCCGCGCGGAGGAGCCTGCACTTCAGGTGGCGCCGACGCCGGAAGCAGGGAAGTGCAAACAAGTTCGAACCAGCCGGACACAGGCAACGGGGAACCCATCGTGAGCGACGAATTTGCCGAACGGGATCTGGCGCACATCAGGAACGTGCTGAGCCATCTCGAGCACCCGGCCGACAGCGTCCGGGTCATGGAGAAAGGGCCGGTAGACAATCTGAGCGACTGGCGTGCCAGGGTTCGGACCATTCTGGTCATCCCTTTGCTGCCCATGCACATGGAGAGACAGGCCAGGGATCTGCCCGGTCACCTGGTTCGACTTGAGAGACCGCGCCGTTGTGCTGGCGCCAGCGGCGACCCCGCATCATTGTTTTCAGCACATCAAGCGGACGGTGGTCAGTTGCAATGACAACAACCTGTCGCGCTCTGGCGAACAGGAAAACTCGTCCCCGTGCGGAACGTGCTGAACTGGGTGAAGCTGTTGCCCGCGCGCGGGTCCTCGATTTTGCGTCCCGCGCTGCACCGTGCCACTACTGGCTTGGCGAACACCACCGCGGCTACACATCCGACCGGCTCGGTGCGAACTGAAGGCCCTCACACGAATATGGCACGACAACCTGTCAGGGATTCCCGTCGCTTTCATGACCGGACCGTGTGCGTCGATCGCGCGACCGGTTGCCCCGGACGAGCCGGACTTGTGCCTGAGTGGCGAAGTCGCGCAACTCGTGGCGCATGTACCAGGGCCACCACGCGAGGTGATAAAAAAGCAGACAGCCACTACGCGGCCCATGGCGCCACCTGTGTGGTACGCCGTAAGCCGGAAAGTCCGCAACTGTCCGGTAGCCCAGACAGCAGACACCGATCATCATCCAGACAATGGCGATAACGAGTGTTGAAATGGACAGCGCACAGGCGAAGATAAAGATGCCGAGCGGCGCACAGATTTCGAGGGACGAACGGGTTCGCATGGCCTTTTCTCCCCGCCAGAAAAGTAGGCTCGATGCGTCAGCGTTTTGCCGGCGCCCGATGCGTACGTGTTACACCGCGATGCCGGGGAAGCTCCGGCCTGTGACCGGGAATCGGGCTCCCTGGCTAATTCTTCGATTTGTCTAAAAAATATAGCACTTGTAGTGAAATCTGGAATCATGAAAGAACGAGCCACCGTCGTGTGCTGGCAACGCGGAAGAGTCCTTCTCGTCGAACGCGGGCGGGCGAGATGGTCGCTGCCCGGCGGTACGATCCAGCGGGGCGAGTCCCCCGCGGATGCCGCCCGGCGGGAACTCAGCGAAGAGACGATGCTGGAGGGCTGCGAGATGAATTTCCTGTTCCAGTTCGGAGGCCGGAACAAACGGCATCACGTCTTTTTCTCAGTGTTGCCCGATGCGGCGAGGCCTGCGCCGGCCAACGAAATCCTGAGATGCCGGTGGTTTCGCCCCGGGAAGGTGGCTACGCTCATCACCAGCGTGCCGACGCGTGAGATCATCAACCTGCTGTTCAGTCACGAGCTGACGGCATCTGGCATCGTTGCCGCGTAGTCAGTCTGGCGCCCCAGCGCCGCGCTACCGATGGATCCGGGTCGTGTGCGGTGCTCGAATCGCAGGCCGTCGCCGCCCGGCAGCGGGGGTTCCAACTGGTCCGAATGTGTGCCCACCAGATGGAATCAAGGCCGCGAGGAACCGTGAGCGGTTCCTGATATGCCCTGAATGCGAGCCGGACTATCCCGTGCCAACCCGCTAAAGTTTGTGAGCCGGTTGCCGAAAATCCATGCATGGCGCACGAACAACCCGAATTTCCCGATAACGATCCGGTCTGGGCAGAAGCGCGGGCGCTTGAGGCCAGCATCCGCGCGATCAGACGGGCACAGGGGAAAGAGGAATCCTGAACACTTTTCTCCGGATACCCCCGAATGGCTTGCGGTCATGGAGGAGTTCGCGCGGGACGTCAGCCGTGTGCTTGCGCTCGATGTCGATGACCCTGGAAAGGACGATGCCAGCGATCTGCACGGGACCGGAGCGGCCGGTTAGGGCGTACGCGCGAGCCGGTGTTGCCCTCTGCAACCGCTCCATGGATGTTCTGCGCAATGCCTTGTCATGGAATTTTGTCCTGGCGAAAATCCGCACTGCAGGGAATTGCCAGGCGCCGTGCAATGTTGTTGAAGCATGCGCCGCCGGCACCTCCCGCATCCCGGTGAAAACCAGCATCGACGCTGGCTCCTGGCAGGCAGACGCCCTGCACCAGACCGGTCCAATATTTCTCCTGGGCAACGGTGTCCGGATCGGTGGTCGTCCGGGTCACAACAAATGCTACGACGTATCCTGTTTGAACTGGCCGGTGTTTTCGTTCCGGCCGCGCAAAAGACTGAATACCTTCTGGAGCTGGACCCGCGTGCCGGCGTGCTGCCCGAAACCGCCGATGAACTCGCCATTGCGAGCAAGCATGACCTGTCACAATCGCGTGACTCAGCCAGCTTGCGTCTGGCGCGTTCATCCCGTCGCCGCTCAAGACGCGGAATCCGACGGGCGTCGCGTCAACACTGAAGGCGGCCACCAGACGCGAACAGGAGCTCGTGCCCGTCACCGGTCGTCGTCGTTTCGGCCCGCGTCTCATGTTGCGCGACAAACGATGCCGGGGCGTGGTGATCGATTCTGTTGCGGAGGTGAACACGGTAGCGCGACGGGGCTGCGTATCGAGGGAAGCGGATCGCCTTGCCCAAGCTGGGACAACCGGTTTCGTGAGCGCGCGAACCTCCCCCGCTGGGATCGACGGCCCGCATGCGTGGCTCACTTCGACTTCGGTGGCCGGCCGGTCTTGACCGGCTTGACAGTCCGCACGGCCGCAAGAAGGCGTTTCGTCGGCTCAGACGCCAGCAGAAGCAGCCCGGCACGCACGAGCTCGCTTTTTTTTCACGGCGAAGCCTGCATCAAGGCAGCGCTGTTTGAGCACCGCGAGCTGCTCGTAATCTTCCCGGGGCATCGTGAAGGTGTCGCGGACGACCTTTTCCCGTTTGACACTCTCCCTGCGGTGGTGGGCAACGCGCCGGGGAGGCGCTTCAACAGGCGTTGCCCTCCCGGTCTGTGGTTTCGCCGCCGCATGTCGAGCCTTCGCAGCCTGGACGGACTTCTTGCCGGACGCGGCCGCATTGGCACCTACGTCCGGAGATGCAGGCGGTCGCTTGCCGCTTCTGTTCCTGGCAGCCTGTGCTTTCATGGTTTTTTCAGATTTGACAAACCGTACAAACAGTTTATCGTCTTTCTGGTACGGGGAGTTTTCAATGCCAGACAAGCACATATCCAGCCAGTTTGATGCTGAACTTGAACACCTGTCGTCGAGATTTTTCGAGATGGGGGGACTGGTTGAGTCACAGTTGACCGATGCGATGGAGGCGCTCAGCCGCTTCGACATGGGTCTGGTCGAGAAGGTGATTGATGAGGAGCATCGACTCAATGCGATGGAAGTCGAGATCGATGCGGAGTGCAGTAACGTCATCGCGCGGCGCCAGCCCATCGCATCCGACCTGCGGCGACTGATGGCCTACTCGAAGGGCATCAGCAATCTTGAGCGCGCGGGTGATGAAGCACGCAAGATCGCAAAGCGGGTGAGGAGAATTGCGAATGACGCTGCGGGCAGGAATCTGAATATCGCAGAAATCCGGTCATCGGGTCGGATGGCGGGAACCATCTTCCACGATGCGCTCGCTGCATTTGCCCGGCTCGATACGGTTGAGGCTGCCCGGATCATGCGCGAGGATGAGGCGATTGATGAGCAGTACCGCGCATTTGTGCGCAAGCTGCCGAGATACATGACTGAGAATCCCCGCATCATTTCTTCCGCGCTCGACTATGTGTCGATTGCGTCGGCCATCGAACGGATCGGCGACCATGCGAAAAACCTGGCGGAGCTCGTCATTTATGTTGTGAAGGGCAAGGATGTCCGTCACGTTTCCCGGGAGCGACTTGAGCATGAAGCGCTGGGTGATTGAGAACCCGGCGGCATAGGCACGAGGACTCAACGACCGCCCGCGCCATCTGGGCCAGAGCGCCACATGAGCAACGTCGCCGTGTTGAATGATCTGAATGCCGCTTCGACGTCGATGCGGCGCTGCCCAATCGCGCGAGGCCTGAGCTGGCGGAGGAAACCCTGAGATACCGGCATGTTACACGTGCATCTAGACCCGGACGTCAACGAGTAACGCCAGGAGAAGGCAGAGCGTCGCAGCGAGCAGCAGGATGCCCAGGGTCAGCCAGCCGTTGGGGGTCATAGGTGGTTTATAGTTTTCTGTTGGCAATGGGCCGCGGATCGACAAGGTCACGTGCTCACCTGTCTTTGCGCTGCGAGTCGGTCCGTTTCGACGGTCGGGGCGATGAGCTTGCGCTGTCACGCCTGCGCTCGGGGTGCCGTCGTCTGGCGGGTCATCGCATCAGGAGTCGCAGTCGGGATCGTATCCCGCAAAGATGACGCGGATACGTAATCCTCGACTGGAACCTTGAACTTCCACTACGGCCCGCGTCGCGCCTGAAACCGGAACCGGCTGCGTTACCGCTTCGTGTAATTACCACTGGGGCTCATTGCGTATCGACAATCCACACAAAGAAGCCGGCGACGATATGAAATCCGATGCCTCGCTCGATGGTCGTGCTCATTGATGCCGCAACGTTGCGCGCGCATTCGGCCTCACCCGGACCAGAATCTTGACCGGGTTGGCGCGGGTATCCAGACTTTTCTTGTCGTCCTACCGGTACGACGGCGAATCCGGTTTTGCCCGCGATCCGGGGGCTTGTGCGGCTTGCTGCCTTCGCGGTAGGGTTACGCGGATAGCATCGCATGAGTCTCGCCGGCGAGTTGCGGTCACGACAGTGTGCCGGACAGTCTAATTTACCAGAGGAAAGAAACATGAATAAACAGGAACTGATCGACGCCGTCGCATCGGCTACGGGTACAAGCAAGGCGATGACCGGTGAGGCCATCGATGCCGTTATCGGCGCGATCACGAACGCAGTGGTCGAGGGAAAGACGGTACAACTGATTGGATTCGGTTCCTTCAGCACAGGTGACCGCGCCGCACGAACTGGCCGCAATCCAGCGACGGGCGAGGAAATCAGCATCGCAGCCGCGAAGACCGTGAAGTTCACGGCAGGCAAGGCGTTCAAGGATGTGGTGAACGGTACCGGAAGATGAGAGGTGCTGCCTCCCGGTGAGGGTACGCAACATCGCAACAATTGCGAGGCGCACCACCGACACTGCTGATCGCCGCGTGACTGTCCGCCTCGAGACTGCCGATCACCGGCGTTGCCGGGGGCCAGCGCACGGGCAGCACCGGCGGGTCACGTTCGGCGAGATGCCGGGCCAGTGAGTCCCACGCGAGCGGCGGCAGCGCGACGCGCGCCAGTTTCCCGCCCTTGCTCCCGACGCGCAGCCAGTGGCCGCGGCGCGGATCGGCTTCGAGTGTCCCAGCGTCGCGCCAATGAGCTTGCCCGCAGGCGCGGTGCATAGCCGAAATCCAGCAGGAAACCTAACCGCTGAGCGGCTGGGGCCGACCGCATTCATCGAGTCGAATGTTCAAGTATTACTCCATTAATAGTCGTTGCCATCAACCGATGGCTATTTGTGGTCTCTCCGAGGCATATCGACATCGCGTGCTTTCGTTGGCATCCTTGAACTTCTCACGAAAACAAATGGGCAATGCCATGTGGAAATGCCGCGAATGTGATGCCGAACTGGACTTCGAAGAGATCGACCCGGAAGTCGATTCCCACGGCCTGCACTTCATTTGCCCAGAGTGCGGACATCGAAACAAGCTGGTCAATATCGGGAAGCCGGATGGCCCGATCGAGCTCGTTCAGCCGGACAGCTGAACGTGTATCTCGTCTATGGGAGTGCGGTTACCTTCAA
>NZ_BAYD01000081.1 GCF_000685075.1 Paraburkholderia oxyphila NBRC 105797
ACGACAATTCTGACGCCGTCGAATTTCTGCGCCTGACGGACATGCAGTACCTTGTCGGCGCGGACATCGGCGATGACATCGTCGACGCCATTATCGAGAAGAGGAAGGATGACCCGGAGATGTCCACGCGGACCGTCCGTGAGCTGATTGCCATCTTGCGCCAGCAAAAGGACCGCATCGCCGCCGACAAGGAGCAACTGGAATCAGTGAACGACGAGTACGCTGGTCTGCTTGAGCAGTTCAACTCAGCCAGCGGTGAAACCAACCGGCTTCGGCACGAGATTGAACAGCTGCGCTCACAACAAACTACCGCCCAGGAATCGACCGACCGGCTACGCAACGAACTGGCGCTGAGCAGCCAGAGCACAAACGCCCTTCACCGGCAGCTTCACGAAACACAGCAGCAGTTGGACGCGGCACGCCGCGAGCTCCGCGACCAGTGCGCGCGCAAGCCCGAAATGGAAGATCCACAGGTAAAGGAAGATCTTAAGCGTCTTGAGACTCAGTACGCCGACCTGCTTTCCAGATCACGCAAACTCGACGACGAGATCGAGGAGAAGGGCCGACAGCACGCTCTGATCGCAGCAAAGCTCGAAGCAGATACCGCGGCGCTCGAAGCGGCCCGCCGCCTGGACGAAGAGATGAGCGCGCTCGTGAAGGACTTCAGCGCTTTCGCTCAGCGTTATCACAGCGCGCAGCTCCTCTGCACGGCTGACGGCAATCAAGCCCGCTTCAAGGCGGTCTTCCAGGCGCTTGGGGACCTGGTCGGAAAGATCCATGTGGAAATCAACGCGGCGTTGAATAAGGCGGCATAGACGGCTCCGGATTTCGCGAGGGTGGCCGCGCTGCGCGGCCACGCGAGTGACACAGCTAACAGAAGTGAATAATGAATACGGCACCAACCCACGTTAAGTCCGCAGATGACTACAAGGCCATCGAACACCTCTACCTTCCCCGGTGGAAGGCTGAGCACATCCGAGCAATCAACTACGATCTGTTCGACCACATCAAGCAGGTCCTGATCTCGAATCCTGCCTTCAACGCGATCTACCGCGTCGAGGTCAAGGAAATAGACCACCTGCGCCACAACGAAAATTCCCTGCGAAGTCTCCTTGGCGCGCCCTTTCTCATGCTGTCCCCGTCACTGCCGACTATTGAGGACTGGCGCTGTTTCGTCGACGCGACGCCCACTACGCGCGCGGTCGACGAGCTGCGCCGCAAAATGCCGCCGGTGCGTGACGCGCTGACCACGCAGGCGATCCAGCATCACAACAGGCAATTTCTCGACGTCATCCAGTCGGTTGCTAACACAAGCATCTTGAGCGCGCCACTGCTCGGCATGACGCCGGACCTCGCGCGTTACCTGGGCGAACTGCCCGCGTACAAACTGCGAACTGCGCTAGAGGGCATCCGCGACCTGCCGCTGTTCCAGTGGCGTTTCGTCAGCCCCGCATTCTGGTTCGAGTTTACGGCGAACGACCTCAGTCTCGAGCAGGTCGCCCACCACATCATGTGCACGACACCGTTTCGCGCAGGCGAACTGCCCCATACCGCCAACTGGGCCGAACTGCGCCTCGGACGCGAGACGCACGAGATGTACGCGGCGGCCCTCATGGCACATGGGTGCCGCGCCAGCACTGCCGCGACACTGTTCCGCTTGCCGCAGAGCAAGACCCGCCAGATGTACATGGCGATCCATGGAAAGCCCTCCCCATGCGGCAACCAGCCCAACTCGCTCCAATGGTTTGTTGAGAAGCCGCACCAGCGTCTGCACTCGTCTGTATTCATCTGGCTCTACCGCTCCGCGTTGAACATGGGGGCGAACACGCCGCAGGCGCTGATCGCCGCCGCCGACCTATACAACCAACTTTTCCCATCCGGACGCGCGCTGCTCGCCACCGATCGCGGCTACAACCTCACGCGAGCGATGGCGGCGGACGCCCGGCTGTCGATCGCACCATGCCGCGGGTGCCAAACGCACTACATCGTCTCGAACAACGAGTCGAAAATCGAAATGCGCAACAGCTTCAGTTGCCCTGCGTGCAGCAACACCCTCGTGCCGCGCGTGCGAAGCGGCAAGGGAGCCATCTAAGTGCAGGTGAACCAACCCTCCGAATTGCCCGCGGGCCTCGTGGTGTTCAGCGCCGATGGAACGGCACAGTTCGGCTGGCGGAACCCGGAGACGGGCGCGTTCTACGCCGAGGACGACGGGCATTGCATCGTTGACGCGGTGGCCGGCGTGCCCTGGCGCGCCGGGTCTATGCATTAATGGGAACGCCTGCGATGGAAGACCTTGCATGGATGGTTCGTGACAGCGCGTCGGCGTGGCTTCGTGGCTATGGTGATCCGCGTTTCGACAAGTACGAGAGTTTCTACCGCAAGGCGCGCGCGACGACCGACTCAGCCAGCGACCTCGAACAGATCAACGAAGAATTTGTTCGATGGATCTCAGAGAGGCCGAGCAGGCTAATCAGTCTCCTCAATCGGCCAGTCGTTGCGCACGCACTAATCGCCTTCACAGCGGTCTGGATCGCCGGCCAGGCTCTTCCCCACCTGGCTAGCACTGCGCCGAAGTCAACGGGTGTGCTTCTGGTCGCCGCATTCATTGGACTGCGGATTTTCCACCGGAAGCGCCGGAACGGCACCTGACTCGATTCAATTCGCATGGAAGCCCTTTTCTCTGGCGGGCTTCTTAAGCTTTCGCTTAAAGATCTTCCTAATTCTTACCGTTACCGGTAGGGTGCGCCCCGCGTCCGCCACGGGAACTTGACTTCTTGCCCGGCCCGACAGACTGGTATCTGGCTCGCGCGAAGGGCGCAGCTAACAACAAAGGACCTGAAAAAATGAATCAAAAGAAAATCACCGCGCTCACGGCCATCTCTTTCGCAGCTGCATTGACGCTTGCCGCTTGCGGCGGCGGCGGCGGTAACAGCGGCTCCGGCAGCAACAACTCGTCATCGCCCTCTGGTTCGTCCAGCAGCGGGACGACGCCTTCGTCGCCGACGACGGGTAATGTTTCAACGCCGCAATACAACGCCAACAGCGCGCAGCTCGCCGTTTTCAATACGATCAACGCGCAGCGCCAGCAATGCGGCTTCCCTGCACTCACGGAGAACACGCTTCTCGATCAGGCCTCGCAAGCGCACGCCGACTACATCGGCAAGAACGGCGGCACGATCACTGACACGGAAGTCTCGGGCAATCCGGGGTTCACTGGCGCTACATATGCGGATCGCGCCACGGCGGCCGGCTATCCGGGAAGCAGGGTCTGGGTGGCAGGTGAAAGCGCAGGGTACTATACGAACGGTACGCTGACCGAAGCCGCCTACGGAACGAGCATTGCAACCGCATGGGCGAGCGGGGTCTATCACGTCGGGGCTTTTGTGTGGCCGGCTACGCAGATCGGCGTCGGCTGGAACGAAACGACGTACAACGGATTCCCTGAAGCGCATGGCGTCATCACGCCCGCGAATCTGCAACCGATAAGCGGCAGCCTTCCGTTGATGTTCCCCTGCGATGGCGCAACGGGGGTTCCCTATAAGGTCGTCGGTGAGACGCCCACTCCGCCCAATTCGAACGGTACTTACGGACCGACTTTGGCCGTGTCGGGAAATCCGGGCGACACCGTTGTACTAACGTCTGGAACCCTGACCGACACCTCCGGCAATGTCATCACCATGCAACTGCTCAATTCGACAAATGACACGAACAAGCTGATTCAACCGTTCGAAGCGCGCGCCTATTCCGCCACACCGCTGACTGCGAACACGAAGTATTCCGTCTCGCTCTCTGGGGCCATTAACGGCACGCCGTTCAGCCGAACCGGCTCGTTTACGACCGGAAACACAGTCGGCTAATCATCGCTGGAGCGTCGCTTGAAAAAAGGGGTGCAGGCTTCATGGACTGCACCCCTTTTCATTTACCCGGCCAACATGGCCAACTCAAGAGAGTCAATGGCAGGTGCCAGGGTTCTTCATCAGGCCAATAACGGTCATGTAAGTGACATTGGTTGTTCCGTGCTGAGTCCAGCAGATGCTTGCGGCAGCGACGTCGTTTCCACCGTACGGGTCGGACTGATACCCGACAGAAACGTACACGTCGTACAGGCTCCCATCCGATGAGCCAGGCATCGAGCCAGGAGTCACAACGTTTGACCCCCAGCAACTTGTATATGGTGCTAACGTACCCGCGCTATTAACGAGCGGGGTATAGACATTGGTAAAGCTGGCCGCGCCGGTCATCGTGCCGGCAGGGTTAAAAGGAAAGTCCCCGGGAGGGTAAAGACTATAAACCGGACCTCCCCGAGGGAACTGACCTACAAAATTCGTGTAGGGATTCATACCGGCACAGGCGGACTCTTGTTGAGAAACTGAAGGAGCCTGCGGGAGGCAACTCAGGCCGACCCAGGCTGCTCCGTTCCAACCCGGCGCTGAAACCTCGTCGTATCCGGGTTGGCAGCTTGGCGGTGGCTGATAGCTGCATTGCGGAGCGGACCACGAGCTACCGTTCCACCCGGCCGGTGCACTCGTCACCCAACCGGGACCGGTTGAACATGTCGGTGGCGCCTGATAGTTGCACTGCGGCTGCGTGAACCGGGAGCCGATCCAGACCGCGCCCGACACGGTAGTCCACCCCGGACCTGACGAGCACGTCGGTGGCGTCTCTGCCGCGCGATACTGTGGCGCAATGCAGCTTGAGTCCTGGTAGCCATATGAGCAGTGCGCGGGCGCCGCATGTGCCCCGCTCACGAACAGCGCGAAGACCAGCCCGCCGATCACACGCCACCACCACGTCATTGCGTCTTTCATCAAAATCTTTCCTAGTAGGCGCAATACGTTTCGACGACGCCCTGTGCGCCAATGTCTGCGTAGCTTCCGTCCGTCAGGTAAACCGTCCATGGCCCCGTCCCTGACACATATGCGTTCAGGACAGCGGTCGAATCGATCCAGAAGGCTTGCGGCACCAGCAGAATTTGCGGCGAGCCACCCGAAGAACATGGCGGCGCTGGCACATACGTGCCATACGTCACGTTGTAGTATTGATAGCGCGGTGCGGGGCCGCTCACTGGGATCAACTGGTTTCCCACACACGAGAGAATCTGCCCCGAACCGTCGGCGTTGGCATAGAGGTTTGTCGTGCCCGGCGGCGACGAGCACCAGCCCCGGGGAACGCCTGTATTTGCGATCGCGAGTGTTCCGTTCACAACAGCGTTACCGTGAACGGTAGCCGCCCCGGTGTCGATCGGCGCTGGCGTGTTGCCTGCGGCGTTCTGCACGTACAGCGTGCCCGGAGAGAGCACAGCGTTGGACACCGCGACGTTGGACGCCGAGACAGCGGGTGCAGCGATCGTGCCCTGCGCGTCGATGCTCCCGACGTTGTGCAGGTCCACGCCGTTGACGTTCTGGCTCCCCGTCCAGGTGAGGCTGCCGTCGCGCCGGATGTACAGCGAATTTCCATCGGCGCTCGGGCCGTTGGTCGCGAGAATGGTCGCCGCCGGCGTTCCCGTTAGCGGATTGCTCGCCGTCCATGCGCCGTTGATGCCCGAGATCGTCTGCGGGTTGCTCGTCGACGAGTAGCCGAACTGCGACCCGTTCGCGCTCCCCGCAAGCGCTATCTGCGCCGCGCCCACCACGTCGGGCGTTCCGTTGCGCGTATAGGGCAGCGACGGATAGAAGACCCACGACACATGGCAGTTGCCCGCCTGCGCGGTACAGCCGGCGGGCAGCATCGCCAGCTGGATCGTGTAGGTACCGCCCCAGAATGGCCCGGCGCGGTACGCCTGCTTCAGGTTGCCTGCCGCCTGCAGGTCGGCCAGCGTCGGCGCCGGAAGCGACGGGTTTCCGGACTGCGTGTACCGGGTCAGCAGCGTCGAATAGTTCTCGCTGGCCCAGCTGCCGAGAGCGTCTGCGATCACCGCTTCGTTCAGCCCTTCGGTGGCCAGCAACGTCGAGCGATGCTTCTGGATGTCTTCGCGGATCGAGTACACCGTCAGGATCGCGGACGCCGCGAGGAAAACCATCATTTCAATGATGCTTCCCATGCCCAGTCCTTAGCTGCGCGTCGTGTACAACCCGACTGTGGCCACATTACCCGCCGAGCCGCAGGCGGTGCCAGCCGTCGCGCTGTTGAACGTGGTCGTCGGGCTAAAGACCACGGTGCCGTTGACCGTTACCTCGGTGAACGTATTGACGAGCGCCGACACCGACATCGAGCAAACCGCCTTCGGCACTGGGTAAGTCGTCACGATCGCATCATTGGCCGTTGTCACCTTGCCCGGCACGGCCGTGACTGCCCCGCCGAAGATGCCCGTCACTGCCGAGTAGTCGCTCGCCACACGCGCACCCGCCGCATCGAACGCGTGGTTCGTCGCCAGCGAGGTCAGCGTTTCGCCGGAGAAATCAGCATCGTTTTGCGTCGCATTCTGGATGCCAGAGTGGAACATGCCCGCCTCGCTCGTGAAGCTCGAGGACTGCACCATGTTGCGCACGAAGGGCACACCGAGGAAGAGCGCCACCGCGAGCAACGCGGCCGCACCCAGCACGGCGCCCGCCTCGATCAGCGAGAGTTCGCCCGTCTGCTTCCTGAGCCGGCCCAGCCGGAGGCTCGCCTGCTTCTGCCCGTAGGTACGTTGAGTGACATTGGTTTTCATAGTATTCCTTAGTTGAGGTTGTTACCCGTCGTCGCGCCGAGCGCGCTCTGGAGACTTGTGACGCCTGTGACGACATAGGAGCCCACACCGAGGCCAATGAACGCCGCAGCGGCAATGCCGAGCAGCACGTAGTGGGTGATGCGCGCGTTACGCTTGACCGCCTCCACCACCCGGTCGAGGGAACTCCTGCCAAGCGACTTGATGGCGTCCACGAAGTTGTCGCGACGCTCTGCGTCTGCGATGCGGTCAACGACCTCTTCGGAGAAAATCCCCGTGGCGAACGCGCGCATCGGCTGTTCGGGCGAAGCCTTCAGCCGCCGCTCCATGCGCGAAACATTCCAGCGCAGCCACGGATCGGCGTGGCGCCGGATGCGCTCGAGCGCGCCGGCGAGGGTCAGGCCGGAATCGAGCAGCCCCGAGAGCGAAACGATGAGCAGCGCCGCGCGCAGGTCCCGGCGGTTGCGCCACATCAGCGGTGCGGCGTCAACGCGGTTGCGCAACTCGCCAGTCCAGCGCTTCAGGCCGTAGAAATAAGAAACAACGAGGGCACCGATCAGCGATACGTTCAGCATCCAGTACCCGTAGCAGTACGTATCGATCACGTAGAGGAACCTGCCAGCCGGCATCCACTGGTCAAGCGGCCGAACTTCGAGCACCTGCGGATAGACCATGCCGCCGAAGAGCATGCACAGGGCGTACATGTAGCCGAGCAGCACGACGGGATAGGCCATCTGCATCGCGGTCGTGGTCGAGAGGATGCGTTTGGCCGATGCGGCCATCTCGCACAGGTCAAAGCCGCGACGGGCGGCATCTTCCTTGCTCGAGGCGAACGCGAGATCCAGCAGCGCGAACTCATCGACCGGCACGAAAGGCTTGATCGCGAGCGCAAGGCTGTCGCCCTCACGCATACGCTCCTCCATGGTGTCGTAGGCCAGCCAGACAATCTGTCCACGGTCCCGCGCACGCTTCTTGAGCACCTGCAGGCGTTCAATCAGCGTTTCGCGGTTGCGCAGACTCGTCGCCTGCTCGATGTCGAGACGGGACTCCCGGTAGAAGGATTCGCGCAATCTCTGGAAGCGCCACTTCGCCAGTTTCAGACGCTCGGCGCGCGGCAGGCGCATGCAGATTCCGTAGAAGACGCGACCGATCACGCCGGCATCCTCCCGTCACGATCGGGCATCACGCGGTACACGCTGAACGGCTTCATCGCGCGGTCGATAAAGCGCGGATCGATGAGCCCCCGGGACGCCTTGTAGAGCGCGTGCTCGTAAATCGTTTTGCCAGTCATGTCGGCGCTGCCGAAGTCCGCCGTGCGCTCGCGCCGCCACGACTCTTCCGCGCCCCGCCAGTCACGCACGGCGATCCGGTCGAGAAACTCCGGAGTGGGCCGGTACAGCTCCATTGCAAGTGTCTGCCCCTTCGTCCCCGCCGCAACCTTCCCATCGCGCGCGACCAGCCCCTGCTTGCGGCAATGCTCGCAGCCGTCGTCGTTGCGGCAGGCCATCTTCGAGGTGTCGAGGCCGAACTTCGTACGCAGCAGCGCGAGTTCGGCTTCGCCCATCACTTCGGCAGCCGGGGTCTTGCAGTGCGGGCAAAGCATCGGGATCAGCTTCTGGTTGCCCACGGCGTTGATGAACTTCTCCGACGAGACCTCGTCGGCCGTCATCTGCAGCCGGTCCCCCATCAGCCGCATGAACACACCGATGATGCTGTCCGCGTGAATCGTGGTGCGCACCGGATGACCGGTCAGCGCGAGCTCCACAACAAGACCCGCCACCGCCGAGTCGAGGATTTCTGCGACCGTGAGATCGTCCGGGTCCATACGCATCAGCGTGCGGATAATCGTAGCGACCTTGCGCCGGAACTCTTCTTCGGTTTCGTCGAGGCCACGCGGGACCGACTGGTCGGACAGCCACGGCATCGGATATTCCGAGGGCATGCTCACGGCGTACTGCTTCTTGAGCTCGCGCCCGTCAATCATCCAGGCGAGCGCGCGCAGCAACGTGCTCTTCGCCGACCCCGTTTCCCCGGAGAGCAGTACCGCTCCGCCGCTCACGTGCCCGAGCGACTCGACGATGGCAAGCTGGCTCGTTTCCAGGCCCATCGCATGCGGCATGCGAACGGTGTAGTTGCGGAAGTTGCCGTCGAGCAAGCGCAGAGCGACGTCGAAACCGCCCACCTGGGGCGCGCTCTGCCAGCGCAGGTTCAGCGTATCGGTCGCGAGCGCCAGCGGGATCATGGCCGACTGCGGCGCAGTTGGCTGGAACGCATTGCCGCTGTTCGTGTTGCGCTGGACGAGATCCTGATAGGACGCCGACAGAGCCCGCAGCACGGTCGCCTTGGGCATGCGCCGGTACGTGTAGAGATCACCGTCCACCCGAAAGCGCAGCTCTGCGTCGGACTGGTAGTCGCGCGATTCCCAGTGGACGTCGCTCGCACCGTAGGCGTGGGCGGCCTCGATCACGTCACGGAAGAGCGCGATGGCGCGCGAGCCTTCGGGAAGTTGACTCGAAACCCGGATGCGCGCGCGCTCGTAGACATCCGCGATCACTTCCGCAGTCGCCACCATTTCCTCGCGCACCGAGATATGCGCACGCTCGAGGTCGCGCAGATAGGTCGTATAGAGCGCGCCCTCGTGAAACGCGCGTGTGGCGATCACGACGGCCATACCGGCCTGCATGTCCACGGCAACGAATTCACGTCGCGCATCCGGGGTGATGCGCAGCGTTGCGTCGGGCGTTGTGTCGCACAGCACGCGCTTGAAGTCGGCGAGCGCCTGCGCGGAACTTAGCTGCGGCATGCCAACCGGTATGTACTCGATGTCTGGTGTGGCCAGCGCAGTCCGGGGCAAACCGTCTGCCTGCTGTTCCTGCGGGTCCTGTTCCCGCGCGTGCGTCGCCTGTCGGGCTGCATCGTCTGGCCCGACTTCAGAAGGCGCATCCGGTTCTCTCCACGGCGATTGCGCTTCAGGCTGCTCGCCAGGGTGCGCATCTAACGGCGCTTCGGGTTGCGCGAGTACAGCGACGCCGCGCGGCTCGACGGCTCCTGCATCCGGCCATGCGTGGTCCTGCGCTTGAGGCGAAAGGTCCGCGACCGAGACAGGCTCGCAAGCGCGGTCCTGCCCAGACACCGTACCGGTCTCGACAGACTCGACATCGGTAATGTCCGCGTCACGCAGGAACGCACCCAGCGAGCCCGAGGGTGCACCCGCCCCCTTGCGGACTGGACGCACCGGGCCAAACGCGGGCTCAACGGGCACAGAAGACTCCGAGTCTTCCACAAAGCCACCGCGCCACGCTCGCAGACGGGCCATCACGCCGCCGCGGGGCTTTTCGTTTCCTTCCAGATTTCCAAATAGCGACATCATTGCCTCCCGAAGCCTGAGATCGGTTGAGCCAGGCTGACCCCGGCGGGCAACGGTGATGACAGGTCACCCAGCACGCCGCCCGAAGCGACAGACGAACTCGACGAGTCCTGTGATCTGCCACTCATGGGCACACGCCAGGTGTGTTTGCCTTGGGCGACCGTGACCCACAGACCATCGACCCCGCGCGCGACCCAGCCATTGAGCAATTTCTCGCCCACGCGCGCCGGATAGACTGCGCCGTTGTACTCGTAGAGGACGTGCTGCCCCCTGTCGTCGACGTATCCGCCAACGAACGACACAGGCGTTGTGCGCTCGCGTGGAACGTAGGCCTGCACCGGAGGTGCCAGTGTGCTGGCCACCGGAGCCGGCGGCTTGAACATGACGCTTGTGCCGCTCGCGGTGGGCGTGTCCGCATCTCCCCGCAGCGATCGCGTGAGTTTGTTGCGTGCGAGGTTGTCGATATCGCGCAGCGTGAGGTGCGATTCATCCGGTGACACAGGAGAACTGGCCGCCGTTACGACTTCCGGGACTTCGACCTGCGACGCCGGGGCGGCGGGCGTCGACGCAGCGCGCGCCACGACCTCCGGCTTTGCGTGTATTTGCGTTGATGAGCTATCGGGCGCGATGGCCGCTGCGAACGACGGAGTCGGGGCCTGCGATGCCGCATGCGAAGAACCGCCGGCCGCAAGCATTGCGATGCCCACAGGAAGGGCAAGGCGAAGAGATTTATTGGACAACATAGAATTTGCCTTTCGCAACGAAATGGATGCCGACCTTGCCTAGTTCATCGGGTGCGGCGGTATCGAGCTTCACGTCCATGGACTCCAGGACCATGTTGGATGGCAGCGCCGCAAGCAGCGGCGCCTGCCAGCGATAGCCGTCGATTTCCCAGTTCCCTTCGCGCAGCAGCGCCTGATGGCTCTCGCCCGCGGGCGGCGGCGATGCGAGCAGCGAATGGCTGGGCTCGAGGCGCACGACGTACCCGAAGCTCTTGAGATCGAGGGGCGTCACGGACAGGCGCTGCGGCGGCGTCTGCAGCATCTCGATAAGCTGCTGCTCGTCGGGCCACGCCTTCATGTGCTCGACCGACAGGCTCTCGGCCTTCGGTATCGCAGGCCCGCGCGCGGTCAGCCGCATGCCAGCGCGATCGAACGCGAGCGGCAGCATCGCGACCGGTACGGCGCGCGTGAAGTCCTCAAACGACCCACCCGCGCGCTGGTACGTCAGCGAACAGAAGCCAGTCGACGGGCACGAGGCCGTCTCGAACTGCCAGCCGCTGCGGTTGGTGTCGATGGTGTCGAGCTGCGCGAGCACGCGAGGCACGAGTTCCGATGCCAGCGCTACCCTGCCGTCAAACACCTGGCGCATCGCCTGCTCGTACTGTTGATCCCAGCTGGGCGGCGCGGTCACGATTGGCGGTGGATTGAGCATGGTCCACATCTGCTTCGCCGCAAACCCGCCAATCGCGAGCACGAGCAGCACCACGACGGCGGTCGGAATGCCGGTTGGCACGCGTCGGATACGGCCGGCTTTCTTCAGCTGCAGGAGCTCGCCCGGGCTGAAGGGTTCGTCACCCGGCGATAGCCCATCGCCCGAGACGAGGACGGTGAGGGACAGGCCCAGCTTCGCGCATTGCTGCGCGACCTCGTCGCGCCGATTGCCCGCCTGCGTGAGTGACAGGACCTCATCGTGGCGCACCGCGCCGCGTACGACATGCACGAGATGAACCTGTCGGCCGTCCTGCATCAGCACGAGGACAGCCGCCTTCGCACGCACGCGCTCGAGCAGCGCCACGCGCGCCGCGCCCGAGTAGAGCGTCAAGCGGCGGATCTCCCCCGCTTCCGGCGCGCAGAAGCCGCCGATGAGCTCCGCGCCAATCTTCATCTCGACGACGTGCGTCGCGGAAAAGTCTTCAGCGTAGCGGCTGCGGCCCTCCTTCGCGTCTTTCGCCGGATAGGCGCTCCAGTCGAGACCGAACGCAAGGCGCGCGCGCTTTTCTCCCGGCAGCGGTTCGGTGATATGCATGGCGGCACTCACATTGAGGGCACAACGGAGGCCGTGAGCATCACAATCTGGAACGTGCGCGACTTGTTCCACGTCCCTGTGAGACCGGCGATACCGGCGTTCGTCGTGTTGTCCGCGGTATCCGTCACGGCGCCATAGAGCACGATGGTCTGGCCGTCCGAGAGCGCGATCGTCTGGTCATCCTTGCTGCCGGCCACGTGGCCGAGCTGGATCGACTGCTGGGTCTGGCCGGAGCCCACCGAGGCCGTCGTAAACGGACTGCTCTGCTTCGAGCTGTCTCGCCAGTACGCGAGCACGATCTGGTTGTGGTCATTGACCGCCGGGAGGATATGCACGAAATCGCCCGTCGTCAGCGTGCCAGGCGTCAGGCCCGGTACGCCGCCGGACGTGCCGGTCAGGCTGCCGGTGGAAGCCGAAGTCGAGCGCAGATAATCGTCCGACTGGAAGTTCGCGACCGACACCGGCAGACCGTTGAGGGTCATCTTGGTGATCGTGTTGTCGGAGATCGTCTTGCCGTACTGGTTGAGCGCATTGATGACGGCGTTCGTCCCTGAGAACGGCGCGTTCGGCTCCAGAACGGACAGGCCCATCGTGCCACCGCCCGAGGAAAGCGAGGTCGGCGAGAGAAAGCTCACGGCCCACTTCGCAAGGCCGCCCTGCATGCGGTTGAATACGACGTCAGCATTCACGCCCGCCTGGCTACCCCGGTTTAGCGCAATCTGTATCGTGCGCACGCGCAGCACGACCTGGCGCGTCGAGATGGCATTCTCGTTCTTGAGCAGCGCGCCCATGCGATCCGCCGCTTCCTTCGTGTCATAGACCATGACCAGGCGGCTCTGCGGATTGACCGTGATCTTGCCCATAGGCGAGCGAAGAGCGTTCAGTTCGGACTGGATGATCTCCATCTGGTCGAATTCGCCCTTGCGCCCGGACGACGTCACCGCCGAGAACGAGCCCGTCTCGGTGCTCGAGCCACCGGTCGATCCCGAAGACTGGTTGCCGGTCGAGGTGTCGGTGCCCTTGGACATCTTCGACTCGATCGACACCTTGCCCGGGATGGCCGCGATCTGGTACATGCGCGTCACGAACCGGGTGATGTTGATCGTCGATCCGTCGAATGACCAGTCGAGCCCGAGGTTCTCGCTCACGTCGTGCAGGTATTGCCCCACCGCGCACGACTCGCACGGCTGATCGTAGACCGGCTCCTCGTTGGACTTCATGCCGCCGCCCATCGCGATCTGCGTGCTCTTGCCGTCGCTGCCCGGGCGGGGAATCAGCGCGTCGCGCGAGATAAAGACGTCGGGGCTCACGTGAACCGGGTAGCCCGTCGCATTCGACACCAGCGTGGCGATTGTCTTCACGCCGAGTTTTGGCGGGAACGTCACCTTCTTGTCGCGGAAGACCGAGGGCAGCGTCGCCTCATAGGCGAGCGGCACGGGACGGTCGCCGAGGAAGGCGCCGGGCACATCCTCGACAAGTTCCATGCCCTGGCCGAAGCCGCCGTACGCCGACGTGGCGCTGGCGTTGGCCTTGTCGTACGCGTCGTTGACGTCACCCTGAGTCACGGCGCAACCAGCGAGCGAGACCGCTAGGGTCGTAACACCGAGGGAGTGGTAGCGGAAATGACGCATCGGATCAGTCCTTGCAGTTGGCCGCGCGCGCAATCACGCGGATGACGTTGTTGGTGTGCTTGCAGACGCGCGCCGGTGTGCGCATGTGGTTAGTTGCCTGCATGACCTGCGTGAGCACGGAACGGAAATCACCCGAGAACGTTGCGTTGAATTCCACGGGCAGGTCATCATCGATCTTCCAGGCGAGCTGCCAGCCGAGCGTCTGCAGCCAGCGGTCGAGTGCGTTGCGCAGGTTCATGTCCTGCGGCGTGATCGAGAACGTCAGCGTGCTCGCCGGATCTCCGGCCGGCCCACCGGGCAGCACCAGGGTCTTTACCTCTGTCGAGGCGATCATGGGCGTGGCGGACGCAAGGGGCGAAGATACAGATTCGCTTGTGGCCTCGGGCACGGCTGCAGCGGATGCGAGAGCGACCGACCGAACCGGCGCGGGCGAGGCGGCACCCGCGTTCATGCCCGGGCCGAGCACTTGCCAGCCATCGCCCGCAGGTGGATGCACGGCCGACTGGTCCGGATCGATTGAAGCCGTAGCGCCCGGGCAGTTCGTCAACGCCAGCACGGCCAGCAGCGAGGTCGCAAAGAGGGTATTTTTTCTCATCGATTAATGGCCCTGCAGGCGGCGATAGATCGAGTTGGCATAGACGAACTGGTGCCCGGGCGTCAGCGAGTTGTACGCGCCGACCGCTTTCCAGGTCGGCCCGAACTGCCGGATGTTTGAGGCGAGGATCCAGGTCCCCACGTAGGCGTTCACGCACGCGTTGAAGAGGTGTTCGCGCCGGATGCCAAAACGCGCCAGCTTCGGCAGCCAGGAAGAATTGATCTGCATGAGGCCCAGATCTTCGGTCCCGTTGCGGTTGACGTTCACGGCATCGGCCCGCATGTCCGATTCTTGTTGCGCGATCGCACGCACGAGTCGCTGGTTGATGTGCCGGTAGGCCGCCGCATCATCGATGCAGTCCGCGCGCGAAACAGCAGGCGCAACCAGCAGCGCGAGCGAACAAAGGAGCAGATAACGCTTCACGATGCCGCCCCCGCGCGTTCGAAGTACTTCACGTCATGACGGCGCAGCACACTCACGGTCTGCCCGTCGGCAGTCACGATGAACTGCTCCGACGTGCCGTTGAACTTGTAAAAGCGGCCCTTCTGTTCGCCCGAGCCCAGATGGTGAACGTCAGCGACGGTGACATTGATCACGGTCGGCGCGAACTTGAAGTAGGTCTGGCCGCCTTCGTCAAAAACGGTTTCGAGGTGCGCGCCATTGCCAGCCGGGAAGTCGTAGACCGTGCCCGCGCGGCGCGCAACCTCGACGCGGTTCGTGCCGTCCGATACCGTGAAGCGTTCCGCACGGTCGATCGTCATGACGCCAGTATCGGCGTCCCACTTCGGATGCAGCGATACACCGTCGCCCGACACGACCTTCAGCCCCCTGGGTTTCCCCGAAAAGCGGATCTGGGTATGCGTGTCGTCACCGTCACGGATCGCGTTCGCGCCGAAGTATTTCGCGAGCAGCGATTCCGCCGGCGGCACGCCAGCGGCTGCGTCCGACGCGGCCGCCACCGGGCCGGCATGCGTCACCGTTGCAGCCGCGTAGGCGAGCGCGCCGGACTTCTCCACATCGCGGCGCAGCCGCACGTGGCGTGCATCGAAATCGACGTCTGCATAGAGGCCCGTTTGCGTCATGAGTCGGTCGAGCGACTGCATCCAGTTCTCGCCCGCGCGCGTTTCGAAGCGGTCTGCATTCGTGAGATCCACGTCCTTCTGGGCGGAGCCGCTCCAGCCCTGCGGCACCAGTGCCTTGACGATCGCTGCGACCGGCATCGTGGCATTGAGGCTGCGCACCGGCTCGAGCGGGCCGCGCTCGCCGATGAGCGAGAGCCGTCCGCTGAATCCGGAGAACGCAACCGGCTGATCATCGCCGACACCTGGCACGACGCCATGACCACCAATAAACGTGTTCGCGCGGTTCCAAGTTGCGACGGCTGTGTGCCCCCCAACGCTGAACTGGATCGTCGCCGGCGTGCCATCTACCACGACATACGGACCTTCCGCGTGGCTGCCCGCCACCGTAATCGTCTGCCCGGCGCGCGGCTGGATGTAGGTCTTCGAGCCGTCGTTGAAAACGAGCGCCGGGCGCTCGCCGATACCCCCCTCGATCTCGTAGTCGAAATCGAAGGGATCGGTATTCGCCGCTGATGCAAGGTGGGCCAGACTGAAGGCGCACAAGGTCGCAAGAGCAAGGAACCGGCGCGTCATAGGCCCGCCTGAATCTGGTTGAGGTTGCGTACGAAGCGCGCGAGGTATGCGCCGCCCGGGACCGGGTTGGCGCTGTGGTAGTAGGCGATCGCCTTCGCGATGGAATGCGTGCGGCTGTAGTTCTCGTTGAGAATCGCTTCCGCGACGTGAATGTTTGTTGCGGGCGCAAGCGCATCCCACGGCGACGCGAAGCGCTGCCGGTGATACCGCCAGTTCACCTGCATGATCCCCACATCGAAGTCGTCGCGCCCCGCCGCGATGAGCGCGCGCATCGCGCCGTAGGCGTCGTCGCGCGAGCGGAAGAAGAAGCCCCGGCCTGCGACGTTCAGTGTCCACGGCCATGCACGCCCGTTGTACGCTGACTCGTTCAGCGCGATACCTGCGAGCACCTTCGGATCGACGCTCGCATGCATGAGAACGAACGGCGTCTCCGCCTTTGCGCACGCCCAGCCACCTCGGCCTTCCGCGATCGCGGCCTGCACATCGTCATCGAGTTCGTCAGGTTGCAGCCAGCCACTGCGCACCATGAGGCTGGCAAGCGAAACGTCGCGCGCATCGACGGAGACGGTCATGCCCTGCGCTGGCGTGCTGCGAACGCCCTGGCCAACGAGAGGCGAGGCCCATGCGTTGAACGGTGCGAGCCCGCAGTAAAGTACCGGCTTGCCGTCGAGCGATGCGAGCTCGCGCGCGCCCTGCGAGGCGAGTACAAGCGAATCCGGACTGATGAACTGGGCAATCGAGGCCGCATGCACCGCACCGGCCACGAGAGCAGACATCGCGAGAAAGGCGAGCGAGCGTTTAACCACGATACGGCTCCAGGTGGATATCGCGGTTCACCTTGATCATGAAACGCTGGCCGGGCTTGATCGTGATCGTCGGCGGAATGTTCTGGTAGCGGTTCAGGATGGACTGGGAGGTCTGCGCTGCCACCTGGCCTGCCGTGTTGCCCACCTGCGTGACGCCCAGCGGGCCAGTCGTCGTCGAACTCGTATCACTGCTGGTGAAGTGGTTCAGCAGAATGGCCGTCAGGAACGACGCGCCGAAGATCTTCAGGAAGTGGTTGTTCACGTCGCCCGAGAAGCCCGCGTAACCGTTCTGGTCGGCGCCTTCGGCGCCGTAAAGCGGCACCTGCTTGCCGTTGGGCAGGCGCATCTCCGTAGCGGCGACGAGGATACTTTCCTGGCCCACCTTGATCTCGCTCTGGTACGGCGCGGTGATCATCGTGCCCTTCGGGATCATCAGGCACGTGCCCGTCACGCTGTCGTAGACATCCTGCTCGACCATGAGCGCGGCCGTCCCCGGACGGTCGGAATTCTCGCCCGCCATGACCAGCACGCCGATGTGATGCGGGGGCGATAGTGTGCAGGAACCGGACTGGCCGACGAAGCCCGCGCTCAGGAACCCCTCACCGGACGCGGACTGCGCCTTTGCATCCTTGATGAAATCGAGGTCGCGCTGCGCCGACGAAGACGACGTCGTATTGCCCGGCCCCATCGCCCCGGCTATCGCCTTCGCCTGCGCCTCGGCGGCCGCCGTCGCAGACTGCTTTGCGGCTGCCGACTGTAGCGCCATCTGGGCGGGTGTGATGAGACCCACAACTCCATTGGTCTGCGCGTCAGACTGATCCTTCACCTTGTGGCCGGGGATGAAAATCGGCGAAGCGTAGACGCTGTCTTCCTTCGCGCTCGCGGACAGGTTTGCGTCGCGCGACTCACTCTCGAACTGGTCGAGCGACAGGGCAGGTTTCGATGCGCCCGCCTGCGAGGAGGATGCCGCCGCGGCGGCCTTGCGTGCCCTCTCCTCTTCGCGGCGCGCGGCGGCCTGCTGATCCTGGATGATCCGGTCGATATCGTTGCCGCTGGGCGAGCGATCGACTGCGGCGGCGGTTTTCGCGGCCTTGTCGTCCTTCGCCTGCTGGTCGGCCTTGTCGCTCGCCTTCGACTGGTAGTAGTAACCCATCACGCCGATGATGACGGCGAAGATCAGGCCGACGCCGACCAGCGCGTTGCGCGGGGACTTGCCTTTGACGACGCGCTCCTGATCCGACAGGGGTGCGGAATTCTCGCTCGACATACGGTCAGAATCCGAAGATGCCCGGGCGACGTCGCGTGATCGTCACCTCGTCGTTGGCGGCCCGCAGCACGATCCTGTCGGCCATCTGCTGGACCACGATGTACTGCCCGCGGCGAATGAAGTTCGGCGCGACCTCGTCGCCATGGTCCTTCACGATGGGTACCGCCAATGGCGCGTCTGCAGGCAGACGCAGCCACACGAACTTGCCGTCGTCGAACACCGTCTCAGGCTTGAAGGGAGCGGAGCCCGAGATGGTGTAGTCGAAGTTGAGCTTGTCAGGCGCGACGCCGAGCGGCCCGGAGTCGTTTGGTCCACCAGTGCGCGCCTCGCCCGAACCGTCCGCGTCATCGCGTGCACGAACCTTTGCCATGAGCGACGCCGCGTAGTGAAAGCGCACGCTCTGGTAAAAGAGCCCGCCCACAGGCGACGAGACGAGCGTCATGTCGTACTCGTGCAGGTTTGTCGTGAGGTGCAGCGTATTGACGAGGCCCGGCTTCACGGGCTTGATGTAGACGTGATTCGCGCCGTCGGTGTCGACAAGCCATTGCACGGAGTCGCCCATTGCCGGATCCGTGATGAGCTTCTCGCCCGGAGCGAACTCGATGGTCGTGAGCTTCAACGGCGCGGCCATGATGCGGAAGATCTGGTCGCGACTGTAGTTGAAGACAACGATGCGCGCGTCGTTGGGCATCGTGACCGGATCGGTGCCGGAGTTGTACGGATTCACCGGGCTCATGGGGTCGCCCATGATGGCGCCCACGTCGAGTGGGCCAGCGGCCGACGCCGCTTTTCGGGCGGCGAGCGCGGGCTGCGAAAGCACCAGCGCGCAGGCGAGCGCGGCAAGAATGGCAAGCAGCAGCAGGGAACGGGATGCCTGGATCGTCATGCGGTTTTCTGGAGCGTGAAGAACGGGAAGTAGATCCCGAAGGGGTTCGTGCCGACCGCGTCATCGGAACTGGCCGGGACGATCTGGTATCGCAACGTCAAGGCGTAGTGCTGCTCCACTGGCCTGTCAGCGGGAAATTGCGTGGTCGAGGTCGTGAACTCGACCACGACGGTTGAATCGTCGAGCACGGACACGTTGGCAACCTTCACTTCACGCACGAGCCTGGGGTTGGCCGTGATGGTCTGGAACGGGGCGTCTTTCTTGAGCCACTCGGCGAACTGGTTCTTGCCGTTGTCGACCATCTGCGCTTTGACCGCGTTGATGTTGTGGGCGAGGCGCGAACTCTCGATCGTTGGCGTCAGGACCGGTTCGATGGTGAACCAACGCTGCACGGAGTCCGCGACCGATGAACGAAGCGCCTGGTCGTCGGGCTTGTAGGCGGCGAGCTGCTTGATGAGCGGTCGGCCACCCGCGTCGGCTGAGATGCCGTACGACGTCACGACGGACGGCGGCGGCTGACGCGTCCACACCGCTCCGCCCGCGATAAACGCGAGCACGAAGCAGAGCAGCTTCCAGTGATTTGCCTCGACGCGCAGGCGCGTGCCACGGTCAAAGACGATCTTTTCGGGATCTTCTTCGGAGTACCCTCCCGGTGCAGTGGAGAGGGCGACATCTTTTCGGGAACGACGAAGGAAAGGCATGACGCGCGCGGACTGTGGGCTCGCGTCAATTGAATCAGTTCGGGCTGGGAGTCCTCAGAGCAAAAGAGAAGCTATTTTGCATATGATTGCGGCGGCAACTACCCGGAAGCATTCCCGTTTAGGCGCCTAAACGCTTAAAGGCGGAATGACGCTGTTTTTGTGAAGCTTCTCGCCGAATTTCCGTTGGTCAGCGGTGCTAGCCTCCTTTGCAAAGTTTGCACACCTTTGCGCGCAGACCTATTCCTTTAAAAACATGAGCTTAGCGCCGCGAATAGGTCCTTTTCCGTTAGGCGCCTAAAGGGGATAGTTGCATAATTCTGATCAATTCTGCGTATCTGCAGCATTTGGTTATCAGATTGTTCCATTTTTAACTGGTAATTCACTCCAAAAGGTGATTCCTGGCATGCCGCGCTTGACACTAATTCGAGGCAACTAAGCTTGATGATCATGGATCCGAAAACCACTTCCAAGCCGATACCCAACAGGGTAACCGCGATAGCTGTCCATACCAGAATGCGTGCTGATGGCGCTTCGCATTACGAACTTGGCTTCTTTTACAAAACCATGCTCAAACGACGTCTGTGGTCTTCACAGAGTCATCTTGCGGAATCACTTGGCGTTTCCGTGTCGAACGTTTCTCGAGTGATGGCTTTAACGCGCATTCCGAAGGAAGTTGTCGAGGCTGTCGGCGGGGCGGAGAAAATTAGTTTCCGGATCGGTGGGCTGTTGCTGGACGCGATCGATAAGACTGGCGAAGCGACGTTCATCTCGCGAGTGCGCGAAGCTGTGCGTGCGGGTTACGCCACAGTAGACGACATTCTGGAATTTGCCGTTCTCGATCGGATCCCAGAACGCACGCCGAACAAAGTGAGAGTTCGTCTGACACGCGACAAAAAGTCCTTACGCTTAAATGTTCCTGATCTTGACCGCTTCCTACCGAATCTTTCACGACTGGAGGCGTTTATTTCAAGATGCTTCATCATGTTCGATGCAGAGCTTGCGAACCATACAGCTGCAGCGGTCGAGAGTGCGCGGCGCCGGCTTAGAACGGATGCACCCTGCCCCGAGGTCCGAACGCGAAACTTCAAGCCGCCTCTCGAAGATTAAGGCGGTTCTGTGGTTGCTGTATAAACCTGAGATCCGGTTTGCTTGAGGCGTGTGGGCACAGGACGGGATAGAACTTCGATTGGCCTCTCTTCGGCTCCAGCTCTGTACTCTTTCGCGTTGGTGGAAAGCTTTTGTCTCGCTGACACGGGCCGTTTAAGTGTTTGTATGTAAACACTTTACCTCTTTAAAACGTTTACGCTCCCGGAAAGCCTTGCTGGATACGCCTTTCCGGCAACAGAGGTGTAAGTAGTTGGGACCGGTGGTGTACAGCTTTGGGACGTGAGGTGTGTGGATATGGGATGACGGTGTATTGAGTTGGGATATAAGGTGTGTGGATATGGGGCCAAGGTGGAAGATTTTGGGAGTGCCGTCGGGAGTTACTAAGGTGGATAACCTTGGGATGCGGATGTCCCTTTTGACGGGCTGATCATCTGAGAACGAAGGTGGATAGTTTTGGGATGAGAGGCTGCTGCCGGAACGATAGCGTGTTTGGGAAACTTCCAGCGATTGAGGTGGATGGTTTTGGGATTCAGCTTGGGCGTGATTGGTGGAAAGTTATGGGATCGGGCCGCAGTCGATTCATCGCTGAATAAAGTTGAGCCAGCGCGCAGACTTTCCGTACTAGCCGTGCTCCACATACCTTTCCGCCCCTTCATTGTTGGCCGCAATGGTGGAAAGTTTTGGGACGCTCTATCGGGACCATGATCTGCGAAAGGTGTAACGGTTTGGGCCGGCAAGCCAGGCGCGAGTCCGTTAAGGTGTATCGGCTTGGGACAGATTTCCGGTGTAAAGCTTTGGGATGTTTCCCGAGGATCACGAGATTGAAGGTGTATGCCTTTGGGACGAAACGGGCCCGATCGCATCATTTTTGAGCTCGTGAACTCCAAGAGGTGTAAGGTTTTGGGATCAGAAGCGGAATGGCTGTTGAAAACCACCACCTTTCGGCGGCACAAAGGTGGAAGATTATGGTAAGCGGCTATGATGTATGTGAGTACACACTATCAACAAAAACGCTTACTGATCAATGATTTAGGATCGCCATTAGATGTGCCGTGCGTAGTTGACCATGCGGCCGAGCCGACGCATCATTCAGCCAGAGTCCAAGTCTCTGGCAAAGGTGGAAAATGTACGTCCTGCTTTCCACCTTTGATCAAATGCCCCGACCCGTTCTGAGGGCGTAAGCCATGGCGACCCGAAAACAAAAAAGCAACGCAACCGGAATCTGTCTCCAATCAGTTCGGACTCTTTCCGCATGTGCAATTGCCAAGCCATACCCGCGGCAAAAAGGTGGAAGATTTTGGTAAGCGACTCAGGTGTGTGTGAGTGAGTACACACTATCAAAAAAAGTGCTTACTGATCAATGATCTAGGAGTGCTATCGTGATCTGCCGTGCATAGTTGATCGTACGGCCGAGCTGACAGATCGGTTCAGTCAGGGCCCGGTTCTCTGGCAATGGTGGAAAATATACGCTCTGCTTTCCACCTTTGGTAAAATGCCCCGACCTCCTTCTGAGGGCGTAAGCCGTGGTCTCCCGAAAACAAAAAGCAACGCAAGCGGAATCTGTCTCCAATCAGTTCGGGCTCTTTCCGGACGTGGAGTTGCCCGAGCCATACAAGAAGGCGGTTTCTGCCGTGCACATGGCGCCCAAGGAGGGGCCGATGACGGTGAATCAGTATCGCGTGTTCGATGCTCTCCTCAAGCACGCGACTGATCAATACAAGGTTGATCCGGCGCGGCTCTGGTACACCATCAGCATCGGCGCCCTCTCATCGAAGATCGGGCTCGAGAGTTCGAACAATACTTCGTATATCAAGAATATCGTCGACGAGCTTGTGACGTTTGGCGTCAACTGGGACTACCTTGCTGGTCTAAACAAGGGCGAATGGAACACAAGCGCGCTGTTGGCAGGGGCTAAGCTTTCGAAGGGGGGGATGCTCAGCTACCACTACGCAGACAATCTGCGCGAGCTGTTTATGAATCCTGAAATATGGGCGTGGGTCGATTTCCGGATCATGAAGCGTTTCAGTCGCGCGGCTACGCCGCCTGTCTATCAAAACGTACTTCGATACGCGGGTCTCGGTAAGACGCCGGCGCTTTCCGTCGACGTTTGGCGCGACCTCATTCTCGGTATGGACTGGCGAAAAGGCTCGTATAAAGTGTACAAGGAGTTCAAGCGGGCCGTCCTACAACGCGCACTCGACGAGATCAATACTGAGTCGGATCACACGTTCGAATTGGTTGAACTGAAGGAAGGCGGACGAGCGGTTACCTCTCTTCAGTTCATCATCAAAGAAAAGGTGAAGCCGGAAGTTATCGAGGCATCAGACCTAGATGTAATTTCCGCAATGAAAAAGCTCGGCGTGCCCTATTCCGAAGCACGGAAACTGCTGGCTCAGCACAGCGCTGAAGCGGTGAACGCCGCAGTGAGCTATGTCGAGCAGCGGCAAGCCTCGAAGCTGCAACCGATTGCGAACGTACCGGCATACTTTCGCAACGCCCTGAAGATGGGCTATACGGTCGAGACTCCGCAGGGTAACGAGCAGAAGGCACTGCCCCAGTCGAAGAAAGCGAATACAAACACGTCGGAAGAGGTAACCGCTCTTTTCCACGCCGACCGGATGGCTGAGAGTCAGCGTTATTTTGTCGAGCTAGAACCATCGGAGCAGGCCGCTTTGGTCGACCGCTTCAACGCACAGCAGACATCGTCGAACCTCAAGGTCGCCTCGATCGCGAAGATGAAGAAGATTGCTTCAACAGCGTTTTTTTCATGGCTGGCCAACGACACATGGGGCGAGCCGACCGATAGCGACATGTTGAGGTTCGTGATGGAGAAGGCTAGGGTCACAATATGAAGTGATCCCTGCGCTGACATTCTCCCCTCCCTCAGCTTACAGTCGCCTTCTTCGGTGAAAATTGGCTAGCCGCATTTCCTTACGGGAACATGCCCGCCGATGAACGTGCAAGCAACTTTGAGTCCGCATATGGGCTGTTACCGCGAATTCGCTTTTCCGCGTTTTCATACTCGGCCCCGAATAGCCTCCCTCGCGATTCACCTGCCACATGTTTTCGGCGGCGGATAGGGCTCACCACGTTTCCATATCAGCCTTCCCAGCCTGTCCATTGAGCGTCTGTCTTTCCCCGGCAACGCTCTCGACGACGTGTTTCATCTCCCTAAAGGCACAACCAGTTGCGCACCTATTGGTCTGGGCCTGTCAGCCGCTTTGGTCCATTGAAATCTAACGAGACCTATCAAAACAGTCCGCGGCCGTTGCGCTTGCGGGAACTTGCCCGGCACCTCACATTGCGCGGCGGCTGGCACCCTCCCCCGGTCACCCGGATGCGCCGCCATCCCAAGGGTACGTTTCTCCGGTACTTCGCTTCTCAACGAGTAGGCAACCGCTGGCCGTACAGCAGGTCGCGGCATAGTACTGACATCATGCGTGACAAAACCAAAACGAGATTTACCCTCTATTACATGCCGATTGACGTGCGGTTGACGACGACACTTGTCGCGCAAGGAGGGGATTCCTGCGGCGCCTAAGGCAATGATGCCCACCTCAGATTGCCTCGGTAGGTCCCTGTTTCTTCGAACTCCGAGCTGCCGAGTCGCCGGAGTCTAGTCCGCCTTACGCCAATGGGCGGAACACTGTGATGTCGCTTGACCCGGTGCGCGGAGGGGGCGGCATTGAGGCCGCGTAAGCATAGCGCACCCGCACCCTGCGGAAGCCTCGGCTTTGCACTGCTCTCGTTCTGAAATGCTTTAACCACCGCCGGAAAATTGTCGATTGTGCTGACTACGTCGGCGTCGTCCTCGAAGGCGTTCAAAGCGCACGGACATCGCATGCGTCTGTCGTTTGTCCGCGCAATCTCGAGCTGGCAGCGTCCGTATCGTATTCACAGGTGGCATACCAATAAACCAGCCGCCGCTCCAGGTCAGCTTACAATCCGGTCGCCGTCGAAACTCGCAAGAACCGTAATCGCGGATTAACTTTTTCAGGCACGACTGCGGGCGAGGTGCTTCTTGCGACACTTGAAGCCGGTGATCAGTACGACATGCGATCCTTCCGAGAGCACGGCGAAGCGGACACCGACTGCATCGATGCCGATTGACGATCTAGCAGCGGGAATCGGTTGCTCGTCAGCGAGGGCAATCTGGATAAAAGCGAACCACTTCCGGACGCGCATTCATCCGGGCTCGAGCAGGACGATGCGGCTGTTGGTGCGATCGCGTTTAATCTGTTCGCGATCGGGCTTCAGGGGTCTATCCTCCTGACCACTGTTGTTGAAGCGACGGCGATTGCGCCGTTAACTTTGCACGTGCACAACATCTCTCGATGTTTATTCACGACACAAACAATACCAAACAATTCGCAACGATCAGATGTTCTGCTACGATTCGCGTCACATGTCGTCCAGTGTTGAAGCGTGGACGCGGACGACCTCATAACTTTGCACGTGCAAAGTTTTTGCGACTGACGTTGTGTCGAAGAGAGTTGTGCACGTGCAAAGTTTTAACGACTACCCTCGGAGGCCCGCCTATGGCGTCGAACAAGAATCCGAATCCGGCGATCATCATTCTGGTAACCAATCAGAAGGGAGGGAGCGGGAAAACAACAACCGCGATGAATCTCTCTGCCGCTTACCACGAAGAAGGGAAGCGAGTTCTTTTGGTCGATTATGATCCGCAAAATACCCTGCTCGGCTGGTACGGGCAGGCAGACGAAACAAATCCCATCTCGGTTCCCTATCTGAACCTCGCCCAACCGGGCATTGACATCAGCAATGAGCTTGAGCAGCGCCAGTTCGACTTCGATTACATAGTGATCGACGGTCGCCCGAACCTGGAGATCAGCATGAGCGCATTGCTCCTGCTTAGCGATCTCGTGCTGGTGCCGCTACAAGCTTCTTTGGCCGATCTGCATTCGACTCAGGGTATTGTGAAAGAGATCCGCCTGGCCCAAGAGGAGCGCCCCGAGCTGAAGTTTGCGCTGGTGCTAACGATGGTGTCCGACAAGCGGCTGCAACTCCAATTCACGAAGGACGCGATCAAGGAGCTTGGATATCCGCTCTGCAAGACAATGGTTGCCCGCCGGGAACTTCATACCCAAGCCTACGCGTTGGGGCAGACAGTGTTTGCCAGCAAATCCGTCGGATATCGGGCTGCAGCAGACGAGGCACGAAAATTAGCCGCTGAAGTTGTGAAACTCGTATCGTAAGGAGGATCTGATGGCCTCGAACAAACTAAAGCAAGCCTTCGGTCGTCAACGCACCGTTGAAACGGTCAGCGAACAAACTTCGGGTTTGGCACAAATCCGCGAGACGCCCTCCAAGTTTGATCACGCCAGGCGCGCTCTAGCGCACGCGTCGGGTGCTGGGTTGACACAGGCCCCAGCCACGGCGATACCGCCGGGGCGTGAATCGTCCGTCCATATCTCGATCGGCAGCCTTGATTCTGCGAGTCCGGAATATCGGGAATGGTGTATGGCGAACGGCTATCGCCCTGGAACCAACATCGAAATTCCCCTAGGGAAGCTCAAGGCGTCTCGTTATAACGCGCGGCATTTTTATCTTCCTTCGCAACTTCAAGAGCTGGTTGCGAACATCGCCGAGCATAAGCAGCAACAGCCCATCCATGTGACGCCGGACTACAACAATCCGGGTTCCTTCTTTGTTACGGATGGCGGCCGTCGCTGGCGAGCGCTTGAAGCACTGAAGAGTCCGCATGTCATCGCACTGGTGGTTGATGTCCCACTTGGCGTGCAGAGCTATAAGCTGTCGTACGATCTCAACGTCACGAAGGAAGATCAGACACCGTTCGATGACGCGGTGAAGTGGAAAAGCCTACTGGAAGACGGCACGTTCAAGAGCGCTCGCGAGCTTGGCGAGGTTTTAGGCATTGCAGAAGGGGAGATCTCGAAGACCTTATCGCTGGCCGAGCTTCCTGAAAGCCTCCTTGAACTCATGGTCGCCATACCCGCAGAAGAGATGGGGTTGCGCAAGGCATACGAGGTCGGTCGGTACTGGCAGATCAGTGGACGTGACGACGTCGCCACGGCAAAGCTAATCCAGAACATCGCCGGCGGCGACTATGCCATCAAGCGCGTGCAAGCGGTGATTGCCGGGTTGAAAGCATCGTCGGGAGGTATCAAGGCGAACTCTCGACCTGTCTTCAATCGCCGCGTCGATTTCCGTTTGCCGAATGGCAAGGATGCGGGCAGTCTCAAGACTTATGGTGATGATCGCCTTGATCTCCGGGTTTCAGGTCTTCCGATCGACGTTCGTGACAAGCTGCAGGACGTCATTCAGGAAGCTCTGCAGCGATTCGTTGCGTCGAAACCAGGTGTCGATAAAGCGGAGGAGCAGTGACTCCGGCCGCTAGCGTTGAACCAGGCGCTCGGATGCTCGCATTCTGCGTGGGCGCAATGGCTACGGGTGCGTCGATTGCGATTACCGTGCTTGCCGGCAGCGAGCGCGGCGGCACGCCCGCCGAACAACTGATCTGGATAGCCATCGGCCTCTCGCTGTTGTTCGGCGCTCACTTGATTCCTGCAATTGCTCGGGGTTCTAAACGAGGAGTTCGTCTCGTTGCTTTCGTCTTGTGGCTGGCCGCGATGGTCTCGACCGGCTACACGCATGGGACGTTCTTCCTCGCGGCACAGCAGCACGCCGGAGATAATCGGGCTGGGCAGGTGAGTGTTCCGGAAGTCGCGCGCGAAGAGTCATCAACGAGCAACGCTATTTCCTCGCTGTTGCGGCAGCAAGCGAAGGTAGAAGGCGCACTGAATCAGTCGATGCTTATCAAGTGCGGCAATGATTGCCGGGCGTTGAACCTACGACGCCAGACCCTTCGCGGTCAGCTCGATTCGATTAAGGGGCAGATCGAAGAGGCCCGACGTGTAGAGCGGAATGAAGACCTTGAAGCGGCTGAACGCGCTCGTGCTCTCTCACGGCGGGAGGCACAACGCGGAGATCCTGTGTCGACGAAGTTGGCCGCCTGGTTCGGCGTACCAACGGCGAAGATCGATCTTGCCTTGGCGATCTTCTTCGGCTGGCTTCTGGAAGGCATCGCATGCTTTTCTTGGTATGTGAGCCTGTCGAGTTCGAGATCCGCGCAAGTGCAGGCTTCTGACTCAGGCACGGTCACGGGAAAGGCGCCGAAGCCTACGCCTCGGGCTTTCACTTATAACGCCTCGTATCTGGCCGCGAATGATTCCGACGGGCGCGCGCATGTTCAGGAGGGGAACGATTTGAACCCTGTGTCTGAGTTGGCTTCGAGCGCGGAGGTGATTGGAGTGGGTCATGCGCGGCCGGAGGTGGATGAAGAAACGCTGCTGCGCGAGGCCCTTGAGGCTGGCGCTGCGACAAACTCGATCGCTGACATTGTCAGAGTGCTGGGCTGCAGTGAAAGTCGAGCGCTCGCCTTGAGACGTCAAATTGCTACGACTAGCCCCCAATTGCTGATGGTATGTGGCGGGTAGCTGGTCATCGCAGGCCTGTTGTGCACGTGCACAACAGGCCTCGCGTACTGCAATCCATCAACACGTTGCGATTCGCAGCCCGCCGCAGCTGGCCGAGCACCATCTGCACGCTATCGATGAGCCTTTCAGTTGAGGGAGCCTCGGTGCCGAACAATATCGGACTGAGCATCCAGCACGACTCGCCCGAGTTGGTCTACAAGCCGAGTGCCTCGATAGATTGGCATGGCAGCAGGCGAGCGCTTCACTTCGCAGTGCGCTCCTCCGGCCCTCTGAAACGTCCAAAATTGTGCCTGTGGCACGCAACTAACCGTCGGGCGCACAACGCGCCTAAATGGCGCCTGACGGCGCGATAGGGCCACGGTCGGGCAAGGTGGCCTTGGCGGTCGGTTCGGGGCGAAACTTGGCCGGGGTGCGCGACGGGGATTTCGACTGCGGTGATGCGCGGCGGGCGTAGATCAGATGGCTTCGAGTGTCGCTCGATGACTCATGCCAACCTTCGGTCCGTGAAACACTGGGAGAAAATCTCGAAAGTCTCTCAAGGCTTATGCTGCGGGGAGTTTCGTCGATTCTCGGAAATTGTTTCACGGAAACGCGTGTTGAAAAGTGGAAAAACAGGACCAGAAGACTGGCATGTCCACGTTAGAGCATGCTTGCTGGTCGCTCGTAGTGAATGCTACGTAATTTGTAATGAGGTGCAGCGAGCCGGAGCGGGCGGTTTTTTGCGACCTCAGCTGCTCTTGTGGTGAGCATTTCCTCCAAGGCGAAAGACCACCGCCGTTAGTATCGGAAGGGCACCCCGCCGGACTGACTTTTCTCCAATCGTCTGCTGCGCATACTGCCGTTTTGAATCTCGTGGATCGGGAAGCGCGAGGGATAACAAGCCGCGTGGACAGTGCAGTATCGTTAGCACCGCCGCAGTCTTGGTTTGTATTCGGTCGGCGCGACACGTTAGCGAAGTGCGTGCATCCGCCAGAGCATTCGACATTGCACACACTGGTGCTTCTCGATTTCGCGGTACTCGCCGGTGCCGATGCAAGCAATATCAGTCGCATCGAACCCGAGTACATTCCCAAGTACGAACGCGTGGAATTGCTGCCCTCGGTTTGTCACGCACTGCAGGTTCCGGTGCGCCCACGCAAGGAACATCGTGCTATCTCCCTTCGCAGCTTGTTGCCGACTTTCTCGTCTCGCGGAACCGACCGCGTTTCGACGGCGCTCTATTTGCCTCGATCCAGATAGACAGGCAGGGGGGGCGGGGCGATCGTGGTGGACCCGGCCACGCCGCCCTATCTGCACAAGGCATCGTTCTACGTGGGCACGACCCGATATCATGATGGCAACCACGGAGGTGCGATGAAAGTCGTCCGCAGCAAGCGTCTCGATAACGTCCTGAAAGATCCGAAGGCAGCCGAGCAGCTTCGCGCGTTTTTGGCGTCGGCCTCGCTAACCCAGCCGAGCGACGTCGAGATCACGACCCGCGATTGCAAGGGCAACCTTGTCTGTTATCTGCCTCGACTCGTCCGTGTGGCCGGGGCGGGCGCGTGACGACGTCCCTTCCGGGCGCGCCGTTTTCGCATGCGAAATCCGCCGGGCGACAAACTCACGATTATGCGCCAAGCGCGCGGTGTCACGGATCGCGGTTATGGAGCCATTCCGTGATCGGCGTAATGGGCCACCGGATGATCGGCGCGTAGGCGCCAGCACAGGATCGGCGCAAAGGCGCCATTCTGTGATCGGCGTAATGGAGCCTCCCGTTGCCCGGGCATCATGCGTCGGTCGCCCGAAGGATATCTGCAAATGCAACGAGCGGATTGCGTGCATCAACGATGCTCGTCAGCATTGCCGGCCTTCTGTATCCGCTTTGCAAGCTGCCGGCCGTCGGCGTCAGTACGTGGAGCTTGTGTCAGCCTATCAAGCTTGTAGCAAAGCTGAAGTTCCTTCATCCGAAAATATTCGAACGCGCTTGCCCCATAAGGTGACCGCAATGTCGACGGTCTCACTTTTGTGGTCCTGCGTATCGATATATGCCTTGCAGTCTGGGCCTCAAACGAACATTGCAGCCCATATAGGTTGAAAGTGTTCTGCTTGAACCGCCGCGTCGATCACACCCAGGCGCGAGCGCAGCTTGATTAGCCACACTGTAGGGGAATACATTGTGTTTGTTAGAGCCTTCTCAGATGCCGACTATGCGTCAGCCAGTGACCGCAGGAATGTTGGAACCTTGATCTTGCTGATCGTCTGCAATCGGGCCATGAGAGCGTGATCGATCCGGGCTAGTCCGTAAGTTTCCGTAATGTCGCGTTGCAGTCGACACCAGAGGTGACAGGCCATCTCGGCGTCGACCATTGCCCGGTGAGCACGGCCTGCTGTCGGCAACCGCAGCATCTCCGTCAGGCTGGATAAGCGGTGACTTTGAGCTTGCGGGTAGATACGCCTTGCCACCAGCATCGTGCACGCAAACGACTGTTCCGTTGCGAGGCCGAGAAGCCCAAGTTCTGCCTGCCAAAACCTCCTGTCGAACCCGGCGTTGTGGGCGACGGCCGGATGTTTGCCGACAAACTTTACCGCTTCACCCATTACCTTTGAGGCCGGAGGCGCTGACGCGATCATGTCGTTTGTGATCCCGGTGAGAGCGACGACATCGGACGGTATGCGTCTTCCCGCATTCATCAAACTCTGGAAGCGGTCGATGATTTCGCCGTCACGTAGAAGAATGACAGCAATTTCGGTGGCGCGGTCTCCCATGGCAGGGGACAGCCCCGTCGTTTCAAAGTCCAGAACCGCGACAGTCTGCATGGCTAAATCCTGTTGCTTCATACTACATTTCTTGATCAAGCCGGGAGGTTATCATCTTCTAGCTCCAGAGAGACTCGTTCGGCCCGGGAAGCAATCATCTCCGCCAGTTCACCATTTTGCCTGGCACGAACGATGTCCCCACAGGTGGCCCTCCCGATTATCGAAACCCGCGCGAATGGCATTGAGCCGCTCATCGGTGAAGCACTGTCAGATCAAAACCCGTTCAATCAGTCGGGCGTCGCCTGCGCACAGTATGGGGAGGCCCAGGCGCTCGCTCTGAGCACGGATTCAGCGCTTCCCAAACGGCACGCGAAAAGAGGGTGGCGAATGCTCGCAAGGCCTGGGCGCCGACGGCAGACGAGCGCTTGCGCAAAAAGCATTCGAGGCAGGCGTCGATGTGAAGGAGTTGGCCGTGCAACATGGCCGCACGACCGGTGCGATCAAGTCGAGCCTTGTCAAACGCGGGCGCGTCGAACGGTAAAGCTAGAAGCAGACCTGCTGGCACCAGATGTCGCCGCTAGATCGAAGCGAACACCGCGTGCGGGGACATACAAAGTAGCGAAAGAGCGCCAGGCGGAAAGAGTCATCCCCTCATGTCTGCGCGACAACCCGCATTCATTCTCTGCAGGCATTGCACGCATAGAGAGAAAAGAGCATTTCAGGCCAAAGTAACTTGCATACGGGCTCGAACTGAGTCCGGGGCCGCGCGCGTATCAGGGCCGGTGCCTCCCGGTTTGCGCGTGCTGGTCTTTAACGACATAATCGGCATCGCGACGATGGCGTCACTCGTGACGCATTGCAATGAACTTCGATGTACCAGGGAAGTTTCACAATCGCATATACGGCAAACCTCACAGGGAGGGAAGGCAATGGCAACTTTGGATGCAATCAACTTGAAGATAGCAAAGCTCCAGAAGCAGGCGGCAACGATCGCTGAAAAGCAGAACTCGGTCGGACTGACCAAAATCCGTGATCTGATGCACAAGTACGCGCTGACCGTCGCCGACATCGAAAGTTTTGTCGGGAAAAAGCGCGGCAGAAAGCCCTCAGCGCTGGCCGCGGAAGGGGCGGGGAAAGCTCCGCGGGCAAGCGTGCATCACGTCGAACCCAAATATATGGATCCGAAGACGGGCGCGACGTGGAGCGGCCGCGGGCGAGCGCCACTCTGGATCCGCGACGTGAAGAACCGGTCGAAATTCCTCATCGAAGCAGGCGTGAAGACGGACGCCCCTGAGGCAAAGGCGGCTCCAGCGAAAAAGGCAACTGCGAAGGCCGCCGCAGCGAAAAAGGCCGTCGCGCGGAGAGTCGCCACGAAGAAGGCAACGATTGGCCGCGCGGCCTCGCCGGCAAACGGTACGCGTGCGCGCAAAGCCACGGCGCCCGTAAAGAAGGCGGCGGCGCCGCGCAAGGTCGCGGCGAAAAAGGCGCCAATGGCGGTTGAGGTCGCTGCCGCGCCTGAAGCGGCCGCCCAGTAATTCTTGATACGGTCGTAGGCAAGTTGCGTGGTCGCCGTGCAGCGCCGACGACCCGCTCGGCCGAGCTAACCGCTTCAGCCGGCAGACACTCGCTCTGCCGGTGACTTGTCCCGTCCCGTCTGCGATCCGGCGATGCAATCTGCAGCCCCGCGTCGATCGTTGACCGGCGGCAATCCAGCATCCTGACCTCATCCTGGCTGTCACCTTCCGGCTCGGCTGGCAGCACGTCCACGCAGCAATCAACGTCGTCCCAAAGTCTCTATCATTGCCTTGCGGGGTCCACAAGAGGAGGCAGACCGTGGCAACCTATAAAGAATTGAAGCTCCAAATGGCCGAACTTCAGGTTCAGCTGACTGCCGCGCGTCAGGCGGAGTTTCAGGCCGCACTCGAAGACATCCGGGCCAAGGTTGCGGAGTACGGATTCACGGAGCAGGAGATTTTTGGCCGCCGTCGTGGCAGAAGTCAAACTCCAAATAGCCTGTCGCCCGCCAAATATCGTGATCCGCAGAGCGGCGCGACCTGGTCGGGGAGGGGGCGAGCACCCAACTGGCTCAAGGACGCCAAAAACCGTGACAGGTTTCTGGTTTCAGACTGAAGCGGAGTTTCCGCACGCATTCGATCGTCGACGCTCGATCTGCGAGCGTGACTGGTGCAGTTCCAGTCGACCGGGCGGGCACGGGATCTTTTTTCACCCGAACCTGGTCTCGTGCTGTTCCATTACGGCAGTGCGGTGATGAACATCCGGCAGGCGAAACTCACGCGAAGGCACAGCGCTCTCGCGACCGGGGAGACTGGTCGACAACGCGCTGAACTGCTTCTACGGAGATCCGGGATGGATCCGGTGGCTGAGTGCGCGGCTCGCCGGTTGCGCGCGCTGAGGACGGCAGGCAGAGGGTTCCGCATCGGGGCGATTCGTGACTTGCCGCAGTTGCAACGTCATGTCGCTCGACAGGCGAGCTCATGCCGGAGTGTGAAAGCGCCTGCTTACCGAATCGCCATCGGGTATCTGAAGTTCAACCGTGATTGTCGACCCAGGCGCGCGCCCACGCCAGACCAGCATCCTGAGCCTCTGCTTCAGTATCGAACCACCCCAGAATGCCGGACGCCTCGACAAACTTCTGGTCGCGCGTAATTGTCCCGCTCGCAGCGTAACGGTCCGAAGTGAGCAGGCCCTGTTGTTGCGCAATCGCGTGGCCCCACAGCGCGTAACCTTTGGACGTCTCATGTTCCATGGGTGAGTCGCTCCGGCAATCCGGCTGCAAGCAGCCGCGTTGAAGAGAGGCGCTCCGGTCCGGCCAGGCATCTGCTGCGCGCCATCGACGGCCAGTCTACCTCCGTTCGCGGCTCGCGTCGTGGATAGGGAGAGCAGCCCGACGTGTTGTTCCGTGGCGGAGCGCATGCGGAAGACCGGAATTGCGTCTGGGCCTTCGCTAAGCTCCAGCGATCACTCACGCCCGCTTCACCCCGTCACTGCGCGGATCGTTGGAATTTCTCCACACCAGGGCGCGACGCAGGCGGTCGCGCACGGTGGCGGCCACACGCCACTTCACGGAATTCATCCGGTAGCGGCGACGCGTTTGTCTTGAACGATGTGAAATCGGAGCGCTCGGGCGGTTCCGTGCGAAACGGATGGTGCGGTCAATCCTGCGCGGAACCGCGCAGGATTGGGCTGCACCCGTCAGTGGGCACGTGCCAGGCGAGCGGTGGCCAGTGGTTCCCCCCTCACTCGCGACATGCGCGAGTGTCATACACACCGGGAGTGCGCTCTGAAACCTGCTACAGCGGGCATTGCGTCGACTTCGGGCAGGCGGCTGCATCGCAGCACTGCTCGAAGACCAGCTCCCGGTACGGCCTGGCGCCACTGCCCGTGAGGCGTTGTGGCCCGTAGATCCGGTTCACCACGACGACGCGCTGCGTCAGCCTGCACGGATACAACTGCTGGATGGATTCCATAATCAGGTGATGTCCGCTCGCTCAAGCGCGACGGTCATTGCATGTGCTGGCCGCCGTTGATGGGGATGTTCGCGCCGGTCACGAAGCTTGCGTCGTCCGAGCACAGGAACAGCACGAGCGCGGCGACTTCGTCCGGATTGCCGAGACGGCCCATCGGGATCTGCGGCAGGATCTTCGTGTCGAGAATCTCCTGCGGGATGGCCGTGACCATTTTCGTCGCGAGATAGCCTGGCGAGATCGTGTTCACCGTCACCCCCTTGCGGGCGACCTCCAGTGCGAGCGACTTCGTGAAGCCGTGCATGCCGGCCTTCGCCGCCGCATAGTTCGTCTGGCCCACGGCGCCCTTGGAGCCGTTCACCGACGAAATATTGATGATGCGGCCCCAGGCGCGCTCGACCATGCTGTCGCACAACGGCTTCGAGATGTTGAAGATGGAGTCCAGATTGGTGCGCAGCACGGCGTCCCAGTTGACCTTGTCCATCTTCCTGAAGGTCATGTCGCGCGTGATGCCGGCGTTGTTGACCAGAATGTCCACAGGGCCGACGTCGCGCTGGATTTTCGCGGCGCCGTGCTGGCACGAGTCGTAGTCGGCGACATCGATGGAATACGCATGGAAATCGCGGTCCGTCTCCTTCATTCTGGCCAGCCAGTCCTTAGCGCCTGCGTTGTCCGGCGAGTGCGTGACGACCACCTTGTAGCCTGCGTCGTAGAGTCGTACGCTGATGGCCTCACCGAGACCGCCCATTCCGCCTGTTACCAATGCAATACGCTTAGTCATACTATCTATCCGCGAGAGAAAAATTAAAAATCATCCAGGTGGCGCCCGGCCAGGGGGCGCCACGACTGTCCTGGCCCGCTGTCCTCGCACACCGGGCGAAGATTGCGCGGGCACAATCGCGCGGCTTGTATTGTCCGTCTAGTCTTGCGCGAAACTTCTCCAGTTTGCCCGCCTGTGCGCGGTGCATCGCGCCTCGGGGGCAAACCGTTTTACTGCAGTACGGCTCAGTCGCGCTCGAGCGCAAGCGCCACGCCCATGCCGCCGCCGATGCACAGCGAGGCGAGACCGCGCTTCGCGTCGCGGCGCTGCATCTCGTGCAGCAGCGTCACCAGAATGCGGCAGCCCGATGCGCCAATCGGGTGACCGATTGCAATCGCCCCGCCGTTCACGTTGATCTTCGACGTGTCCCAGCCCATCTGCTTGTTCACGGCCAGCGCCTGCGCCGCGAA